>NZ_JBHVUS010000002.1:129673-659103 GCF_042884005.1 Kitasatospora sp. NPDC058162
AGCCCTCTTGTGGGTTAGTTGCATTTTTATACGGCCCCCCCAACGTCACCCCCCACCCCGAACCACAGCGGTTGCTTTTCAGGTCGACCCCCCAGACTCCCCACTCCTCGGCCGTCGATCGCGTCACTACAGTGCCGCGCGGTACGCCTCCAGCCGTTCGGCCAGCTCCTTTGGGTGGCCGAGCATCGGCATGTGGTCGCCGGGCATCTCGTCCGGTTCGATGCCGAGCCGCTCGACCGTTACCCGCCGCATGAACTCCACCGGGAAGAACCGGTCGCCGGCTGACAGCAGCGCTCTGGTCGGCACCTGCGGCCAGGCGTCCAGCGGCCACGGTTCGCCGAACGGGGCCGCCGACTGCGTCCGCTGGTGATTCGCCATCAACTCGGCCGCCAGCGACGCCGGGGCGTCGTAAAGGAAGAGCGAGAGCGGGTCCTCCTCGGTGTCCTCCGGGATGCCCCTTCGCCGGTCGGCCTCCTGCCGGGCCGGCCCGTACCCGGTGTTGTCCCACCACAGGCCCGGCGCCTCGCCGGGGGCCGGGACCTGGGCCTGGAGCATGACCAGCAGGTCCACCGGAACCCGCGCGCACACCAGCGGCCCGGTGAACCCGCCGAACGAGTGCGCGACGACCACGAGTTCACGCCGGTCGCCGATCGCCTGGACCACCGTGTCCGCGTACTCGGAGAGCCCGGCGGACTCGTCCTCGCACGGCAGGTCCGGCGCGATCACCTCGTGGCCCCGGTCGCGCAACTCGGCGGCCAGCGGCCCCCAGTACCATGCGTCGGCGCCCGCGCCGTGGATCAGTACGTACGTCGCCACCGTGCCCAACCTCCGTCGTTCCGGGACCCGCCCGTTCTCCGACGGAACCTACTCGCCCGCACCGACACCCACCCGCTCCGACGCGCGCCGGTCCGGACCCCGAATTCGACGCCCCGACAACTCCAGCGCTGCGGTCGCCGGTTACCCGTGCGTGGCCCCGTTGGTCCGCGGTCGCTCATCGGCGCGGTCGGCGAGCGCGCGCAGTTCGTCGGCGTAGGTGGTCCAGACTTCGCGGGCGAGGAAGTGGCCGGCCCCGGGCAGTGTGCGCAGGCGGGCGCCGGGGACGGCGGCGGCGATGTCGTGCGCGGCCGCCAGGCGCAGGAGCGGGTCGTGCTCGCCGTGCAGGACCAGGGTCGGTGCGGTGATCCGGGCGAGTGGCCCGCCGTGCCACTTCGCGCCGATCTGGCGGCTCTGCGCCTTCTGGTCGCGGAAGCTGGCGACCTGGTGCGCTGCCTCCTTGTCCACGAACTCGCGCACATCGTGCTCGTCGATGTGCCGGCCGGGCGCGGCGAGGATGCGTGCGGCGGCCACGGCCAGGTCCAGGTTGCCCTGCGGGGTCTCGGGGTAGTGCAGCCGGGCGAAACGGGGCAGGCACATCAGGCGCAGGTAGCGCAGGACCCTCAGGCCTTTCGCGTCGCTGGGGACGGCGCAGGAAGTGGCCAGGCTCAGCACGCGCTCGGGGTGGCGGATCGCGGTGCGCTGTGCGACGAGCCCGCCCATCGAGTGGCCGAAGAGGTGGGCGCCTTCCCAGCCGAGGGCGTCGAGGACGGCGACCGCGTCGTCGGTGAGGTCCTCGGCGCTGTAGGCCGGGGCTTCGCGGTGCAGCAGGGCCTTGATCGGCGGGCCGACGCGCCGGTCGGGCAGGTGGGTGGATTCGCCGGCGTCGCGCTGGTCGTAGGCCGCGACGTGGAAGCCGCGGTCGACCAGTTGGCCCACCAGGCCGTCCGGCCACCAGAACCGTGAGGTTCCCAGTCCCATGACCAGCAGCAGCGGGTCGCCGCCCGCGCCGCCCAGGTCCTCGAAGGCGATCCGGATCCCGCCGTTGTGCGCGAAGCGCGTCATCGCATTCCCCCCTCATTTGCAAACGCCGTTCGCGAACACCGTACGCGATGGGTAGACTGGCGGCAACACGGGAGGTGGCAGTGGCAGGACAGCAGGAGCCGGTGATCTGGATGCGGCCGGAGCAGGCGCCGATCGGGCGCCCGGCCGAGCGCAGCCGCGCCGAGATCACCACGGCCGCGACGGAACTGGCCGACCGCGAGGGCCTGGAGGCCGTCTCCATGCGCCGCGTCGCATCCGCCCTGGGCACCGGCGCCGCCTCGCTCTACCGCTACGTGGCCACCCGCGACGACCTGCTCGACCTGATGACCGACAGCACCGCGCGCGAATACGACCTGCCCGACCCCAGCGGCGACTGGCAGGCGGACCTGCTCGCCATCGCCCGCCAGGCCCGGCAGATCATGCGCCGCCACCCCTGGCTACCCGCCGTGGTCATCGGCCGCCCCACCCTCGGCCCGCACGGGATCGACCTCCTGGAGCACGTGCTCGACGTGCTCGCCGACCACCCGGCCGACCCCGCCCGCAAACTGGAGGCGTTCGCCCTCCTCAACGGCCTGACCGCGCTGTTCGTCCAGAACGAGACAGCCGCCGCGGACACCGGCGCCACGCGCCGATCCGCCGCCTACCTCCGCCACGTCGCCGCCGCAGGAGGCCACCCCCGCATCACCGCCCTGCTCGCCGCCTCCCCGCCCGACGGCAACCCCCACGACCCCTTCGACGCGGTACTCGCCCGCGCCCTGACCGGCGTGCTGGGCTGACTCCGCACCCGGACACACGCCGGGCGGCAGAAAGCGCCGACCACCAGGACGACGGTGGTCGGCGCTTCGCTCCGGGCAAGGCTCCGAGCGGCGGCGACCGCAAAGTCAGGTGCCCGACGCCCTGGTTCTGCCTACGATCGCCGGCATGGATCGACACGTGCCCGGCGGCCTCAGCCCCGTGGACAGTCACGCCGCCCGCTGCTGGGAGCGGGGCGACGCCGAGCACCGCAGGAGCATCCGGCTCCACCCCGTCCATCCCGAGCGGAACCTGGCGCTCTACGTCCAGCGGATCGAGACGGCCGGGTGGCGGCTGGGGGAGCGGGCCTTCAGCGACGACGGGGCCCACCGTCGCTGCTCGATGCGCTTCGTCCGCACCGCCGGTTGATCCGGGCCTACGTGAGCGCGCCGAGGGCGTGGAGGCCGGTGCGGCTGCTGCGGTAGACGGTCGGACCGGCGGCGGCCAGCGAGACGTAGGTGTAGTCGGTGTCGGAGCGGAGCTTCTCCGGGGCGTCCTGCCAGCGCGGGCTGCCCGTGTCGAGGTCGAAGGCGAACAGCCGGTCGTCGTTGGTGCCGACGTAGGCGACGCCGTTCGCGGCGGTCATCGAGCTCTCCCCGCGGCCCAGGCCCAGGGTCACGGTGGCCGTCCAGCGCGGCTCGCCGGTCTCCGTGTCCATCCCGGTCAGGTGCCCTCCGCTGAGGAAGCAGACCGTCCGGTTCGCGGCCGACAGCGGGCAGTTGCCGGCGCCCTGCTGCATGCGCTGCCAGCGGACCCGGCCGGTGGCCGCCTCCAGCGAGCAGACCCACGTGGTGGTCGCGGTTCCGATGTTGTACGTCAGCAGGACCGCGCCCTGGTGGACGACGGGGGTGCTCTTGACGCCCGGGATGCTCTCCTGCACCCAGCGCTGCTCGCCGGTGCGCGCATCGAAGGCGCGGACCCCGACCCCGCCGACGTACACGGTGTCGCCGTCCGCGGCCAGGAAGTCCCCGGCGCCCGACGTCTTGCTCCAGCGCGCTTCGCCGGTGGCCGGGTCGTGGGCGTGCAGCGCGCCCCCGTGGACCGCGAACACGGCACCGCCGCCGACGGCGATAGGGGTCCGCTCTGCGGGGAGCTCGGCCCACTCCGGCACCGGCACCTGCCAGCGCACCTCACCGGTGGCGGCGTCCAGCGCCTGCAAGCCGGTCGAGGTGGCCGTGTACACCGCGCCGTCGCCCGCCGCCGCCGGACGGCCGCCCATGTAGCCGGATATGGCGTCGGACGAGTCGATTGCCCGACTCCAGCGGACGGCGCCGGTGCGGGGGTCGAGCGCGCGCATGCTGCCGTCGGACCCGGAGACGTACAGGCCCTGCTGCGGGCCGTCGGCCAGCACGAGCCGCCCGTTCGCGGCCGTCGTGCTCTACAGCCGGGGGCCGCGCTCGCCGTCCCGCTCCGCCCACCACCGGGCCCCACCCGCAACGGCGAGCGCCCCGATCCCGCCCGCGGCGCTCAACAGCAGCCGCCTGCGGTTGATCTGGGGGCGGGCCGGCTGGTTCTGAGCTGCTGCGTCGGATTTCACCTTGTACATGACTTCCGACCCGGCCCGATGGTTCCCGAGGGCACCCACCGTTCGTGGGTGTGCGGAGGAGGCCGGGAAACCCGGTGGCGGGCGGGGCGGGGATCGGGGAGGCTCGGGCGCATGGTTTCGGTAGTGCAGAACGTGGCGATCGACTGTGCCAACGCCTATGAACTGGCCCAGTTCTGGAGCAAGGTGACGGGCCGTCCGCTCGGGCCGGACGACAAGCCCGGCGACGAGACGGTGGAGGTGATGCTCACGGAGGGGCCGGTGCTGTTCTTCGCCCAGGTGCCCGAACCCAAGGCGATCAAGAACCGCTTCCACCTCTGTCTGCGCCCGGAGGACTCGCGCGACCGGGAGGTGGAGCGGCTGCTGGGGCTCGGCGCCACCCTCCTCGCCGACCACCGCGAGCCCGACGGCGGCGGCTGGGCCGTCCTTTCCGACCCCGAGGGCAATGAATTCTGTGTCCTCCGCAGCGCGGCCGAGCGGGCCGCCATGGAGGCCTGACCCGGTTGGCCGGGGCGGCCGGAGTGGGAAGTCGGCTCCGTCGACTTCCCACTCCTCGTTCTCGCCTTCCGGGCCCGTTACAGCTGCAGTGTCGCCAGTTCCTCCGCCGTCAGCACGAGCCCGGCTGCCGCGGCCGAGTTGCTGATGGACGCCGGGCGGCGGGCGCCGGGGATCGGGAGGACGGCGGGGGACTGGGCGAGGTGCCAGGCGAGGCAGACCTGGTGGGGGCTGACGCCCCGGGCGCGGGCGAGGGTGTGGAACGGGGTGTCCGTCGTGGGCGCGGCGCTTGCCGGGTCGTCGACGGCGCTGGCGGAGATGCCGCCGAGGGGGCTCCAGGGGAGGAAGGCCAGGCCGAGTCCGGTGCACAGGTCGAGGGTGTCGCGGGTGGCGGTGTGCGCCGGGGAGAAACGGTTCTGCACGGAGACCAGGTGCCGGCCGAGGATCTCGTGGGCGGTGCGGATCTGCGCGCGGTCCACGTTGGAGATGCCGACCATCCGCACCGTCCCGGCGTCGACCAGCTCGCGCAGTGCGCCGACCGAGTCCGCGAACGGAACCGCCGGGTCGGGCTTGTGCAGCTGGTAGAGGCCGATCGCCTCGACGCCGAGCCGCGCGGCCGAGGCCTGGGCCGCCCGGCGCAGGTGGTCCGGATCCCCGTTGACCGTCCAACTGCCGTCGCCGGGGCGGCCCCGGCCGCCCTTGGTCGCCACCAGGACGCCGTCCGTGCCGCCGCCGTAGCTCTCCAGGGCCCGGGTGACCAGGCGCTCGTTGTGGCCGAGCTCGTCCGCGTGCCAGTGGTAGGAGTCGGCGGTGTCGATCAGCGTCACGCCCGCGTCGAGGGCGGCGTGGACGGTGGCGATCGCCTGCTCCTCGGCGGGGCGGCCCTCCACGGACAGCGGCATCGCGCCGAGGCCGATGGCGCCGACGGTCAGGTCACCGACCGTACGGGTGAGGGGGGTTGCCGATATCGCGGTCATGCGCGGGCCTCCTTGACGGCCTGGGGCAGCCAGTCGGTGACGGGCGAGAAGCGGAATCCCTCGCGGGCCGAGCGGCCGGTGTCCATCGCGTAGCAGCTCCCGAAGGAGAACGGGCTGGGCTCGTCCGCGTCGCTCACGGTGAACTCCGGTTCGGCGCCCACCACCTGGCCGACGATGGCGCACAGCTCCCGTACGTCCAGCGCCTCCGGGGAGGCCGCGTTGACCGGCCCGGTGAAGTCCGCCCCGGCCGCCCAGGCCAGGAAGCGGGCGATCTCCGGCGCGTGGACGAAGGTCGCGCGCTGCGGCGCGGGGTGCACCTCCACCGGCCGGCCGTCGGCGATCCGCTCCACGTAGTGGGCCAGCCGCCCGGTGAAGTCGGCGCCGCCGAGGACGTGCGCGGTGCGGACGGTGACGAGGTCGAACGGCGCCAGCCGGGTGAGCAGGGCCTCCGCCTGGCGCTTGCCCTCGGCGTAGTGGTTGCTCCGGAACTGCCTGTCGGACCACGGGAGTTGCAGGTCCACCTGCTCGGCCGAGAGGTCGAGCGCCTGCTCCGGCAGCGGCGGTCCGTCGGGCCGGCCGAGGTGGGCGTAGACCTCGACGGTGGAGGTGAGAACGTAGCGCGGGGTGCGGTCGGCGAACACCCGGGCGGCGGTGGCCGCCTGGACGGGCGAGAAGCAGACCTGGTCCACGACGGCGTCGAAGCGCCGGTCGCCGAGCGCGGCGCTCAGTGCGGCCTCGTCGTCACGGTCGGCGAGCAGGTGGGTCACGCCGTGCGGGGCGGGGGTCGAGCCGCGGTTGATGACCGTCACCGCCGCGCCCGCGTCGCGGAGTTCCTCGATCATCATCCGCCCGAAGTACCGGCTGCCGCCGATCACGCACACGTCCACGTTCCTGGATCCCTTTCGTACTGCCCTGTTCCGTCCCGTTCCGCACCGTTTCGTACGGTCCGGTCCGGCTCTGGTGATCATCCTGCCGTGAACCGGACGACAGCAGTAGTGTTCGGCTGGAGCCCCCGTCATAAGGAGAACTGTTGATCGACGTCCAGCGGCTGGCCGTCCTGCGGGAAGTCGCCCGCCGCGGCAGTTTCAACCAGGCGGCCCAGGTCCTGCACTGCACCCCCTCGGCCGTCTCCCAGCAGGTCGCCGCACTGGAACGCGGCCTCGGCTCGCCCGTCGTGGAGCGCTCCACCCGGGGCGTCACCCTCACCGAGACGGGCCGCCTCCTGGTCGAGGCCGCCGACGCGATCGCCGCCGAACTCACCGACACCCGGGAGCGCATCGCCCGGCTGACCGCCGAGCGGACCGCCCTGACCGTCGCCACCTTCGCCAGCGGCGGCCGACGCCTGCTGCCCGCAGCGCTCGCCGGCTTCGCCGCAGACCACCCGGAGGTGGAACTGTCCATCCTGGAGGCGGAACCGGAGGACAGCCTGCCCGCCGTCCGCGAGGGACGGGCCGACCTCGCCCTCGCCTACCACCTCGACGGACCGCCGCCCTGCCGGCCCGGCGACCGCTCCGGACTGGACTGGACCCCGCTCGGCGAGGACCCGCTCCGCCTCGTCCTGCCCGTCCGCCACCCCGCCGCGATCCGCTACCGGGACCGCCCCGAGGCGCCGCACCTGGCCGAACTCGCCGACCAGCGCTGGATCCTGGGCTGCCGCAAGTCCGTCGGCCAGCTCACCCGCCACGCCGAGCTGGCCGGGGTCGAGCTGCGGATCTCCTGCACCGCGACCGACTACGAGTTCGCCCAGTCCCTGGTCCGCGGCGGGGTCGGCATCGCCCTGATCCCCGAGATCGGCCTGGCGCCGCACCCCGAACTGGTCGTCCTCCCGCTGGCCGAACCCAGCCCGCGCCGCCACCTCGGCCTGGCCCTCGCCCGCCGCCGCCGCGGCCGGGTCGCCCGGCTGGCGGAGGACCTGGCCGCCCGGCTGATGGGCAGGGCGGGAGCGGAGGGAGCGGGGACGGGCGGAGCGGGGACGGAAGGAACGGGGACGGACGGAGCAGACGCCGCCTGAGTGTGGCCGGACGGGCCGGGGGTGAACGAAGCGCCCCGGGAAACGGCCGGTACCGTACGGCGGTGAGCAACTCGACGCCTCCCGGGTGGTACCCGGCCCCCGGTACGGACGGAGCCCCCGGAAACGAACGCTGGTGGGACGGCCAGGCCTGGACCAGCGACGTCCGGCCACTGCCGACGCCCGGCTACGGCTACCCGGGCGCTGCGGCACCGCACCCCGCGCAGGAAGCCCACCCGGGCACCGGATTCGGCCCTCCGAGCACCGGTTACGGCTACCCGGGCGACGGTTACGGCCACCCGGGCGAGGGCTACGGCTACCCCGGCCCGGCGCCCTACGCGCCGCCGCCGAGCTCCCGCCGCGCCCGGCCGGGTGTGATCGTCGGCACCGTGGCGGGCGTGCTGGCCGTGGCCGGGATCGTCGCCGCGTTCGCCTTCAGCCACAGCAACGGCCCGCTGGTCGGCCCGCTGGCCGGCCCGACCACGAGCCCGACGCTGAGCAGCACCTCCCGGGGCACCCTCCCCCCGCCGACCCCCACGCCCAGCCCGACCACCCCGGCGGTCAAGCCCGAGCCGGTCGTCACGGGCATCGCGCCGGACCCGCAGCACGCGATCACCGTCCCGATCCTCGACGGCTGGACCACCGACTCCAGCCGCCCGAGCTACTCGATGTTCGAAGGCACCGGCCCGTACACCTGCGACGGCGGCCACCGCTGCGTGCGCGGGATGTTCGCCGTCAGCAAGGACGTGGTCCAGGGCGCCACCGCCAAGGACGCCGCCGACGCCGCGATGCCCGTCTGGGCGGGCGGGCTCTACCCCGGGGTCAACCAGCACACCGACTACGGCTCGGGCGTCATGAGCGTGGACGGCGTGCCCGGCTACGTCGACCGCTGGCACGTGACCACCTCCACCGGCGCCCAGGGCTACGTCCTGCTGGCCACCTTCCAGGCCAAGGGCGGCGGCTACGTGGTGTTCGAGGGCTCGGTGGACGACGACGCGCTCTCCCCGGACAAGGACTCGCTGGAGGAGGTCCTCAAGGGCATCACACAGTCCGGTTCCTCCAGCAGCGGCACCTGACCGGCCACCGCGGCGCAGCTTCCGCGCTTCGTCCAGTGGAGCTTCACCGTCGGCTACTGAGGCGGCCGCTGGCGGTGCCGGGGGCGAATCCGGTGGCCCGACGCAGGGCCGGGCGCCAGAATTCCCGTCATGCGGAAGACCATTGAGCACATGGCGGCCCGACTGGCCGAGATCCCGGGCGTGGTGGGGGTGATGCTCGGCGGCAGCCGGGCGCGCGGGGAGCACCGGCCGGAGTCCGACTGGGACCTCGGCGTCTACTACCGGGGCGCCCTCGACCTCGCCGCCCTGGGGGAGTTGGCGGGCCCCGGGGTCGAGGTCGCCGGCCCAGGCGGCTGGGGGCCCTGGGTGAACGGCGGGGCGTGGCTGCGGGTCGACGGGGTCGCCGTGGACTGGATCCTGCGGGACCTCGACCGGGTCGAGCGGGTGTGGGCGGACTGCCGCGCCGGCCGCTACGAGGTCGGGGTGCAGGCCGGGCACCCGCTCGGCTTCTGGTCGCCCTGCTACGCCGGGGAACTCGCGCTCGGACGCGTACTCGCCGACCCGAACGGGGAGTTGGCCGCACTCCAGGAGGAGCTGGCCGACTACCCCGAGCCGCTGCGGGCCGCCCTGACGGCCGGGGTATGGGAGGCGGACTTCCTGGTCGGCGCCGCCGCGAAGGGCGCGGCGCGCGGCGACGTCCTGTACGTCTCGCTCTGCCTTTCCCGGGCGGTCGGCGTGCTCGTGCAGGCCCTGTACGCGCACGACCGGCGCTGGTGCCTCAACGAGAAGGGGGCGCTGGCGGTGGCCGACCAACTCCCGGGCTCGCCAGCCGACTTCGGCGCGCGGGTGGGCCAACTGCTGGGCGCTGTAGGGGAGACGCCCGAGGCACTGTCCGCGACGGTCGACCGGGCCCGGGAGTTGGTCGGGGAGGCGGTGGCGGCCCTGCGCGGATGACCGCAACGCGCCCCCGCTCCCGCCCGCGGAAGCGCGCGGCGGCCCTGCGGCCCGGCGGCCGCGCGCCGGGCCGCCGGGGGGAACCGCGCCGGACCGCAGGGGGAGCTAGGAGGTCAGGAACTGCGAGCCCGAGTCCGGTACCTTGGCGCCGTTCTTGTCGAAGAACTCCCACAGCTTGGCCGTCTTGCCCGTCGGCCGGGCCACCACGGCCTGGTGCAGCGGCAGGTCGCCCACGGTGACGATGGTCGGCTCGGTGACGCTCCCGTCCGTCCAGGTGACCTTCACCCGGGCGATGTCCGGGCCGAGGCTCAGCGCGACGATGTCGCCCGGCGCGACGGTGTCGCCCTTGCCGCGGGCGCCCTCCAGGCCGCCGGCGATGTACGTGCCGTCGCGGGGGTCGAGCTTGCCCGGGGCGGGGGTGATGCCCTCGGAGTCGTGGCTCTGCCGGACCCCGTCGACCGTGAAGTAGGTGTTGATGACGTCGGAGTCGGCGTTGTAGTACCGGTCGACGTACTCCGGGGTGGGCTTGCTGACCACGGAGTCGTACGGGCTGCGCTCCTGCCACACGGCCAGGGCCTGCTCGTACGCGCGGTCCTTCGGCGCCGTCGGCCACACCGCCCGCCACAGCTTCCACTCCTTGCCGTCCGCCGTGGTGCCCTGTCCGAGCACCACCCGGAGCGGGGTGAACGGGTCGCGCACCGCAGGGGTGCCGGCCGTGGGGGTCGGCGGGCCGCCGGTGCCCGTGCCGTGGCCGGTGCCCGCGGCGACCAGCGGGTGGGAGGCGGCCGGGTCCGGCCGCAGCTGGGTGATCGCCCCGCCCGCCAGCACCACCACCGAGGCCAGCGCCAGCGCGCCGACCGCCGTCCGGCGACGGCGCCGGATCCGCCGGCCGCCCGCCACGATGTCCGCCACCGGCACCGGTCCGATCCGCGCCGTCGACGCCGCCTCGGCCAGGCCCAGCCCGACCCACAGATCGGTGTCCTGGCCCGCTTCCGGGTTCTCCATGGTCATACCGCCCCTCCGATCTCAGTCCTGTCCTTCAGTTCCACCAGCGCCGACACCTGCCGCAGCCGCCCGATGCCCTTCGCCGCGTGGCTGCGCACCGCGCCCACCGAGCAGCCCATCGCCAGCGCCGTCTGGCTGTCGCTCAGGTCCTCCCAGTGGCGCAGCACCACCGCCTCGCGCTGGCGCGGCGGCAGGGTGGCGAGCGCGGCCAGCAGCGCGCCGCGCTGGTCGGAGCGGGCGAAGCCGTCCTCCGTGCCCGCCGCGTCCGGCACCGCGTCGACCAGCAGCTCCGGCGGCCGGCGGCGCCAGCGGCGGGCGTGCTGGTTCACCAGGATCCGCCGCACGTAGGCGTACGGATCGTCGGCCCGGCGCACCTTCGACCAGGCCGCGCAGGCCTTCTCGGCCGCCGACTGCACCAGGTCCTCGGCCGCGTACTGCTCGCCGGCCAGCAGGAACGCCGTCCGCACCAGTCGTGGCCAGGCCGCGACGATGAACGTCTGGAACTCCTCGTCCCGTGCGTCCTTCGGTTCTCCCATGAGCACCTCCTCACCCACCAAGAGCCCAGGCGGGGCCGGAAGCGCTTACTCCCCGTCGAAATCGTTCGCCTGCCATCGGCCACGGGCCGTAACATCCGCCGCATGATCCTCTCTCACGACGATTCAGGCTCCGGACCGGCCGTTCTCCTGCTGCACTCCGCGGTGTGCGACCGACGGATGTGGGACGGGCAGTGGCAGGCCCTCCTCGACGCCGGCCACCGCGTCGTCCGCTGTGACTTCCGCGGCTTCGGCGACACCCCGCTCGCCGACGGGCCGTACGCCGCCGCCGCCGACGTGCTCGCCCTGCTCGACCACCTGGGCATCGATTCCACCGCGGTGGTCGGCTCCTCGTACGGCGGGCGGACCGCTCTGACGGTGGCGGCGCTGCGCCCGCAGGCGGTCACCGCCCTGGCCCTGCTCGGCGCGGGCCGGCCGGGCCACGAACCCAGCGAGGCCGTGCGCGCCTTCGGCGCCGAGGAGGAGGCGCTGGTGGAGGCGGACGACATCGACGGCGCCGTCGGGCTCAACGTCCGTACCTGGCTGGGCCCGGAGGCCGACGAGGAGACCCGCGCGTTCGTCCGTCGGATGCAGCGCCACAACTTCGAGGTGCAGTGGGAGGCGACGGGCGGCCCGGAGAAGGAGGAGGCCGACCTCGCCCGGATCACCGCCCCGACCCTGGCCGTCGCGGGTGCCCACGACCTGCCGGACTACCGGGCGATCGCCGCCGAGCTGCCGGCCCTGCTGCCGAACGCCCGGCACGTCCGTCACCTCGAACTGCCCTGGGCGGGCCACCTGCCGAGCCTGGAACGCCCGGCGGAGGTGGCGGCGCTGCTGACGGAGTTCCTGCGGGAGTCTGCAGCGGGGCGGTAGCGGTAGAGCTCGGGTACGGGGAGTCGACGGGGCCGACTTCCCGCTCCGGGCCTACGCGTTCGCAGCACAGCCGGGCAGGTCGACCGAGCAGTCCAGGATCCGCCCGTCGCCCGTGCCGATCAGCAGCCGCCCGGGCCCGGCGACGGTGAGCGCGGTCGGTACCGCGACGACCCCGCCGACGGTGAGGCGGCCACGGGTGGCGGTGCCGTCCCGGAGGTCGAGGGCGACGAGTTCGCCGTCCCGGTAGCCGACGTACGCGTGCCGGTCGTCGGCGTCGAGTGCGGTCGCCTCCGGGTCGGTCCGGAACACCCAGAGCGGGGCGCCGTCGGCCGGCGGTCGGAAAGGCGGTGCTCGAACGTGTGTCGGGCGCCATCATGGACAGGTGCACTTCACCTCGGAGACCAGCTCGGACGGCGTCGTGGAACGCCGTTTCGTCCTCGACGGCGTTCCCGGCGTGCTCTGGCAGCCGGACGGGTCGGGGCTCGGTGGGCGGCCGTTGGTGCTGCTCGGCCACGGGGGAGGGGGTGACCGCTGGGGGTCGCGGGAGCGGGCGCGGCGGTGCGTGGCGCGGTACGGGTGGGCGGCGGTGGCGATCGACGCGCCCGGGCACGGGGAGCGGCCGCGCACCGCGCAGGACGAGCGGTTCGCCACCGAGATCGGGGAGTTGCTGGCGGCCGGGCGGCCGCTCAGCGCGTGGGTGGCGCGGCACACGGCGGCGCTCGCGGAGCGGGCCGTGCCGGAGTGGCGGGCGGTGCTGGACGCCCTGGCGGGCGCGGAGGGTGCCGAGGGTACGGCGGGGGAGGGCCTCGGGCCGGTCGGGTACTGGGGGCTGTCGCTCGCGACGGCGATCGGCATCCCGCTCACGGCGGTCGAACTCCGCATCCGCGCCGCGGTGTTCGGCCTGGCGGGCCATGCCTCACTGCTGGAGGCGGCCGGGCGGGTGACGGTGCCGGTGGAGTTCGTCCTCCAGTGGGACGACGAACTCCAGCCCAGGGAGGGCGTGTTGGCGCTGTACGGCGCGCTGGGCTCGCGGGAGAAGACGCTGTACGCCAACCCCGGGGGCCATCGGGCGGTGCCCGGGTTCGAGGCGGCGGCTTCGGAGGGCTTCCTGCTCCGGCACCTCGGCCGCGGGTAGCTCCTCGGACGATCCGTGTCCGTTCGCACCCGTCATCGACCACATTTCTGTCACATCAGCCCCGTGCTTCACGGCGTTCCCACAGTTTCGGCTGTCCGTATTGCCGGGATGGATGGAATTTGTCGAGGATTATTTGACATGGTCATATTCCGCTGCCTGTCCGGGGCGAGTAAAACTTCGCAAAGAATTGCTCTCCTCAACCACCTCCCCGGATGCTGATTTCAACAGAATGTTGCAGCTCAGCGGGCCTGCCGTCACCCGCCGTCGATTTGGCGTGACCCGCCGTACCCGTCCCGCTCCGCAATCCGCAGGAGTACGGTTCCCAACGAATCGCCGAACGGGCTCCCGAGCAATCTCCTGAGCCCCCTCGGCCGTACCGGGGAATTGGTGCGCCGCATGGCTCAACAAAAGGGTGGGGAAGGAGCACCGGAGGGGGCTCCGGTGACTGTCCGTCCGATATCCGTCAAGTTGGTCGTCCAAGTCCTGCGCGGTGTCGCCCAGGTCGATTTCATGCCGTCCGCCGTGTGCGGACTCTTCTTCGTCGCCGCACTGTTCGCCGCCGGCTGGCAGTACGGCCTCTACGGCCTGCTGGGCAGTGCCGTCGCCACCGCCGCCGGGTACGGTCTGCGGCTGCGGCGGGACGCCGTCGAGACCGGGCTGACCGGGTACAACGGGTGCCTGGTGGCGCTCGGTTGCGCGGTCTTCCTCGGCCCCGGCCACCTGGCCACGGTCGTGGTCGCGGTGCTCGGCGCCGTCGTCTCCGTGGTGGTCACCGCGGGGCTCGGGGCGCTGCTGGAAGGGCGCGGACTGCCCGCGCTGACCGCGCCGTTCTGCCTGGTGGCGACCGCCGTCACGGTCGCCGCGCCCGGGTTCCGGCGGCTGTGGCCGGCGGACGCCGGTCCGGCGGCGCTGCCCGTAGCGGCGTCCGGGGGGACCGGTCTGGGCTGGGATCAGTTCTGGCGGGGGTTCTTCGCCAACGTCGGCCAGGTCTTCTTCCTGCCCCAGTGGTACGTCGGCCTGCTGTTCCTGGCCGGGCTGTTCGCGGCCAGTCGGCTCGCCGGGCTGATGGCCTGCGTCGGCAGTGCCACCGCGCTGCTCACCGCCCGGGTGTTCGGCGCCCCGGCGGAGGCGGTCGAGCAGGGGCTGCTCGGCTACTGCGGCGTGCTGGTGGCGCTGGCGCTGTGCGGGGTCTTCGTCGCCCCCGACGGCTGGAGCGCGGCCTACGCCGTGCTCGGCGCGGCCGCCGCCACCGTGCTGACCCCGGCGCTCGGCGCGGTCACCGCGCCGTTCGGCGGCCATGCCTTCACGTGGCCGTTCGTCCTGACCACCCTGCTGTTCCTGGCGGCGGTGCCGGCCATTCCCCGGCTGCGCCGGATCTGAACCGCGGGCGCCCTAACCTGGTATTCCGTCGCATTCCGTCGGTCAACTGCCCTGCATTTCCTATGACTTGCATTTCGTCGGATTCTCGGAAAGGAGAAGTGGTTCCGGTGAACCTCTCCCCGCGTGAGATGGACAAGCTCTACATCTACGTCGTGGCCGATCTGGCCCGCAAACGCCGCGACCGCGGCGTCAAGCTCAACTACAGCGAGGCCTGCGCGCTGATCAGCGAGGCCATCATGGAGGGCGCCCGGGACGGCCGCACCGTCGCCGAGTGCATGGAGATCGGCAAGCAGGTCGTCAGCAACGCCGAGGTCATGCCCGGCGTCCGCGAGATGCTGCCGCTGCTCCAGGTCGAGGCCGCCTTCCTGGACGGCACCAAGCTGGTCTCCTGCCACGACCCGGTCGGTGCCTGAACCATGGCCGCACGTCAGCCCGCCACGATCGTGCTGGTCGGCGGGCACGAGAGCGACGGCGGCCGCGACCTGGCCGCCCTGGTCGGACGGGTACCCGCGGCACCCGAGTACGTCGTGCACGCGGCGGCCGCCGCCGGCCGGCCGCTCGCCGAAGCCGTCCGGTCCGCCCTCGCGTCCGGCGACGCACCGGTGTGCGTCGTCCCGATGACCCTCGGCCGCGACCCCGGACTGATCGCCGACACCGCCCGCGCCCTGCGCTGGCTCGCCGCCGGCGAGGGCCGCGGACGGCTCGCCCTCACCGCGCCGTTCGGAGCCGCCGAGCACCTGATCGGCTGGCTGCGCGCCGCCGCGGCCACGGTCGACGGAGAGGACGCCCTCCTGGTCACCGCCCCGGCGGCCGGGCCCTTCGACGACGCCGAGCTGTTCCGGATCGCCCGCCTGGTCCGCCAGTACGGGCGGCACCGGAGGGTCGAAGTGGCCTTCACCGGGGGCGACCCCGACCCGGCCGAGGGCGTCCGGCGGTGCCGCCTGCTCGGCGCGGACCGGGTCACGGCCGTCCCCGCCTCCTTCGGACCGGCCCTGCTGGCCGGGCCGACCACCGGCCCGACCACCGGACCGACCGGCGCCCCGACCGGCGAGGACGTACGGGACGGCGGCCCGCTGCTGCGCCCGTCCGCGATCGCCGGAGTGGTCGCGGCCCGCACGGCGGCGGCACTGCACCTGCTCGGCCACGGCGAGGACGGCATCCTGGCCGGCCTCGACGCCGAACACGGGCACGGCTACGCCCACAGCCACGGGCCGGGCGAACAGCAGCACAGCCACTCCCACACCCCCACGCACCAGCACCCCCACCCCCACCCCCACCCCCACGCACACACCCCCACGGAACCGGCAGAGAGGAAGGCCAGCCATGTCCGGTAGCGCCGCATACCTGTACGGCGACGACCCGGTGGAGATCAACGCCGGTCGGGCCAAGGCCACGGTCACGGTCAGCAACACGGGCGACCGCGCGATCCAGGTCGGTTCGCACTACCACTTCTTCGAGGCCAACCGCGCCCTCGACTTCGACCGCAACGCCGCCTTCGGCATGCACCTCGACATCCCGGCCGGCACCGCCGTCCGCTTCGAGCCCGGCGACACCAAGGACGTCACCCTCGCCGAGTTCGGCGGACACCGCCGCCTGGTCGGCTTCAGCAACCTGGTGGACGGCGGCGTCACCGCGCGCGACACCCGGGCCCGCGCCATAGACCGGGCCATCGCCCGCGGCTTCAAGGGCACCAACCTCGACCACAAGGACGACGACCTGCACGGCAGGGACTTCCACACCCAGACCCACCCGGAAGGCGACCGCTGATGGCCATCCTGTCGCGCAAGCAGTACACCGACCTCTTCGGCCCCACCGTCGGCGACCGCTTCCACCTCGCCGACACCAACCTGGTGGTCGAGGTCGAGCAGGACTTCAACCAGGGCCACTACGGGGACGAGGCCGTCTACGGCGGCGGCAAGGGCATCCGCGACGGCATGGCCCAGGACCCGGCCGCCACCTCCGTGCAGGGCGCGCTCGACCTGGTGATCACCAACGTCGTGGTGCTGGACCCGGTGCTCGGCGTGGTCAAGGGCGACATCGGCGTCAAGGACGGCTTCATTACCGCCGTCGGCAAGGCCGGCAACCCGCACACCCAGAGCGGGGTGCACCCCAAGCTGGTGATCGGCCCCGGCACCGAGGTGATCTCCGGCGAGCACCTGATCGCCACCGCCGGCGGCATCGACACCCACATCCACTTCATCGCCCCGCAGCAGGCCCAGGAGGCGCTGAGCAACGGCATCACCACCCTGATCGGCGGCGGCACGGGCCCGTCCGACGGCACCAACGGCACCACCTGCACCCCCGGCCCGTGGAACATCGGCCGGATGTACCAGGCGGTCGAGGACCTCCCGGTCAACGTCGGCCTGCTCGGCAAGGGCAACGGCTCGCTGCCGGGCGCGCTGCGCGAGCAGGTCGAGGCCGGGGTGTGCGGGCTCAAGGTGCACGAGGACTGGGGCAGCACCCCGGCGGCCATCGACACCGCGCTGAGCGTCGCCGACGAGTACGACGTGCAGGTGGCCATCCACACCGACACCCTCAACGAGTCCGGCTTCTTCGAGGACACCCTGTCCGCGATCGACGGCCGCACCATCCACACCTTCCACACCGAGGGCGCGGGCGGCGGCCACGCCCCCGACATCATGCGGATCGCCGGCGAGCCCAACGTGCTGCCGTCCTCCACCAACCCGACCCTGCCCTACACCGTCAACTCGGTGGACGAGCTGCTCGACATGGTGATGGTCTGCCACCACCTCAGCCACGACATCCCCGAGGACGTCTCCTTCGCCGACTCCCGGGTGCGCGCCGAGACCATCGCCGCCGAGACCGTGCTGCACGACGAGGGCGTCATCTCGATCTTCTCCTCCGACTCCCAGGCCATGGGCCGGATCGGGGAGACCTTCACCCGTGCCTTCCAGACCGCCCACCACTGCAAGGCGCAGCGCGGCAAGCTCGCCGGCGACACCGAGCGCAACGACAACTTCCGGGTCCTGCGCTACCTCGCCAAGCTCACCATCAACCCGGCGATCGCCTCCGGCACCGCCGAGCACATCGGCTCGCTGGAGCCCGGCAAGCTCGCCGACATCGTGCTGTGGCCGATCAACTCCTTCGGCGCCAAGCCCAAGCTGGTCATCAAGGGCGGCATCATCAACTGGGCGCTGATGGGCGACCCCAACGCCTCGCTGCCCACCCCGCAGCCGGTCTACTACCGCCCGATGTACGGTGCGCTCGGGCGGGCCAAGCAGGCCACCCGGATCACCTTCATGTCCCAGGCCGCCGTCGACCTCGGGGTGCCCGCCCAGCTGGGCTTGGACAGCCGGGTGCTGCCGGTGCGGCACTGCCGCTCGGTCGGCAAGCAGCACATGGTGCGCAACGACGCCCTGCCGAAGATCGCGGTCGACCCGGAGACGTACAAGGTCACCCTGGACGGCGAGCCCGCGACCATCGAGCCGGCCCGCGAACTGCCGCTCAACCACCTGTTCTACCTCGCTTGACATCCTCCCCGCCCTCAAGGGACGGGGATTCCTCCCGCGCCTGCGGCACGGACACCCGTGCGTGGCAGGTCGCCGAGGTGGGTTCCCCGTTCAACGGGCCGTGCCTGGCGCGGGATCGCCACACCAGGACTTGCCGGCCCTCCAGGGGCGTTTAGCCTGTCCGCCTGCCCGGCGGCCAGGATGTTCCGAGCAGCATTGAGGTCACGGTCATGCAGTGCACCGCACGCACCACACGCCCACTCCCTCACGTGCAGGGGTTTGGTCCCGTCGCGGTGTCCGCACTCCGAGCAGAGCTGGGAGGACGGGTACGCGCGGTGCACGATGCCGACATGGCGCCCGTACTGGGCCGCTTTCTCTTCGAGCAGGCGCCGGAAGGTGGACCATCCGGCGTCGTGGACGGACTTGGCCAGTCGGCCTCGGGCGAGGCCGCGCACGTTCAGGTCCTCCAGGTACACCGCTTGGGTTTCACGGATGATCCCGGTGGTCTGCTTGTGCAGCCAGTCCTTGCGGGTGTCGGCCACCTTGGCGTGCGCCCTGGCGACCTTCCTACGGGTCTTGGCCCGGTTCTTCGACCCCTTGGCCTTACGGGACAGCTCCCGCTGCGCGGCCTTGAGCTTCTTCTCCGCTGTGCGCAGGAAGCGCGGGTTGTCGATCACGCTGCCGTCGGAGAGGACGGCGTAGGTGGTCAGCCCGAGGTCGATGCCGACCTCGGCATCGACCTCGGGCAGGTGGACCGGTTCCACGTCCACGACGAAGCTGGCGTGGTAGCGCCCGGACGGGTCCAGCACGATCGTCACCGACGAGGGATCGGCCGGCAGTGCGCGCGACCATTTCACCCGCACATCGCCGATCTTCGCCAGGTTCAGCTTGCCGTTCGAGCGGATGCGGAAGCCGTTGCGGGTGAACCGCAGCGATTGCCGGCTGTCCTTCCGCGACTTGAACCGGGGAAGCCCCACCGGCCGACCGGCCCGCTTGCCGGACACCGAGTCGAAGAAGTTCCGATACGCAGTGTCCAGATCCCGGAGGGACTGGATCAGCGGGTCTACTCCGACCGAGGCCAGCCATGCCCGCTCCGGGGTCTTCTTCGCCACCGTGATGACCTGCTTCTGCAAGTCGGTGCTCTTGGGGTACGGCAGGCCACCCTTGCGGGCTTCCTTCCGCGCCGCGAGAGCGTCATTGTCCACCACCCGAGCGCACCCGAACGTCCGGGCCAGCGCGGCACGCTGCCCGGCCGTCGGGTAGAGGCGATAGGAGTATCTGAGGTGCACGAGCTCAACCTACCGACAGGCACTGACAGGCGGCCCACGTCAGAACCTCCGAAGATCACTCCGCCGGTTCGCGGTTCGGAGCCAAGGACCATTCCTCTCCAGCCTGAAGGCCGGGGCATCCTGGGAGATCAAAGGTGAACGCTGGTGGCGCGGGCCTCGACGCCCTGCTGGTCAGCCTCCAGCTGACCGACTCCGCCTTCCCCAGCGGCTTCTACACCCTCTCGCACGGCCTGGAGGGCTACGCCCAGGCCAAGGCCGTCACCGCCGACACCATGCCCGAGCTGCTCGCCGACCTGCTGCGGCACAGTGTCGGACCGGCCGACGCCACAGCGCTCGCCCTGGCCCACCGGGCGGCCACCGCCGGGGACTGGGCGCTGCTCGCCGAGACCGACCAGCGCCTGCACGCCACCAAGCTCAACCGCGAGCTGAGGCTCGCCGCCACCCGCACCGGGCGCCAACTCCTGGACATCGCCCGGGAGTCGGTGGGCGGCGAGCCGCTGGAGCGGTACGCCGCCCTGGTCGCCGACAAGCGCGCCCCCGGCTGCCAGGCGGTGGCCGCGGGGGTCGCCTACGCCTCGGCGGCCGTCCCCGTCGAACAGGCCGTGGCGGGCGACCTGTTCGCCTTTTGCACCAGCTTCGTCGGCGCCGCACTGCGCCTGCGGCTGACCGACCACCGCAAGGCGCAGGTGGTGCTGCGGGCCACCGCCCCGGTCATCCGCGAGGTCGTGGCGGCCGCGCTGGAACGGGAGTTGGCGGACCTCGGCGGCTGCGTGCCGGTCGCGGACGCGATGTCCGGGCGGCACGAGCGGGCCGAGGCCCGGCTGTTCGCGAGCTGAAGACCCACTGAACACCCGCTGAACTCCCGCTGGACACCCCTACGAATGGAGGAGGACCCCATGACCGAGAACGTGCTCCGGGTGGGCATCGGCGGCCCGGTCGGCTCCGGCAAGACGGCGCTCATCGAGGCGCTGGTGCCGGTGCTGATCGCGCGCGGCCACCGCCCGGCGGTCATCACCAACGACATCTACACCCAGGAGGACGCCCAGCACGTCCGCCGCACCCTCGCCGGGGTGCTCGACCCCGAGCGGGTGGTCGGCGTCGAGACCGGTGCCTGTCCGCACACCGCCGTCCGCGACGACCCGACCATGAACCTGGCCGCCGGGGCCGAGATGCTGGAGCGCTTCCCTGACGTCGACACCCTGCTGTACGAGTCCGGCGGGGACAACCTGACCCTCACCTTCAGCCCGGTGCTGGTCGACCTCTTCCTGTTCGTCCTCGACACCGCCGAGGGCGAGAAGATGCCCCGCAAGCGCGGCCCGGGCATCACCGAGTCGGAGCTGCTGGTCATCAACAAGATCGACCTCGCCCCGTACGTCCGCGCCGACCTCGGCATCATGGAGTCCGACGCCCGGCGGGTGCGCGAGGGCGGGCCGGTGGTGCTCACCAACTGCCTGACGGGGGAGGGGCTGGAGGAGATCGCCGCCTTCCTGGAGACCTTCCGGAAGGTCCCGGCGTGACCGTTCCCCCGGTGGACGACGCCCCGCCCCGGCTGGACCCCCGGCACTACGAGCCGGCCCGCGTCCCGTACGCGGTCCGCCGGTACGCCGGGACGCCCGACACCCTCGCGGTCGGGCGCCCCGGCAAGGTCGGGCTGCTGGAGCTGGCCTTCGAGCGGATCGGCGGGCGCACCGAACTCACCGGCCACTACCAGAAGTCGCCGCTGCAGATCATGCGCCCGCTGTACTTCGACCCGGCCCGCCCCGACCTCGCCGTCACCCTGCTGATGTCGACCGGCGGCGGCATCCTCCAGGCCGACCGGCTGCGCACCGACATCCGCTGCGGTGCCGACACGGCGGTGCACCTCACCACCCAGGCGGCGACCAAGGTCTACCGGATGGAGTACGACTACGCGACGCAACTGGTCAACCTGGAGGCCGGGCCCGGCGCCTACGTGGAGTACCTGCCCGAGCCGGTGATCCCCTTCGTCGACTCGCGCCTCTACCAGCGCACGGTGCTCACCGTCGACCCGGGGGCGACCGTCCTGGCCGGCGAGACCGTCCTGGCCGGCCGCCTCGCCAGGGGCGAGCGCAACGCCTACCAGGTCTTCGCCTCCGACCTCGAAGTGCGCCGCCCGGACGGCGAGTTGGTGGCTCTCGACACCGTCCGGCTGGAGCCCGCCGGGGCCGGTGTCACAGGGGCCGGCGTCACCGGGCCCGCCGTCCTCGGCGGCCACGACGTGATGTCCAGCCTCTACGTGCTCAGCCCGCTCGCCCCCGCCGCCCGGATCGCCGACGCCCTCCACGAGGCGCTGACCGACCGCGGCCTCCTGTACGGGGTCAGCGTGCTGCCGCAGGACAGCGGCGCCTGGCTGCGGCTGCTCGACTCGGACACCCGCGCCTGCGCCGCCGCACTGCGGGCGGCCTGGGACGCCGTCCGGCTGCTGCTGATCGGCGCCCCGGCGCCGGAGCTGCGGAAGACCTGACGGCAGGCCCTACCGTCCGCTGTCGGCGAGCCGGGCGATCTGCCGGTGGCTGAGTTCCACCGTGCGGTTCATGTGCCGGAGGAGGAAGGCCAGCTCGTCCGCGCTGTCCTCGGCGAAGACGGCCGCCCAGTCGCGGCCGAGCTCGCGCCACACCGCCCCGAAGCGCTCCAGGGCGTCGGGGAGGACGGCGACCAGCACCCGGCGGCGGTCGGCCTCGTCCCGCTGCCGGGCCACCAGGCCCGCCTTCTCCAGCCGGTCGACCAGTCGGGTCGCCGAGCCGCTGGTGAGCCCGGTCAGCTCGGCGATGCGGCCGGTGGTGACCGGGCCGTCCTCCAGGGTGAGCAGGTTGAGGCACTGGACGTCGGTCGGGTGCATGCCCAGGTGGTCCGCGACGGCCTGGTTGAACAGCACGTAGGAGGCCAGGTAGCGGCGGGAGACCGGCCAGAGCTGGGCCATCAGTTCGTCGCGGAGGGGCGTCATGGAGCCAGGGTAGCCGGAATCAAGCCAATCAGTTGCGCCGCGCAGAGATCTCTTCCTATATTGCCTGCATGACGCAGACAATTGATCGACTTCCTGTTGCCGTCACCGGCGCCACCGGCGCCCAGGGCGGCGCCGCCGCCCGCGCCCTGCTCCTGGCCGGACGCCCGGTCCGCGCCCTCACCCGCGACACCGGCTCCCCGGCGGCCCGCGAACTCGCCTCCCTCGGAGCCGAGTTGGCCCGCGCCGACTTCGACGATCCGGCCTCGCTCGGCGCCGCCCTCGACGGTGCCGGAAGCCTCTTCGCGATGTCAACCCCGTTCGGCACCGACTTCGACACCGAGGTCCGCCAGGGCATCGCCCTGCTCGACGCCGCCCGCGCCGCCGACACCGTCCGCCACGTGGTCTTCACCTCCGCCGCCAACGCCGACCGCCCCACCGGCATCGGGCACTTCGAGAGCAAGCGCCGCATCGAACAGCACCTCGCCGGCCTCGGGCTGCCGTGGACCGTCCTCGGGCCGGGCGCCTTCCTGGAGAACTACGCCACCGAGTGGACCCTCGAGTCGCTGCGCGAAGGCGTCTTCCGCCTGCCCATGCCGCCCGGCCTCCCGCTCCCGGTGATCGCCGCCGAGACCATCGGCGCCTTCGCCGCCCACGTCCTGACCCACCCGGACGGCTACGCCGGCCGCCGCATCGACCTCGCCGCCCAGTGGCGCACCGGCGAGCAGATCGCCGCCGCCATCGGCGCGGCCGGCGGACGCCCGATCCGCTTCGAGGAGGTGCCGCTGACCGTCGTGGCCGGCCGATCCGAGGACCTCGCCGCCATGTTCCGCTACTTCCAGGAGGTCGGCCTCGACATCGACACCGACGCCCTGCACGCCGAGCACCCGACCGTCGACTGGCGCACCCTGGAGGACTGGGCGGCCGGGCAGACCTGGGACCTCTGAGCCGGGCCGCACGGGAAGATCGATGACGGGCCTAGAGTGGCCGGACGGGATCGAGGACACCGCGCGGCATCCACGTCGACGGCCGTGACTACCGCTGGACGGTCCGCCACCGGGACGCCGCCCACGTGGACGTGCGGGTGTGGCTCGACCGGCCGGGCGGGCCGTACCGTCAACTGGTCGCGACGCGGCGCTTCGACGACCCGTGGCTGCACTACGGGGTCCTGCTGGGCGCCCCGCCGGAACGCATCGCCGAGGTCTTCCAGTTGGAGCCGGTCAAGCCCGCCCTGGTCGCCGACCTGATCCGGGCGGGCCACGCGGCCGGCTGGCGGCCGGAGGAGAAGGGCGCGGCGCTGCTCCTCCCGGCGGAGTGAGCGGCGGTGTCACGGCTGACGGACGGCCCCCCTACGATGACCGTCATGAATTCTGGGGGGCCGGGGCTCCAAATCATCGACGAACGCTTCGAACTGGTCGAGCGGCTGGGCGGCGGCGGCATGGGACTGGTGTGGCGGGCGCGCGACACCCTCCTTGAGCGCGAGGTGGCGTTGAAGGAGGTCCGTCCGCCCGACCCGGCCGAGCTCGCGGGCGACCCGAGGGCGGCGGCGGTGCTGCGCGAGCGGGTCCTGCGGGAGGCCCGGTCGCTGGCCCGGCTCAACCACCCCAACGTGGCGACGATCCACCACATCGTCGACCGGCCCGAGTACCCGCACCCCTGGCTGGTCATGGAGCTGGTGACCGGCGGCTCCCTGCACGACCGCCTCGCGCAAGGCCCGATGGCCCCCCTGGAGGCGGCCCGGCTCGGCCGCGGCGTGCTGTCCGCGCTGAGCGCCGCCCACGCGGCCGGCATCCAGCACCGCGACGTGAAGCCCGGCAACGTCCTGCTGCGCCCGGACGGCACTCCGGTGCTCACCGACTTCGGCATCGCCGCCCTGTCGGAGGCACCGAGCCTGACCACCACCGGTGCCCTGATCGGCTCGCCCGAGTACATCGCCCCCGAGCGCGTCCGGGGCGAGGAGGGCAACCCGGCCTCGGACCTGTGGTCGCTCGGGATGATGCTGTACGTCGCGGTGGAGGGCTACCACCCGCTGCGGCGCGCCACCACCCTCGCCACGCTCGCCGCCCTGCTCGACGAGCCGGTGCCGGCGCCGGTGCGGTCCGGACCGCTGGGCCCGGTGCTCGCCGGCCTGCTGGTCCGGGACACGGCCGCGCGGCCCGACGCCTGGCTGCTCGACCGGCAGTTCGCCGAGGCGGAGGCCGCGGCAGCGGCGGAGGCGCAGGTGGGCGCCGTCGGCACCATACGCCTGTACCCGCCCGCCGGCACCGTCCCGCCGCAGGCCACTGGGCAGACCTTCGGGCCGCCGACCGGCCAGACCTTCGGACCGCCCACCGGCCATCCCACCGACCAGACCTACGGGCCGCCGCAGACCGTCGGCCGGCAGCCGAGCGACGCGCGACCCAAGGCCCGCTCCGTCAAGCTGCGGGCCGCGCTCCGCTCGGGCTCCGCACTCCTGATCTCGGCGGTGATGCTGACGGTCGGCTACGTCATCCAGCACTACGCGGCCCGCAACAGTGGCAGCGGCGCCGACACCACCACCCCTCCGGCGGCCTACCCCGGCCTGCTCACACCGGCCGGCGCCCGCGGCGTGATCCAGTCCATGGACCAGAAGTCGGGCGGCCGTTCCGTCCTGGAGTTCACGCTCCGGCAGGACTCCGGGGACGCCCTCGTCGCGACCACGGCGAACCCGACCCTCTACGACAGCCTCTCCTACCGCGACGGCAAGTCCACGCCGGGCATCCGGTCCGGCACCGTGGCCTTCGGCGAGAAGCCGCTGGACCTCCGGAGCGTCAACTGGGACGCCCTCCCGGGGCTCCTGCAGCGCGCCGACGCCGACCTCGGCGTCGCCCACCCGACCAGCCACTACATCACCCTGCACAACGCCGAGGGGATGGGCGACACCGAGCCGTCCCTCCTGGTGTACGTGGCGGACGCCTACGGAGGCGCCTACCTCAAGGCGGACTTCGACGGCACGGTCCTGAAGACGTATCCGCGCGCCACCAGTTGACGGGCCGTCAGATACGGGAGGGGTCGGTCCAGCGCTCCACGAACTTCCGCTGCCAGGGCGTCTCCACGGCGTGCCGGCTGTAGTGCTCCCGCACGTACCGGACCGCCTCCGCCGCCGGCACGCCGTCCAGCACGGCGATGCAGGCGAGGGCGGTGCCGGTGCGTCCGCGGCCGCCCGCGCAGGCGAGTTCGACCCGCTCGCCCGGGCAGCGCTTCCAGGCCTCCCGGAAGGCGTCGGCGGCGGCCGCGCGGTCCGACGGCAGCCGGAAGTCCGGCCAGCGCACCCAGCGGCTCTCCCAGGGGAGCGGCTTCGGCTCGCGCCCCAGCAGGTAGACGCCGAAGTCGGGTCGGGGGCCGGGCGGCAGCGGCTTGAGCACGCCGCGGCCGCGCAGCAGCCGCCCGGAGGGCAGTCGGAGCACGCCCGGGGCGTCCGGGTCCCAGCTGGTCAGGGGGCCTTCGGTCATGTCGCTGGTGTCGCCTTTCGGGGGTCGGCGGGTGGTGCCTTTCGAGGGGCCGCGGGTGTCGCCGTTCGGACGGCGGTCTCCGTTCAGACGTCGGCGTGGCCGACGAGTTCCAGGCAGCGCGCCCAGAGTTCGGCCCGGGCCCGCAGGTCGTAGGCCTGGCGGTGGGCGCGGGCTTCGCGCAGCCGGTCGTAGTAGCGGCCGGTGGTGCCGGCCAGCTCCGGGTCGGTGACCAGCCGGTGGGTGGCGGCGATGCCGTCCTCCAGGCTGTCGATGCTGTAGCCGATCTCCTGGAGCACCATCTTGGTGGGCATGTACGTCGAGGGGTGGAGGCTGTTGACGGTCACTTCGCCGGCCGGGACCCGGGCGGCGAGTTCCATCCCGCAGGCGATCTGGGCGAGCTTGCTGCGGCAGTACGCGCTGGTCCCGTCGTAGTCGCCGGTCAGCATGAGGTCGTCGAAGTCGATCTCCTCCTGCCCGGCGGAGGCGACGTTGACGATCCGGGCGGGCGCCGAGGCGCGCAGCAGCGGCAGCAGTTCGAGGCTGAGCAGGAAGCCGGCCAAGTGGTTGACGGCGAAGCGCAGTTCGTGGCCGTCGACGCTGATGCGGCGGGTCCGGCCGTCCGGTTCGCCGGCGCCGATGCCCGCGTTGTTGACCAGGACGTGGAGCCGGTCGGTGGTGGCCCGGACCTCGGCCGCGAGGGCGCGGACCTGGTCCAGCTCGGCGAGGTCGGCGCACAGGGTGGCGGGGCGGTCGACGCCGTGGGCGTCGGCGATCTCCCCGGCGGTGCGGTCGAGTTTGCCCCGGTCGCGGCCGTGCAGCAGCACGGTGGCGCCCTCGGCGGCCAGGCGGTGGGCGAGGGCGCGGCCGAGGCCGTCGGTGGAGCCGGTGACGAGGACGGTCCGCGTGGACGGTCGGGACGGCGTGGACGGTCTGGACGGGGTCAACGGGACTCCTGGCATCGGATGTCGGCGGGTGTCGGCGAATGCGTCGGCGAATGCGTCGACGGGTGTCCCGACGGGTGTGGCGGCGGCGGATCTTGATCAGGATGCCACGTGCAGCCGCGCGCCGCCGGGCATCCCGGCGCGGTGGGCGAGGGCGGCCGCCTCGCCGCGCGAGCCGACGCCCAACTTGGCCAGGATGTTGGCGACGTGGAACTTCACCGTGGACTCGCTGATGTGCAGCGCCGCGGCGATGTCCCGGTTGCGGCGGCCCTGGGCCAGCTGGTCGAGCACCTCCAGTTCGCGGGGCTGGAGCCCGTCCAGCGGATCGGTGACGGCGGCCGGCGAGGGCAGGCCGAGCGGCAGCTCGACCGTCACGGTGGTGCCCCAGTTGGGGACGGACTCGACCTGGTAGCGGCCGCCGAGCGCGGTGATCCGGTCGGCGGTGCGGTGCACGGCGAGGGCGTCGGCGGCGAGCAGGCCGAGGCCGTCGTCGCGCACCACGGTGCGCAGCGCGCCGTCCGCCGTGAACTGCCAACTCAGGTGCAGCCGCTCGGGCTTCTCCTGCTCCATCATCAGCATGACGGCGCACTGCACGGCGGCCCGGGCGGTGTGCGCGGTGTCCGCGGGGATGGACCGGGTGGTGTCGGACGGCGGCGCGAGGTCGAGCCGGACCCCGGTGTGCCGCAGCAGCGGGCGCAGTTCGCGGGCGAGCCGGGCGAAGGCGGCGTCGGCGGGCTCCTCGCTGAGCACCCGGTCCAGGTCGGCGGCCCGGCGCAGGTCGAGCAGGGCGGTGACGGCCAGGTCGGTGGCGGCCCGGCGGGCGGCGGCGTCGTCCAGGTCGGCCGAGCGCAGCGGGGCCAGGACGGCCGTCAGGGCGGCGCTGTGGGTGCCGGTGAACTCGGCGATGGTCCGGGCACGGGTGACGGCGGCGGTGCGGGAGATCATCGCCTGGGTGGGCGCGGCGTCGGTGGCGCGGTGCTCGGAGTGGGCGATCACCAGCTCGCACAGCTGCTGGAGCACGGCGAGCGCACCGGCGGGCACCGGCGCGGCGTCGCTGCGGACCAGGACCAGCAGCACCTCCTTGTCGTCGGCCGGCGCGGCGATCACCACCACCGGCCGGGTGCGGCCCGCCAGTTCGGCCTCGCCCTGCCAGGGCCGGCCGGTCGAGGTGGTCCCGGCGGCCCGCTCGGCGAGCCCGGACAGCTCCAGCCCGGTCAGGCTGGCGACCAGCTCCTGCGGGCCGTGGGCGTTGGCGGGGGAGTAGGTGCAGACGCCGCTGAGGTGGGCGATCGCCGTGTGCGGGACGAGCGTGCGGATCGCCTCGGACAGCCGCGGCACCACATCGGGCCGGGGCGCGCGCAGCACCTCGACGGCGCGGGCCAGCGCGTCCTCGGGGCGGCTCCAGTGCTCCTGCCAGGCCTCGGCCGGGTCGCCCACGCCCTGTGCGCCCTGCGCGCCCTGTGCGTGCCCCACGTCCTGCGCGCGCTGCGCGTTCTCCACGTCCATGCCGTCCACCCTAGTTCGGGGGCCGCCGTCCGCAGCCCCTCCCTTCGGCCAGGTCGAACTGTCCGAACGGCCGGCCGGGGAGGTGCGTCCCGCGCCGCAGGATGGATCCCGTCGGAGCGAACAACTCCCGGACGGCACAACGTCCGGACGAAGCGAGGATCTTCCATGACCAAGGCCATCGCCTTCCCCCAGTACGGCGGCGCGGACGTGCTGCGCCCGATCGAGCTCGAGCTGCCCGCCCCCGGGCCCGGCCAGGTGCGGGTCGCGGTCCGCGCCGTGGGCGTCAACCCGCTGGACCACAAGGTGCGCAGCGGCGCGATGGAGGGCTTCTTCCCCGTCACCTTCCCCGCCGTGCCCGGCTACGAGATCGCCGGGGTGGTGGAGGCGGTCGGCCCGGAGGTCACCGCCTTCGCCCCCGGTGACGAGGTGTTCGGCGCCCTGATGGGCGGCGGCTACGCCGAGCACGCGCTGCTCCACGCCGACCTGCTGACGGCCAAGCCGGCCACGCTGAGCTGGGAGGAGGCCGCGGCGATCCCGGTCGCCGCCGAGACCTCCGAGCGGGTCCTCGACCTCCTGGGCGTGCGGTCCGGCGAGACGCTGCTGGTGCACGGCGCGGCGGGCGCGGTCGGCACCCTGCTGCTCCAGTTCGCCCGGGCCCGCGGCATCACCGTGATCGGCACCGCGAGCGAGGCCAACCACGACTACCTGCGCGAACTCGGCGCCGTCCCGGTGACCTACGGCGAGGGCCTGGCCGACCGGGTGCGGGCGGTCGCGCCGGACGGGGTGGACCGGGTGCTGGACGCGGCCGGCAAGGGCGACGTGCTGCCGCTCTCCATCGAGCTGACCGGCAGCGCCGAGCGGGTGGTGACGATCGCCGACATCGCGGGCGCGCAGCAGCACGGCGTGCGCTTCTCGGGCGGTGCCGAGGACGGCCAGTCGTACCACGGGCGCGCCTTCGCGGCCGCCCTCGCCCTGCACGCGGCGGGCACCCTGCGGCTGCCGCTGCACCGGGTGCTCCCGCTGGCGGAGGCGGCGGAGGCGCAGCGGATCAGCGAGGCCGGGCACGTGCGGGGGAAGATCGTCCTCGCCGTCTGAACGGTGGTCGCGGTCCGTCCGGGGCCGTCCCTCCTCGTTGTGCGGAATCCGGGCCCCGCGCCGCCGCGCTCGGTAGAGTCCCGCCATGGTGACTTCGAACGCGGCGGGGCGGCTGGCCGGCCGTTCCTGCGTGGTGACCGGCGCGGCCAGCGGCATCGGCCGGGCCGTCGCGGAACGCTTCGTCCGGGAGGGCGCGTCGGTGGTCGCCACCGACCTCGACGCCGAGGGGCTGGGCCGGCTGGCCGAGCGGTTCCCGGCGGCCGTCAGCACGGTGGTCGGTGACGTGTCCGTCGACGCGGACGCCCGCCGGATGGTCGGGGCGGCCGTCGAACGGCACGGGCGGATCGACGTGCTGGTGGCCAACGCCGGGGTGATCCCGCTGATGGACATCACCGAGGCCGGCGCCGAGGACTGGGACCGGGTGATGGCCGTGGACGGCCGCGGCATGTTCCTCACCTGCAAGTACGCGATCGAGGCGATGCTCGCCCAGGAGCGGCCCGGCGGCTCGATCGTCTGCCTGTCCTCCATCTCCGGCGAGGCCGGCCAGCGCGGCCAGGCGGTGTACGGGCCCGCGAAGTTCGTCGCCTCCGGGCTGACCAAGCACCTCGCCGTCGAATGGGCGGACCGCGGCATCCGGGTCAACGCCGTCGCCCCCGGCACCATCGGCACCGAGCGGGTCGCCCGGCTGCGGGACGAGCCCGGCGGGACCGAGTACCTCGAGGCGATCGAGAAGCTCCACCCGATGGGCCGCCTCGGCGACCCGGCCGAGGTCGCCGCCGCCGTCCTCTTCCTCGCCTCCGACGAGGCCTCCTTCATCACCGGGGCCGTCCTGCCGGTCGACGGGGGGTACCTGGCGCAGTAGCGCCGGGGAGGGCGTCCGCCCGTCGGGCGGTCGGACGGACGGTCAGTGGGTCTCGGAGTCCAGTCAGATCTCCGCGACCGCCGTTCCGACGTCACGGACCCAGACGGGGAAGGGCGGTATCCCAGCCCGTCCCGTGGCGATCCGGAGGGCCGGCGGATGGGCGGTCGGGAGGGCCGGCGGGCGGGAAAACCGGTGGCGCCCGCCCGGGCACCGTGTTGGAGTGGTCGGATGGATCGTGATCACGTGCTCGCCCTGTTCGACCAGCGGATCCGGCGCGACGCGCAGCCGGACGGCCCCGGCGTCCGCGTCGAGCGCGACGGTGCCGTGGTGCGCCAAGTGGGCGGCGAGCACGCCTGGAACGGCGTCGTCTGGTCCGGCCTGGACGAGGCCGGGGCGGACGCCGAGATCGCCGCGCAGGTGGCCCACTTCTCCGGGCTGGGCCTGGAGTTCGAGTGGAAGACCTACGCCCACGACCGGCCCGCCGACCTCGGCCGCCGGCTGCACGCCGCCGGGTTCACCGCCGAACCGGACGAGGCGCTGATGATCGCCCGGATCGCGGAACTGCCCACCGACGCGGCGCCGCCCGAGGGCGTCCGGCTGGAGCCGGTGACCGACGAGGCCGGGGTGGACCTCATGATGGCGGCCGACGAGCTGGCCTTCGAGCGCGAGAACCCCGCTCTGCGCGGGCGCCTGCTCAACGCCCTCCGGCACGACACGGAGACGATCCTCATGGTCGTCGCGCTGGCCGGCGACCAGCCGGTGAGCGGCGCCCGGATGGAGCTGATCCCGGGCACCGGCTTCGCCGGCCTGTGGGGCGGCGGCACCGTCCCCGGCTGGCGCGGCCGGGGCATCTACCGCTCCCTGGTCGCCCACCGCGCCCGCATCGCCGCCGAACTCGGCTACGAGTACCTCCAGGTCGACGCGAGCGACCAGAGCTGCCCCATCCTGGAGCGGCTCGGCTTCGCGCGGCTCAGCACCACCACGCCGTACCTGTACCAGCCGTAGGGCCCTTCGGCCGGGGCCGGGGATCCTCACCCGGCGGGCGAGAACCGCCCCGGCACCGGCTCCCCCGGCTCACCCGAGAACACCACCTCGCCCCGGTGCAGCACGTGCACCACGGCCGCCCCCGCGAGCGAACGCGGCAGCGACTGCGCGGCCAGCACCACCGTACGGCCCCCGACCGCACCGGCCAGCAGCACGGCGTGCAACCGCGCCGCCACCGCCGGAGCCAGCCCGCGCTCCGGCTCGTCGAGCAGCAGCAAGGCGGGCCGGGCCGCCAACGCCCGCCCCACCGCCACCAGTTGCTGCTGACCGCCGGACAGTGTGCCCGCCCGGCGGGGCAGCAGCGCGGACAGCTCGGGGAACGCCGCCAGCACCTCCGCCCGCCCGGCACCGCCCAGCTCCAGGTGCTCGGCCACGGTGAGCGAACCGAACACCCCGCGCTCGGCGGGCACCAGCCCGAGCCCCATCCGCACCCGCCGGTGCACGGACAGCCCGGTGACGTCCCGCCCCCGCCAGGTGACCCGCCCCCCGGACAGCGGCACCACCCCCGCCAGGGCGTGCAGCGCACTGGTGCGCCCCGAACCGTTGCGGCCCAACAGGACGGTGACGGCGGCGGCGGGAAAGGCGAGGTCCACGCCGTGCAACGCCTCCAACGGGCCGTACCGAACCCGGGCGGCGCGCAGGGCGGCGGCTACGGGCATGCGGTCACCTCCGGATCGGCCAAGTGGGCCTCTCTGCACGTAACTTCGGCGCTCACGGCCGACCACCCCAGGCCTCGGCGACCTGGGCGTCCGCCAGCACCGCCGCCGTCGGACCGGCCGCCACCACCCGGCCCTGCGCCATCGCGTAGACGGAGTCCGCGAGTTCGGCCACCAACTCGGCATCGTGCTCGACCAGCAGCAGCGCCATCCCGCGCTCCGCGAGGCCGCGCAGGACGGCCACCAGACGGCCCGTCTGGGCGGCGTCCAGCCCCGCCGCCGGCTCGTCCAACAACAGCACCCGGGGCCCGCCCGCCAAAGCCCGCGCCAACTCCACCAACCGCAGCACCCCGGTGGGCTGCACCCCCGCCGGCTCGTCCGCGAGACCCGACAACCCGAGCAGCCCCAACGCCCGCTCCGTCCGCTCCACCACCGCCCGGGCCTCCACCCGGCCCCGCCGCTGCTCCGCCCCCACCCGGACGTTGTCGGCCACCGAGAGGGTGGGGAAGACGGCGATCTGCTGGAACGTCCGCGCCAACCCGAGCCGCACCCGCCGGTGCGCGGCCAGCCCGGTCACATCCCGCCCACCCAGCAACACCCGCCCGGCATCCGGCCGGACCGTCCCCGCCAGACAGTCGAACAAGGTGCTCTTCCCCGCCCCGTTCGGCCCGATCAACGCCGTGATCCGCCCACCCGGAGCCACCAGATCCACCCCACCCACCGCCTCGATCCCCCCATACCGCCGCACCACCCCCCGCACCGTCAACCGCGCCGCACTCACGACGCCCCACCACGGCCCGCCGTGGTCGACGCCCGGGCGGTGCAGTGGAGTCGGCCCATCGACCGCTCCCCGGGGCCCGCCGCACCCCGGGCGCCTTCGGCCCGGGGCGCGGCCGGGGTGGTGGGCGCCGCCTCGGACGGTGCGGGGGAGTCGGTGCGCTCACCGGCCGTGGGCGTGAGGCGCGCGACGTTCCGTCGGCGCGGGGGAATCGGCCCACTGTCCGCCCGTGCCCTTGTCGTCGGGTGGGGCATGGGGATCGTCTCAACTCGCTTTCTTTCGGGTGGAGTTCTGGCCGCCGCTGCTCCGTGCCGGGTGCGGGTCTGCTCGGGGTTCATCGGCGGCGCTCCAGGGCGGCCCGTAGGCGTTGGCCGGTCGGGCTGAGGTGGCCTGGGGGCAGGGGTGGGAGTGCCCGGGTGCGGGCTCGGTGGCGGGTGGGGAGGGCGGCGAGGCCGCCGGGGAGGCGGCCGATGGTGGCGGCGAGGGTGCCGACCGCGACGGCGGAGACGCCGGTGACGGTGCCCGCGTCGAGGCCGATCAGCAGGGCTGCGGCGAGGACGGCGACGAGGGCGCTGTCGGCGCCCGCGACGACCACGGCGGCGAACCAGAGCAGGCCGCGGACGGGGTCGAAGGAGGCCGCGTCGAAGGCGCGGCCCGCGAGGCCCATCAGGCCGCCGCCGAGGGCGGCGAGTGCGGCGCCGGCCACGAAGGCGAGGAGTTTGAGGCCCGGTACGTCGACGCCTGCGGCGACCGCCCCGGCCTCGTGGTCGCGCATGGCGGTGAGGGCGCGGCCGAGGCGGCCGCGGTGGAGGGCGCGGACGGCGAGCAGGCCGAGGCCGAGGAGGAGGAGTTCGGCGAGGTAGAAGGCGCGGTCGCCGGTGAGGTAGGAGGGGCGGTCGAGGGTGAGCCCGGTGGTGGCGTAGGGCTGCTGGAAGACGAAGCGGCTCATTGCCGTGCCGACGGCGAAGGTGACGAGGGCGAGCGCGAGTCCGCGGCGGCGGATCGCGGGCCAGCCGGTGAGCAGGCCGAGCGGGGCGGTGGCGAGGACGGCGAGGAGCAGGGCGGGGGCGGCGGGCAGCGCGGGCAGGCCGGGGACGCGACCGCTCATCAGCAGGGCGGTGCCGAGCGCGCCGAGGCCCGCGTAGCCGGCTTGGCCGAGGGAGATCTGCCCGCCGTAGCCGGTGACGACGACGATGGACAGCAGCACCAGGGCGAGGGCGGGAACGAGCAGGGCGCTGCGCAGGTCGTTGCCCCGGAAGCCGAACGGCAGCAGGAGCAGCACCAGGCAGACGGCTCCGGCCAGCCGACCCCCGCCGGAGCCGCCGGAGCCGCCGGAGCCCCCGCCGGCCCGGCGGGGCAGGACGGCGAGCGGTGCGGTGGTGCCCGCCTCCCCGGTGATGCCGGGCCCGGCGAGCAGGGCCGTGCCGAGCAGCGCGATCACGAACAGGTTGGACTGCACGGCCTCGACCAGCGGCAGGAGTTGCCCGGTCGGGCGGAGCCGGGTGAGTTCGGACTGGGCGATGCCGAGGCCGAGTCCGGTGGCGACGGCGACGGGGATGCTGCGCAGCCGGGCGGCGACGGCGACGGCCATGGTCTCCATGACCAGCAGCGGCAGCCCGTACGGGTCGAGCAGCAGGTAGGGCGCGAGGGCGATGCCGACGAGTCCGGCCGTGAAGGTGCCGAAGGCCCAGCCGATGGCGGAGACCCGGTCGGAGTCGACGCCGGTGAGGGCGGCGAGCCGGCGGTCGTCGACGACCGCGCGCAGGTGGAGGCCGAGGCGGGTCCAGCGGGTGGTGGCGGCGACGGCGAGGCCAAGGACGAGGATGGCGGCGAGTTGGGCGACGGTGTCGGGGCGCAGGGTGTGTCCGCCGGGCAGCCGGATCGGGGCGCCGCCGAACGGGCTGGGGGCGCCGGCCAGCGGGGCCGGGCCCCACAGCAGGACGGCGACGCCGATGAGCAGCACGAACACGCCGAGCCCGGCGACCATGGTCTCGGCAGGTCCGGCGCCGCGCCGTTGCAGCGGGCGGTGGACGAGGACGTCGAGGAGCACGCCGAGCGCGGGGGCGACCACCAGCAGGCAGCAGGCGACGGCGGGCCAGACCGGCCAGTGCCGGACGACCACGAGGTCGCGCAGCAGGTAGGCGACGGCCATGGCCTGGGCGCCCTGGGCGATGTTGAGCACGCCGGTGGCGCGGTGGCAGACGACGAGTCCGATGCCGCTGAGGGCGGCGGCGCTGCCGACGGTGAGTCCGGCGAGGGCGAGGTCGAGGGTGAGGCCGAGCGAGTCGGGCGCGGTGAGCAGTACGGTCATCGGTTCAGCCGCTCGGCGGGGCGGCTTCGCCCGGACGGGTGGGCGCGGCGGGCTCGGTGGGAGCGGTGGGCGCGCCGGGAGCGCCGGGGGCGTCCGGCGAGCAGAGCGGGCAGGGCGTCAGCCCCCGTTCCCGTACGGCGGCCGCGTCCACCGGTGCGGCCCGGGCCTTGCCGGTGACCAGCGGGCAGTCGGGCCGGTGGTAGCGGGTGCCCTCGGGGACGGCGAGCGGGCCCGGCCGGTCCGCCGGGGTCGGGTCGGGTGCGGGCCCCGGCTCCGTCCCGGGCTCCACCAGCAGGTTGTACAGCCGCTCGACCCGCCGGTCGGTCAGTTCCCCGCGCGGGGGCTGCGGCCGCAGCGCGACCAGTACGGCGCCGGCCACGATCAGGGCCGCGCCGGGGACGGTGGACGAGGCCAGATAGGGGACCTGCTGTTCGACGAAGCGCTCGCCGGAGACCCCGTACCAGCCGAGCACGCACAGCACGGCCCCGACCGCGACGAGCAGCCACCCGGCCCAGTCGCGCCCGCCCCGGGCGGTCCGCAGCAGCCGGGCACCGCGCCGGACGGGGGAAACCCTCGGGGCGTTACGGGTGATTTCTCCGTCGGATTGCGATTCGTCCATGGATCCGCCTTCATGGTGTCACTTGAGACGTTTCCAGGATCGGCCTGGAACAGCATCCGGGGCACCGCACGGGGGCACCGCGACCGGCCCGGGCGGCGCAGTCGAGAGGGAACACCATGCGCGTGACGCGAAGCGGCACCCACGGGGGCGGCAGCCCCCTCCTGCGGACGGCGAGCGGGCTGCTCGCCCTGCTGCTGGCGGGCACGGCGGCCGGGTGCAGTAGCGGCAAGTCCGGTTCCTCGGCCTCCTCGCCGGCCGTAACCGCGAGCGCCAGTGTTACGGAAGGCGCCACCGCGAGCGCCGGTGCCACCGCGAGCGCCACCGGCACCGCCCCCGCCGACCCGGCCGCCGCCACGGCGGAGATCACCGCCAACTGGGAGAAGTTCTTCGACCCGGCCACCCCGATCGCCGACAAGGCCAAGCTGCTCCAGGGCGGTGACGCGCTGCTCCCGGTGCTCCAGGGCTTCTCGCAGGACCCGCGGGTGGGCCAGGTGCAGGCGAAGGTGAACGGCGTCGCGTTCACCGACGCCGCCGACGCGACCGTGACCTACGCGCTCTCCCTCCAGAGCACCGTGGTCGAGCCGAGCGCGAGCGGCCAGGCCGTCCTCGACAACGGCACCTGGAAGGTCTCCCGCTCGACCCTGTGCGGGCTGCTCACCCAGGCCGGCGGCGCGAGCGGCACCCCGGTCCCCGGATGCAGCTGACCGCACCGCCGCGCGGCCGGGCCGCCGACGCACCCCCGCGTCGGCGGCCCGGCCGTGTGCGGATGCTGATGTCCGTCCTGGCCCTGCTGCTCCCGCTGCTCGCCGGCTGCGGCACCCGGCTGCCGGACGGTGCCTTCGCCGCCCGCGCCACGCCCACCCCGGGAGCGGGCTCCCCGGGGGCCGGCTCCCCGGCCTCCGACACCGGGGTGTCCGCCACCGAGATCCGGATCGGCATCGTCACCTCCCTCACCAGCCCGGTCGGCAGCGAGGTGTTCAGCGGCCCCCGGTACGGCGCCCAGGCGTTCTTCCAGGCCCTCAACGACCGCGGCGGCCTGCACGGGCGCACCGTCCGGCTGGTGACCTGTGACGACGGCGGCAGCGGCATCGGCAACCAGGACTGCGTGCACCGGCTGATCGACCAGGCGCACGTCCTCGCCTTCGTCAGCGGCAGCGTGCTGGACTACGCGGGCGCGCCGTACGTGAGCGGCAAGGGGGTGCCGGACGTCGGCGGCCAGCCGATCGGCACCGCGTACGACCGCTGGCCGCACCTGTACGGGATCTACGGCAGCGCGGCCCCGCGCGACGGCCGGGCGGTCGGCTGGAACGGCACGCTCTACCAGAGCACCGAGGTGTTCCGTTTCTTCAAGCAGCGCCTGGGCGCCGGCAGCGCCGCCGTGGTCGCCTACAACCAGGCGGACTCAGCCCGCTACGCCGGACAGCTCAAGGCCGGGCTGGAGGCGGAGGGCTACCGCGTGCTGCTCCAGACGGTGGACTTCGCGCTGCCGAACTTCCAGGCGGTGGCCGCGGCCGTGCACGCCGACGGCTCCCAGCTGCTCTTCGACGCGATGGACTCGCGCGGCAACGCGGCGCTCTGCCGGGCGCTGGACGAGGCCGGGGCGGCGGTCGCGGCGAAGGTGACCACCGTGCAGAACTGGTCGGAGTCGGTGCGCACCGACTACGCCTCCTCGCCGAACTGCCGCAACGCGCTCTGGGCGACGTCGTCCAGCCTGAACTACGAGGACGAGCAGTACCCGGCCGTGCACGACTTCCGCACCGCGATGGCCCGCTACTACCCGGACCGCGCCGGGCAGCTGTCCGCCTGGGAGCTGGAGGGCTGGGCGGGCGCCCAGTGGCTCACCGACGCGCTGGACTCCTGCGGGGCCGCGCCGGCCCGGGCCTGCGTCGAGGCCTTCCTGAACCGCGCCGAGCCCTACGACGCGCACGGGCTGATCCTGCCCGCCTCCTTCGTGCCGCGGCCGCCGCCGAGCGGGCCGACCCGGGCCTGCCTGAACGTCGCCCGCTGGCAGGACTCCGCCGGGGGCGGGCGGGGCGGCTGGGTCACCCAGGTGCCGGCCATGACCACCGACTGCTTCGAGGTGCCGCAGCTGCCGTACCGGCCCTGACCGTCCGCCCACGCCCCCCCGCCGTCAGGGGAGCCGCTCGACCATCACCATCGCCGCGTCGTCGTCCAGCCGGCGGCCCACGTGGGCGAGCAGGTCGCGGCGCAGGCGGCTCAGCAGGACGTTGGGGCGCTCGGCCTGCCAGGCGGTGACCCGCTCGGTCAGCGGGTAGAAGCGGCGCTGGGCGTCCCGGGCCTCGATCACCCCGTCGGTGTAGATCAGCAGCCGGTCGCCGGGGTGGAACGGGAAGGTCTGCACCTCGTACGAGACCGGGGCGAGCTCGCCGAGGCCGAGCGGCGGTGCGGGGTTGCGGGTGGTGAGCGTGGTGACGCCGTCCGGGCGCAGCAGCAGCGGGGGCGGGTGGCCGCAGTCGATCAGGTGGACGTGGGTGCCGTCGTCGGGGATGTCGATCAGGACGGCGGTGATGAAGGACTCGCCGCCCTCGTCCGGCTCCTCCTCGTCCGGGTGCTGGTACTGGTGCTGGTGCCGGGAGCGTTCGGCCCGCCGGGCTTCGGCCAGCTGGGCGAGGTCCCAGCAGACGCTGCCGTCCAGGTACTCGGCCAGGCCCGGCAGGTCGGCGTGCAGGTGGGCGGCGGCGCGGAAGGCGCCGAGCAGCAGGGCCGCGTCGCCGAGCGAGGACAGCCCCTTGCCCCGGACGTCGCCGACCAGCAGCCGGGTGCCGTCGGTGGTCCGGGCGGCCGCGTACAGGTCGCCGCCGACCTGTGCCTCGGCCTCGGCGGCCAGGTAGAAGGAGGCCAGGTGGAGCGGCCCGATCCGGTCCGGCAGCGGGCGCAGCAGCACCCGCTGGGCGGCCTCGGAGACCGAGCGCACCCGGGCCAGTTCGCGTTCGTGCCGGTCGCGCAGCACCCGCAGGCCGACGATCAGCGCCGAGACGACCACCTGGGCGCTCAGCTGGGTCTCGATGTTGGCGCTGGTCAGGCCGTCCCGGACGGCGCCGATGACGGTGAGCGCGGCGAGGGCCAGCAGGGCGACCCCGGCGGTGGCCCGGGGGCCGGCGATGGAGGCGGTGAGGGCCGGGGCGACGATCAGCAGCGGACCGAGGTGGATCTCCGGCGGGGAGAGGACGTCGACGACGGTGATCACGACGATCAGTGCGAGCGGCAGCGCCGTCATCACTCGGCGGTCGGGCCGCCAGGAGCGGCGGCGGGCGCGGGGACGCGGGTCATCGGGACGCTGCCGGAGGGGCACCTCTCCTCTGTACACCGTGGGGGCGGTGGGGCGCACCCCGGGGCGGGGGCGGGCGGGTACGGGTGGGGGTGCGGGTGCGGGTGCCGGTGCAGGTACGGGCGGGGGTTGCGGGCGCGGGTGCCGGTGCGGGTACGGGCGGGGGTGCGGGCCGGGGTTCCGGCCTGGGTCAGCCCTCTTCGCCGTAGCGGGCCAGGTACGCGGCGAAGCGGGCCACGTCCTCGTCCGACCAGTCGGTGAAGCGGGCGGTGAAGGACATCCGGCGCTGCTCGTTGGCGTCCCGGAGCAGGGTGAGTCCGGCCTCGGTGGCGCGCAGGATCTGGCCGCGCTGGTCGTCCGGGTCGGTCTCGCGGCGCAGCAGGCCGAGCTTCTCCAGGGCGGTGACCTGGCGGCTGACGGTGGACTTGTCGAGCATGAAGTGCGCGGCCACGTCGGCGGCCCGGCAGCCGCCGCGCTCGGTGATCAGGTCGAGGATGCTGTACGTGACCAGGGAGAGGTCGGGGTGCAGCTGGGAGGCCTTGTGCCGGGCACGGCGGGCGAAGGCGGTCAGCTCGCGCTGGATGGTGTCGATGGACGACTCGCGGCCGGGCACGGCGTACCTACCTCCTCGGGATTTGTTGCACTATACAACGGATTCACCCCGGGGTCGGGCGCGTCCCCGCCGTCGGCCCACCGGCCGCCGGGCCCGCCGCCAGGCCCCGCCCGGCCTGCCAGGCGCGGGCGGCCGCGATCCGGCGGGTCGCACTCGGGTGAGTGGCGAACAGTAGCTCAAGCAGCCGCGGCGGGTCGACATCCGAGACGTTCACCACCGCCAGTCTGCGCTGCATCGCCACGAACTGCTCGGCGTCCCCGGTCAGTTCGAGTGCGTGCCGGTCCGCCCTGGCCTCGATCCGGCGGCTCACCGCACACTGCGCCGGCCCCGACAGGGCGCCGAGCAGCGCCGCCACCGCGGCCAGCAGCGGCAGCGCCCGGGGGTCGGCCGCGTCGTCCGCCCCGGCGGCCGCCAACAGCGGGTGCCAGTCCGCCAGCAGGCCCAGCACCGCCACCGCCACGGCGGCACCCACCGCCCCGAGCGCCGTGCCGAGCGGCACGTCCCGGTGCTTGACGTGCCCCAGCTCGTGCGCCACCACCAGCTCCACCTCGCGCGGCTCGGCGGCCGACAGCAGGGTGTCGTACGCGACGATCCGGCGGGTCGCGCCGAACCCCGAGACGTACGCGTTCAGCGCGGTGGTCCGCCGGGAGGCGTCCGCCACCAGGACGTCCGCCACCCGTACGCCGTCCCGCTCGGCCAGCGCCAGCAGCGCCGTCCGCAGCTCGCCCGGCGGCATCGGGGCGAAGCGGTTGAACACCGGCTCGATCAGCAGCGGGTGGAGGAAGGACAGCGCCACCGTCAGCAGCGCCGCCGCCCCCGCCGCCGGGAGCCACCAGTGCCGCGGCGACCACGCGGTCAGCGCGAACAGGCCGAGCACCAGCGGCAGGACCAGCAGCAGGGTCAACCCGAACGAGCGCACGGCGTCCAGCGCCCAGCCCGCCCAGCCCTGGGTCACCAGTCCGAACCGGGCCCGGACGGTGCGTGCCCCCGCGCCGAAGGGCAGCTGCAGCGCCTGGCCCAGCACCACCAGGGCCGCCGCGCCGGCCAGCACCCCGGCCGTCCGGGAGCCGCCGAACCAGTGGCCGGTGGCGGTCACCAGCGCGGCACCGGCCGGGGTCAGGCCCAGCACCAGGGTCAGTGCCAGGCCCGCCAGTCGGCCGCCGAGCGCCCACGGCAGCTGGGCGCGGCGCAGCGCGCGGCCGCGGGCGCGCTCGGCGGGGGTGAAGTCGGGGGCGGGGGTGTGGGCGGGGGCGGGGGTCGGGTCGGGCTGGTTCATCGGCAGGGTGGCTCCGGCGAGGGCGGGGTGAAGGGTGAAGAGGGGCGGGTCCAGCATGGACCACTGCAGACGGCCGGTGCTCGTGCTGGACCCGAGACGGCCGGTGCCCGTGCCGGACCCGTCCCCGGGGTGCGCCCTGCGCTCACCCCTCCGACTCCGCCGGACCGGTCGCGCCGTGGACACCGGCCCGCAGCAGCTGGTGGCCGAGGTCGACCAGGGCCCGGCCGACCGCGAACTCGTCGCCGACCGCCGGGGCCGGGGTGTCGCGCGGGTTGCGGCGGGCCAGGGTGTCGCTGTGCAGGACGGTGCCGTCGGCGTCCAGCACGGCGTGCACCCGGGTGGTGTCCCGGTGCTCGACCACGTGCAGGCTGAGCTGCCAGTCCTTGGTCCGGGCGGCTGCCGGGGCCCCCTCGTCGGCCGCGACCGCCGCGACCGCCGTGACGGCCGACGGCCGCCGCGGTGTGGAGGCCGTACCGTCCGGCCGGACGATCACCACCGGGCAGACCCCGTGCACCGCGCAGCGGGTGGACACCGAGCCGAGCAGCGTCCGGGCGAAGGTGCCCCGGCCGCTGCTGCCGAGCACCAGCAGGTCCGCGTCCTCGGCCGCGTCCAGCAGCACCTCGGCGGCGTGCCCGAGCACCAGGCTCTCCCGGACCTCCACCGGGCGCTGCGCCCCGACCACCTCGTTGACCTCGGCGGTCAGCGTGCGGTGGGCGGCCTGCTCGAAGCCCTCGTCCACCATCGGCGCGAACCACCCGTACAGCGAGGGGTACTCCCAGGCCGCCACCGCGTGCACGACGGCCCCGGTGAGGACCGCCTGGCCGACCGCCCAGCGCAACGCCGCCTTCGACGGCTCCGAACCGTCGATCCCGACCACGATCCGGCACTCCCGGCCGGGGGCCGGCTGGTTGCTGGCCATCACGAACCTCCTCCGGCGGCCGGGCGCGGCCGGGCGGTCCCGCCGGCGGCCTCCTCCTCCACGCTGCGCGCCGCCGGGCGGGGGCGCCAGGGACGCGGTGGCCCGGTGGGGCGGGGGATCGGGACGGACGGGCCGGGTCGGTGGCGGGGCCCGGTAGGCGTGGGGCCCGGTTGGTGCGGGGCTGGGTCGGTGCGGGGCGGGGCGCAGATGCCCGGTGCGACCGGTGGTGTCCTTTTGTGTCCGGAATGTTGTGGGGACGGGCTTAAGCGGTGCCGATTCGGTGGCGTAGGCTGACCGCCTTGCATCGACCTCCGGGGGGAACCACTCATGCGCCGTGCCGCGGCTGCCGTCGCCGTGTTCGTCGGGCTGACCGCCGTCGCCGCCTGCGGGCCGGACGACCCGGCGCTCCACTCGGCGGCGACCGCCCCGTCCGCGGCCGCACCCCCGGCGGGAACCGCCCCCGCGACCACCGGCACGGCCCCCGCCGCCGCCCCCACCAAGGGCGGCGCGCCCCGCCCCGACGGCACCATCACCGTCGCCTTCGCCGGGGACGTCCACTTCGAGGGCCGCACCCAGTCCCGGCTATCAGTCCAGCCGCCCGAGCAGGCCCTCGGCCCGATCTCCCGCACCCTCGCCGACGCCGACCTCTCCGTGCTCAACCTGGAGACCGCGATCACCGGCCGCGGCGCGCCCGAGCCGAAGACGTACACCTTCCGCACCGCGCCCAAGGCGCTGTCCGTCCTCAAGGACTCCGGCGTCGACGTCGTCTCGATGGCCAACAACCACGCCGTCGACTTCGGCGCCGACGGCCTCGCCGACACCCTGGCCGCCAAGGACTCCTCGCCCATCCCGGTGCTCGGCGTCGGACACAACGCCAAGGAGGCGTACGCCCCGTACCTGACCACCGTGCGCGGGGTGAAGGTCGCGGTGGTCGCCGCCAGCCAGGTCGAGGACATCACCAACCAGAAGTGGCGGGCCGGCGCCAACAAGCCCGGCATCGCCTCGGCCCTGGACGTCCCCGCCCTGGTCTCGGCGGTGCAGGCGGCCAAGCAGCAGGCCCCGGTCGTCCTCGTCTACCTGCACTGGGGCGAGGAGGGCAAGGCCTGCCCGACCGGCGCCCAGACCGCCGTCGCCAAGAAGCTCGCCGCCGTCGGCGCCTCCGCGGTGGTCGGCACCCACGCCCACACCATGGTCGGCTCGGGCATGCTCGGCAACACCTACATCGGGTACGGCTTCGGCAACTTCCTCTGGTACGGCACCTCCAACTACGCCTTCTCCAACGAGACCGGCGTCACCACCCTCACCCTCGCCGCCGACGGCAAGGTCACCGGCGAGGCCTTCGCCCCGGCCACCATCGACGACAAGGGCATCCCCCAGCCGGTCACCGGCGCCGCCGCCGAGGCCGCCCTCAAGCGCCGCGACGGCCTGCGCGGCTGCGCCGGCCTCACCCCGCCCCCGGCCGCGCACTGAGGCCGCCCCGTACCATCAACCGGTGGACGGACACGAGGAACTGACCACCCGTCGGCTGTCGCTGCGGCGCCCGACCGAGGACGACATCGACGCCGTCCTCGCCATCCACCGCGACCCGGCCGCCTGCCACCACAACCCCTCCGACGCACTCACCACCCACGCCGAAGCGTCGGAGCGCTACGTCCGCTGGGACGCCCTCTGGCAGGACCGGGGCTTCGGCTACTGGACGGTCCGCCCGCATGACGCCGCAGTGGTGCTGGGCTTCTGCGGCGTCAAACCGATGGACCTCGCCGGCCGGCCCGTCCTCAACCTCTTCTACCGCTTCGCCCCCGCCGCCTGGGGCCGCGGCTACGCCACCGAGGCCGTCGGCGCCGTCGTGGAGTGGTCCGCCGCCCACGTCCTCGACCTCCCCCTGATCGCCCGCATCCGCCCCGACAACCTCCCCTCCCAACGCGTCGCCCTCCGCGCCGGCCTGCACCGCGCCGAGCACCTGGACGGGCCGGGGTACGACGGCTTCGACTGGATCTACACCGCCGGGCCGCGGAGCTGACGCACCCGCCGAGCCGGTTCCGGGTCCGGCTCGGCGAGAAGAACCTGAGGCCGTCTGACCCTTTCTCGGGGCGGGCGGCCTCTTCGCGTGCCCGGGTGGATTGACGGGGGGCCAGGTAGCGAAAGGTCCGTCGGAAGGACTGTCGGAAGGAGTCTCGAAGGGCCTGTCGAACGGACTCTCGGCGTAGGCGAACAATTGTGTTAGGTTAGGCTTGCCTAACAATGCTGTCGGAGGGGATGTCCTGTGGAGCGGTCCGAATTCGACGGTGTCGTCGCGATGGTCACCGGGGCCGGGCAGGGCATCGGCGCGGCCGTGGTCCGGGCGCTGGTCGCCGAGGGGGCCGTCGTCGCGGCGGTGGACCGGAACGCCGGTCCGCTTGCCGGGCTCGCGGCGGAGTCCGGCGGGGTGCACCCGTATGTGATGGATGTCGCTGATGGCCAAGCGGTTGATGACGGAGTTGAGTTGATTGAGCGTCAACTCGGGCCGGTCGGGGTGCTGGTGAACGTCGCCGGTGTCCTACGGGCCGGGCCGATCGTCGAACTCGCCGACGCCGACTGGGCGGAGACCTTCGCTGTCAATACCACCGGGGTGTTCCACACCAGCCGGGCGGTCGGCCGCCGGATGGCCGAGCGGGGAAAGGGTGCCATCGTCACCGTGGGCTCCAATGCCGCCGGGGTGCCGCGGGCCGGGATGGCCGCCTATGCGGCGTCCAAGGCGGCGGCCACCATGTTCACCCGCTGCCTCGGATTGGAGCTCGCCCGCTCCGGGGTGCGCTGCAACGTGGTCTCGCCCGGTTCGACCGACACGCAGATGCAGCGCGGGCTGTGGGGCGATGACGCCGAGGCGGCCGAACGGCGCGTGATAGACGGTGACTTGGCGGCCTGGCGGGTCGGCATTCCGCTCGGCCGGATCGCCGAGCCCGCCGACATCGCGGAGGCGGTGCTCTTCCTGGCCTCCGACCGGGCCCGGCACATCACCATGCACGACCTGTACGTCGACGGCGGCGCGACCCTGCGCGCCTGAGACGCCCCCGGCCGTCCGCTGTGCGGCATCCCCGTTGTGCGGCGTCCCCGCCGAACGGAGCCGCCGCAGGCCGGTGGACCGCAGGCCGCTGGACCGCAAGACCGGCAGACCGTAGACCTGTCCCAGACTGGAGAGAACACCGTGACCACGGTGCACCACGCCCCGCCGACCCCCACCGACGGCGGCCCCGACCGGACCGCCATCGGCGCGGCCAGCGGCCTGCTCGGCCAGTACCGGGCCGCCGACGGCGAGGCGTTCCTCGCCTCGCCGACCCGCACCCTGCTCGCCGCCGGCGTGCACGCCCGGGTGCCGCAGGACGCGCGTCCGCTGCCCCTGCGGGTCGCCGAGACGCTGGCCCAGGCCCGCGGCGCCGGGGTCGAACGGCCCCTGGTGGTCGGGGCGGTGGCCTTCGACCACGAGGGCCGGGTCGAGCTCGCCGTCCCCGCCCGGGTCCGGTCCGCCGGGGCGCTGCGCGACGACCCGCTGATCGCGCTGCCCGCGCCGCCGGTCGCGGAGGCCGACTGGCGGATCCGTCCGGTCCCGGCGCCGGAGGCGTACGGTGCGGGCGTCGCGGCGGCCGTCGAGCGGCTGCGCGGCGGGGAGTTGAGCAAGGTGGTGCTGGCCCGCACGCTGGAACTGAGCAGCGACCGGCCGCTCGACCTGCCGGCCGTGCTGCAGCGCCTGGCCCGGCGCGACCCCGGCGGCTACACCTTCGCGGTACCCGCCGGCGGCGGCCGCACCCTGATCGGCGCCAGCCCCGAACTCCTGCTCTCCCGGCGGGGAACGGCCGTGCTGGCCAACCCGCTGGCCGGCTCGGTGCCGCGCAGCGAGGACCTGGGCGAGGACGTCCGGCGTGCCGCCGCGCTGCTGGAGTCGCCCAAGGACCTGCACGAGCACGCCGTGGTGGTGGACGCCATCCGCGCGGCGCTGGCGCCGTACTGCCGCAGTCTCGACGTGCCGCAGCGGCCCACCCTGGTGCGGACGGCCGCGATGTGGCACCTGGCCACCACGATCAGCGGCGAGCTGGCCGATCCGGCCGTCTCCGCCCTGGAGTTGGCCTGCGCGCTGCACCCGACCCCGGCGGTCTGCGGCACGCCGACGGACGTCGCCCGCCGGGTGATCGGCGAGGTCGAGCCATTCGACCGGGGCTTCTACACCGGCATGGTCGGCTGGGGCGACGAGACCGGCGACGGTGAGTGGGTGGTGACCATCCGCTGCGCTGAGGCGGAGGGGCGGACGCTGCGGGTGTACGCGGGCGCCGGGGTGGTCGAGCAGTCCCGGCCGGAGGCCGAACTCGCCGAGACCAGCGCCAAGTTCCGTACCTTCCTGGACGCGGCGGGGGTGGCGCTGTGACCCCCCTGGACGACGTGCTGGGCGGATTCACCCCGTACCCGGACGAGTTCGCCGAGCGCTACCGGGCCGCCGGCCACTGGCGCGGCGAGACCTTCGGGCGGATGCTGCGCGAGCGCGCCGCCGCTCACGGCGAGCGGATCGCCGTCGTCGACCCGGGCGGCCACTCGGTGGCGGCGGGGGAACGGCGCTGGACGTACGCCGAACTCGACCGCCGGGCCGACCGGATGGCCGCCGGGCTGCTCGCCCGCGGGGTCCGGGCCGGGGACCGGGTGGTGGTCCAACTGCCCAACGCCGCAGAGTTCTTCGAGGTGGTCTTCGCGCTGTTCCGGATCGGCGCCCTGCCGGTCTTCGCGCTGCCCGCGCACCGGTACGCGGAGATCTCGCACTTCTGCTCGTTCACCGGCGCGGTGGCGTACGTCGTCCCGGGCGTCGAGGGCGGCTTCGACCACCGTGAACTCGCCGACCGGGTACGGGCGGAGAACCCGGCGCTGCGGCTGGTCCTGGTGGCGGGCGAGGACCCGGGCGGGCACGTCCGGCTGGCGGACGTGCCCTGCGACGGGCCCGGCCCCGCCCGCGAACCCGAGCCCGGGGACGTCGCCTTCCTGCAGCTCTCGGGCGGCAGCACGGGCGTGCCGAAGCTGATCCCGCGCACCCACGACGACTACATCTACTCGCTGCGCGGCTCGGTCGAACTGTGCGCGCTGGACGCGCGCAGCGTCTACCTGTGCGTGCTGCCCGCGGCCCACAACTTCCCGCTCAGCTCGCCCGGTTCGCTCGGCACGCTGTACGCGGGCGGCCGGGTGGTGCTCTGCCCCCGGCCGAACCCGGAGACGGCGTTCCCGCTGATGGGGCGCGAAGGCGTGACCGTCACCGGCCTCGTCCCGCCGCTCGCGCTGCTCTGGCTGGACGCCGCCGAGCGCGGCGCCCGCGGGTACGAGAGCCTGGAGGTGCTGCTGGTCGGCGGCGCCAAGTTCAGTACGGAGGCGGCCCGGCGGGTGCGCCCGGTGCTGGGCTGCACGCTGCAGCAGGTGTTCGGGATGGCCGAGGGCCTGGTCAACTACACCCGGCTGGACGACCCGGAGGAGCTGATCACCACCACCCAGGGCCGTCCGATCTCCCCCGACGACGAGGTCCGGGTGGTCGACGACCAGGGCCGCGACCTGCCCGACGGCACCACCGGGCACCTGCTCACCCGCGGCCCGTACACCATCCGCGGCTACTGGAACGCCCCCGGGCACAACGCCGACTCCTTCACCCCGGACGGCTTCTACCGCACCGGCGACCTGGTCCGCCGGCTGCCCAGCGGCCACCTGGTGGTCGAGGGCCGGGCCAAGGACCAGATCAACCGGGGCGGGGAGAAGGTCGCCGCCGAGGAGATCGAGAACCACCTGCTCGCCCACCCGGCCGTGCATGACGCGGCGGTGGTGTCGATGCCCGACCCGTACCTGGGCGAGCGCACCTGCGCGTACGTCGTGCTCCGCGCCGAGAGCCGTGAACAGCCGCCGAAGGGCGTCGAGTTGAAGCGCTTCGTGCGCCGGCGCGGACTGGCCGACTACAAGGTCCCGGACCGGGTGGAGTTCGTCGACGCCTTCCCCGCCACCGGGATCGGCAAGGTCAGCAAGAAGGACCTGCGGGCCGCCATCGTGGCCTCCCTCACTGCTTCGTGACCCCCCGTTCCCCCCCATCACCCCCGTGAATCCGAGGAGTTCGACCATCGTGGGCCTGCCCCGCATTCCCTCCTATCCGCTGCCCGCCGCCGGGGAGCTGCCCGCCAACCGGGTCTCCTGGACGGTGGACCCGGCCCGTGCCGTGCTGCTGGTGCACGACCTGCAGAACCACTTCCTGGACGCGTTCCCGGCCGACGCCGCCCCGGTGCCCGAACTCCTCGACAAGGTCGCCGCGTTGACGGCTGCGGCCCGCGCGAGCGGGGTGCCGGTCGTCTACTCGGCGCAGCGCGGCGGGCAGAGCGCGGCCGAACGCGGACTGCAGCAGGACTTCTGGGGTCCGGGCATCCCGGACGACCCGCGCGCCACGGCGATCGCCGCGGCCGTCGCGCCGGCGCCCGGCGACACCGTGCTCACCAAGTGGAAGTACAGCGCCTTCGTGCGCACCGAGTTGGAGCGGCTGCTGCGCGAGCAGGGCCGCGACCAGCTGGTGATCACCGGGGTGTACGCCCACATCGGTGTGCAGGCCACCGCCTGCGACGCCTGGATGCGGGACGTCCAGGCCTTCGTGGTGGCCGACGCGGTCGCCGACTTCGGGCCGGACGAGCACCGCGCGGCATTGGAGTGGATCGCCGGGCGGTGCGGGGTGGTCGCCACGGCGGACGCCGTACTCGGTTCGCTGGACGGTTCGTTGGACGGGGCGCTGGAAGGGACGGACGGGAAGTGACGGGCATGGACCACACAGGCTTCACCGTGGAGCGGATCCGGGCCGAGGTCGCCGACCTGCTCGGCGAGGACCCGGCGGACATCCCGCTGGACGAGAACCTGGCCGACTGGGGCCTCGACTCGATCCGGCTGATGACGCTCGCCGAACGCTGGCGGGCCGAGGGCGCCGAGGTGGCGTTCGTACGGCTGGCGGAGCGGCCGTCCGTCGAGGCCTGGGCCGAACTGCTGGGCGTGGTGGCCTGATGGAGGCGGTCGTACGGGAGGCGGGCACGGGCAGAGCCGGTGCAGGCGGCGTGACCGCTGTGGCGGCGGGACCGTCGGGGGTGCTGGCGGCGGAGGGGCTGGTCCTGCCGGAGCCGGTGCGCGCCGGCCCGGCGGTCGAGCACCCGGCCACCACCGTGGTCGGCCCGGTCGAGGCCCAGGCGGCCCGGACCCCGGAGGCCCCGGCGCTGGTGCTCGCGGACGGCGGGGTGGTGACGTACCGGGAGCTGAACGCCTCGGCCAACCGGCTGGCGCGGGCCCTGGCCCGGCGCGGCGCCCGGCCGGGCACGGTGGTCGGGCTGGCGCCGGCCCGGCGTCCGGAGGAGCTGCTGACGGCGCTGCTCGCGGTGGCCAAGTCCGGTGCGGCGTACCTGCCGTTGGACCCGGCGGACCCGCCCGGGCGGCGGGACTGGCTGCTCGCCGAGAACGAGCTGGTCTGCGTGCTGGGGGAGGGGGTGCCGGGAGCGCTGGCCGGGCTCGACACCACGGGCGAGCTGGACACCGACCCGCCGCGGGCCCTCACCCCGCAGCACCTGCTCAGCGTCGGCTACGGCCCGGGCGGGCGCCCGGCCGCGGTCCGGCTGACCCACGGCGAGGCGGACCGGCGGGTGCGCGAGCTGCAGGCCGCCCACCCGCTCGGGCCGGGGGACCGGGTGTTGCAGCTACGGCTGCCGCACTGGAGCTTCCTCTGGCCGCTGCGGACGGGCGCGGCCGTGGTGCTGACGGGGGAGTGAGTGCGCGGCGCGGGGCGCGGGGGTGGCGGGGCGCGGGGCGGCGGCGGGCTGCGAACAGCTGACGGCTGACAGATGACAGATGACAGCGAACAATTTTCAGCGAACAGATAATGAAAGTTGAAATCTGTTCGCTGAAAGTTGTCATCTGTTACCCGTCAGCCGTCAGCTGCCGGCTGTCACCCGCCCGCGAGGTCCACCGCCGTCCACGCCATCGCCACCGCGCCGTCCAGCAGCGCCCGTTCGGCCTCCGCCCCGACCGCGGCCTCCGCGAACGCGGCCTCGTGCGGCGCGCAGGCGCCTCCGGTGATGTCCAGCACCGGATGGATGGAGGGCACCACGTGCGAGACGTTGCCCATGTCCGTACAGGCGAACGGTCCGCGCTCCACCGGCTCGGGCCGCCCCAGCGCCGCCGCGTTGGCCCGCCAGTGCGCGAGCAGCGCCGGGTCGGAGTGCATGTCCAGGTAGTCCGGCTCGGGCCGGCTCAGTTCCACCTCGCAGCCGGTGGCCAGCGCCCCGGCCCGGAAGCAATCCTCGACCCGGGCCCGCAACTGGGCGAGGTCCTCGGCCGCCGAGGCCCGGATCTCGTACTCGGCGCTCGCGCTGTCGGGGATCAGGTTCGGGGCCGTCCCGGCCGCGGTGGTGATGCCGTGCACCCGCCACTGGGGCGGCAGTTGCTGCCGCAGCAGCCCGAGCGCGACCTGGGCGACGGTGAGGGCGTCGGCGGCGTTGCGGCCCTCGTGCGGGTTGAGACTGGGGTGGGCGGCGCGTCCGGTGTAGCGGACGGAGAGGGTGCCGAGCGCGAAGGAACGGAAGTCGGCGACCTCGACCGGGCAGGGGTGGACCATCATCGCCGCGTCCACCCCCTCGAAGGCCCCGGCCTCCAGCAATAGGGCCTTGCCCGCCCCGCGTTCCTCGGCCGGAGCGCCGATCACCCGTACGGTGAGCCCGAGTTCGTCCGCGTACGGGGCGAGTCCGAGTGCCGCGCCGATGCCCGCGGCGGCGATCAGGTTGTGCCCGCAGGCGTGCCCGAGGCCGGGAAGGGCGTCGTACTCGCAGACCAGCGCGACGGTGACCGGCCCGCTGCCGAGGCTCGCGGTGAACGCGGTGGCCAGGCCGTGGGCGGGTGCGGTGACCGAGTAGCCGTGGGAGCGCAGCAGTTGGGCGCACCAGGCGGCGGCCCGGTGCTCCTCGAAGGCGGTCTCGGGGTGGGCGTGGATGCGGTGGCTGAGCGCCAGCAGGTCCGGCCCGTGGGCGTGGATGCGCGCGCGGACGGCCTGTTTGGCCGCGTTCGGGGCCTTGAGTGACTGGGTCGCGGTTTGGGGCTGGGGCACGGGGGCGTCTCCGGGGTGTCAGGGGTCCGGCAGCACCGGGCTGTTGACCAGTTCGTATGAAGTTAGATTAGGCTAACCTAAGTAATGCGTTCCGGATCCCCGAGGAGCTCTCCGCACCATGCCCGCCGTCGAAACGCAGCCCGTCGAAACGCAGCCCACCGGGGCCCGGCCCGCCGACGTCCCGCTGCTCGCCGCCCAGGCCGCCGTCTGGTACGCCCAGTCGCTCGACCCCGCCAGCCCGGTCTACAACACGGGCGACGCCGTCGAGATCACCGGAGCGCTCGACGAGGAAGCCTTCGAAGCGGCCCTGCGGCAGACGGTGGACGAGGCCGAGGCCCTCGGCGCGGTCGTCGTCACCGGCCCGGACGGCACCCCGTGCCAGCGCCTGAACCCCGGTCACCGCTGGCCGCTGCACCGCCTCGACCTGCGCGCCGCCGACGACCCGGCCGCCGAGGCCGAGGCCTGGATGCGCGCCGACCTCGCCCGCCCGGCCGACCTCGCCACCGGCCCGCTGTTCACCCAGGCCCTCATCCGGCTCGCCGACGACCACCGGATCTGGTACCGCCGGATCCACCATCTCGCCGTCGACGCCTACGCGTTGACCCTCATCGGCGACCGCGTCGCCGCCCACTACGCCGCCCGCACCAGCGGCGCCGAACCGGGCCCCAGCCCCTTCGCGAGCCTCGCCGAGGCCGCCGCCGAGGAGGCCGCCTACCGGGCGGGCGAGGAGTACCGGGCCGACCGCGCCCACTGGTCCGCCCAGCTCGCCGGCGCCGAAGCCCCGGCCGCCCTGCCCGGCATCCCGCCGGCCACGCTGCCGGGCACCCCCGCCGAGGCCCCCGGGCCCGCCGCCGCCCCGCTGCGCCTGACCGCCACCCTCCCCGCCGGCACCCGCGAGCGCCTGGAACGCGCCGCCACCGCCGCCCGCGCCACCTGGGCCGAACTCCTCCTCGCCGCCACCGCCGGCTACCTGCACCGCCTGACCGGCGCCGAGGACGTCCTGCTCGGCCTCCCGCTCGCCAACCGCCGCGGCCCGGCCGCCCTGCGCACCCCCGTCGCCGCCGCCAACGTCCTCCCGCTGCGCCTCGCCGTCCGCCCCGCCGACACCGCCGAGGACCTGCTGCGCCAGGTGGTCCGCGCCGTGCGCGCCGCCCGCCGCCACCAGCGCTACCCCCTGGAGGATCTGCGCCGCGACCTCGGCGGCACCGACGGGCGCCGCGCCCTGTTCGGCCCGATGGTCAACATCAAGGCCTTCGAGGGCGACCTCGACCTGGCCGGCCTGCCCGGCGTGGTCCGCAATCTCGCCGCCGGGCCCGTCGACGACCTCGCCGTGAACGTCTCGCCCGGCCCCGACGGCGCCCTGCGCCTGGCCCTCGACGCCGACCCGGCCCGCCACGGCGCCGCCTCACTGGCCGCCCACCGCGACGGCCTGCTGCGCTACCTCGACGCCCTCGCCGAGCTGCTGCTCACCGACCCGAAGACACCGATCGCCCGGATCGACCTGCTGGACGCCGACGCCCTGCGCCGCGCCACCGAAGGCCGTACCGAACCCCCGGTCGAGCGGACCGTGCCCGAGCTGTTCTCCGCCCAGGCCGCCCGCACCCCGGACGCCGTCGCCGTCCACTGTGGCGAAACCGCCCTCACCTTCGGCGAGTTGGAGCGCCGGTCCGACCGCCTCGCGCACCGGCTGAGCGCCCTCGGCGTCCGGTCCGGCGCGCCGGTCGCCCTCGCCCTGCCGCGCAGCGCGGACACCCTGGTCGCGATGCTCGCCGTGCTCAAGGCCGGTGGCGCCTGCGTCGGCCTCGACCTGGCCCACTCCCGGCAGCGGCTCGCCGCGGTGCTCGCCGACGCCCGTCCGGTCTGCGCGGTCGGTACCCCCGAGGCGCTCGCCGACCTCGGCCTGCCGCCCGGCCTGCCCACCGTCCGGCCGCAGGGCGGCGAGGACTCGCCGGATGCCTCCGAGGGATCCGAGGTCCCCGAGGCTCCCCTGGCGGCCCCGCAACTCCAGGACGCCGCCTACGTGTTGCACACCTCCGGCTCCACCGGCCGCCCCAAGGGCGTGGTCGTCACCCACGCCTCGCTCGCCAACCTGCACGCCGGCCACGGCGAGGACCACATCGCCCCCGCCGTCCGCCGCGCCGGCCGCGAGCGCCTGCGGATCGCCCACAGCGCCTCCTTCGCCTTCGACGCCTCCTGGGACCCGGTGCTGTGGATGGTCCACGGCCACGAACTCCACCTGCTGGACGACGCCACCTACCGCGACCCGGCCGCCCTCGCCGCCCACCTCCACCGCGAGCGCATCGACTACCTCGACCTCACCCCCTCCTACCTCGAAGTCCTCCTCGGTGAAGGCGTGTTGGACGAGGGGCGGCACCGCCCGTCGGTGCTCGCGGTCGGCGGCGAGGCCACCCCGCCCGCGCTCTGGCAGCGCCTGGCCGCCGTCCCCGGGCTGCACCCGATCGACCTCTACGGCCCCACCGAGACCACCGTCGACGCCTACGCCTGGACCCCGGGCCCGGACGGCGCCCCGACCGGCCAGGTGGTGCGCGGCTCCCGCGCCTACGTCCTGGACGGCTCGCTGCGGCCTGTGCCCGACGGCGTGACCGGCGAACTGTACGTGGCCGGCGCCTGCCTGGCCCGCGGCTACCTCGGCCGCCCCGACCTCACCGCCGAACGCTTCCTCGCCGACCCCTACGGCCCGCCCGGCAGCCGGATGTACCGCACCGGCGACCTCGCCCGCCGCCGCCCCGAAGGCACCCTGGAGTTCCTCGGCCGGGCCGACGACCAGGTGAAGATCCGCGGCTTCCGGATCGAACCCGGCGAGATCGCCGCCGTCCTGGCCCAACTTCCGGGCGTCGCCCAGGCCGTGGTGATCGCCCGCCCCGGGCCGCAGGGCAAGCGACTGCTCGGCTACGTCGTCCCGGCCGCCGGCGAACTCACCGCCGCCGCTGACCACCCCGCCGCTGACCACCCCGCCACCGACCTGCCCGCCGGTGCGCTCCCCGCCACCGGCGCCGCGCCCGACCCCGAGGCCCTGCGCGCCGCGCTCGCCGCCCGGCTGCCCGCCCACATGGTCCCGGCGGCCGTCCTGGTGCTGGACGAACTGCCGCGCACCGCCCACGACAAGCTCGACCACCGCGCCCTCCCGGAGCCCGCCGCCACCGCCCCCGGCGCGGCCGCCGCCACCCCGCAGGAGGAACTGGTCTGCGCACTGTTCGCCGACGTCCTCGGCCTGCCCGAGGCGCCCGGGCGGGAGGACTCCTTCTTCGACCTCGGCGGCCACTCCCTGCTCGCCGGCCGCCTGGCCGCCCGGCTGCGCGAGACCTTCGCCGCACCGGTCGCCTTCGCCGACGTGTTCCGCCACCCGACCCCGGCCGCCCTCGCCGCCCTGCTCCAGGACGAACCGCAGGTCGAGCGCCCCGAAACCCGGCCCGAGGCCCGGCCCGAGCCCCGTCCGGCTCTGCTGCCCGTGCCCCGCACCGATCGGATGCCGCTCTCGCCCGCCCAGCGCGGCCTCTGGTTCCTGCACCGACTCGAAGGCCCCAGCCCCACCTACAACATCCCGCTCGCCCTCACCCTCACCGGCCCGCTCGACCGCGCCGCGCTCACCCTCGCCCTCGGCGACCTCACCGCCCGCCACGAAGTCCTGCGCACCGTCTACGGCGAGGAGCCGGACGGCACGCCGTACCAGCGGATCACATCCCCCGTGCCGGTCGAACTCCACGACGGCACAGGGGAGATGACCGAGGCCGTCCGGTACGCCTTCGACCTCGCCGCCGAACCGCCGCTGCGCGCCACGCTGTTCGGCCACGGCCCCGAGCTCGGCCCCGAACGACACACCCTGCTCCTGCTGCTCCACCACATCGCGGGCGACGGCGCCTCCACCACCCCGTTGCTGCGCGACCTCGCCGCCGCCTACACCGCCCGGCAGGCCGGTCACGCGCCCGAGCTCAAGCCACTGGCCGTCCAGTTCGCCGACCACGCGGCCTGGCAGCGGCACCTGCTCGGCACCGCCGACGCGCCCACCCCGCTCGCCGTACGGCAGAGCGCACACTGGCGCACCGCGCTCGCCGGACTGCCCGACCAGCTGGACCTGCCCACCGACCGCCCCCGCCCCGCCGTGGCCGGGCACGACGGCGCCACCGTCCCCTTCACCCTCGGCGCCGAGGCGCACACCGCCCTCGCCGCGCTCGCCCGCTCCACCGGCAGCACGGTGTTCATGGCCGTCCAGGCCGGCCTCGCCGCCCTGCTCACCCGGCACGGCTGCGGCACCGACATCCCCGTCGGCACCCCGCTCGCCGGGCGCGAGGACGAGCAGACCGCCGCCCTGGTGGGCTACTTCGTCAACTCCGTGGTGCTGCGCACCGACACGTCCGGCGACCCGTCCTTCCGGGAGCTGCTCCAGCGCGTGCGCGGCACCGTACTGGCCGCGCACGAGCACGCCGACCTGCCCTTCGACCGCCTGGTCGAGGAGCTCAACCCGGCCCGCTCGCTCGCCCGCCACCCGCTGTTCCAGGTGATGCTCGCCTGGCAGAGCCGCGCCGACGAACCCGTCGCGCTCGGCGGCGGCCTGACCGCGGAGATCGCCGCGATCCCCAGCGGCACGGCCAAGTTCGACCTCACCCTCAACGCGGGGGAGCGGCCCGACGGCGGCATCGGCGGCTTCCTGGAGTACCGCACCGACCTCTTCGACCCCGCCACGGCGACCGCCCTCGCCGACCGCCTCACCCGTCTGCTCACCGCCGCCGCCACCGACCCGGACACCCCGATCGGCCGACTGCCGCTGATCAGCGCGGCGGAGCGCCGGCGCGCCCTGGTCGGGTGGAACGGCACTTCCGAGCCCGCCACCCCTCAGTCCACTGCCGACCCGGCCGCCACGCTGCCCGAGCTCTTCGAGGCCGCGGCCGCCGCCAACCCGGAGGCCGTAGCGGTCAGTTGCGGCGAGGACCGACTCGACTACACCCGACTCGCCGCCCGCGCCGACCGCCTGGCCCGCCTGCTGGCCGCCCACGGCATCGGCCCCGGCACCATCGTCGCGCTGGCCCTGCCCCGCTCGGTCGACCTGGTCGTCGCCCTGCTCGCGGTGGCCAAGTCCGGCGCCGCCTACCTCCCGCTCGACCCCGACTACCCGGCCGACCGCCTCGCCTACATGCTGGCCGACGCCGCCCCCGCCGCCCTGCTCACCGATCGCGCCACCGCCCCCCGGCTGCCCGGGCACTCCGTACCCCGACTCCTCGTCGACGGGCCGGAGTCGGCGAAGTACCCGGCCACGCCGCTCGGCCAGCACGAACGCACCCGCCCGCTGCGCGCCGAGGACACCGCGTACGTCATCTACACCTCCGGCTCCACCGGCCGGCCCAAGGGCGTGCCCGTCACCCACCGCAACGTCGCCCGGCTGTTCAGCTCCACCGACCACTGGTTCGGCTTCGGCGCCCAGGACGTCTGGACCCTCTTCCACTCCTACGCCTTCGACTTCTCGGTCTGGGAGCTGTGGGGCGCCCTGCTGTACGGCGGCCGGCTGGTCGTCGTCCCGCACCTGGTCAGCCGCGACCCGGCCGCCTTCCTCGACCTGCTCGCCCGCGAGCGCGTCACCGTGCTCAACCAGACCCCGTCCGCCTTCTACCAGCTCAGCGCCGCCGACCGGGACCGGCCCGGCAGCGAACTCGCCCTGCGCTACGTGGTGTTCGGCGGCGAGGCGCTCGAACTCGGCCGCCTCGACGACTGGTACGCCCGCCACCCGCAGGACGCGCCCACCCTGGTCAACATGTACGGCATCACCGAGACCACCGTGCACGTCTCGTACATCGCCCTCGACCGGGCGAGCGCCGCCGCCACCAGCAGCAGCACCATCGGCGTCAACATCCCCGACCTGCGGGTCTACGTCCTCGACCAGCACCTCCAGCCCGTCCCGCCCGGCGTCACCGGCGAGATGTACGTCGCCGGGGCCGGCCTGGCCCGCGGCTACCTCGGCCGCCCCGACCTCACCGCCACCCGCTTCGTCGCCGACCCGTACGCCGGGCTGTTCGGCGAGCAGGGCGCCCGGATGTACCGCTCCGGCGACCTCGCCCGGCGCCGCGCGGACGGCGTGCTGGAGTACTTCGGCCGCGCCGACCAGCAGGTCAAGCTGCGCGGCTTCCGGATCGAACTCGGCGAGATCGAAGCCGTGTTGGCCGCCCACCCGGGTGTCGCCGACGCCGCCGTGGTGGTCCGCGAGGACACCCCCGGCGACCGGCGCCTGGTCGGCTACGCGGTCGCCGCCGGCAGCGCGCCCGGCATCGCGTCCGACGCCTCGCCCGAGGCCCTGCGCGCGCACGCAGCCGCCGAACTGCCCGTCCACATGGTGCCCTCCGCCGTGGTCCTGCTCGACCGGCTGCCGCTGACCGCCAACGGCAAGCTCGACCGCCGCGCCCTCCCCGCCCCCGAGGCCCCCGCCGCCGGAGCCGGCCGCCCGCCGCGCAGCCCGCGCGAGCAGCAGCTCTGCCAACTCTTCGCCGAGGTCCTGGGATTGGAGACGGTCGGAGTCGAGGACGACTTCTTCGCGCTCGGCGGCCACTCCCTGCTGGTGGTCCGGCTGGCCGGCCGGATCCGCGAGGTGCTCGGCCTGGAGGTCGGCATCGGCACGCTGTTCCAAGCCCCCAGCGTGGCCGCGCTCGAGGCCGCGCTGTCCGACGGTGCCCCGGGCGTCGACGCCCTGGACGTCCTGCTCCCGCTGCGGCCCACCGCCCCCGGCCGTCGCGCCCCGCTGTTCGCCATCCACCCGGCCGGCGGCCTCAGTTGGTGCTACACCGGCCTGATCCGCCACCTCCCGACCGACGTTCCCCTCTACGGCCTCCAGGCCCAGGGCGTCGGCGCCGCCACCGTCGGCGAGCCCCTGCCCGCCACGATGGAGGAGCTGGCCGCGCACTACGCCGACCGGCTGCGCGAGGTCCAGCCCGAAGGCCCGTACCGGCTGCTCGGCTGGTCCACCGGCGGGATCATCGCCCACGCCGTGGCCGTCCGGCTCCAGGAGCTGGGCCAACGGGTCGAGTTGCTCGCCATCCTGGACGCCTACCCGGCCGAGGGCTTCCGCGACCTGCCCGTCCCCGACCAGGCCGAAGCCCTGGAGGCGCTGCTGACCATGGGCGGCTTCGGGCCCGACGACCTCGCCGGGCAGCCGCTCGAACTCGACGCCGTCATCGACCTGTTGGGGCGCGAGGGCAGCCCGCTGGCCGGGCTGGACCGGGCCACCGTGACGGCGCTCAACGAGATCTACCTCAACACCAACCACCTGGTGCGCGGCTACGACCACCGTCCCTTCCACGGCGACGTGCGGTTCTTCCGGGCCACCGTCGACACCATCGACGAGACCCTGGTGCCCGAACTCTGGGCCCCCTACGTGACCGGCCGGATCGACAACACCGACGTCGCCTGCTCGCACAAGGACATGACCCTGCCCGCCCCGATCGCCCACATCGCGGGCGTGATCGCCGACTGCCTGCACCCGAGCGACCACCTGCACCCGAGCGACCACCTGCGCCCGAGCGACCACCTTCACCCGACCTACCGCCCGCACCCCACCGACGCTGGAGAAGACCACCGATGAGTGACGCCCCCGCCAACCCCTTCGACGCCGACGGCGAGTTCCTGGCCCTCGTCAACGGCCAGGGCCAGCACTCCCTGTGGCCCGCCTTCGCCGCCGTCCCGGCCGGCTGGACCGTCGCCCACGGCCCCTGCACCCGCCCCGACGCCCTGGCCTGGATCACCGCACACTGGACCGACCTTTGACATCCTCCCCGCCCTGACGGACGGGGATTCCTCCCGCGTCTGCGGCACGGACATCCGTGCGCGGCAGATCGCCGAGGTGGGTTCCCCGTTCGACGGGCCGTGCCTGGCGTGGGATCGCCACGCCGGGACTTGCCGGCCCTCCAGGGGCGTTTAGCCTGTCCGCCTGCCCGGCGGCCAGGATGTTGCGAGCAGCATTGAGGTCACGATCATGCAGTACGCCGCACACGCCGCAGGTCCACTCCCTCACCCGCAGGGGTTTGGGGCCGTCGCGGTGTCGGCAGCCCGAGCAGAGCTGGGAGGACGGGAACGCCCGGTGCACGATGCCGATGGTGCGTCCGTACCGGGCTGCCTTCTCTTCGAGGAGTCGCCGAAAGGTGGACCATCCGGCGTCGTGGACGGATGTGGCGAGTCGGCCTCGAGCGAGGCCGCGCACGTTCAGGTCTTCCAGGTACACCGCTTGGGTTTCGCGGATGATCCTGGTGGTCTGTTTGTGCAGCCAGTCCATACGGGTGTCGGCCACCTTGGCGTGCGCCCTGGCGACCTTGATGCGGGCCTTCTCCCGGTTCTTCGATCCCTTGGCCTTGCGGGACAGTTCCCGCTGTGCGGCCTTGAGTCGCTTCTCGGCCTTGCGGAGGAAGCGGGGGTTGTCGATCACGTTGCCGTCGGAGAGGACGGCGTAGGTGGTCAGCCCGAGGTCGATGCCGATCTCGGCACCAACCTCGGGCAGGGGGCACGGTTCGACGTCCACGACGAAACTCGCGTGGTATCGCCCGGCCGCATCCAGCACGATCGTCACGGACGACGGGTCAGCGGGCAGCGCCCGCGACCACTTCACCCGCACGTCGCCGATTTTCGCCAGGTTCAGCTTCCCGTTCCCTCGGATGCGGAACCCGTTGCGAGTGAAGCGCAGTGTCTGCCTGGCATCGCGCTTCGACTTGTACCGTGGCAGGCCGACCGGACGCCCTGCGCGTTTGCCGGACACCGAGTCGAAGAAGTTCCGGTACGCGGTGTCCAGATCCCGCAGGGACTGGATCAGCGGGTCCACGCCGACCGAGGCGAGCCACGCCCGCTCGGCGGTCTTCTTCGCCGCCGTGATGACCAGCTTCTGAAGGTCTGTGCTCCCGGGGTAGGGCCGCCCAGCCCTCCGGGCCTCCTTCCGCGCGGCGAGAGCGTCGTTGTACACCACCCGAGCACATCCGAAAGTTCTTGCCAGCAAAGCACGCTGACCCGTCGTCGGATAGACGCGATAGGAATACCGAAGGTGCACGAGATCAACCTAGCGACAGGCACTGACAACGGCTCGTGTCAGAACTTCCGGAGACCTTTCCGCAGCTTCGCGACTCCGAACCGAGGACCATCCCCCGCTCTCCGAGCAGGGGTCCCCCCATGTTCCCGGCTCGAGGGCGAGAGCACCCGGGGAGATCGAAGGTGACCCGTCCCGCCGTCGCGTCCCCGGCGCGCCCCCTGCTCGCGGGGCGCGCCGCGGTGGTCGTCGTGTACACCGCCGCGATGTGCATGAACGGCCTCGACTCGACCATCGTCAACCCCGCCCTCTACCGCATCGCCGAGGACTTCGGCCGGCCCGTCTCGGCGGCCAACTCCGTCGAGACCGCCTTCCTGGTCGGCCTCGCCCTCGGCCTGCCGGTGGCCGGCTGGCTGGGCGACCGGTACGGCGTGAAGCGGGTCTTCCTCGGCGCGCTCGCCGTCTTCACCCTCGCCTCCGCCCTGTGCGCCGCCGCCCCCGGCCTCGGCGCCCTGGCCGCCGCCCGCGCCGTCCAGGGCGTGGCCGGCGGACTGCTCACCCCGGTCGGCATGACCCTGCTGTTCCGCGCCTTCGAACCGCAGGAACGCCCGCGGCTCGGCCGGATCCTGATCGTGCCGACCGCCCTGATGCCCGCCCTCGGACCGCCGCTCGGCGGCTTCCTCACCGAACACCTCTCCTGGCACTGGCTGTTCCTGGTCAACCTGCCGGTCGGCATCGCCGCCGTGGCGATCGGCCTGGCCGCCCTGCGGACCGCACCGGAACCCCCGGCCGGCCGCTTCGACACCCGGGGCTTCCTGCTCGCCACCCCGGGCCTCGGCCTGCTCACCTACGCCCTCGGCTTCGGCCCGGCCCACGGCTGGGCCGCCCCGTCCGTCTGGATCGGCGGACTCGCCGGAACAGTCCTGCTGGGGCTCGCCGTACGGAACCAACTCCGCGCGCCCGAACCGCTGGTGGACCTGCGGCTGCTCGCCGACCGGTCCTACGGCGCGGCGAGCTGGCTGGCCCTGCTCACCTCGGCCGGACTGATGGGCGCCCTCTTCGTCCTGCCCCTGCTCTACCAGGCCGCCCGCGGCGCCACGGCCCTGGACGCCGGGCTGAGCGTCTTCCCGGAGGCGATCGGCCTGATGGCCGCCTCCCAGGTGGTCGACCGGCTGCTCCCCAGGCTCGGCCCGCGCCGCCTCGCCCTGCCCACCCTGCTACTGGCCGCGGCGATCCTCGCCGCGCTGGGCTTCGCCGAGAACCCCTGGGCTGTCCGGGCGTTGATGTTCGCGGTCGGACTGGTGCTGGGCACCGCCGTGCTGACCGTCCAGATCGCCGGCTTCGCCGAGGTCCCACCGCCCGCGATGGGCCGGGCGATGGCCCTGTTCACCATCCTGCGGACCCTCGGCGGGGCCGTCGGCATCGCCGCCACGGCCGCCCTGATCGGCGCCCTCACCGACGGCGCCGACCCCACCCCCTACCGGGCCGCGTTGGCCCTCACCGCCACCCTCGTCGCCGTCGGCGCCCTGCTCGCCCTGCGCCTGCCCGCCCGACCCGCCCGACCCGTCACACCCTGAGGCTCAGGCCGTCCGGCCGGGCGCGGCCACCGCCGCCCGGCCGGACCACCACACCGACCCGAGCAGGAACAGCCCGGGCGCGATCCCCGCCACCAGCGCGACCACGGCCGCCGGGGCCCCGCCGAAGGCCAGCACCAGCCCGAGTGCGCCGCAGACCGCCATCCCCGTGGCGAGTGTGTGCAGCGAAGGCCGGTGCCAGGCCACCGCGAGACCGTAGAAGTGCACGCCGACCACGAGGGCGAGCCACCCCACCGTCGCCTGCGGCGTGTGCAGCACCCGGTTGATCACCGCCAGCCCGGTAGCGACCGCCACCACCTCGGCCACCACGATCAGCCAGTACCGCCCCCCGAAACTCGTGCCCGTGGGCTCGCCACCGGTCTCGGCCGCCTGCGCGCCGCGCCGACGGCCGAAGAAGACCAGCCCGAGGAACGCGGCCAATCCGATCACCCGCAGCGCAACCCCCACCCCCGACGGCAACGCCCCCGCATTCGCCTCGATGAACACGAGCCCGAACCCGGCCCCGATAAGCCGCCCCACCTGATCTCTGGTCATGCCGGACAGCATCCCAGTCGAACGTACATTCGGTCGGGCGGGAGGCCCTCCTTGACCTGCCCTTACTCTCGTACGGGGGCTGGAGCACCGGAGGAGATCGCATGAATCCCGAGCACTACCGCCTCCTCCAAGAGGCCCGACGCAGCCTCCCGGACGGCTACAAGGTCGAGCTGTCCGGCGATCTCATCGTGGCGCAGGCGCCGCCCTCATCGATTCATCAGCTGAACCTCGCGGTGGTGCAGCGCCAGTTCGAGACACACTGCCCTTCCGGCTACTTCCCGACCGGCAACAGCGACCTTTCGTCGCCCGAGGTCGGTGCGGTTCGCAATCCCGACCTGACCTACCTGCCCGAGGACGTGATCAACCTGCCGGGGCACGACATTCCCGCAGACCTCGCCCTGATCGCGGTCGAGGTCGTCTCGCCGTCCAACCCCGACAACGACTGGACGGGAAAGGCGCGCGACTACCCGCGCATGGGCTTCCCGCTCTATCTGATCATCGACCCGGGCCAGAAGACCGTGACCCTGTTCTCGGACCCGAACCGCGACCGCTACCGCACCCGCACCGAGCGGGAGTTCGGCGAGTCGATTCGCATCCCTGAGCCGTTCGGTTTCGACCTGGACCTGGCGAGGCTGGTCCCGTACCGGGACTGATACCCCTTCACCCGTTGGCGGGAACTTGGTGGGGCGGCGCCGCGCGGCGGGCGGGGTGGTACTGCATTGGGCTGACACCTTGCAGGCTGACGCCCGGATCCAGGCCACTCTTGGAGGTACCTCATGACCGTTTCGCTTCCCGAGCTCACCGGGGACTACGTCCTCGACCCCGCGCACTCCCGGATCGGCTTCGTCGCGCGGCACGCCATGGTGACGAAGGTGCGGGGCTCGTTCGGGCAGTTCGAGGGCAGCGCCCACCTGGACGGAGCGGACCCGGCGCGGTCGACCGGCCAGGTGGTGATCAAGGCGGAGAGCATCGACTCCGGGGTCGAGCAGCGCGACCAGCACCTGCGGACCAACGACTTCCTGGACGCCCCCAACTTCCCCGACATCACCTTCCGTTCCACCTCCGTCGAGGTGGGCTCCGACTCCGAGTACCGGGTGACCGGTGACCTCACCATCAAGGACACCACCCGCCCGGTCACCATCGACTTCGAGTACACCGGCAACGCCGTGGACCCGTACGGCAACCTGCGGGTGGGTCTGGAGGGCTCGGTGACGATCAGCCGCAAGGAGTTCGGGGTGACCTGGAACGCGGCGCTGGAGGGCGGCGGCGTGCTGGTCGGCGACAAGGTGGTGCTGGAGTTCGACATCTCCGCCATCAAGCAGAGCTAGCGACGCCGGCAGGGCCGAACGGCTGCCGTCAGCCGTTCGGCCAGAGGATCAGGTCGTCCAGCGCGTGCCGGCGCGGCCGGTCGCCCAGTTCGGTGAGGGCGGCGCGGATGCGGTGCAGGTGGTCGACGGTGAGCTGGAGCGGGGGCTCGTCGGGCTGGTAGGTGGTGCGGATCGGGTAGTCGACGCCCGGTTCGCGGGTCATCTCGATGTGGCAGCCGAGGACGTACGTGACGGGGCGCTCGCCGGTGAACGCGATCAGGCGCTCGACGGTGCGGCCGAAGGCGGGCCAGTCGTCGATGTAGAGCCGGCCGGGGTAGACGGTGTCGCCGGTGAGCAGGAAGCCCGTCCACGGGTCGTAGTAGGTGACGGCGGCCTCGTGGTGTCCGGGGGTGGCCAGGCATTCCAGCACCCGTCCGCCGCCGAGGTCGATGCGAGCGGTGGCCTCGGGGTCCCGGTCGAAGCCGAAGTACGCCCAGGCGGTGGGGAGATCGGAGCCGATCAGGGTGGTGGCGGGCCGGTCGGCGAACTGTCCGTCGCCCGCGATGTGGTCGCCGTGCGGGTGGGTGTGGAGCACCAGCAGCCGGTAGTCGTCCCGGGGGTTGCGGGCGAGCCACTTCGCGATGAGATCGTCGACGGTCTCCCGCAACGGGAAGTACTCGGGCTGGGACGTGGCCCCGGTGTCGATCAGCACGGCCCGCTCCGCCCCGAAGAGCAGGAACAGGAACGGCGCCTCGTAGTGGACCGCCTTGTTCTGCCGCAGGATGACGGTGTGCTCGTCGTACGCGTGGACCTGGATCTCCGGGTCCACGTTGTGCTTCGCGGACGGCGAGCCGTGGATCCACGGTACGTCCAGCGGACGGGCGATCGGTGCACCGGCGGCGGTCATGACGACTCCCTGGGTGCGTCGTCTTGACGGGCCGGGTACGGCGCACATCTCGTCCGGGGCCGGCGCCGTCGCGCTGCCGTCGGTGACGCTAGCACGAGGCCTACCCGGTGGCCTCAGCCCGCGTCGGGAGAAGCGCTTCGGGCGAACAGGAGGAAGTCGGCCCAGGCCTCGGGAGCGAAGGCGAGTTGGGGGCCGGCCTTGTCCTTGGAGTCGCGGACGTGGACGTCAGCGGGAGTGATGGCGATCTCCACGCAGGCGCCGCCTTCGGTGCCGCTGTGGCTGGACTTGAACCAGGCCAGTTCGGTGCTCATAGTTCCTCCGCCAGTTTGGCGATGAATTCAGCGGAGGCCTCAGGGCTGAGGGCCCGCTGGAGGATCATCGCATGCCGCTGGCTCAGGAGGGCGACCTTCTCCGGGGCGGAGTGGAGCAGGCCCATTGCTTGCCCCTCCTCGTATGCGAGGCGCTGATGTTCGGCGCTGTCGAGCAGAATGAAGGGGCCGTTCAATCCCGCGTGTGCGCCGGCACTGGGCACGACCTGGATGACGATGTGGCGTGCTTCATCAACGGCCAGCAGGTGAAGGAGCTGGCACTTGTGAGCTTCACTCGTGCGTAGTGGGTTCCGCACCGCAGCTTCACCGATCAGGAAGTTGAACGACTTGGTCTGCGTCTTCAACACTGTCTGACGCGCGAGGCGGGCTGCGACGCGCTCCTCGATGGTCTCGTCATCGAGTGGCGGCCAGTTCGCGCTGAGAAGCGCCCTTGCGGTCTCCTCGGTCTGGAGAAGTCCCGGGATGAGTAGCGTCTCGAACCAGTGGATGACGACGGCCTCGGCCTCGTACCGCATGTAGTCTTCGGCGAAATGGGGATACTTCTCCGGCTTCAGGAACTGCGCTCCTGCTACCAGAATCCCCTTCGCTTCGCACAGTTCGTCGGCCACCTGCAAGAGATGCAGCGATGGCTTCCGCCGCCCGGCCTCCATGGATCGCAGGCTCTCGTAGCTGTAGCCGGCCTCGGTGGCCAGCTGCTCGCGCGTGACTCCGGCGCGAGCGCGCCAGAGCTTGATCTGGTCGCCGCAGTACTGCCACGCCATCGGCGGAGGCGTGGCGGACGAGGACGCGTTCATCGCTGACCTCCGAGGTCATCCGGTGTGGGCTCCGACGTTAGGTGCCGGGCGGCTCGGAGGTGTGCGAATTGGTCGAAACCATCCCTACGGGTGACCCCAGCAGATGCGCGAGGCCGTCGGCCAGGCCGCCGCGCCAGCAGGCGTAGTCGTGGCCGCCGTTGAACTCGCGGTACTCGACCTCGTAGCCGCGGGCCGTCAGTACGTCCCGCAGGTGGCGGTTCTGGGTGAGCAGCATCCACTCCTGGAGGCCGACTTCGAGGTAGAGGCGGGCCGCGCGCCGCGGTTCGGCGGCGTACTGCCGGGTGAGCCATTCGCTGCCGGCGTCGAACTCGGTGCCGTCCGGCCACCAGAAGGAGCCGGACTGGGAGAGTGCGTTGCCGAAGTGCTCGGGGCGTCGGAAGGCGGCGAAGGCGGCGGTCAGGCCGCCCGCGCTCTGGCCGGCGATGACGGTCCGGCGCGGATCGTCGGTGGTGCCGAACTCCCTTGTGGCCCAGGGGAGGAGGCGGTCGGCGAGCAGGTCGACGAAGGCCGGGTTGCAGCTCAGGTCCTCGGGGCGTCCCGGCCCCATGGTGTGCACCAGCAGGGCGACGGTGGGCGGGATCGCGCCGTCGGCGGTCAGGTTGTCGAGGGTGTCGCCGACGGACAGCGTCTCGCCCCACATCTCGCCGTCGAGCAACACCGCCACTGGGTACGGGCCGAGGCGGGGGTCGTGTCCGGCCGGGAGGTGGACGTCCACCCGCCGGCCGGCCACTGTACGGGGGAGCGTCCGCCCGCGCGGCACGCCCTCGCGCCGCCGGACGTATGGCTGAGCGGGGGCCTCCGGCAGGCTGAGCACCGAGGAGGGGTGGCGTCCGTCGCGGGCGGGGAGGCGGGGTTCGGTGTCGTGCGGGTCGGGGCGGGCGTGGTCGAGGACGTGCAGCCAGTCGGCCCGGGTGGTGCCGGGGGTGTCGCCCTGGAACGGGTGGAACTGGTAGGAGGCGCGGTGGTCGGCGCGCAGCCGGTGGGTGAGTTCCCATCGGTCGTTCTGACAGATCATCAAGTGTGGTGTCAGGTCCCCGGCGTGCCGGTCCTTGTCGGTGACGGTGTGGACCAGGGCGAGCACGCCGTCGCAGTCCTGCGCGGTGGAGACGAGGGTGACCAGCCGGTACGCGGGGTCGTCCGGGTCGGTGGCGATGAGGGGAGAGTTGTTCAAGGTCCGTACTCCTCAGTCAGGTTGAGCGGCGCCCGAGCAGCACCCAGAGCAGGAAGGGGCCGCCGAGCACGGTGGTGACGATGCCGACGGGGATCTCCACCCCGCCGATCAGCACCCGGCCGAGGGTGTCGGCGAGCACGACGAGCAGCGCGCCGGTGAGCGCGGAGCCGAGCACCGGCACCCGGGTCGGTCCGGCCAGTCGTGCGGCCAGTACCGGCGCGGCGAGGGCCACGAAGCCGACCGGCCCGCACACTCCGACGGCGAGCCCGGCGAGGGCCACGGCGAGCAGCAGGCAGGCGAGCCGGACCCGCCCGGGGTCGACGCCCAGCGAGGCGGCCACGCTGTCGTCGAAGCGCAGCACCGCCAGCCGTCGGGCGACCACCAGGGCGGTCGGCACCAGCACGGCGAGCCCGATCAGTGTGGGCGTGGCGATGGCGTAGTCCCGCCCGTTGAGGCTGCCGGAGGTCCAGACGTACAGCGAGCCGGCGGAGTTGAGCGAGCGACGGGCCAGGGCGACCTGGATGACCGCCGAGGCGAGCGCCGACATGGCGAGTCCGACGACCAGTACCCGGTAGCCGCGGGCGCCGAGCCCGCCGGAGACGAGGGTGACGACCAGCACGGCGGCCAGCGCGCCGAGCGGTCCGGCCCACCAGGCGCCGAAGGTGCCGGAGGCGGTGGCGGAGATCAGCACGGCGGCGGTGGCGCCGTCGTTGACGCCGAGGAGTTCGGGGGTGGCGAGCCGGTTGCGGGCGAGGGTCTGGGTCAGGCAGCCGGCGAGTCCGAGGGCGGCTCCGGCGGCGAGTCCGGCGACGATCCGGCCGAGGCGGAACTTCTGCACCAGCAGGACGTCCAGCCGGTCGCCGTAGCCGAACACGGCCTGGAAGGTCCGGCCGAGGCCGAGTTCGCTCTGCCCGGCGTGCGCGGAGACGACCACGGCGGTGAGCAGCGCGGCGGCCAGCCCGAGTCCGGCGAGCAGGGGCCGGCGCGGGACCAGCAGGGACCAGGTGCCGTAGCGGAGCGCCGGATCCGGCCGCACCGGGCGTGGTTCGGACCGCTGGACGGGTGGGGCTTCGGAGGCGGGGTCGGTGAGCGCGAGGGCGGCGGAGCGGCGGGAGCGGACGATGGCGATCAGCGCCGGGGCGCCGACCAGGGCGACGATCACCGAGACCGGCGCCTCGAAGGGCCGGGCCACCACCCGGGCGAGCACGTCCGCGCCGGTGAGCACGGCGGCGCCGAACAGCCCGGCGAGCAGGGTGAGTCGGCCGATCCGGGGCCCGGCGAGGGCGCGGGCCAGGAAGCCGGCGAGCAGGCCGAGGAAGGAGATCGGCCCGGCCAGGGCGACGGCCGAGGCGGTGAGCAGGGTGACGGCGGCGGCGACGGCGGCGCGGGTGGCGCCGGGGCGGTGGCCGAGGCCGCGGGCGAGGTCGTCGCCGAGGGCGAGGGCGGTGAGCGGGCGGGTGGTGAGCAGGGCGAGCAGGAAGCCGACGCCGAGTACGGGGGCGAGTTGGCGCAGCGTCGTCCAGCCTTCCACCCCGGCCAGTGAGCCGAGTACCCACACCCGGTAACGGTCGTACGCCTCGGGGGAGTTGACGATGAGGACGCCGGTGATGCCGCCGAAGGTCGCGCCGACGGCGGAGCCGCCGAGCACCAGGCGCATGGGGGAGCCGCCGCCCCGGCTGCCGGCGAGCAGCAGCACCAGGGTGCTGGCGAGGACGGCGCCGCCGAAGGCGAAGGCGAGGTACCCGTAGGAGGTCTGCACGCCGAGCACGGCGATGCCGAGCACGACGCCGAGCGAGGCGCCCGCGTTGACGCCGAGCAGGCCGGTCTCGGCCAGTGGGTTGCGGGTGACGGACTGGAGTTGGGCGCCGGCGACGCCGAGGGCGGCGCCGACCAGCAGGGCGGTGAGGGTGCGGGGCAGTCGCAACTCGCCGACGACCAGGGCGAGTCGGCCGTCGGCGCGGGCGCCGTCGCGGTCGATCAGGTAGTCCAGGACCTTTCCGGGTCCGACCTCGCCGGCGCCGACCGAGAGCGAGAGCGCGGTGAGCGCGAGCAGTACCGCGACCGCTCCGACGGCGACCGCCCAGGTGCTGCCGCGGCGGGCCCGGGCCGGTGGGGGAGGGGCGTCGGGCGCGGTGGCGGCGGGCGGTTCGTGGACGCCCACTTGCGACGATGTCATAAGGTAAGGCTAACCTAATGAGCGGGGCGTCCCCTCGGCACCGCGTCGTGCCGGGCTGCCCGGACGCCGCCCAACTCCCGTACCACCCCGCCCCGGAGGCACCCATGCCGTACGCCCAGAGCCCGCTCCGCCCTGTCCGCCGCCGCGCGGCCCGGGTGCTGGCCGTCACCGGGGCGGCCGCCCTCCTGCTCACCGGCTGCGGCTCCTCCGGCTCCTCGGGCACCTCCGGGGGCCCCTCCAACTCCGCGTCCGCCGCCCCGGGCAGCGCGGCGGACGCGGCCAACGGCGGCAAGCGCACCGTCAAGGACGCCACCGGCAAGGCCGTCGAGGTCCCCGCCGAGCCCAAGCGGATCGTCACCCTCACCCAGGAGGACCTCGACGCGGTGCTCGCCCTCGGCGTCAAGCCGGTCGGCATCACCAACGGCCAGGGGCTCAACGAGCCGCCCGCGTACCTCAAGGACAAGGTCCAGGGCGTGCCGGTGGTCGGCAACCTGCTCCAGCCGGTGATGGACAAGGTGATCGCCGCCAAGCCCGACCTCATCCTGGCCGGGGACATGCAGGACGAACAGGTGCTCAAGCAGCTGCGCGAGATCACCCCCGCCACCCTCGTCACCATGGCGCCCACCGACGACTGGAAGCTCGCCCTCCGGGGCATCGGCAACGCCGTCAACAAGCTCGACCAGGCCGGCAAGGTGATCGACGACTACCAGGCCAAGGCCGCCAAGGCCGGTGCCGACCTCGGCAAGAACAAGGGCGCGGCCGTCTCCATCGTCCGCTGGAACCCCACCGGCCCGAGCTGGATGGAGAAGAAGCAGTTCGCCAGCGGCGTCGCCCTCGACATGGGCCTCACCCGCCCGGCCGCCCAGGACAAGGACGGCAACGCCCACAGCCCGGCGCTCAGCCTGGAGAAGCTCTCCGAGATCGACGGCGACTGGCTGTTCCTGTCCACCCTCACCGACGACGGCAGGAGCGCGCTCAAGGACGTCCAGTCCAAGCCCGCCTACCAGCAGCTGAACGCGGTGAAGAACGACCACGCCGTCACCGTGGACGGCTCGGTCTGGTCCACCCGGGGCGGTCCGCTGGCGGCCGACGCCGTCATCGGCGACCTCGGCAAGGCCCTGGCCGGATCCTGAGCGCGGCCGGAACCGGGGGGCTGTGCGATGGAGTTGACGATCCAGGGCGTCACCGCCGGGTACCGGCCCGGCCGCCCGGTGCTCGGCGGCATCGACCTCACCGTGCCCGCCGGGCAGGTGGTGGCCGTGGTCGGCCCGAACGGCTGCGGCAAGTCCACCCTGCTGCGGGCGGTGGCCCGGCTGCACCGGCCCGACGGCGGACGGATCCTGGTCGGCGGCGAGGACATCTGGCGGCTGCGCCCGCGCCGGGCCGCCCACCTGGTCGCGCTGCTCCCGCAGAGCCCACAGGCCCCGGAGGCGGTCACCGTGGCCGGCCTGGTCCGCTACGGGCGCCACCCGCACCAGGGGCTGTTCCGCCAGTGGTCGGGCGAGGACGAGCGGCTCACCGCCGGGGCTCTGCGCGCCACCGGCGTCGACGCGCTCGCCGACCGCCGCCTCGACCAGCTCTCCGGCGGCCAGCGGCAGCGCTGCTGGCTCGCCATGGTGCTCGCCCAGGACGCCCCCGTGGTGCTGCTGGACGAGCCGACCAGCGCGCTCGACCTCGGCCACGCGGTGGAGGTGCTGGAGCTGGTCCGGGCGGTCGCGGCCGGCGGGCGCACGGTGGTGATGGTCCTGCACGACCTCGCGGCGGCCGCCCGCTACGCCGACCTGCTGGTCGCCCTGCGGGACGGCGCGGTGGTGGCCTGCGGGCCGCCCCGGGAGGTGGTGGACGCGCCGCTGGTGCGGGCGCTGTACGACATCGACAGCCACGTCCTGGCGGCCCCGGACGACGGGGCGCCGGTCATCGTCCCCCGGGCGCCGCTCGGCTGAGCACCCGGCGGCCGTCCGTCCGTCCGCGAAGGCGGCGTCACCCCGTACCGGGTGGCGCCGCCTTTTCGCGTGTCGGGGACCGGCGCTGTCCGGCCGCTTCCGGGGCACCCCCTGCGTACCCGATCGACCACCCGTTCGAGTGGTTTCAACTCGCCCGCCTCCCCTCGGCCTCCCCCCGCCCGTCGCGTTGTCAGTGACCCTCGCTACGTTCCTCGCATCGCTGGTCAGCGGGGCGATCGAACGACGTTCCCCGGTGGGAGGAGTACGGCTATGGCATGGGTGGAAACGGGCGCGGGAGGGTACCGCGTCGCGCTCGACGGAGAGGGCAGGGTGGTGTGCCGCAACGCGGCGGGCCGCGACCTCAAGTCCGTCCCGTCGAAGCTCGCTGACGACCCCGTGGTCGCCCAGCTCAAGCAGCTCTCCGAATGGCTCGCCGCGCACGAGCGGCGCTGCCAGGAGGACGTCGAGCGGTGGATGGTGCGCTCGCTGCCGGTGCCCGCCGCCGTGCTCGCCGCCGTCTGGCCGGACGAGGCCTGGCAGGCCGTCCTGCGGGACGTCGTGGTCACCGGCGCGGACGGCGCCGTGGCCGGCTTCCTGCGCGACGCCGACGCCGAGCGCGGCCTCGGCCTGGTCGACCTGGACGGCGACACCGTGCGCCTCACCGACGGCGAGGTCCTGATACCCCACCCGGTGCTCCTCCCGGACCTCGACGACCTGCGCGAGTTCGCCGTCGAACTCGGCGTCTCCCAGCGCGTCCAGCAGCTTTACCGCGAGGTCTGGCACCGGCCCGCCGAGCCCCCGGCCGGCACCGAGGTCGGCACCTACGCCGGCGGCCGCTACCGCGAGCTGCGCGAGCTGGTCGGGCGCTGCGCCCGGCTCGGCTGCCGGGTCCGCGGCGGCTCCGCCGTCCAGCCGATCACCGAGGGCGGCCGCACCGTCGAGGCCCGGGTGTGGGTCGGCGACTACTACGAGTACGACGCCTGCGAGACGGGCGCGCTCAGCTGGGCCGGCCCCGACGGCCGGTCCCTGCCGCTCGCCGAGGTCGGACCGGTCGCCTGGTCCGAGGGCATGAGGATGGCCGCCGCCCTGTACGCGGGCCGCACGATCGAAGGGGAGGACGCCGCATGACCACCAGCCCGATGACCACCACCGTCCCGCACCAGGGCGTCCCGCACCAGGGCGCCGCGACGCCCGAAGCGCTGCTCGACGCCGGAGCCGTCCTGCCGCCCGGCACCCTGCCCGACGCCGGCCGCCCCGGCAGCGCCGCCGACGTGCTGACCGCCCGCGGCTACGCCCACCCCGCCCTCGACGGCCGCCGGATCGTCCGGCTCGTCCCCGGCGCGCTCGGCCCCGCCGAGGACCTCGCGCTGGAGTTCCTCGGCCTCGCCCCCGAGGGCGAACCCGCCGAGGTCGGCCAGGTCCGCCAGGAGGCGCTCGGCTTCCCGGCCTGGGCGCTGGTGAACGACCCCGCCAACGGGCACCACGCGCTTGCCCTGGTCAAGGAGTTGGAGCGGCTGGCCCGTCAGGCCAAGTCCAAGCCCGGCGCCGCCAAGGACGGCTTCGACGAGCTGGCCACCCGGCTCGGCCGCGCCGTCCCGCACTTCCTGCCCACCTTCTGCGAGGAGGTCGGCCGGATCTTCCTCACCCACGGCAACCAGACCTACGCCGCGGCCTGGTTCGGCAAGGCCCGCGAGGCCGAGCGCACCCACAACCTGGCGGTCGACGAGGAGCGGCTGCGCGCCGTCTTCCTGGAGTTCGCGCTGGCCGGCGCGCTCACCGTCAAGTCCCTGCGCCAGTACGTCAAGGAGCTCGCCCGGCGGCTCGACCCGCTGACCGCCTGGCAGCGCTTCCGCCAGCTGTGCACCGAGCGCTCCGCGGCCGGCATGGCCCCGTACGCCGGCGTCGCCGAGGACGCCCGCGCGCTGATCCGGGCCGCCGGGCTGGACCGCGCCGAGCACGAACGGTCCCTGCTCGCAGAGCTGTTGGACTCCCCGGCGGTCAACCGGGCGCCCGCCGCGTTCTGGAAGTCCTGGCACGGCGCACTGGTCGAGCTCGGCCGCGACGATGCCGGGGTCCGCACCCGCCTGCTGGAACTGCTGCCCGACCCGGCCGCCGCCGGCGGCGCGGACGCCTCCGCCCAGGACGCCGCCTGGCTGGAGGTCCTCGCCGCCACCGGCGCCGAGGAACTGCTCACCGGCCCGCGCCCCGAGGGCGCCGAGCCCGCCGCGGCCTGGCTCCAGCGCTGGTGCCACCACCTCGGCCGCGGCTGGCGCAACCGGCCCGGCTGCCCGGCCACCCTCGCCCTGGCCGGCCGGATGGTCGAGCGGCTGCGCGCCGACGCCGTCCCGGTCGACCTCTTCACCGGCATCCGGGTCAGCCTCACCCGGCTCGACCTGCTGGAGCTCCTGCTCGCCGCGGGAGTCCCGGTGGCCGACCCGCCGGCCGACCTGGTGGGCTTCGACCTGCGCGAGTGGGTCTCTCAGAGCGGTGCGGCCGGTGCCACCAGTGCCACCGGCGCCACCGGCCCGGTCGCCGCCTCACTCGCCGCCGTCGCCGCCGACGGACGGTTCCGGCCGCTGCTGCGCCGCGCCGCCCCGCCCGCCTGGGAGCAGGCCGTCCAGCACCGGGCCGCCGTCCTGCCGCTGCTGAGCGAGCTGTTCAGGGAGTGGGCCGAGGAACGCGCCGAGGAGCTCACCGCCATCCGCGGCCTGGCCGGCGCCGCCGACCTGGCCCGCTCGCTGAGCACGTACCGCACCGCCATCCGCACGGTCGCCCCGGCCGCCGCCGAGAAGATCGCCGCGCTCGACGTCACCGGGCTGCTCACCCGCGCCCTCGGCGCCGGCATCCTGGACGAACTCGGCTGGCCCGCGCTGGAGGACGCGCTCGCCCGGCTCGCCGACCCGCCCGCCCCCGACGCCCTCCCGGACAACGCCCCCGGCCACCGCCCCCGTGCCCTCAACGACCTGATCGTCGAGGAGGCCTGGCCGTACCTCATCCTCGCCCGCCACGACCGGGCCCTCGTGGTCGGCCCGGACGGCATCCTGCTGGAGCACACCCTGCGGGTGCCCCCGCTGACGGGCGTGCGCAACCGGCCCCGACTGCGCCTGGTCGACGGCGAACTCCTCGTCGTCTGGCACGAGGCCGGCGAGCAGAAGGCCTACTGGTCCGGCCGACCGGACCAGACCTTCGAACTGACCGGCCGCACCATCGCCGGCTACTACTACTACGGCGACCGCCACCCGGACGACACCTCCCTCCCGCTGCCCGGCGGCGGCCGCACCACCGGCGCCCGCCCGCTGCACCCCGGCGACACCCGGCTGCCCGAGGAGCACCCCGTCCTCGGCGACGGCACCGGCCACTGGACGCTGCGCCACGCTCCGGACGGCAGCCCCGTGCTGCGCGAACTCGACCCGGCCACCGGTGAGTTGGGCCGGGCCGCCGAACCGCCCGTGATCGCCGCCACCGCCGCGGCCGGCCCGCTCGTCGTGGGCAGCGCCCGCCTGCTGCCGCTGCAGCCCGGCCTGGAGCACAGCCCGCTCGGCACCGACGGCACCGTGCTCGGCAGCTGGATCCGCCGTGACCCCGGACGCGCCGTCACCACCTTCACCGCCGACGGACAGCGCATCGTCCTGCCGCTGAACGGCCGCGACGACACCCACATCCTCCCGGTCGGCCGGCTCGCCCTGCCCGGCGCCCAGGGCCCGGTGGTCAGCCGCACCGGCGAGTTCCTCGACCTCGGCCTGCCCGACCTCGCCGAGCGCTCCGACCGCACCGCCGACCTGCGCTCCTGCCGCTCGGGCGGGCTCCCCGCCGCCGGCACCGCGCTGATCCCGCCCTTCGACCACTGGCACGCCCTGCGGCCCCGCGACGAGGCGGGCTCCCAGGTGCTGCGCGCCCTGACGGCCGACCAGGCCGCCCGACTTATCGACCTCGCCTGGCCCGTCGACACCGAGCCCGTCCCGGCGGACGAGCAGCGCTGGCTCACCGTCCAGGGCGTGAGGCGCCCGCTCGCCCAGCGCGGCGAGGCCCGCGACAGCCTGCCCGTCGAGGCGGTCGGCGCCGCCCTGCCCGGGATCACCCACCCGCTGCTGCTGGCCGGCGTCGCCGGGTTCGCCCGCACCGCCGCCGACCTGCTCGACCGGATCGCCCGGTTCCTCCCGCAGCCGGACGCCGAACGCCCCACCAAGGCCGAGGCCGCCGAGTGGCGGCCCCAGCACGGCCGGGACGACGAGCTGCGCGACGCCGTCAACGCCGTCCTGCCCGGCACGTCCGGCCTGGGCCGCACCTGGGGCAACGACGGGGGCCACCAGGTACTCAACAACCTGCGCGCCGTCACCGCCGTGCTCGCGGTACCGACCGTCCCGGCCGCCCCGACCGCCGTGCCGGGCGAGGGCTGGACGACCGAGGCCACCGTCACCCTGCACGGCGGCGACGCCCACCACGGCTGGCGGCACCTGCTCGGCCGGGTGGACGTCATCGCCCACGCCATCGCCAACCCGCTCACCCCGGCGGCGCACCGCTCCACGCTGGTCCTGCTGCTCGGCGAGCTCACCAGGGGCCCGCTCGCCGACCGCGGCGCCACCCTGCGCGAGGTCGTCCTCGCCGAGACGGACGAACGCGCCAAGGGCCACCGGCCGGCGGCCTACCGCCGGGGCGAGGTGCTGCGGCACGGCCACCGCACGGTGGTGATCCTCGACTACCGCCACCAGGACCCGGACGGCACGGCCCACTGGCACGCCGTCGACCACGACCCGAGCGGCGAGTTCGGCCCCGTCGCCCACTTCACCACCGTCTGGGAGCGCCGCACCGAGGAGCGGGTCGGCTTCGCCTGGACGGAGAAGTTCTGGCGGGTCGCCGCCCTGCGCGGCACCGTCCCCTGGCAGCCCGAGCGCGCCGCGGCCTTCACCGAACTCACCGGCATCGGCACCGCCCGCGCCACCCTGCTGCTCTGCCCGCCCCCCGGGCTGCTGCAGTGGGGCGACATCGACGTGCCCGCCGAACACGGCCTCAAGGCCGCCGAGATCAAGGCCGCCCGCGCCTGGCTGCGCGGGCTCGACCAGAACGCCGTCGCCGACGTCTGGGGCGCCCTGCTGCCCCTCGACGACCCGAAGCGGCTGTGGACGGAGGGCCCCGACCTCGCCGCCGGGGCCGCCGCCTGGACCCGGCACTTCGGGCAACTGGTCACCCTCCCCGAGGACGTCCTTCCCGGCGTCCAGGGCGTGCACATCGACCGGATCGAGGAGGTGCTCAACCCCGGCCGGACGCCGTGGCTCACCCGCACCACCGGCTACCGGCTGACCGACGGCAGCCGCGCCGCACTCCAACTGGAGGCCGAGGACGCGACCGCCGTCCCCGGCGCCGGCATCCTGCCGGGCACGATCGACGCGCTGCGCTGGCTCGGCTACCACCTGCCCGCCGACAGCCCGCTGCGCCCGCTGCTGCCCGCGGCCGCCACCGCGCTGCGCACCCGCCTGGCCGACCCGGAGCTGCTGCTCGGGTTCGGCCTGGTCACCACCACCAAGGGCGCCTCGCTGTCGACCGTCCTGCGCGAACACTTCGGCCTGCCCGCCGAGGGCGGAGCCGACCCGGACGGCCTGGTCCGCTGCGGTCCGGCGCTCGTCCTCAGCCCCTACCGCACCGAGTACGAGCAGATCTGGCTGCGCCCCGCCGGCCTCACCGGCGCCGACGACCCGCTGATCGACCTGCTCCTCGGGCTGGCCGACGGCTACTGGTTCGGCGCCGACCTGGCCGCCGTCCGGTCCGTCCTGGGTGGCGAACCGGAACGCCTCGCCGCCACCGCCACGGCCGTGCCGACCACCGCCGAGGGCCCGGCCTGGCTGCAGAACCCGCAGTTCAGCGCGCCCGAGCTGGTCGCCGAGGCGGCCCGCACCCACGGCCTGGGCGAGGACGCGGCCGCGCTCTACCTCCAACTGCTCGCCCTGCCCGACCCGACGGACCGCAACACCGCCCGCTGGACGGGCTGGAAGCCCGCCCGCCTCAAGCGCGCCCGCGCCGAACTCGCCGCCGGCGCACTGGTGCTGGAGGCCAAGCGGGCCCGGGCCGGCCGCAGCCTCTTCCTGCCCGGCGGCTGGCAGGAGGCCAAGTCCCCCGCCCTTCCGGCGGAGACCTGGAAGGCCGCCCTGTACCCGCTGCCCACCCACCGGCCGGCGCTGCCGCAGCTGCCCGTCCCCGAACTGTTCGCCCGCGCCTGGCAGCGCACCCTCGACGGCGACGCCCCCGGCTACGAAGAGCTCCAGACCAGCAAGCGCAGGAAGGCCCGCCGATGACCGGCACCGAGAGCACCACCACCGAGACCACCACCACCGCGACCCGGCAGATCGTCCCGCCCGAGGAGAAGCACGCCGCCGAACTGGAGTTCCTCGCCGCCCACGACAGCGGCCCGCGCCCGCCCGGCTGGCGCCTCACCCCGCGCGCCGTGGTCACCTTCGTCATGGGCAGCGGCGGCGAGAAGCTCAAGGCCGGGCGCCGCAGCCTGGCCGTCGAGCCCAAGTTCGTCGGCGAGCGCGCCCTGGTCGAACGCTGCGTCGTCACCCTCGCCGGGGAGCGCGGCCTGCTGCTCGTCGGCGAACCCGGCACCGCCAAGTCGATGCTCTCCGAACTGCTCGCCGCCGCCGTCTGCGGCACCAGCGCGCTCACCGTCCAGGGCACCGCCGGCACCACCGAGGACCAGCTCAAGTACGGCTGGAACTACGCCCTGCTGCTCGCCAAGGGCCCCAGCCGCGAAGCCCTCGTCCCCTCCCCGGTGCTCACCGCGATGACCACCGGGGCCGTCGCCCGGGTCGAGGAGGTCACCCGCTGCCTGCCCGAGGTGCAGGACGCCCTGGTCTCCCTGCTCTCCGAACGCCGCATCGCCGTCCCCGAGTTGGCCGGCACCCCGGACGGGCAGCTGCACGCCGCCGCCGGCTTCACCCTGATCGCCACCGCCAACCTGCGGGACAAGGGCGTCAGCGAGATGTCCGCCGCCCTCAAGCGGCGGTTCAACTTCGAGACGGTCGGCCCGATCGGCAGCCTCGCCGCCGAGGTCGAGCTGGTCCGCCGCCAGTCCACCGGCGCCGTCGCCCGGGCCGGCGCCGGCTACGCCGTCGACGACGCCGTGCTGGAGGCACTGGTCACCGCCTTCCGCGACCTGCGCACCGGCCGCTCCACCGAGGGCTGGGAGGTCGAACGCCCCTCCACGGTGATGAGCACCGCCGAAGCCGTCTCCGTCGCCACCGCCCTCGGCGTCACCGCCGCCTACCTGCCCGACGGCGGCGACCTCCTCGGCCGCCTCCCCGGCCAACTCCTCGGCGTCGTCCGCAAGGACGACCCGGCGGACGCGGCCCGGCTGCTCGGCTACTGGGACGGCCCGGTCCGCCGCCGGGCCGAACAGGGCGCCGCCACCTGGCGCACCCTGTGGGACCTCCGCTCGGCGCTGGAGGTCTGACGATGACGAGCAGCGCGGTGAAGACCACCACCCCGGACGGCCCCGCCACGGCGGGCGCCGAGCTCGGCGCCGACTTCGGTGCCGTTCTCGATACCGACTTCGACGCCGACCTCGGTGCCGGAGCCGTCCGCGCCGAGACGGACCGGCTGGCCGGCTCCGGCACCGACCGTCCCGGGCCCTACCTGATCGGCGTGCGCCACCACGCGCCCTCCCTCAGTGCGGTCCTCCCCGCGCTGCTCGACGCCGCCCGGCCCGAGGCCGTCCTGGTCGAACTGCCCGCCGAGTTCCAGCCCTGGCTCGACCGGCTCGCCGACGAGGCCACCGAGGCCCCCGTCGCCCTGGCCGCCGCCCCGGCCGGCCCGGACGACGCGGACGGGCCCTCCGGCGGGCTCGCCTTCTACCCCTTCGCCGACTTCTCCCCGGAACTCGTCGCCCTGCGCTGGGCCCGGCGCAACGGCGTCGAAGCCATCGCCTGCGACCTCCCGCTCGCCCACCGCACCGGCAGCGCGGGCGCCCGAGGCCGGCACCCGGCCGCAACCCCGTCGGGCCCCGGCGTCGCCGACGCGCTGCGCCACCGCCTCACCGGCCGCGCCGACGACGACGACCTCTGGGACCGCCTCGTCGAGACCGCCGCCCCCGGCTCCACACCGGAGGCCGTCCGGCGCGCCGCCCTCCTGGTCGGCTGGGCGCTGCGCCACGACGCCGAGACCGGCCCCGGCGTCGACCCGTACGACCTGCGCCGCGAAGCCTGGATGCGCGCCCGCATCCGGGCCGCCTCCGCCGACGGACGCCGGACCGCCGTGGTGGTCGGCTCCTTCCACGCCCCCGCCCTGCTCGACGGACCGACCGCCCCCGAGGAGCCGCCCCACCCGGACGAGCCCGGGCACGTGCTCTCCCTCATCCCGTACACCTACCCGCTGCTCGACGCCCGCTCCGGCTACCCGGCCGGCATCCGCGACCCCGAGTGGCAGCACACCGTCCTCGACGCCGGGGGCGACCCCGAACGCCTCACCGAGGCGCTCACCGCCACCGCCGTCCGGATCTGCGCCGCCCTGCGCACCCAGGACCACCCCTCCGGCCCCGCCGACGCCCGCGAGATCGTCCGCCTCGCCGGCGACCTCGCCCGGCTGCGCGGCCACGCCGCCCCCGGGCGCGGCGAACTCGTCGAAGCCGTCCAGTCCGTGCTCGCCCAGGGCGAACCCCTCGGCCGCGGCCGGGCCGTCGCCCGCGCCCTCGAACAGGTCCTGATCGGCACCCGCACCGGGCGGCCCACCCCGGCCGCCCCGCGCAGCGGACTCGGCCCCGCCGTCGAGACCCTCCTCGCCGAACTCGGCCTCCCCGGCCCCACCGACCCGGGCCCGCGCGAAGTGCGCCTCGACCCGCTGCGCAGCCCCCTCGACCGGCGCCGCGAGATCCTCCTCCACCGCCTCACCGCCTGCGGCGTCCCCTACGCCGACCCCGTCCCCACCACCGGCCCCGGCGGCACCGAAACCCTCGGCACCCGCTGGCGCCTGCACTGGACCCCCACCGTCACCGCCCTCCTCACCGTCGCCGGCACCCGCGGCGTCACCCCCGCCCAAGCCGCCGAGGGCACCCTCCGCACCCGCCTCACCGACGACCCCACCCCCCGCGAGATCCTCGACGGCCTCACCGCCGCCGCCTCCTGCGCCCTCCCCGCCCTCACCACCACCCGCCTCACCCAACTCACCACCACCCTCCCCACCACCGCCACCCTCCCCGACCTCCTCGCCGCCCTCACCCTCCTCGACCGCCTCACCGCCGGCCACTTCCCCGGCCTCCCCACCCCAGCCCCCGCCCTGCCAGCCAATGAGGCCTCGCCGGGCGGCAGGGACGAGGTCGAGTCCACCCCCGCCGACCAGACCGCCGCCCCCACCGCGCAAACCCGCGACGATCAGGCCCCCGACCGTACGGTCTTGGGCTCGCGGGGTGCCGTGCATGAGCCCGCCGCCGTCGCCGTCGCCGTCGCCGTAGGGGCGGTGTCGGTGGCCCCGGCCCTCGCGGGGCCTGCTGTGGCAGCCCTGCCAGCCGATGAGGCCTCGCCGGGCAGCCCGGGCCGGGCTGCGCCCACCTCCGCCGAACAGACTTGCGACCTCGCTCCGCAGGGCCCCGCCGACCAGACCGCCGGTCCCACCGCGCAAACCCGCGACGATCAGGCCCCCGACGATCAGGCCCCCGACCGTACGGTCTTGGGCTCGCGGGGTGCCGTGCATGAGCCCGTCGCTGTCACTGTCGCCGTAGCGGCGGTGTCGGTGGCCCCGGCCCTCGCGGGGCCTGCTGTGGCAGCCCTGCCAGCCGATGAGGCCTCGCCGGGCAGCCCGGGCCAGGCTGAGCCCACCTTCGCCGACCAGACATGCGACCTCGCTCCGCAGGGCCCCGCCGACCAGACCGCCGGCCCCACCGCGCAGGGCCCCGCCGAGTGCATTTCCGGCCTTGTTGATGGTCGACCGGCTGCCGGGCCGCCCCGCCCTGGGGCACCGCTCGGTGTGGCGGTGGAGTTGTTGACCGCTGTGGCGGTGCGGCAGGTGGAGGGGTTGGGCGGGTCGGATGATCCGGCGGATGCGCGGGCGCTGGTGGAGTTGGCGCGGCGGGCGGATCGGCTGGGTGGGGTGCGGTTGGGGTACGTGCTGGGCGAACTCGCTGAGCGGGGGAGCCCGTTGGTGCGGGGTGCGGCCGGGGCGGTGCGGGTGTTGCTCGGGCAGGAGCCGGCGGAGGTGTTCGGCGTGCGGGCCGCGTCCTGGGTGGACGGGGCTACGGACGTGCGGGCGCGGCAGGTGCTGGGGCGGGCGCTGGTGGGGGTGTTGACCGCCGCCGAGGGGCTGTTCGACAGTGCGCCCGAGGCGCTCGATCCGGTGCTGGAGCGGGTCGGTTCGCTCTCGGACGCCGCGTTCCTGGACCGACTGCCCGCGCTGCGCGGCGGCTTCGAGACGCTCAGCCCGGCCGCCCGCGACCGGCTGCTGTCCCTGGTGGAGGAGCGTCTGGGCACCCGGCTGGCTGCTCTGCCGGAGCAGACCGACCCGGCCCTGGTGGCCCGTTGGGTCCGCGCGGACCTGGCCGCCCGCCGGGTGCTGGCCGGTAGGGGACTGCTGCCGTCCGCTGATGCGGGGCAGGGGCAAGAGCAAGTGAAGGCCCCGGCCCCGGCACCCGCCGGACCACTGCCGCACCCGGGCCACGTGCTCACCCCCGCCGAGCGCTGGCGCCTGCTGCTGGGCCGCCCCGGCGCGGGCGGCCTGTCCGGTCGTGGCGCCCGACTCGCCACCGCGCTGGACGAGTTGTACGGCAGCGGCCACGGCGAGGGTTCCGGCCCGGGCCTGGACGACCGGGGGAGTGGGAGGGGCGGCCGCGAGGCGTCCTTCCCCGGGGTGCGCGAGTGGGCGGAGGAGTTGGAGGCGCTGTTCGGCCCGGGCGTGCGGGAGGAGGTGCTGGCGGCCGCCGTCGCCCACGGCCGTACGGACGTGCTGGAGGCGATCGACCCGTCGGCCGTCCGCCCGTCGGTGGACCTGCTGCGCGCGGTGCTGGACCACGCGGGCGGCCTGCCCGAGGCCCGGGTGGCGCGGCTGCGCCCGCTGGTGCGGCGGATGGTGGACGAGTTGAGCCGTGAGCTGGCGACGAGGCTGCGCCCGGCGCTGACCGGGATCAGCGTGCCGCGCCCGTCGCGGCGCCCGGGTGGCGGGCTGGACCTGCACCGGACGATCCGGGCGAACCTCGCCACGGCCCGTCCGGCGCCGGACGGCTCGGGCCCCGTGATCGTGCCCGAGCGCCCGGTGTTCCGGACCAGGGCGCGGCAGGCCAACGACTGGCGGCTGATCCTGGTGGTGGACGTGTCGGGGTCGATGGAGGCGTCCACGGTCTGGGCGGCGCTCACCGCCTCGATCCTGGCGGGGGTGCCCTCGCTGAGCACCCACTTCGTGGCCTTCTCGACCGAGGTCCTCGACCTGACGGAGCAGGTGGCGGATCCGCTGAGCCTGCTGCTGGAGGTGAGCGTCGGCGGCGGCACCAGCATCGCGACGGGCCTGCGCTACGCGCGGGAACTGGTGACGGTGCCGTCGCGGACGCTGATCGCGGTGGTGAGCGACTTCGAGGAGGGCGGCCCGGTCAACGGGCTGATCGCCCAGACCAGGGCCCTGGTGGACTCCGGCGTGCACCTGCTGGGCTGTGCGGCGCTGGACGACTCCGGGAAGGCCCGCTATTCGAAGGCGGTCGCGGGCCAGCTGGTCGCGGCCGGGATGCCCGTGGCGGCGCTGAGCCCGCTGGAACTGGCCCGCTGGGTGGGGGAGAAGGTGCGATGAACGCCACGACGCAGACGACGCAGACGACGCAGGCGGTGCAGACGGTGCAGGATCGGCTGGGGGACGGCTGGCCGGGCGTCCGGCCCGAGGTGGTCGCCGAGGTGGTGTCGGCGCTGAGCGCCCGCCTCCAGAAGCGGCTGGACGGCGCGGCGGCGAAGCTCGCCGATCGGCCGCTCAGCCGGGACGGCGACGAGTGGCGGGTGCAGGTGGACGAGGAGGCCGTGCTCGTCCTGCACGCGCCGGGCGGGGTGGTCACCGGACCGGCCAACGTCCGGTGTGGCTGCCTGCTCGCCCCGGCCTGTGTCCACCGGGCCGCCGCCGTCACCCTCTGCCCGCTGGCGGAGGCCGGCGATCCGGAGGCCGACGATCCGGTGGCCGTCGGAATTCCGGCCACGGCGACCCCCGAGGCACCAGCCACGGCCACAGCGACGACCAAGCCCGCGCCCGAACCGGCACCCGCCACCCTCACCCCGGCCGAACGCGCCGCCGCCCGTCAGCTCCACCGGGCCGCGTGTGCGCTGCTGGCCGCCGGGGTGAGCGGAGCGGGTGCGGTCGCCCAGGCGGAGCTGCTGCGGTCCGGCCACGGGGCGCGGGTGGCGGGGCTGTACCGCCCGGCTGCGGCGGCGGTCGCCGTGGTGACCAGGATCCGGGCGGCGCGTTCCGGCGCGCCCGACCACCGGCTGGCGGACCTGGTGGCGGGCCTGCGCGAGCTGCTCGGCCTCACCACCGTCCTCACCAGCGCCCCCGCTGGCGCCCCCGCCGGCACCCCCACCCCGCTCGCCGCGCTGCGCGGCACCGCCCGCCAGGCCTACGCCGAGGAGGGCGGCCTGCGACTGTACGGACTGTTCGCCGAACCGGTGCTGACCTCGACCCATGCGGGCGTGGTCAGTTGGGCGGTGGACGCGGGCGGCCGGCTCAGCACAGTCGCCGAGGTGACCCCGCACGGCGACGCCGCGACCGCCGCCCCGCTGGCGGTCGGGGCGGGCAACCGGACGGTGCGGCTGGGCGATGCCGCGCTGACCCACCGCGAGTTCAGCCGGGCCGGACTGGCGGTCCAGGGCGCGACCAGGTCCACGGGCGGGCGGCTGGGCGCCGGGGCCTCGGTCCGGGCGGTCCGCGCGACGGGTGCGGCCTGGACGGCGGAGCCGGTGGCCCGGCTCTGGGCCGAGTCGCCCGCCGCCCAGGTGGCGCGGGCGCTGGCGGCGCAGGAGCTGCCGTACGAGAGCCGCCCGGCGGGGAGCGACCTGCTGTTCCTGGACGTCGTCCTGCTGGGTACGGCCCCGACCGGTCCCGGCGGGGCGCTCCAGTTGCTCGCCCGTACGGCGGGGAGCAGCGGGTCGGTGATCGCGCTGTGCCCGGGGCACGAGCACCCGGACCTGGCCTTCCGGGCCAACCTGGCCCTGCTCGCCACGGTCCCCGGCCTGCGGCTGCGGCTGATCGGCCGGCTGGAGCGTGCCGACCGCCCGGAGCTGCGGGTGCTGGCCGTCGGTACGCCCCCGGGTGCCCCCGACCGGGACACCCCCGACGGGGACACCACCGGTGGCCTCGCCCTCCCCGCCGACCGGGCGGACCGGGTCAACCTCGGCCTGGAACGCCTGCAGACCGCTGACCTGCCCGCCGACCTGCCAGCCGACCCGCCAGCCGACCCGTCCACCGGGCGACCGAAGGAGCCCTCGGCAGGCCCGTCGGCGGAGCTCCCCACCGCGCCGCCGGTCGGCCCGCCGGTGCACGTGCTCGGCCGCCGGGTCGAGCAGGCCGTCACCACCGGCCGGTCCGCCCTCGCGCCGAGCGCGGCCGCGGCGGCGGCCGACCGGGGCCTGCTGCGTGCGGCCGGGCTGGTGACCGCCGCCGAGCTGCTGGACGGCCTGCGGGCGGCTGCGGCGGACCAGCCGCGCGATGTGTTCGGCCGGATCGTCACGGACGACCACGAGGCCTTCGCCACCGCCTGGCTGGCGGCCGCCGATTACACCGAGGCGCTGGCGACGGCGCTCTGCTCCGCCGCCTGGGGCGGCCCGGAGGACGGGGACGGTGGTGAGGTTCCCCGGAGGGAGGCGCAGGCGGAGGTATGAGCAAAGTATTTGCAGAGACCGATTATCCGCGCCAACTGGCATACTTGTGAGAGAGGAGACATCTCAGTACGCACGCGCGCACAGACGAATGCGAAGGGAAGGCGAGCCATGTCCATCCGCGATGACGCGGCCGAGGTCCGGGCCGGTGGCTGGCGGACGCTTGCCGCACTGCACGGGCTGATCGACGCCGCGCTGGAGAAGGCGCTCCAGGCGGAGCACAAGCTCTCGGTGGTCGAGTACACGGTGCTGGACGCGCTCTCCCGGCAGGACGGCTGGCACATGCGGATGCAGCAGCTGGCCCGTGCGGCGGCGCTGAGCAGCAGCGCGACCACCCGGCTGGTGAGCCGCCTGGAGGACCGGGGCCTGCTCAGCCGCTACCTCTGCGCGGACGACCGTCGCGGCATCTACACCGAGCTGACGCCGGAGGGCCGCGCCCTGCTGGAGGCCGCCCGCCCAGTGCACGACGCCACCCTCGAGGCGACGCTGGCCCAGGCCGCCGAGCTGCCCGAACTGGCCCCGCTGGTCGGCGCGCTCGCCGAACTCAGCCCGGCGAAGGCCTGACCCCGGCGGACACCTCACCCCGGCGAAGGCCTGACCCCGGTGAAGATGTAACCTGGCCAAGGCGTAACCCGGCGAAGGCGTGACAACGCCGGGGGCAGTCACCGGGACCGCGCCTCACCGCCGCCCGGCGGCCAGCGCGTCCCGGTGCACCCGGTCGAGCAGGGCGAGCAGCAGCTCCTTGCTGGACGCCCGCTCCCGGACGTCGCACAGCACCACCGGTACCTCCGGCCCGAGGTCGAGCGCGCGGCGGACGTCCTCCGGGGTGGCGTCGCGGCGGCCGTGGAAGCAGTTGACCCCTATGGCGAAGGGGATGCCGCGCTGTTCGAAGAAGTCCACGGCGGCGAAGCTGGATTCGAGCCGCCGGGTGTCGGCGAGGATGATCGCGCCGAGGGCGCCGAGCGCGAGGTCGTCCCACATGAACCAGAACCTGAACTGCCCGGGCGTGCCGAAGAGGTAGAGCACCAGGTCCTCGCGGACGGTGATCCGTCCGAAGTCCATCGCCACCGTGGTGGTGGACTTGCCCTGGATGCCTTCGAGGCTGTCGACCCCGATGCTGGCGCGGGTCATCCGCTCCTCGGTCTGCAGCGGTTCGATCTCGCTGACCGAGCCGACCATGGTGGTCTTCCCGACGCCGAAGCCGCCGGCGACGAGGATCTTGACCGCGCCCGGCACCAGGCTCTGGGTCGTCAATTCGGGTCTCCTGGAAGGGAACTGGGGGGTCGTGGCCGTTCGGGGTCCGCAGCCTCAGAGTCTGCGGACGCCCTCGATCACGGCCTGGATCAGGGAGATGTCCGGTGCCTCGGCGAGCTGGACGGGGGCCCGGGTGAGGATCAGCCGGGCTTCCGCCAGGTCGTCCAGCAGCACCTTGACCACGCTCACCGGCAGGTCCATGGTGGCCGCGATCTCGGCCACGGCCAGCGGGCGTTCGCGGCACAGGTCGAGGATCGCGGCCGGTTCGGGGGTTAACCGGCTGGTGTCGGTGCGCGGGTCGGCGGTGACCACCAGGGTGATCAGCGCGAAGCCGTCACGGACCGGGCCGGTGCGCCCGTTGGTGATCGCGTAGGGGCGGACCAGGTGGCCGGCGTCCTTGTCGTAGAACCAGCCCTCGTCGGCGTCGGCGGTGCTCACGCACCGCCACCCGCGCCGACCTGGCCCGCGTCGCTGCGCGGCGCCGCGGTGAGGTACTGGCCGACCTGCTTGACCAGCATGTTGATCTCGTAGGCCATCAGCCCGGCGTCCACCTGCTCGCTGGTGAGGACGGCGAGTCGGGCGCCCTGTCCGGCGGTGGTGACGAACAGGAACAGCTGGTCCATCTCGACCACGGTCTGCCGGACCCGTCCGCCGTTGAAGCGGCGTCCGGCGCCGCGGGCCAGGCTCTGCAGGCCGGAGGCGACGGCGGAGAGGTGCTCGGCGTCGGCCCGGTCGAGGTCCTTGGACGTGCCGACCAGCAGGCCGTCCTCGGAGAGGACGATGGCGTGCCGGGTCTCGGGGACCCGCGCCACCAGCTGGTCCAGCAGCCAGTTGAGGTCGCGCTGGGTCTCGGTGTGCTGCGTCATCACTGCTGTTCCTTGACTTCCTGAACGGCGGCGGCCTCCGCGGCTCCCTCGGGGGCGGAAGGTGCGGCCGGGTTGGGGGCGATGGCGGGTGCGTCCGGTGCGGTACCGGCCGCGCGGGCGCTCCGCGTGCCGCGCTGGATGGCGGCCATGGTGGCGCGGGACCGCGACGGCGAGGGGTCGTCGGCCTCGCCGAACCGGGGACCGGCCGGAGCGGCGTGGGCCCCGTACGGTGCGGCCGCGGGGAGCGGGGCGGACGGCGAGGCGGGCGGCATCATGGTGCCGGGCGCGTGGGCCTCGCGGAGCTGCTCGGCGAGGCTGGCGTTGCGGACCCGCTGCGGCAGGACGCGCGGGGTGCGCAGTTCGCCGTCCGGGCCGTGCTGCACGCTGTCCTCCTGCGGGCGTTCGTGGGTGGGCGTCGACCGGTCGGCGGGGACCCCGTCGAAGCCGACCGCGGAGTCCACCACGGCCGGGTTCACGACGGCCGGGTTCACGACGGCCGGGTTCACGACTGTCGGTTCCACCGGCGGCCCGTCCACGAAGGGCCCGTCCACGTGGCCGGGCGCCGAACCGGCCCCCGGGTCGAGCTGCGCGGCGAGCTCCGCCGACGGACCGGTGGGCAGGTCGTACGGGCGGGGCAGTACGGGCCGGGGCACCACCACGGCCCCGGGCAGCCCGGGGATCTCGGCGCCGACCGGCAGTCCGGCGTTGTCGAGGACGGGCCCGCCGCCCGCACCGTCCTGCCGCGCGAGCAGCTCACCGACGATCACCTCGCCGCCGGCCACACCGGCCACACCGGCCGCACCGGGCGCGACGGCCGCACCGGCCGCACCGGGCGCGACGGCCGCACCGGCCGCACCGGGCGCGGCGGCCTGGGGCATCGAGGGGGCGCCGACGACAGCGTCTCCGCCACCGGCGACAGCACCGCCGCCACCGGCCACAGGACCGCCGGCACCGCCCGCCGGATCCGTCGCGGCGCCGGTCCCGCCGACCCCGCCCGGCGCGTCGCCCGTCAGCCCGCTGAGCACTCCCGCCAGCGCACCGGACAGCTCCTCGTCGACGACGCCGAAGTCGCCCTCGGACGGCCGCGGTTCGGGCACCGGGGTCCGGGTGACCCGCGCGCCGGACGGCAGTCCGGGCACGGCGGCGGGCTGTTCGGCCTGCTCCAGCAGCACCGCGGGCACCAGCACCACGGCCCGGGTCCCGCCGTACGGCGAAGGCCGCAGGGTGACCTGGATGTCGTGCCGGGCGGCGAGCCGGGCGACGACGAACAGGCCGAGCCGCAGGTCGTCGCCGAGCGCGGAGACGTCCAGCTCGGGCGGGTTGGCCAGGTACTCGTTGAGCCGCTCGTACTCCTCCTCGGTCATGCCGAGGCCGCGGTCCTCGACCTCGACCGCCAGGCCCTTGGGGACCTCCTGCGCGGAGACCTGCACCTGGGTGTACGGCGGGGAGAAGGTGGTGCCGTTCTCGATCAGCTCGGCGATCAGGTGGATCACGTCGGCGACGGCCTGGCCGCTGAGCGAGGCGCGCGGCACGCCCTGGACGACGACCCGGGCGTAGTTCTCGGTCTCGGAGACGGCGCTGCGCAGCACGTTGACCATGGGCACGGCGTTGCGCCAGCGCCGGGCGGGCAGCGCGCCGCCGAGGATGACCAGGTTCTCGGCGTTGCGCCGCATCCGGGTGGCGAGGTGGTCGACGGCGAACAGTTCGCGCAGCAGCTCGGGTTCCTCGTGCTCGCGCTCCAGCGCGTCGAGCATGCTGATCTGGCGGTGGATCAGGATCTGGGTGCGGCGGGCGATGTTGAGGAAGACCTTCTTCGTCCCCTCGCGGCCCTGGGCCTGGTGGACGATGGCGGCGACGGCGGCCTGCCGGACGGCGGCCAGGCCGTCGGTGGTCTGCTGGACCTCGTCGCCGGCCCGCCGGGACGGCGCCCAGGTGGGCGGGGTGGGCACCGGCTCCCCGGCGCGCAGCCGCCCGACGACCTCGGGGATCTCCTGCTGGGCGAGGGCGAAGGTGTCGCCGCGCAGTCCGGCGAGCCGGGCGGACAGCGACCGGGCGGCGCGTATGCCGCGGACCAGGCTGACCAGCAGCACCAGGGCGACGACGGCGGTTCCGGCCAGCAGCGCGGTGCGGTTTCCGGCGTCGCGCAGCAGGTAGGCGGCGTAGCCCCAGGCGGCGGCGAGGCCCAGGCTGGGGACCAGCACGAGGGCGAGGAGCGAGCTGCGGAGGGAGCCGGACCGGCCGGCGCGGTGGCCCGAGCGGGGGGCCGATATGCCTGGCATCTGATTCCTTGTTGCAGGGCCGGGTTGCGGGCCGGGTCTCGGGGCCGGACGGCGGGTCGGCCCGAGCGACCCGAGCGTCCCGGACCGGGCGTCAGGGCGCCGAGGCCCGGGGTCGCCGGACGGGGTGACGCGGTGTCACCGTCCGTGCGGGGTTCAGCGCGGCCGCCGACGGCAGGAAACCTATCAGTCCCAGGTGCCCTCATCGCAACATCAACTGACGATATGTGAACGGGTGATGGCAGGAACGGCCACTCCCGGTCAGAGCGTTCGCCGACGGAACGCCGCTGCTCAGCGCGGTCGCGGTGGAGCAGGAACGGCTCCCCGGGAGGCCGGTCGGGGCCTCTCGGGGAGCCGTCAGGAACAGGTCAAACCGTCGTTATGCTGAAAGTTCGCCACCGTCCGGGCGTCGGTAAGGGTTTCAACCGTCCACTTTCAGCCCGCCGGTTCAACTGGCCACTTTCAGCCCGCCGCGGAGAGCGGCACCACCCGACTGGCCCGGACGCCCCGGACACCGCGCACCCCGTACCCGTACAGCTCCTCCGCCGGGGACGCCCCGGACGCCGCGGAGGCCCCGGACACGGCAGACGCCCCGGACACCGAGGACACCGCGGACGGCCCCGACTCCAGCTGGTTGAGCTCGGTCCACGCCCAGCTCGCCAGGTCGGCCAGCTCGGCCGACCACTGCTTGCCGTACGTGCCCGTCGCCACCTGTCCGAGCCGCAGCTTCTGCACGTCCGAGGTGCCGGCCGGGGCGTAGATGTGGGTGGCGTCCCGCAGGTAGCGGATGATGTTGTGCTCCTCCTGGGTGCCGCGCGCGGCGAAGATCTCCATCGCCTGGCGCGCCGAGTCCATCGCGTACTCGGTGTTGATGAGCTTGGCGTTCATCAGCTCGGCGTCGCAGGCCTTGCCGTTGTCGAGCAGGTGCGAGGCGTGGTACGCGGCCAACTTGGCCGTCATCAGCCGGGACTGCATCTCGCCGAGCTTCAGCGCGATGCTGTTCAGCTGGTTGACGGGCTTGCCGTAGAGCACCCGCTCCTCGGCGTAGCGCACGGTGTCCTCCACCACGGCGACGTGGATGCCGAGCGCGACGGCGCCCAGGTTCAGCCGGCCGTACAGGGTGGAGGAGGAGTAGGCGACGTCGAGGCCCTGCCCCTCCTCGGCGAGCCGGTTGCCGACCGGGATGCGGCAGTCCTCGAACACGAGCTCGCCGAAGCTGAACCCGTGCAGCCCGCCCTGGGTGCCGACGGTGCCGGCGCGGAAGCCGGGCCGGTCGCTCTCGACCAGGAAGGCGGACAGCCCCTTGCTGCCCCGGTCGGTACGGAAGACCACCCCGTGGACGTCGCCGATGTGCGAGTTGCCGACGAACACCTTGCGGCCGTTGAGCACGTACTCGTCGCCCTCGCGGCGGGCGGTGCCCGCCATGCCGAGCACGTGGCCGCCGGACTCCGGCTCGGTGACCGCGATCGTCGGCAGGCACTCGCCGGACGCGAACTTCGGCAGCCACTCCCGCCGTTGGGCGTCCGAGCCGAAGTGGATGACCTTGGCGACGCCGAGCTGTGAGGCCTGCGCCATCGCACCCATCGCGCCGCTGACCCGCGCCAGTTCCTCGACGATGACGGTCTTGGCGAGGTGTCCCAGGCCCAGGCCGCCGAACTCGCGCGGGATCGTGACGCCGATCCAGCCGCGACGGGCGATCTCCCGCGAGAGCTCGAACTCGATCTCCCGGTCGGCTTCCATTCTGGCCACCTGAGGACGCACCTCCTTCTCCGCGAACTCACGGACCTCCGCCCGGAGGCTCTCGTGTCGTTCGTCGGTGAAGTAGTCCATCGCCATGCTTGGTCCTCTCGTTCCGGTGGTGTCGTGCCTCCGTTCGTGCCGTAGATGCCGCTCCGGCCGCTCCCCCAGGGAGATCGGGTGGGGGTGTGGAGGTGTGGCGGTGCCGATCGCTTCCAAGCCATCGGTGCATGCGGATCCGGGCCGGGGTTCCCGTGGCTCCCGGGGAACTACCGTCCGTGTCTTCGGCAGGGCTCATTGTCATATGGGCACATGGGGTCCATACAGAGTCGATCTTGGAATGGCGGGATTCGGCCCGTCTCGAGGGTGGCGGGTTTTGCCACTGTGCCGGTAGGGGATTGACCTTCCCCGCTCGCGCGCGGCGCCGCGCAGTCGCTCACATGCTGCTTTGACTGTTCATCAGCAAGGCCGGTGATCGGTCCCGGTAGCACCGCACTGCCCGGATGTCTGATTACATGTGCGCCATGACTGATGTGATGAGCACTCAAGGCCAGTTCCCGGGTGCCGCCGGGGAGTCCGAACGCACCCGCAGGCTGCGCAGCCTGGGTCTCAACGAACCCTCCGCGGACGAGGCCTTCGACCGCTTCGCCCACCTGGCAGCCAGCATCACCCGCGCTCCCATCGCGATGGTCAACTTCATCAACGACGAGCGCCAGATGTTCCGGGGGCTCTACATTCCGCCAAATTCTTCCGACGTCGCGGTCGAAGAAGGCGCCTCCTGGGCGGATCGGGGCATCGCCTTCGACCTTCCCACCCGTCAGATGCCGATGAGTCACGGCTTCTGCCCGCACGTGGTCGCCCAGCGTTCACCCCTCGCACTCGACGACATCCTCGCCTACCCCCGGTTCGCCGGTAACCCGGTCGTGGACGAACTCGGCGTCCGGGCCTACCTCGGCGCCCCGCTCGTCGACGACACCAACACCGTCATCGGCACCGTCTGCGTCCTCGACCGGGAACCCCGGCAGTGGGGACGCGAGCGGCTGCGCGACATCCAGCACCTCGCCGAGGCGCTGCTCTCCGAGATCCGGCTGCGCGACAACCTGCTCGCCCAGCAGCAGGAGATGTTCGCGGCCTTCGACGGCTCCCCGTTCCCCATCATGCTGACCGACGGCCCCGGCCAGGAGATCCGCTACGCCAACGCCCAGCACGCCGACACCTTCGGCGCGCCGGTGGCGTACGGCTCGATCGGCACCGCCTACCCCCAGCTCGGCGCGGCCGGCCTCCAGCAGGCCGTCGCGGAGGCCTACCACACCGGACGGGCCACCGTCCTCAACGACGTCCGGATCCAGTCAGGCCGTCCCGAGGCACAGCGCATCCAGCAGATCTTCAGCTTCACCTGCACCCCGCTGCGGGTCGCGCGCACCGGCCAGGTCAACGGCGTCCTCACCGTCGGCATGGACGTCACCGCCCAGTCCCGCACCGAGGAGGAACTCGGCACCCTCGCCGCACTGCTGGTCGACCGGCTCCAGCAGAACGGCGCCGCCACCCCGACCGGCCGACCGGGCATCGCCGGCGGCACCGGACTCGTCCTGCCGAGCTGAGCGGCCGACCGTCGCTCGTGCGCGGCAGCACGGCCCGCGGGCGCACCCGCCCAGCGCACCACCCGTACCGCCCACCGCACCACCCGTACCGCCCACCGCCGTGGCGGGGCGCCTCTCACCCCCGAGGAGAGGCTCCCCGCCACAGTGCCGTTCCGGGACGGGCACGGCATGCGAGCCGCCGTCCCGGGCCGAACGGGCGCCGGGCCGAACAGGCGCTCCGGGCCGAGCGGGTGAACCGTCCACCGCCCGCACCCCCGGCCGGGCCCGGCGACGGCCCGAGGACGGCCCGCCGGTGGTAGGCATGGGCCGCATGGACTGGATCGACTGGTTCGCCGCCCCCGACTACTGGCTGAGCCGACTGCTCGTCCAACGCCTGCTCGCCGGCCTCTACCTGATCGGATTCCTGGCCGCCGCCGCCCAGTTCCGCGCCCTCATCGGCACCGACGGCATGCTGCCGGTGCCCCGCTTCACCGCCCGCGTCCCGTTCCGCCGCTCGCCCGGCCTCTTCCACCTCCACTACAGCGACCGCTTCTTCGCCGCCGTCACCTGGAGCGGCGCCGCGCTGGCCGCCGCGGTGGCGGCCGGCCTCGCCGACGTCCTCCCGCTCTGGGCCTCGATCCCGGTGTGGGCGGTGCTGTGGGCCCTCTACCTCTCCATCGTCAACGTCGGGCAGACCTGGTACTCCTTCGGCTGGGAGTCGCTGCTGCTCGAAGCCGGCTCGCTCGCCGCCTTCCTCGGCAACGCCGACACCGCCCCGCCCACCCCCGTGCTCTGGCTGATGCGCTGGCTGGTCTTCCGGGTCGAGTTCGGCGCCGGACTGATCAAACTGCGCGGCGACAGCTGCTGGCGCGACCTGACCTGCCTGCGCTACCACCACGAGACCCAGCCCATGCCCGGACCGCTCAGCTGGTTCTTCCACCACCTGCCCGACCCGCTGCACCGGGTCGAGGCGGCGGCCAACCACGTCGTCCAACTCCTCGTCCCGATCGGCCTGCTGCTCCCGCAGCCCGTCGCCAGCTACGCGGCCTGCGCCGTGATCGCCACCCAGCTGTGGCTGATCGCCTCCGGCAACTTCGCCTGGCTCAACTGGCTGACCGTCGTCCTCACCCTCGCCGCCGTCGAACCGGCCCGCCTCGGCCTGTCCGTGCCCGTCCACCACCGCCCGGGCGCCCCCGTCTGGTACCAGGTCGTGGTCATGACGGTCACCGCCGCCGTCCTGGTGCTCAGCTACTGGCCGGTGCGCAACCTGCTCTCCCGGGGCCAGGTGATGAACCGCTCCTTCAACCGGCTGCACCTCGTCAACACCTACGGCGCCTTCGGCAGCGTCAACCGGCTGCGCCAGGAGGTCGTGGTCGAGGGCACCGACGAGGCCGTCCTCACCCCGCACACCGTCTGGCGCGAGTACGGCTTCAAGGGCAAACCCGGCGACGTGCGCCGCCTCCCGCGCCAGTACGCCCCCTACCACCTGCGCCTGGACTGGCTGATGTGGTTCGCCGGCATCTCGCCCTCCTACGCCCGCCCCTGGTTCCTCCCCTTCGTCGCCCGCCTGCTGGCCGGCGACCGGGCGACGCTGCGGCTGCTGCGCCACAACCCCTTTCCCGACGCCCCGCCGACCCACGTCCGGGCGACCCTCTACCTCTACCGGTTCACCGGATGGCGCGAACTGCGGGAAACCGGCGCCTGGTGGCACCGCACCGCGCTCCACGCCTACCTCGCGCCGGTCGACCTGCCCACCCTCGGCCGGGCCGGCCACTACCCGCCGCCCGGGCGGCCGTCCACCGGCCCGCCGCCGCCCGGCCGTTCCACGAGCGGTCCCCGGCGCGTGCGCACCGTCCCGCTCGACCGGCTGCGCCGGGCACGCCCACCCCGGACGGAGCACCCCGGCCACCCGTCCGGACCAGCACCGGGCCACCCGGGCGGCCCTCCCGAGTAGCGGCCAGGCGGGCGGTATGGCAGGCGACACCGGCCCGTCGGGCGGTGGGTGCGTGCAAGGCTCGAACGGGCACCCGTATTCTGGGCCTCCACAACCGGCGGCCCGACCGCGCGCCCCCCGGCCCCGCCCCAGGGGCCCCGTGCACCCGGCCCGCCGCCCCCTCGCCGCCAGCCCCGCCGTCGTCGCCCAGAACCGGACCTCACATGACAGTGCTTCACTCGCGCAACGCCGACGCAGCCGACCCGGCGGACGTCGCCGACGCCGCAGACGTCAAGGACCCCCAGGACGCCGCTGCGGAGCCCGACCTCCGCGAGGACCTCGGCCGCTACGCCGAACTCGGGGCCTTCACCCTCAGCGCCGACACCCACGCCTGGTACGCGGCCGTCGACACCGTCGCCACCCCGGAGGACGCCCGCGCCGCCTCCACCGCGCTCGCCGAACTGCGCGGCAGCGACCTCCAGCAGACCTGGGAGGCCGTCACCGCGATGGCCACCGAGGTCAAGCTGGACGAGCCCGACACCGTGGCCAAGACCGCGCTGCTGGTCGAGATGCTCCAGCGGGTCCGCCGCACCTCGGCCACCCTCACCAGCGCCGCGTACGACGCCGACCTCGCCGCCCTCGCCGCCGCCACCGCCGACAGCACCTGGCGCCGCGAGAACGGCGTCAAGCTGTCCTGGCTGCGCGGCCGCTCGCTGCGCAAGCAGGCCGCCACCCTCGCCCACGACCGCAAGGTCCGCCGCGAGGACCTGCACGAGGCGCTCACCTCCGCCGAGATCGAGCGCCGCGCGTGGGCTGCCGTCGCCCCCGCCGGCACCCTCCCGCGGGTGCCCGCCGACGGCGGCCTGGTCGAGCGCACCGCCCAGGCCTTCGAGCCGATCAACACCGGCCTGCGCGGCCTCGCCCGACTGCTGCCCGACCACGACCTCGACGGGCTCGCCTTCACCGAACTGGCCGACCTGGTCGAGCGCCTCGCCGCCGACGAGGGCACCCTCTACCGGCTGCCCACCATCCGCGGCCTGCGCGCCACCCTGGAGGAGGCCGGCCTCGCCGACCTGCTCGCCGAACTCACCGCCGCCAAGGCCGACCGCCGCGCCGCCGAGGCCGCGTACGCGGCGCGGCAGGCGCTCGCGGGCGGGCAGCGGGACGGGCTGGCGTCGTCGGTGGCCGTGGAGGCCGAGGCTTCGGTGGACGTCGAGGCCGAGGCCGAGGCGGAGACCGAAGTCGAGGTCGATACGGCGGAGTCCGGCGCCGAGGCCGAGGCCGCCGCGCGTCAGGCGCTGGCCGCCGGGCAGCGGGACGGGCTGGCCGAGTCGGCGGTCGCTGAGCCGGTCGTTGAGCCGGTCGTCGAGGAGACCGGGGTGGAGGAGTCGGACGTCGAGCTGTCGGACGTCGAGCCCGAGGTCGTCGGGACCGTCTCCGACTCGGACGTGGACTCTGCTGAGGCCGAGGCTGAGGCTGAGGTCACGTCCGAGACCGAGTCGGTTGTGGTGGAGGAGGAGAAGGAGGAAGCCCCGGTCGCCGTGGTGTCCCTCCCGGCGCCCTCCCCGGCTGCTGACGACCTGGTGGCCGCCGCCACCGCCGCGCTGGCCGAAGCCGCAGTCGCGGACGAGGTGGCGGAGACCGAGCCGGTCGAGGCCGAGGAGCCCGTCGCCGAGGTCGAGGTTGCGGTCGAGGCCGAGCCGGAGACCATCGCGGTCGAGGAGCCGCAGGTCGAGGTCGAGGTCGAGGCCGAGGCCTCGGTCGAGGTCGTCGAGGAGGCTCCGGCCGTGGTGGTCGAGGAGCCCGAGGCTGTCGCCGAGGTGCCCGCCGTCGAGGTCGAGGTCGAGCCCGAGGCTGTCGTCGTTGAGCCCGAGGTCATCGACGAGGAGCCCGCCGCCGAGCCCGAGGCCGTGGTGGAGGCCCCCAGCACCGAGGTCATCGAGCCGGTGGTCGAGGTTGAGGCCGAGGTCGAGGTCGTCGAGGAGCCCACGACCGTGGTGGCCGAGGAGCCCGCCGTCGAGGAGCCTGCCGCCGAGGTCGAGCCCGAGGCCGTCGTCGTTGAGCCCGAGGTCGAGGCCGAGGCTGAGGCCGAAGCCGTTGTCGCAGCCGAAGAGCCTGCCGTCGACTCCGAGCCCGAGCCCGAGGCCGTCACCGCCGAGCCCGCCGTCGAGCCCGAGCCGACCCCCGAGCCCGTCGCCGAGGAGGCCCCCGGCCGCCCGGCGAAGCCGGACTTCACCCCCGGCCGCCCGGTGACCGCCTACTCGGCGGACGAACTGCTCGCCGTCGTCCGCTGGATCGACGGTGACGGCACCGGCCGGAGCGACGAGGAACTGCTCCGTGCGGCCATGAAGGAGCTGGGCTTCGCCCGTCTCGGTCCCCGGATCAAGGAGGCGCTGGGCGCCGCCGTCACCGCCGCGCGCGGCTGACGTCCGGGCGACACAGCCGGACACGCAGGGCCCGGGACGCACGCGCGTCCCGGGCCCTGCGCCGTACGGCGGCGGGGGAGTCCGTCAGCCCGCCTTGTTCCAGGGCTGGCTCGCCATCAGCGCCTTCACGTTGGCGACGTACTTCGGGTTCGGGATGTCGAGGCTGCCGACGATCTCCCCCGAGGTCGGGTCCGTGACGGTGGTGTAGTGCACGTTGCCGGCGCCCGCGTTGTACGCCGAGATGACCAGGTCGAGCAGCGGCGTCTTGCCGGTGGCCGGGTCGGCGGAGAGGTCGTACTTGCCGCCGAAGGAGGAGTCGCCGTAGTAGGCGACCAGCCAGTCGATCAGCTGGGTGCCGAGCTGGACGTTCCCGGCGAGCGTCTTGGGGTCGGAGCTGGTGCCGTACTTGCCGTTCATCCAGGCGACGGTGTTGGGCATGACCTGCATGGTGCCGATCCCGCCGTCGCAGGCGAGGATGCCGGACTGCCAGCCGCTCTCCTGCCAGGCGATCGCCTTGACCAGGTTGACCGGCAGCGCCGGGAGCTTGTCGGTGCCGCCCGAGCTGAGGTTGAGCACCCGGGACTGGCCGGCCGCCGCCGTGAGCGCCGCGCCGACCGTCGCCTTGGGCTCGTCCGGCTGGGGCTTGCTGGGCTGGCAGCCGCTCTGCGCCGGGGGCACGTGGCCGGCGGGCGGGGCGGGCGGTGCCGGGAGGGCGACGGCGCCGGGCTTGGCGGTCGGGACGGGCGCCGGGATGGCGGGCTTCTCGACCGGCGGCTGGGTGGCGGGCGCGCCGGCCGCGGTGCCGCCGGCGGCCTTGGCGTTGCCGGTCTGGGCGCCTGGCGCGGGCTTCGCGGACTTGCCCGCGCCGGTGCTCGGGCTGTGCGAGGCGTCGGGGCTCGCGGAGGCCGAGGCGCTCGGCGTCGGGGTGGTGCTCGCGGACGGGCTCGCGCTGGAGGTGTCGGTCGGCGTGGCGGTGGCCGCGGTGAGGGTGGTGCCGGCTCCGGCGCCGGGGTGCTTGTCGCCGCTCTCGGTGCCGCAGCCGACCAGGACGGCGGTCGACACGGCGACGGCGGACACCAGGACGGTGGCCCGCCGGGTGGTGCTCAACTTCATCTGTGGTCCCCCCACTTGTCGCCGGTGGTCCCGGCGAGTGGCGGTCATCCTACGATGTGGCCGATTCCCCCTGTACGAACGGGTGGTCGATCGCCTGCCGGAGGACGGCCGGGGCGGCCGCGAGCGAGGGCCCGTACCAGGTCAGGTGGCGGCCGCTGACCAGCGCGACCGGGACGCCGGGGAACGCCTCCGGGCCGTCCTCGGCGGTGAAGCGGTACGGCTCGTCCGGCAGCACCACCAATTCCGGCCGCTCGGCGCGCAGTTCGGGCAGCGGTACGGCCGGGTAACGCTCGGGGTGCTCGGCGTGGACCAGGTGCAGGCCGAGGCGGTGCAGCAGGTCCCCGGCGAAGGTGTCGCGGCCGAGCACCATCCACGGGCGGCGCCAGATCGGCACGATCGCCCGCGGGCCGTCCGTCGCCGGCCGCAGGTCGTCCGCCACCGGCCGCACCCCGCGCCAGGCCTCCTCCGCCTCGTCCAGCCAGGCCGGGCGCGGCAGTCGGCAGGCGACGGTGAGCAGCCGGTCCAGCGAGCGCAGGGCGCCGTCCAGGGTGCGGATGTCGGTGACCCACACCGGCACCCCCGCCGCCCGCAGCGCGTCCAGGTCGGGGCGGCGGTTCTCCTCGTCGTTGGCGATCACGAGGTCCGGGCGGAGCGCGAGCACGCCAGGAAGGTCCGGGTTCTTGGTGCCGCCGATCCGGGCCACGGCCAGGTCGGCGGGGTGGCTGCACCAGTCGGTCGCGCCGACCAGCAGACCGGGGGCGGTGGTGGCGACGGCCTCGGTCAGCGAGGGCACCAGGGAGACCACCCGGCGCGGCGGCAGCGGCCCGAGCGGTACGGGCAGGCCGAGGTCGTCGCGCGGGTCGGTGGGGTCGGCCATCCGGCCACCCTACGCGCGCGGGGCCGTGCCCGGGGCTGGACGGAAGCCCAGGAAGCCCCGGACGTCCCGGAAGCGCCGGAAGTCCCGGGAACCCGGCGCGGACCCGGCCCGACTACCTGGTCCGGGTCCGCAGCGCGGGCCCCCAGCACGATCACCGACCAGGAGAGTCCTCATGCGCCCTCGCGTCGTCTGCGGTATCGCGGCCGCCGTCGCCCTGTTCGCCACGGCCTGCGGAAGCGGCGGTGGCGGGAACGGCGGCGGAAGCAGTGCCGCCGTCACCGTTCCCGCCACCGCCGGGGCCGCCTACCCCGTCACGGTCGCCGACTGCGCGGGCAAGGAGACGACCATAGCCAAGGCCCCGACGAAGATCGTCACCTCCAACGCGGCGAGCCTGGAACTGCTGCTCCGACTCGGCGCGGGCGACCGGGTGATCGGCACCGGCTTCCCGCCCGGCAAGGGCACCCTGCCGGCGGCGCTGGCCGAGCAGGGCGCCAAGGTGCCGGTGCTCGGCGACAAGACCATCCCCAAGGAGAAGCTGCTCGGCTCCGGCGCTGACCTCTACGTCGACACCTTCGGCGCGATGCCGATGATGGGCGGCGGCGCCACCGGTCCGAGCGAGGCGGAGTACGCGGCGGCCGGCATCCAGCACGTCTACCTGCTCTCCACCGCCTGCGCGGGCACCCCGAAGGCCGCCAAGGCGCCGCGCACCGACCTTGCCGGGATCGAGGACGACATCCGCCGCCTCGGCGCCGTCACCGGCACCGGCGCCCGCGCCGAGGAACTCGTCACCGGGATGGAGAAGCAGATCGGCGAGGTCCGCACCGCGCTCGCCGGCGTCCCGGAGGACAAGCGGCCGAGCTACTTCGTCCTCGACTTCGACGCCGGGACCAAGCAGCCGACGGCCGTCTGCGGCCGGCAGGTGGCCAACGCCGTCATCACCCAGGCCGGCGCCCGCAACGTGTTCGCCGACTGCGACGCCGACTTCAAGCCCGGCTCCTGGGAGGACGTCGTGGCCAAGAACCCGGACTGGATCCAGCTGGCCGTGCGCAACCGGGGCAGCGAGGAGGCCACCCGCAAGGCCTTCGACGACGCCGAGGCGTTCCTGCGGAGCTTCCCGGCGACCCAGGGCCTGAAGGCCGTCCAGGAGGGGCACTTCGTGCGGCTCGGCTCCGAGGTGACCACCATCGCGGGGGTGCGCAACGCCGACGCCGTCCGGCAGATCGCCGCCACCGTCCACCCCGACCTCGTCAAGAACGGTCAGTAGACCGTGACTTCGGCCGAAGCCGCCGAAGCCGCCGATGTCATCGGCGTCGCCGAGGTTGCCGATATCGCGGACGCCCGGCGCCCGGCCCGCACCCTGCGGGCCGGGCCGCTGGCCGCCGCGCTCGCCGCCGCCCTGGTGCTCGCGCTGACCGCCGCCGTCTCGTTCGGCTCGGTGGACATCCCGCCCGGCGAGGTCTGGTCAGTGGTCGTCCACCACCTCACCGGCCGGGCTCCCGAGCCCGGCACCCGCGACCTCATCGTCTGGCAACTGCGCGTCCCGCGCGCCCTGTTGGCGGCCGTGGTGGGCGCCGGACTCGGCCTGGTCGGCACCGCCGTCCAGGCCCTGGTCCGCAACCCGCTCGCCGACCCCTACCTGCTCGGCATCTCCTCCGGCGCCTCCCTCGGGGCCGTCGCCACCCTCGTCCTCGGCACCGCCTTCGGCGTCGAACTCTCCCTCGGCAGCGCGCTCGGCCTCACCGTCTCCCTGGCGGCCTTCGCCGGCGCGCTCGCCGCGTTCTCGCTGGTCTGGCTGATGGCCCGGCGCGGCGGCGGCTTCTCCCCGCTGCGCCTGGTACTGGCCGGCATCGGCATCGCCCAGTTCCTCGGCGGCATCACCAGCTACCTCGTCCTGCAGACCAGCGACGAACAGCAGACCCGGGGCGTGCTGTTCTGGCTGATGGGCAGCCTCGGCGGCGCCGTCTGGGCCCAACTCGCCATCCCCGTAATCGCCGTGGCGCTCGGCCTGGCCCTGCTCCAGGCCCGGGCCCGGGGGCTCAACGCGATGCTGATGGGCGACGAGACGGCCGCCGGGCTCGGCGTGGACGTCACCCGGCTGCGCCGCGAGGTCTTCGTCGTCACCAGCGTGCTCACCGGGGTGCTGGTCGCCGTCTCGGGGGCGATCGGCTTCGTCGGACTGATGGTGCCGCACGTCTGCCGGCTGCTCGTCGGCGGCGACCACCGGCGCCTGCTGCCGCTGTCCGCCCTCACCGGGGCGGTACTCCTGGCCGTCGTCGACACCGTCGCCCGCACCGCCCTGGACGGCCAGGAACTGCCGATCGGCGTGGTCACCGCCGTGCTCGGCGCCCCCACCCTGCTCTACCTGCTGGACCGACGACTGGAGCGCAGTTGAGGATCGCCGTCGAGGACCTGAGCGTCGCCCTGGCCGGGCGCACCGTGGTGGCCGGGGTCCACCTGGTCGCCGAGGAGGGGGAGATCGCCGGACTGGTCGGGCCCAACGGCAGCGGCAAGTCCAGCCTGCTGCGCACCGTCTACCGGCACCTGCGGCCCAGCGCCGGGCGGGTGCTGCTGGCCGGGCGGGACCTGGCGGAGCTGCGGCCCGCCCAGTCCGCCCGGCACATCGGGGCGCTGCCCCAGGAGCGCGGCGGGGACTTCGAGTTGAGCGTGCGGGAGGTGGTGGCGATGGGCCGCACCCCGTACAAGCGGGCCTTCGCGGCCGACGACCCCGAGGACCACCGGATCACCGCCGAGGCCCTCCGCCGGGTCGGCATGGCGCAGGCCGCCGACCGCCGCTTCGCCCAACTGTCCGGCGGCGAACGGCAGCGGGTGCTGCTCGCCCGCGCGCTCGCCCAGCAGCCGGACGTCCTGGTGCTGGACGAGCCGACCAACCACCTGGACGTCCGGCGCCAGGTCGAACTCCTCGCCCTGCTGCGGGAACAGCGCCGCACCACCCTGGTCGCGCTGCACGACCTCAACGCCGCCGCCTCGGTCTGCGACCGGCTGCACGTGCTGCACCGCGGCGCCCTGGTGGCCTCCGGGGCCCCGCGCGAGGTGCTGACCGCGGACCTGCTGGCCGAGGTCTTCGGCGTCCGCGCCGCGGTGGTCGAACACCCCCTCACCGGCGACCCGTTGATCGCCTTCGACCACCGCTCCCCGGCCGGCACCGCCGTCCCGCAGCGGTACGGGGCTCAGGGCACGCCTTAGTAGCCCTCGTAGTGGCTCGGCCGGCCGTCGCGCAGCACCGGCCGGCCGAGCCGCGCGGCCTCCTCGTTGCGCCGCAACTCCCATCCGCCGTCCGGCCGGTGGAGCACCGCGGAGTGCCAGGGCGTCATCCAGGCGTCGGACGCCGCCAGCAGTCGGATGCCGAACTTCGGCGCACCGGACGGCTGCGGGTGGATCGACAGCCGCACCGCCCGCGGATGCTGTTCTGCGATCAACTCGCCCCAGGCGCGGCTGCGTTGGATCACCCCGTAGGCGCGGCGGCGGCACTCCCGCTGCAGGGCCGACTTCGTGCCGGGGAAGTCCACGGCGTCCTCGGTGAGGAAGCGGGTGATGCCGCGGTAGAGCCGCAGGGTCTCCTGCTCGGTCAGCACCTGCTCGCGCAACTCCTCGAGGCCCGGCGCGTACCGCTGGTGCACCCGGGCGCGCTTCTCGTCGTACGGCAGGTCCCCGAGCACCGCCCGCAGGTCGAAGGTGTCCAGGTGGCGCAGGCCCTCGCGCCCGATCACCGCGGTCAACTCGTCCGAGTACTCGTCGATGTGCTCGTCGGGGACGCCGATCAGGTCGCCGAAGATGTGCCCGTCCGAGCAGATCAGGATCCGGGCGCCGGGCGGGTGGATCCGGCCTATCCGCTCGCAGAGCTCGTCCAGGAAGGTCAGGGACAGCCGTTCGCCCTCGTCGGGCAGGTGGCCGAGCACCTTGGCCGGGTTCGGCGACTTGCACGGGAAGCCCGGCAGGGTGAACACGATCGGCTCACCGGCCGCGATGAACTCCGCCAACTGTGCCAGTTGGAAGGGGAAGTGCTCGGGCCGGGCGTCGAACTCCGGGTCGGAGGCGCGGCGGTGCGGGAGCAGCAGCCCGAGGACGCGGGCGGCGAGCTGCGCCGTCGACGGCTGCCCGGGGGCACTGGTGACGAAGGGGGCGGTGCCGACGGGCGGCATGATGGGTCTCCTCCTGGGTGGTGGGTGGTGGGTGGCGGGGTGGGCGAGGGTGCTCGGCGGTGCTCAGCAGCGCTCAGCGGCGCAGGTCGTAGGCGACCGGCAGCCGGTTCACGCCGCGGGCCAGGACGGCGGGGATCCAGGCGAGTTCGTCCAGGCCGTCCCCAGGCGTACCCGCCGGGCGCAGCCCGTCCAGCCGGGTGAGCAGGGCCTCGACGGCGACCTGGAGTTCGGCCCGGGCCAGGGCGGCGCCCGGGCAGTAGTGGATGCCGTGGCCGAAGGCGAGATGGGCGTTCGGCGTGCGGTCGAGGTCGAGCCGGTCGGGCTCCGGGAACTGCGCGTCGTCGCGGTTGGCGGCGCACAGCGAGACGATCACCGAGTCGCCGGCCGGGACGGTGGTGCCGAACAGGTCGCTGTCCTCGGCGAAGAAGCGCCAGGTGGTGAGCTCGAACGCGGCGTCGTGGCGCAGCAGTTCCTCGATCGCCCGGGCCAGCCGGCCGGGCTCGTCGAGGCCCGCGCGCAGCGCGGCGAGCTGCTCGGGGTGGCGCAGCAGGGTGATCAGCATGGTGGTGATCTGGTTGGTGACCGGCTCCTGGCCGGCCACCAGCAGCTGGAACACGATCGAGTCGAGCTCCTCGCGGCTCAACTCGCCCGCGTCGTGGGCGGCGACGAGCCGGCCGAGCAGGTCCTCGCCCTCGGTCCAGCCGGGCGCCCGGCAGTCGGCGCGCTTGCGGGCGACCACCTCGGCGATGTACGTCTGCAGCCCGCGCAGCCGCGCCTCGTACGCCGGTCGGCCAGGGTCCTGCGGGCCCACCGGCTGGACCACCTTGCCCCAGTCGCGGTCGAAGCGCTCGGCCAACTCGGCGGGCAGCCCGATGACTTCGGCCAGCACCCGGAAGGGGTAGTGGGCCGCGAAGCCCGCCACCAGGTCGGCGCCGCCGGTCTCGGGCAGTCCGTCCACCAGGGCATCGGCCAGCTCCCGCAGCCGCGGGCGCAGCGCCTCCACCCGGCGCGGGGCGAACGCGTCCAGCACCAGACGGCGCATCACGGTGTGCTTGGGCGGGTCCTGGTGCAGCAGGTGGACCTGGAGCTGGGAGTGCTGCGGCTCCGGCATGATCGACGCCAGGCGCCGCCAGTTCTCGTTGCCCAGGCTGTGGTTCTTGCCGAGCCGGGGGTCGTTGAGGGTCGCGTGGGCGGCCTGGTGGCCGGTGACCAGCCAGGCGTGGATACCGCTCGGGAACTCCACCCGGTGCACCGGGCCGGCCTCGCGCATCCGGCGGTAGAGCGGGTACGGGTCGGTCTTGTAGGCCTCGCCGTACAGCGGGACGGGGCTGGGGAGGCGGTCGTGGCCGTACGGGCAGCGCGGGGAGTCGGCCTGGGCCTGCTCCTGGTCGTGGCTCTGGGCCTCGGTGTCGGCCGCGGTGGGCATGGGGGTGGTGTCGGTCATGGATGTGCTTCCTCCGATGGGGTGGATGTGTCCGGTGGGCCCTACGCCCGCGGGCGGCGGCCGTGCAGGGCGAGCAGCAGCACGGCGGTGGCCGCCACCGCGGCGGCCAGGGCGATGCCCGCGTGGGTGCCGGTGGTGGCGCGGTCGCCCGCCAGGGCGGCGGCGGTGGCCAGGGCCGGGCCGAGGGCGAAGCCCAGGCTGCGGGAGAGTTGGACGGCGGAGCCGGTGGTGGCGAGCTTCCCGGGCGGGGAGGCGGTCATCACCAGGGCCTGGGTCGGGCCGCCGTTGAGGCCCATCCCGGCGCCGGCCACGGCCAGCCGGGCGGCGATGTCGAGCGCGGACCAGTCGGCGCCCACCGGGATGAGCGCCGCCAGGCCGCAGGTGGTGATGACGGCGCCGGTGAGTGCCGTCGGCCCGGCGCCCCAGCGGTCGGCCAGCCGCCCGCCGACCCGTCCGGCCAGCACCATGCCGAGCGGGAAGGCCAGCATGGTCAGCGCGGTCGCGGTGGCGCTCTCGCCCTGCGGGCCGCGCAGGTGCTGGACGAGCAGGTACTGGCAGGCCGCGAAGCCGGCCGCGAGGGCGAGCACCGAGGCGTTCACCCCGGTCGTTCCGGCGGCCCGCAGCACCTCGGCGACCGGACGGCCGCCCGGGCGGCGCAGCCACAGCAGCACCAGCGGCACGGCGGGCAGGGTGAGCAGCAGCCACTGCGGTGCCGTCGGCGCCAGGGTGAGCCCGAGCAGGACGGCGGCCACCGCCGCGCCGATCAGCGCGGCGTCGCCGAGCGAGCCCCGGTCGGGCAGCCTCAGGCCACCGCGCCGCGGGGCGTACCGGCGCACGATCAGGACGGCGGCCAGGCAGACCGGCAGCTTCACCAGGAAGACCGCCCGCCAGCCGAGGTGGTCCAGCAGCAGGCCGCCGACCACCGGACCGGTGACGGCGCCGAGCGGTCCCAGCGTCGCGGGCACGCTCATCGCCCGCCCGCGCAGCTCGGGCCGGACGGAGGTCGCCGCCAGGACCGGCATCAGGACGAACAGCACGGCCCCGAAGGTGCCTTGGAGCAGGCGTGCGGCGATCAGCCAACTCGCCCACGGGGCCACGGCGGCCAGCACGCTGCAGGTCGCGAAGCAGCTGACCGCGAGCAGCAGCGCCGAGCGGGTGCCGACCTGCTCCAGCCATCGCCCTGCGGGCAACAGCAGTGCCACGAGGGGGAGTTGGTAGCCGAGGGCGGCCCACTGCGCGACCCCGGCGGTGACGTGCAGGCCGGAGGCTATGTCGGTGAGCGCCAGGTTGACCACGTTCATGTCGAGCATCGCGACGAACGAGAGCAGCCCGGCGGCCACGACCAGGCTCCACCGGTCCACCGGCTCGATCTGACGGTCTGTCAGATCAGCTGTGGCCGAGGGGTGTTGCGCTCGCATGAAGGTCCTCCGTCCCCCGTTGCTGTACCGGGCACCGCCTCGGCGGCGGCGTCCGGTACAGCAGTCGGAGGCGCGGGGGCTCCAGTTCCGAACACTTGGGGGAATTTTTCGGACGGGCGGACTGACGGACGGGTGGACGAGCGGATGGACGGGTGGACGACCGGATGGGCGAGCGGGGCGGCGAGAGGCCCCGGCGAACAGATGACGGATGACAGATGACAGCGAACAGGTTTCAGATAACAGATTTCGAAAGCTGTTATCTGTTATCTGAAATCTGTCATCCGTTCGCTGTCATCCGCCGGCCGTCCGCCCGCCGCTCAGCAGGCCGCCGCGAGCTCCCCGGCCTCGGCCGCCCGCAGGCGCGCTATCAACTCCTCCCGCGCCCGGGCGACCCGGGAGCGGACGGTGCCGATGGGGCACCCGGCGACCTCGGCCGCCTCGGCGTAGCTCAGGCCGACCACCTGGGTGAGCACGAAGGCCTCCCGTCGCTGCGCGGGCACGCGTTCGAGCAGGTCCCCGAGGGCGATCCCGTCCTCGAACCCGGCCGCCGGGGTGCCGCCCTGCCGTTCCGCGGCCTCCTGCCAGTCCGGCAGGGCCGCGCAGCGCGGCCGGGCGGCGGCCATCCGGTACCGGTCGATGACCGTGCGCCGGGCGATCGACAGCAGCCAGGTGCGGGCCGAGGACCGCCCGGCGAAGGCGGGGAGGCCGCGCAGGGCCCGTAGGAAGGTCTCCTGGGCGAGGTCGTCGGCGGACTGCACGTCGGTCAGGTGGGCGACGAAGCGCCAGACGTCCCGCTGGGTCGCGCGGACGAAGGCCTCGACGTCCGCCGCCCGGCCCGAGCGGGCGGTCAGCGCGAGCGCGGTGAGCTGGTCGTCATCCACGGCGGCCTCCGACTCGACCGGCTCCGACCCGACCGGTCCCGACCGGACCGGCTCCGGCCTGGCCGGTCCTGCCCCGGCTGGTCCCGCCTCGGCGGCTGTGCGGGACGATGGGCATATGAGATGCGCGCAGTTCCGTACCGCTCTGTCCGCCCGGCTCGACGGCGAACCGAGCGGCCTGCCCGGCACCCGGCTGGACAAGCACGTGGCGCGCTGCGCCGGATGCCGGGACTGGCTGGACCGGGCCGAACGACTGCGCGCCCAGGTGCGGGCGGAGGCCGTCGACGGGCCGGCGCCGGAGTGGGCGGCCGGGCTGTCCGCCCGGCTGGGGCTGGACGGTCCGGTCGGCCCGGCACCGGAGGCGCCGCGGGCTGCGGAACGGTAGGGCGCGGAACGGCAGGACGGGGGCGCCGGTGGTCACCGGTGCGCCGTCGGAGTGAGGCATGGGAAGGTCCCGAGGGGAAGGCTGGGAGCGGCGCCGCGCACAGCGGCGCCACCGGCGTCCATGGGTCGGCCGCACGGCGCACCGCACCTCTCGTGGAGGTGCCGGGGCGGCCGCGGATCCGGGCCCGGGCCCCGACGGCACGCGCGGCCCGGAGCGCGACGGCACAGGACGTGACGGCGCGGGGCGCGACGGCACAGGACGTGACGGCGCGGGGCGCGGCGCAGCGGCAGGGCGACCTGCCCGACGCCGAGGTCCCGGTAGCGGCCGGTCACCGGCCGGTAGGGGAGGGGCGCGTCGGGCGCGTCAGCAGGCGAGGGCGAAGGCCGGCGGCCCGCGCCGGACGACGGCATGGGTGAGCAGCACCGACCGGGGCAGCCTGGCGGGCCGGTCGGCGGGCCGGGGCACGGCCGGCGGCCGGTGCCCGAAGGGGCGCGCGAGCAGCGTCAGCAGCGGGAGCAGCAGCGCCCCGGCGACGACCGCCCCGAGCGCGGCGAGCAGTTCGAAGACCCGGACCAGCGCGGTGTCACCGCGCCAGAGCAGCAGTGCACAGCCGAGCGCCGCCAGGACGTGGGCGAGGGCCATCCCCGGCGACATCCCGTGCGACATGCCGTGCGACATCCCGTGGGCCATGCCCTGCGACATGCCGTCCGACATCTGGTGCGCCGCACCCGTCGGCATGCTGTGCGGCAGGCCGGGCACCCCCGCCATCCCGGGCATCCCCATGTCCATGGCCGCCCCGTCGGCGGCCCCGGCCCCGGCCGTCGCCCCGTGGTGCAGGCCCGCCATCGGGCGCAGGCTCCCCGAGGCCGGTGGGACGTCCGGGTCGATGCCCGCCATCCGGGCCAGCTCGGCGGGCGAGAGCCCGCCGGCCGTCCGGTCCGGGTTGCAGAGCAGCAGGGCCGCCCAGTCCGTGGTGGCGAGCCGGCCGAGGCCGCCGCCCCCGCGACCGAGCGCCGCGGCGTGTTCGAAGAACAGGTGCAGCGAGGTCTGCGCCGCGACCATCCAGGCGCTGATGACCCCGAGCCCGCGCCGCTTCCCGGCCAGCAGCCAGGTCAGTCCGAGGACCGCCCCGAACGCGCCGAGCAGCACCGACGGCGAGACCCCGGCCCCGGCCATGGCGACGTGCGCCGTGGCGGCCATCGCCACGCACAGTGCGGCGAAGACCACGGCGCGCAGCAGGCGGATCCGGTCGGTCATCACGATGGCACTCATCGTCGCACCCGCCGCGCCCCGCCCGTACCGCACCCTCCGGTGATGGCCGGTTCCAGCCCGTGAGACCATGCCCGGCCCGCGCGGCCGCGCCCGCCCGGAGGGCCCGCGTGCTTGGCCCGAGAGCCCGCGCTTGGCCCGCCGGGTCGACCGATCGTCCGCTCTCGGCACCCGTTCTGCCCTAGCACCGTTCCGCGCCGCCGTCGATCCGGCTTGACACGCCCACCTCTCGATCACTAAATGTGCACCCTCCGGTACGGATCGTGTCCGCCGGAGTGATCGTCGAGCGAAGCGGCACGAGTCGGGCGCGAACCCGACCGGAAGCAGGAGGCACGGCCATGGACACCCCGACGGAGGTCTCCGTTCCGACGGCAGACACCCCCGACCTCACCGATCCCCGCTTCTGGCAGCTGCCCGCGCCCGCCCGTGCCGCCGCCTTCGCCGAGCTGCGCCGCCGCCCGGCCCCCGTCTACTTCGGCGACCGCGCCACCGGCCGGGGCTTCCACGCCCTGGTCCGGCACGCCGACGTGGTCGAGGCCAGCCGCACCCCGGACGTCTTCCGTTCCGGCCCCGGGGTGACCACCCCCGAACCGGCCCGCTGGGTCCGGCTGCTGTTCGGCGACTCGATGGTCAACCTCGACGACCCCCGGCACGCCCAGCTGCGCCGGATCGTCTCCCGGGCCTTCACCCCGCGCCTGCTCGGCCGGGTCGAGGAGGACGTCCGCCGGATCTCCGCCGCCCTGGTGGACGCGGTCGAACGCGACCGGCCCGAGGACTTCGTCGGCACGGTCGCCGCCCAGCTCCCGTTCCAGGTGATCTGCACCATGATGGGCATCCCCGAGCAGCCCCGCCGCGCCATCCTCGACCTGGTCGACCGCAACTCCGAGAACGTCGGCGTGGCCCGGCCGCTGCGCCGCCGCCTCCGGGTGCCCGGGCGCGGGCTGGCGGCACTCGCCCGGATGCAGGGCATCGTGGCCGCGATCGGCCGCGAGCGCCGCCGCCGGCCCGCCGAGGACCTGATCTCCGCGCTGGTCACCGCCGACGTGGACGGCCGTCGGCTCACCGGCCGCGAGCTGGGCGCCTTCTTCTCCCTGCTGCTGGTCGCCGGGGTCGAGACCACCCGCAACGCGCTCGCCCACGGACTGCACCTGCTGACCGTCCACCCCGAGCAGCGCGCGCTGCTCCTCGAGGACCTGGACGGCCGGCTCGACGGGGCGGTGGACGAGATGGTCCGCCACGCCACGCCGATCGTCCAGTTCCGCCGGACCGTCGCCGTCGACCACGAGCTCGGCGGCCCCGGCGGCCCGCTGCTGCGGGCGGGGGAGAAGGTCGCGCTGTACTACGGCTCGGCGAACCGGGACGAGACAGTCTTCCCCGACCCGGAGGCCTTCGACATCACCCGCACCCCCAACCCCCACCTCGGCTACGGCGGCGGCGGGCCGCACTACTGCCTGGGCGCGCACCTGGCCCGGCAGGAGATGACGGCGCTGTTCCGCGAGCTGTTCACCCGACTGCCCGAGGCACGGTCGGTCGGCGAGCCGGTGCTCGTCCCGTCCAGCTTCGACCACCGGGTCCGCTCGCTGCGCTTCACCTTCTGAGCCCGTACGGCCCCGGTACTGCCCTGCCTGCGCTGCGCTGCTCCGCGCTGACCGCGCCCCGGGGCGGGTCAGACGGACAGCTCCCACACCGCGTGGTCGTGCGCGAACATCACCTGGCGCGGCCCGTGCTCCGCGACCCGGTCCAGCCAGGCCCGGTAGCCGGGCAGCGGCGCCGCCACCCCGCCGCGCGCCGCCTGCCGGGCCAGCACCGCCTGCCCGTACTCGGAGGCGAAGTCGTACGCCTGTCCGGCCAGCAGCACGCTGCAGGAGTCCATGCGTTCGACCAGCAGGGACTGGTGGCCGCCGGTGTGCCCGGGGGTGGGCAGCACCCGGACGCCGGGCCAGAGCTCGGTCTCGCCGTCGAGTTCGCGGTGGACGGCGCCGGGGAAGTCGACCAGCGCGTCGATGGTGTAGTCGCCGCGTCGGGCGGTGGCCAGCTCGTCGGCCTGGACCAGGATCGGCGTCCCGGCGAACAGCGGATTGCCGCCGCAGTGGTCGAAGTGCAGGTGGCAGTTGACCACCAGGTCGATGTCCGAGACCGCGACGCCCGCCGCGGCGAGCGCCTCCGGCAGCGGGCGGCGGGCGGGGCGGTAGTGCGCCTCGGTCTCCGGCGAGCCGGCGCCGATCCCGGTGTCGAACAGCAGCAACCCCTCCGGGCCGCGGACCAGGTACGCGAGCACCGGCTCCACCCGCGGCTCGGGGCCGCCCACCTCGGCGGCCGGCCGGACGATGTGGCCCAGGTCCAGTCGGCGGATCGTGTGCATGCGTCCCCCTTGACACTCAGCCCCCGTGTGACGGCCGAGGCGGCCGCTGTTCGCACCCTATCCGGCGTCCGGAAGCCGCCAGCCGGGGTCCGCCTGCTTCCCCGTCAGGGCTGCTCGGACCCGCGGGATCACGGGCCGGCGGGCGTGGTCGGGCGTGGCCGGGCGGGGTCGGACGGGGGTGGACGGGGGTGGTGGCGTGCATCACGGCGAACGGTCCGGACGCGGAGCACAATGCGCGGCATGAGCGATCGTCCGACACTGTCCGGGTCCGAGCCCGAGCCTGAGTCCGAGTCCGAGTCCGAGTTCGGGACCGGGTCCGTAGTTGAACCCGGGACCGTAGACCGTCCCACCGCCGACGTCTGGGCCGCCCTCGGCGGGCCGGCCGAACTCCTCGACCGGGTGGCCTTCCACGGCCCGCAGGACGGTCTGCCGTCGGGCCTGCCGGTGCGCCGGTTCGCCCGGGCCACCGTGGCCGCCTGCTCGCTGGCCGCCGCCGAACTCGCCGCCCACCGCGGAGGCGGGCCCGTCCCGGCAGTGCGGGTGGACGAGGGGGCGGTCGCCACCTCCTTCGTGAGCGAGCGGCACCTGGAGATCGACGGCCGTAAGCCGGTCGGCTTCGCCCCGCTCTCCGGTTTCTGGCGCACCGCCGACGGCTGGATCCGCACCCATGCCAACTACCCGCACCACCGCGACCGGCTGCTCGCCGTCCTCGGCCTCGCCCCCGATGCCGGGCCCGAGCAGCTCGCCGCGGCGCTGGCCGAGCTGCCGGGGGAGCAGGTGCAGGAGAGCGCGTACGCAGCTGGGGCGCTCGCCGTGGCGGTCGCGCCGGTGAGTACGGCCGTACACCCCCTGGTGGAAACCCGGGAGATCGGCACCGCCCCCGTCCGCCCGCTCGCCGAGGCCCCGCTGGACCGGCCCGCCGCCGGGATCCGGGTCCTCGACCTCAGTCGGGTGATCTCCGGACCGGTCGCCACCCGCACCCTCGCCCTGCTCGGCGCCGACGTGCTGCGGATCGACTCGCCCCGGCTGCCCGAGGCCGAGGACGCCCACGCCGACACCGGTTTCGGCAAGCGCTCCACCCGCCTCGACCTCGCCGACCCGGCCGACCGCGCCATCTTCGAGGGGCTGCTCGACACTGCCGACGTCGTCGTCAACGCCTACCGCCCCGGCTCCCTCGACGCCCTCGGCCTCGCCCCCGACGCGCTGTTCGCCCGCCGCCCCGACCTGATCCTCGCCCAGATCTGCGCCTGGGGCTGGACCGGACCGTGGGCGGGCCGCCGCGGCTTCGACAGCCTGGTCCAGGCCGGCATCGGCATCGCCGCCCACGAGGCCGGCCCCGACGGCCGCCCCGGCGCGCTGCCGGCCCAGGCGCTCGACCACGGCACCGGCTACCTCCTCGCCGCCGCCGTCCTGCGCGCCCTCACCGACCAGCGCACCCGCCGCCCCGGCGGCCGCCACCTGCGCTTCTCCTTCGCCGGTTCGGCCTCCTGGCTGCTGCACGGCATCCCGTCCGAACCGCCCAAGCCGTCCGAACCGTCCGGACTGACCGGCCCTGCCGACCAGGCGCTCCCGGGCGCCGAGCCGTACGACCCGGCGCGGTGGCTCACCGAGACCGATTCGGCGTACGGGCGGCTGCGGTACGCCCGGCCCCCGATCGCCTACGCCGGTGCGCCCGTCGACTGGGCCGGCCCGCCCGGGCGTTGGGGGACGGACGCACCGGTCTGGCGCTGAGCGGGGCCGCCCCGTCCCGTGCCATCCCCGGACGGGGCGGGGCTGTGCGGGGTGGGGCACGGGACAGGGGTGGGGTGGGTGGTGTCGGCGGGGTCTGACAGCATCACCGCATGACCGCCGCACACGCCACCGACTACACCTGGTTCGAACAGCGCTACCCCGTCCTGGACGAGGCCTACTGCCTCACCCTGGTCGAGGGGATCGCCGCCGACGAACTGCTGCGCCGCTTCGATGCCCTGACCGGTCAGGAGGTGACTGGGTTGGCGGCGGTGGTCGCCGCCTGGGAGGCCTTCGACGACGGGGAGGACGGCGACGAGGAGGACGACGACTGGGAGGACGAGGCCGAGGAGGAGGCCGAGAAGGTCTCCGACCTGGACGAGGACCGGGTGCTCGTCGCCGTCACCGAGCTCGACGGCTGGGCCATCGCGGTCGAGCCGTACGGCTACCTCGGCAGCCTGTCCGAGGTCATCTCCCGTCTCTCCGAGGGCACCCGGCTGGTCTCGCACTTCCGGAACGTCAATGCGGTGGACCACTTCAACTGGTGGGAGCGCGATAGCTGTCGCCTGCAGTTCGAACCGCTCTTCCCCGATCAGCGGCACGGCAACGACGCCGACGCCCCCGGCATCCCCGAGCTGCTGATGGCCTGTGGCTTCCGTCTGGACGGGGAACGGGGCGAGCTGCACACCGAGGCCGCGTTCGCGCTCGCCGAGCGGCTGACCGACGTGCGGCTGACCCCGGAACGGCTGGAGGCCGCTACCTTCCGGCTCGGCTACGCGCCCCGACCGTAAGGGCCGCGGTCTCCGTAGGGGTGGCGGCGGGTCAGACCCCGGAGGGGATCCGCTTGGCCCGGCCGCGCACCTGGACGGCGGTCGCGATCTCGACCACGCCCAGGACCACCAGCCAGCACCCGGCCAGCACGGTGAGCGCGGCGATCGAGCCGACCGGCCAGACCATCAGCAGCACGCCGGCCAGGGCGTTGGCCACGCCCGCGAAGGCCTGCCAGCCGCGGGCGGGCATCAGCGGGTCGGAGATCGCGGCGGCGAGCTGGGTGATGCCGCGGAACAGCCAGCCGATCCCGATCCAGAGGGCGAGCAGCAGCAGCGACTGCACCGCACTGCGGAAGCAGAGCAGCCCGAGCAGGACGCTGATCGCTCCGCTGATGAAGGCCAGTACCCGCAGGGCGGTGGTGGCGTGGGTGCCGAACGCGGCGACCAGCTGCACGATGCCGATGACCAGCAGGTAGAGCCCGAACAGCACGCCCACCACCAGCAGCGTCTCCCGCGGCCAGGCGAAGACGACGATCCCCAGGGCGAGCGAGGCCACGCCGGCGGCCAGCAGCACCTGCCAGGCGGCCTTGGCGAGCATGCCGAGCGGCCCCTGGACCGGGGTTCCGTCGGGTGTGATGATCGGAGGGGCCACGGCGGCGTACTCCTCGTGGTCGGGGGCGGAGAACGAACCCCAGCCTTCGGGCGCCGTCAGCGGACCGCCCGCCGGGTACGTCCGTTCGAGGGATGTCCCGCGGCTGCCGGAATGACATCGTCCAGTCGCATGCCGTCGATATCATCCGGCGGTATGACTTCTGAAGGGTGGGGGACCCCTCCGGTCGAGCCGATCAGCCAGCACTACATCGTGTGCGGGGGCAACGCCCTGGCCCACCGGCTGGTCCTGGAACTCGTCGAGCACTACGAAGTCCCGGTCGTTGTCCTGGTCGCGGACCGCACCCGCGACCACGCGCCGCGGATCGAGCAGCTCACCGGCGTCGCGGCCGTCGTCGAATACCCGAACATCACCGAGGAAGCACTGCGCGCGGTGTCCATCGACACCGCCCGCGGCCTCGCCCTGGTCGAGGGCAGCGACCAGGAGAACATCCACGCCGCGCTCAGCGCCCAGGGCCACAACCCGAACATCCGGATCGTCTTCCGGATGTTCAACCAGCGCCTCGGCGAGAACATCGAACGACTGCTCAGGAACGGCGCCGCGCTCTCCGGCTCCGCCACCGCCGCCCCGGCCTTCGCAGCCGCCGCGCTCGGCCGGCCCAACTCGGTGGAGATCGGCGGCCGTTACCTGCACATCGCGTTCGACGACGCCATCACCCCGGACCGGATCTGCGTGGTCGCCGACCACATCGACCGGCAGGACCTCAGCAAGATCCGTCTGCTGCCGGAGCAAGAGGGCGACTCGGCCGAATTCGTCCGGCTCGCCACCGAGTTCGGCGGCGACGGGCCGGTCCGGCCGGGCGGGGCCCGCCGTGAACCGGGGCCGGAGCGGGTGCCGGAGCGGGCGCCGGAGCAGGTCTCTGAGCCGGCGTCGGAGCCCGAGCCCGACACCGAGCCAGGGACTGAGCTCGAGCCCGAGGAGTCGCCGGGCGGGGTCGCCGCGCTGCAGGCGCTGCGGATGGAGCCCGGGGAGCCGATCAGCTGGGCGCGGCGGCTGCGCTGGCGGGTGCTCGACACCATGCGGTTCTTCACCAGCGCCCGGATGCGGCTGACGCTGCTCACCGCGCTCGCCGCCGTGCTGCTGGCGTTCAGCGTGCTCTGGTACCTCAGCCGGGACTTCGGCTGGACCGTCTACATCTCCCTGCTCGACCTGGCCGGCGCCGCCCAGCCCGATCAGCCGGCCGACATCGCCGCCGGGACGGGGACGGGCGGGGCGTGGCAGCGGGCCGCCCAGGTGGTGATCACCCTCTGCGGCATCACCTTCGCGCCGGTCGCCACCGCCATCGTGGTCGAGGTGCTCGGCTCCGGACGGCGCGGGCTGCCGCGCAACCCGAGCGCCGGTACCCGGGACCACGTGATCGTCGTCGGGCTCGGCAACGTCGGCACCCGGGTCGCGACCCAGCTGCACGAGATGGGGGTGCCGGTGGTCTGCATGGAGCGCGATCCGCAGGCCCGCGGAATCGCCGCCGCCCGGGCGCTCGGCATCCCGGTGGTGCTGGGTGACGGGCCGTTCGAGGAGCAGCTGCGCCGGGCCCGGTTGAAGCACAGCCGGGCGGTGGTCGCGGTCAGCGGGGACGACGCCACCAACCTGGAGGCGGCGCTGGAGGCGCGGCACGGCAACCCCGACGTCCGGGTGGTGGTCCGGCTGTTCGACGACAACTTCGCCGGCCACTTCTACAAGACGCTGGACAACGCGGCGTCCCGCTCAGTCTCCTACCTGGCCGCGCCCGCCTTCGCGGCCGCCCTGATGGGCAGTGAGGTGCGCGGGACGCTGTCGGTGTTCCGGCACGCGCTGCTGATCGCGGAGCTGACGGTGGAGGACGGCAGCGGACTGATCGGCCTGAACCGGCACGACCTGGAGGACCCGGGCGGTGTCCGGGTGATCGCGGTCCGTTTCGCCCGCAGCAACCAGCTGCACTGGGGCTTCGCCGACCGCACCCGGCGGCTGACCCCGGGCGACCGCATCGTGGTCGCCGCCACCCGCAGCGGGCTGGCGCGGCTGAACACGGTGTTGGTGGAGGAGGGCGGCTGACCGCGGACAGTGGACGGCGAACAGCTGACAGATTTCAGATGACAGCGAACAGATTTCATCATCTGAAATCTGTTCGCTGTCATCTGTTAGCCGTCATGCGTCAGCTGTCATTCGTCAGCCGTCGCGCACGCCTGCCGCGCGTCGCCCACCACCGGCCGTCAGCGGTTCTCGAACTTCGGCGCCCGCTTCTCGGCGAAGGCGGCCATGCCCTCCTTCTGGTCCGCCGTGGCGAACACAGAGTGGAACAGCCGGCGCTCGAAGCGCACGCCCTCGGCGAGCGTCGTCTCGAAGGCCCGGTTGACGCTCTCCTTGAGCATCACCGCCGCCGGGGTGGACATCGCCGCGATGGTGTCGGCGGTGGCCAGCGCCTCGGTGAGCAGCTGGTCGGCCGGGACGATCCGGGCGACCAGGCCGGCCCGCTCGGCCTCCTCGGCGCCCATCATCCGGCCGGTCAGGCACAGGTCCATCGCCTTCGCCTTGCCGATGGCGCGGGTGAGGCGCTGCGAGCCGCCGATGCCGGGGAGCACGCCGAGCTTGATCTCCGGCTGGCCGAACTTCGCGGTGTCCGCCGCCAGCAGGACGTCGCACATCATCGCCAGCTCGCAGCCGCCGCCCAGCGCGAACCCGGCGACCGCCGCCACCACCGGCTTGCGCAGTGCGCCGAACCGGTCCCACGGGCCCAGCCAGTCGTCCAGGTAGACGTCCGGGAACCGGTTGCCCTGCATCTCCTTGATGTCGGCGCCGGCCGCGAAGGCCTTCTCCGAACCGGTGATCACCAGACAGCCGATCTCCGGGTCCCGGTCGAAGGCCGTGGCCGCCGCCACGACCTCGTTCATCAGCTGGGTGTTCAGCGCGTTGAGCGCCTTGGGCCGGTTGAGGGTGATCAGCCCGACCCGGCCCTTGCGCTCGACCAGGATCGTCTCGTAGGTCTCGGTCTCGGTCATCGCCGTAACTTCCATTCCGCTGCTTGGCCATTGCGCTGCCTGGCCATTCCACTGCTCGGCGCCGCGCGGGCGCGCCCTGACCACCCAACGATCTACGACGCGCCCCGCCTCGCGCCAGTCTTGGTATGCGAGACGCCGGTCACCAGAGCAGTGGAGCGGTCAGAACCGGACGCCGTAACGTTCCGCCGCCTGGCGTACGGTCTCGGCCTTGACCTCGCCCCGGCGGGCCGGGGCGGCCAGTGCGGCGACCGTCACCGACTCGGCGTCCACCCCGAAGTGCCGTCGGGTGGCCGTCCGGCTGTCGGAGAGGCCGAAGCCGTCGGTGCCCAGGGACGTCCAGTCCTGCTCGACCCAGGGCCGGATCTGGTCCGGCACCGCGCGCATCCAGTCGCTGACCGCGAGCACCGGCCCCGGGGCCCCGGCCAGCGCCCGGGTCACGTACGGGACGCGGGCCGCCGCGCCGGTACCGGCCGCCGCCTGGGCCAGGTTGGCGGCGTCGCAGTCGAGCGCCTCCCGGCGCAGTTCGGTCCAGGACGGCGCGGACCAGACGTCGGCCGCCACGCCCCACTCCCCGCCGAGCAGCCGCTGCGCGGCGAGCGCCCAGTGCACGGCGGTCCCGGAGGCGAGCAGTTGGAGCCGCAGGGCGTCGGCGAGTCGGGCGCCGGCGGGCAGGGTGGCGGCGGGCAGGGCGTCGGTGTCCGCCGCGCGGTAGCGGTAGAGCCCGCGCAGGATGCCGTCGACCACCGCGTCCCCGGCCGACGGGCCGCCGGGCAGGGCGGGCTGCGGAAGCGGCTCGTTGTAGACGGTCAGGTAGCAGAACACGTCCTCGCCGTGCGGGTGTTGCTCGCTGCTGCCGTACATCCGGCGCAGCCCCTCGCGGACGATCACGGCGACCCCGTAGCCGAAGGCGGGGTCGTAGGAGAGCGCGGCGGGGTTGGTGGAGGCGATCAACTGGGAGTGGCCGTCGGCGTGTTGCAGGCCTTCGCCGGTCATGGTGGTGCGCCCGGCGGTGGCGCCGATCAGGAAGCCGCGGCCCAACTGGTCGGCCAGGGCCCACATCTGGTCGGCGGTGCGCTGCCAGCCGAACATCGAGTAGAAGATGTAGAACGGGATGACCGGCTCGCCGTGGGGGGCGTACGCGGTCGCGGCGGCGGTCAGTGAGGCCATCGAACCGGCTTCGGTGATGCCCTCGTTGAGGATCTGGCCGCTCACCGACTCCTTGTAGCGGAGGAGTTGATCCCGGTCGACCGGGTCGTAGGTCTGTCCGAGCGGGGAGTAGATCCCGGCGGTCGGGAAGAGTGGGCCGTGGACAGGCTGTCCGGGCCGGCCCTCAGCCGGAGCGGTCGGCGTACTCCAGGACGTGTTCCGCGAGCAGCCGCCCGACCTCGGGGTCCTGCCGCCGGAAGGCCTCGATCAGCGGCAGGTGGTCGGCGGCGTTCTCGTGCAGCTCGGGCCGGACGCCGCCATCCGTGCGGCGTGCAGCTCCAACGCGCCGGTCTCCCCGGCCAGTCGGACCGCCGCCGCCTCGGCGGCCGGGCGCTCCAGTGCCGCCCGTACCTGGTAGACCTCGCGCAGTTCCGCCGGGCCGATCTCGCGCACCCGGACGCCCCGGTTGGGTTCCGCGTCGAGCACTCCCAGGGTCTGCAGCGAGCGCAGCGCCTCCCGTACCGGCGCCTGGCTGACGTTCAACTCGGCCGCCAGGCGCCGCTCGACGATCCGGTCCCCGGGCTGCCAGCGGCCGCCGAGCAGGCCCTCCAGCAGTAGTCCGTGCACCTGCTCGCCGAGCGGCACCCGGGACAGCGGGTCGGCGTCCCCGGCCGGCGTCGGCGCCGGGGTCGGCGTCACCGCCCGCGTCGGCATCGGGTGGGTCATGGCGATCTCCAGGCGTTCCGGGGCCGGGGGGTCGGCCGCGGGGCCGGTCAGGCCAGGCCCAACTCGTCGCCCTCGCGCGGGGCGAGGAAGCGGGCGACCTCGGCCTCCGTCACCTCGGCGAGCGTGCGCGGCGACCACTGCGGGTCGCGGTCCTTGTCGATCACCTGGGCGCGGATGCCCTCGGCCAGGTCCGGACCGTCCAGTGCGGCGCAGGAGATGCGGTACTCCTGGTCGAGCACCGCTTCCAGCGAGGGCAGCGTACGGGCCCGGCGCAGCGCGGCCAGGGTGACCTTGACGGCGGTGGGGGAGTTCCCGAGCAGCAGCTCGGCGGCCTCCTTCGCCTCCGGTACGCCGGAGTCGAGCAGGCGCCGGAGGATCTCCTCGACGGTGTCGGCCGCGTAGCAGGCGTCGATCCACTCGCGCTGGGCGGCCAGTCCGGCGGGGCCGGCGGACGGCGCGGGCTCGGCGTGGGCGGCGACGGTCGCGGCCGGGTCGGCGCCGGTGGCGCCGGCGGCGCCGTGCGCGAGGGCGTCGAGCAGCTCGGGGAGGCGGGCGGACGGGACGTAGTGGTCCGCGAAGCCGCACAGCAGGGCGTCGGCGGGGCCGATCGAGGCGGAGGTGAGCCCGAGGTGGGTGCCCGACTCGCCCGGGGCGAGGGCGAGCAGGCGGCTGCCGCCGACGTCCGGGGTGAGCCCGATCCGGGTCTCGGGCATCGCGATCACGGAGCGCTCGGTGACGATCCGCACGGCGGCGTGGGCGGACAGGCCGATGCCGCCGCCCATCGTGATGCCGTCCATGACGGCGACGAACGGCTTCGGGTAGCGGGCGATCAGCGCGTTCACCCGGTACTCGTCACGGAAGAAGGCGCGGGTGCCGGCCCCGCCGGCGGTGACGTCGGCGTGCATCGCGCGCAGGTCCGCACCCGCGCACAGGCCGCGCTCGCCGGCGCCGGTCAGGACGACGGCGCGCACCCGGTGATCGGCGGCCCAGGCGTCCAGCGTCGCGCGGATGGTGGTGATCATGCCGTGGGTCAGCGAGTTGAGGGCCCGCGGCCGGTTCAGCACGAGCCGCCCGAGGCCGCCGTCGCCGTCCAGGACCGCCTGGACCTCCGCCACCTCTGCGCTCATCGGAACCGCTCCCGTCCCCTCGGTGATCTGGCCTTCCGCGGTCCACCGTACCGGGGCGGCTGGGCCGTTGTGATCACGCGGCCCCCGCGATCGCGGGGCCGGGCGACGGGTTCGGTCGGTGGCCTCGGTCGGTGGCCGCGGCGGGTGTTCCCGGCGGGCCCTCGCGGCTGAGGGTCGGCGCCGACGGTCACGGCCAGGCGCGCAGGGCGAGTTCGGCGACGCGGGTCAGCTCCTCGGCGGTGGCGCCGTCGCGGGCCTGCTGGGACATGCCCTGGATGACGGTGGCGAGGTACCCGGCCAGCGCCTTCGGGTCGGCCTCGGCGGGCAGTTCGCCGTCCTGCCGGGCGGCGAGCAGCCGGTCCTCGAAGACCTGCCGGTTCCGGTTGCGCAGGTCGCGCAGGAGGGTCTGGACCCCGGCGTCCTGCGGGGTGACGTTGGTGGCGGCGCTGATCACCAGGCAGCCGGCCGGGTGGGACGGGTCCGGATAGATCACCGCGGCCTCGCGCAGGATCCGGGCGAAGGCCGCGCGGGCGCCGGTCTCCTCGGCCAGGGCGATACCCACGAACGCCCCGACGGGGGAGTGTCCGTACTGGCGGACGACCTCCTCGAAGAGCGTGCGCTTGTCGCCGAACGCGGCGTAGAGGCTGCCGGGGCGGATGCCCATGGCGGTGGTCAGGTCGGTGACGGAGGTGGCCTCGTAGCCGCGCTCCCAGAACAGCCGGGTCGCCGCGCCCAGGGCCTCGTCCCGGTCGAAGGCGGGCGGGCGTCCGCGCCGGGGGCGGGGGGCCTGGCCTGCTGCCTGGCCTGCCGCCGGGTCGGTGGCCGGGCGGGCTGCCGGCGCGCTGTCGGGTGTGGCTGCCTCGGTCATGGAACGGATTTTAGAGCAGTCGCTCAAGAAGTATGTGCTAGCGTTTTTCTTGAGCGATCGCTCAAGAATAATTGGGGATGCAACAGGAGGGGGCACGGTCATGGGCGCGTACGGACTTCGGGGCAAGGTCGCACTGGTCACCGGTGGCAGCAGGGGGATCGGCCGGGCGATCGCCCGCCGGCTCGGGCGGGACGGCGCCGTCGTCGCGGTCGGCTACGCCAGGGACGAGGCGGCGGCGCGGGAGGTGGTGGACGGGATCCGGGCCGACGGCGGGCGGGCCTTCGCGCTGCGCACCGAACTCGGGCGGCACGGGGACGCGGCCGCGCTGTGGGCCGCCTTCGACGCGGAGGTCGAGGCGCACGCGCCCGGCGGCGGGGTCGACATCATCGTCAACAACGCCGGGATCGGCCGCAGTTCGGACCTCGCGACGCTGACCGAGGAGGGCTTCGACGAGGTGTTCGCGGTGAACGTCCGGGCGCCGTTCTTCGTCGTGCGGCACGGGCTGGAGCGGATGCGGGACGGCGGGCGGATCATCAACATCTCCAGCGGGGCCGCCCGGCTCGCGATGCCGGAGATCATCGCCTACGGCGCGACCAAGGGTGCGCTCGACACCTTCACGCTCAACCTGGCCAAGCAGTTGGGCCCGCGCGGGATCACGGCCAACTCGGTCGCGCCCGGCGTGGTGGACACCGACGTCAACGCGGGCTGGCTGCGCGGCAATCCGGAGGCGGAGGCGCACGCGGCCTCGCTCGCCGCGCTCGGCCGGGTCGGGCAGCCGGAGGACATCGCCGACATCGTCGCCTTCCTGGCTTCGGACGAGGCGCGCTGGGTGACCGGGCGGGTCGTCGACGCCACGGGCGGCGCGGGGTTGTAGGAGGGGCGGGCGAACAAAAAACAGCTGACAGATTTCAGATGATGAAATCTGTCAGCTGTTATCCGTTATCTGTTACTTGTCAGCTGTCACCTGTCGGCCGCGGCCGTCGACCGCCGACCGTCCGCCGTCAGCCCCGCACCCGCCCCGAGACCTCGCCGAAGCCGACCACCACGCCGTCCGGCCCCGGGGCCGTCGCCGTGATGACCACCTCGTCGCCGTCCTCCAGGAAGGTCCGGGTCGTGCCGTCCGGCAGCTTGAGCGGCTCCTCGCCGTTCCAGGTCAGCTCGATCAGCGCGCCGCGGGTGTCCGGCTCCGGCCCGCTGACCGTCCCCGAGGCGAACAGGTCGCCGGTGCGCAGCGAGGCGCCGTTGACGGTCATGTGGGTCAGCTGCTGCTGCGCCGTCCAGTACATGGCGGCGAACGGCGGGCGCGAGACCAGGTGCCCGTTCAGCCGGACCTCCATGGCCAGGTCCAGGCCCCACGGCTCGCCGCCGCGGTCGTCCAGGTACGCCAGCGGCTCGACGTCGCGCTCCGGCGGCGTGACCCGGGCGTGCTGGAGGGCGTCCAGCGGCACGATCCACGGCGAGACCGAGGTCGCGAACGACTTGCCCAGGAAGGGGCCGAGCGGCACGTACTCCCAGGCCTGGATGTCGCGCGCCGACCAGTCGTTGAGCAGGCAGACGCCGAAGACGTGCTCGCGGAAGTCGTCCAGCACGACCGGTCGGCCCAGCTCGGACGGCGTGCCGACGACGAAGCCGACCTCGGCCTCGATGTCCAGCCGACGGGTCGGCCCGAAGGTCGGCGCGGCGTCGGCGGGCGCCTTGCGCTGCCCGTGCGGACGCACCACCGGCGTGCCGGAGACCACGACCGTGCCCGCCCGCCCGTGGTAACCGATGGGCAGGTGCTTCCAGTTGGGCGTGAGCGGCTCCGAGCCCGGGCGGAAGATCCGGCCCAGGTTGGTGGCGTGGTGCTCGGAGGCGTAGAAGTCGACGTAGTCCGCGACCTCGAACGGCAGGTGCAGTTCGACCTCGTCGGCGGGCAGCAGCGCCGGCGACAGCGCCTCGCGGAAGGACTCGTCGGTCAGCCAGGATGTGAGGTCGGCGCGGACCTGGGTCCAGGCCGAACGCCCGGCCGCCATCAGCGGGTTGAGCGAGTCCGCGTCCAGGAGGACCGACGGCGCCCCGGCCGCGCGGGCGGCGGCCCCGGCGTCCAGCACGAAGTCCCCGACGCGCACGCCGATCCGGCGCCGCCCGGGCCGGTCGGCCGCGGTGAAGACGCCGTACGGCAGGTTGTGCACGCCGAACGGCGAGTCCTGGGCGCTGGCCAGCCAGCTGCGGGGGGTGCTCAACGGTCCTCCTGGAGGAGTGGACTGGGCGACAGCAGGCCGAGCGCGGCCAGGTCGTCCAGGGGCTCGGCGATGCTGCAGGTGCCGAACGCGGTGAACGAGTTGCGGATCACCGTAACCTGGTGCCCGCTCAGGGCGCGGACGGCCTTGGCCAGCACCTCGCCGTCGCGTTCGGCCAGCACCTCGGCGGCCGCCGCGCGGCCGGTCTCCTGCGCGGCCAGCAGCACGTTGAGGAAGCCGTGGTGCTCGAAGCCGGTCACCGGGTCGGTGTGCCGGACGGCGTTGTGCAGTCCGGCCGTGCACTTGTACGGCAGGCCGCGCCGGGCGCAGCCGGTGAGGAAGGCGGCCAGTTCGGCCTCGTCCGGGAACGCCTCCGCGACGACCCCGCCGGTGCGGAACTTCGCCCGGTAGGCGCTGTCGACCAGGGCGTCCAGGGTCTCGTCCAGGCCGTCCCCGCGCAGGAGTTCGCGCGGCAGCTCGACGGCGGCGGGCACGTCCGGCGGCAGCAGCCGGTCCAGTTCGGCCACGGCCTCCTGCACGTCCCGGGTGGCGAGTTCGACGCCCGCGACCTCGAACGGTGCGGCGGCGGTGAGCGCCGGCCCGAGCTCGGCGCTGCCCCCCGGCAGCACCAGCCCGACCCTGAGCGGCCCGGTGCCCGCCACCGCCGCGGCCAGTTCGCCCAACCGGCCCGCCCCGCAGAGGAACGGGCCGACCGCGTCGGCGTACCAGGCCGTGCGGTGGGCGCGGTGCGCGGGCACCGCCTCGGCGACCGGCAGGTTCCCCGGGGGGAACACCGCCGCGTCGTCGAAGAGTCCGCGGAACAGCTCCGGGATCGCGGACGGGGCTGCGGACAGGATCTCGGACGGGACCGCGGACGGGACCGCGGACGGGACCGCGGACAGGATCTCGGACAGGATCTCGGACGGGATCGGCGAACCCTCGGCGCTCATCGCCCGGGCCCCCGACCCGCCCACGTCCAGGCGTAGTTGGCGTCCTCACTGGCCCGACCGCCCTCGCCGAGTTCCAGCGGGCGGAAGGTGTCCACCATGACCGCCAGCTCGTCGAAGAACTCCACGCCGATGCTGCGCTCGTAGGCGCCCGGCTGCGGCCCGTGGGTGTGCCCGCCCGGGTGCAGCGAGATCGAGCCCTGGGCGATGCCGGAGCCCTTGCGGGCCGCGTAGTCGCCGCCGCAGTAGAACATGACCTCGTCGCTGTCCACGTTGGCGTGGTAGTACGGCACCGGGACCGACAGCGGGTGGTAATCCACCTTGCGGGGAACGAAGTTGCAGATCACGAAGTTGTTGCCCTCGAACACCTGGTGGGCCGGCGGCGGCTGGTGGATCCGCCCGGTGATCGGCTCGAAGTCCCGGATGTTGAAGGCGTACGGGTACAGGCAGCCGTCCCAGCCGACCACGTCGAAGGGGTGGTGCGGCACGGTGTAGCGGGTGCCCGAAACCCCGTTCGCGCCACGGTGCTTGACCAGTACGTCGACGTCGCCGGGGGTGTCGACGACGAGCGGCCCGACCGGTCCGCGGAAGTCCCGCTCGCAGTACGGCGCGTGCTCCAGCAGCTGCCCGTACTTGGACAGGTAGCGCTTGACCGGGGTGATGTGGCTGTTCGCCTCGATGCAGTAGGCGCGCAGCGGTTCGTCGCCGGTCGGCACCCAGCGGTGGGTGGTGGCGCGCGGGATGATCACGTAGTCGCCCTGGCCGACCTCGATCGAGCCGAAGACCGTCTCGACCGTGCCCGCGCCGGACTCCACGTACACGCACTCGTCGCCGAGCCCGTTGCGGTACAGCTCGCTCGGGGCCCCGGCGGCGACGTACGAGATCCGCACGTCGCCGTTGCCGAGGACGAGCCGGCGGCTGCCGACCACGTCCGCGGACTTCCACTCCTGGTCCGCGAACAGCTCGTGCAGCTTGAGGTGGCGGGGGAGCAGGGGATGGTTGGGCACCGTGGACTGGTCGGGCAGCTCCCACGGCACCGCGTTGACCACCGCCGAGGGGATGCCCCGGTGGTAGAGCAGCGACGAGTCGGAGGAGAACCCCTCCTCGCCCATCAACTCCTCGTAGTACAGCCCGCCTTCGGGTGTGCGGTGCTGGGTGTGCCGCTTGGGCGGGATGTTGCCCAGCTGCCGGTAGTACGCCATCTCCGTGCTCCTCCTCGACCGTCCGTCAGGCCGCCGTGCTGCCGTCAATCAGGGTAGGTCGACCGATCAGGTCGGTCCGACGCTTCACAGGTTGCCGCGACGGTCCTGCTCGCGCTCGATGGACTCGAACAGCGCCTTGAAGTTGCCCTTGCCGAAGCCCAGCGAACCGTGCCGCTCGATGAACTCGTAGAAGACGGTCGGGCGGTCGCCGATCGGCTTGGTGAAGATCTGCAGCAGGTAGCCGTCCTCGTCGCGGTCGACCAGGATGCCGCGCTTCTTCAGCTCCTCGATCGGCACCCGGACCTTGCCGATCCGCTCCCGCAGCTCCGGGTCGTCGTAGTAGGCGTCCGGGGTGTTGAGGAACTCGACGCCGCGCGAGCGCAGCACGTCGACGGTGGTGAGGATGTCGTTGGTGGCGAGCGCCATGTGCTGGCAGCCGGGGCCGGTGTAGAACTCCAGGTACTCGTCGATCTGGGACTTCTTCTTGGCGATGGCCGGCTCGTTGAGCGGGAACTTCACCCGGTGGTTGCCGCTGGCGACGACCTTGGACATCAGGGCGGAGTACTCGGTGGCGATGTCGTCGCCGACGAACTCGGCCATGTTCACGAAGCCCATGACCCGGTTGTAGAACTGGACCCACTCGTCCATCCGGCCCAGCTCGACGTTGCCCACGGCGTGGTCGAGGGCCTGGAACAGGCGCTTGGGCGTGCCCTCCGGGCGGGTGACGCTGCTCTGCGCGACGACGTAGCCCGGCAGGTAGGGGCCGTGGTAGCGGGAGCGGTCGATCAGGGTGTGGCGGGTCTCGCCGTAGGTGGCGATGGCCGCGCGGCGCACGGTGCCGTTCTCGTCCGAGACGTCGTTCGGCTCCTCCAGGACGGTGGCGCCGGTGGCCCGGGCGTGCTCGATGCACTTGTCGACGTCCGGGACCTCCAGGGCGAGGTCGACCACGCCGTCGCCGTGGCGGCGGTGGTGGTCCAGCAGCGCGCTGTCCGGCTGGACGCCGCCCTTGATCACGAAGCGGCAGGAGCCGGAGCGCAGCACGTAGGCCTTGCGGTCGCGGCGGCCGGTCTCCGGGCCGGAGTAGGCGACCAGCTCCATGCCGAACACGACCTGGTAGAACTGGGCCGTCTGGGTGGCGTTGCCGACCACGAAGACGACCGCGTCCTGCGCGGTGACCGGGAACGGGTCGGAGGCCTGGTCGTGCTCGACGAGGCCGACGAGGCGGCGCAGCTGGTCGGCGTCGAGACCGGCCTCGCGCTCCTCGGGGGTCAGCTCAAGGGCGTGGGACTGCGGGGTCATCGCTCGTTCCTCCACTCAGGGCCTCGGCGTTGAGGCTTCCGGGGGTTTCCGGGGGCTTGCGGCCCTCCGGTCGGATCGCGTGGATCGCGGCCGCACGGCGAACGGGTGGGCGGTGCGGTTGCGCAGAGCTTGCTCCTGTCGTGGGGGTTGGGCAACAGGTCGATTTTTCACTGCTCAATGTGTACAAGCTGAACAGGAAATCCCGGCGTCGGCTGCGCAAAATGCGCTGCCCCGGCGCGGTCATCGCACGAATTCTGCGCAACCGCACCTACCGGCCCCCGGGAGCCGGTCCGTCGGCGGGCGGGAGGTGGCGCAGGAACCAGTCCCCGGCCAGCTCAGCGGCCCGGTCGAGGGTGCCCGGCTCCTCGAACAGGTGGCTCGCGTGCGGCACCACCGCCAGTTCGCTCGCGCCGCCGAGCCGGGCCCGGGCCCGCCGGTTGAGGTCGAGCACGGTGGCGTCCAGCGCGCCCACCACGAGCAGCGTAGGCGCGACCACCCGGCCCAGGACCTCCGGCCCGGCGAGGTCGGGCCGCCCGCCCCGGGAGACCACGGCGCGCACCGCCGGGCCCAGCTCGGCGGCCGTGTACAGCGCGGCGGCCGCGCCGGTGCTGGCGCCGAACAGCCCCAGCGGCAGCCCGCGCGCCCCCTCGGTGCGCCCCAGCTCCGCGGCGACGGCGCTCAGCCGCGAGCCGAGCAGGGCGACGTCGAACACGTTCCGTCGGTCCGGCTCCTCGGCCTCGGTGAGCAGGTCGAACAGCAGGGTGCCCAGCCCGGAACGGTTCAGGTGGCGGGCGACGTGCCGGTTTCGCGGACTGTGCCGGCCGCTCCCGCTGCCGTGCGCGAACACCACCATCCCGCGCGCCCCGGCCGGCACGGTCAGCCGCCCGGCCAGCCGGACCCCGGCGACGGCCAGCGCCAGCTCGCGGTCGACGCCGGCCGGCTCCCCGTCGGGCCGCTCGCCCCGGGCCTCGGCCAGCAGCCGCAGCACCTCCTCGTCGCCGGTCTGCGAGAAGTCGGCGTAGAACTCGCCGATCGCGAAGAACGGCGACGGCGTGTCGACGCAGACCAGCTCGTCGGCGACCTCGGACAGCCGCTCCGTCCAGTCCCGGGGCGCCACCGGGACGGCGAGCACCACCCGGGCCGCGCCGCGCGCCCGGACGATCCGGCAGGCGGCCCGGGCGGTCGAGCCGGTGGCGATCCCGTCGTCCACCACGACCACGGTGCGCCCGCGCAGGTCGGCCGCCGGGCGGTCGCCCCGGTAGCGCAGCGCCCGGCGCTCCAACTCGGCCCGCTCGCGCCGCTCCACCTGCGCCAGCTGCCCGTCGCCGACCCCGGCGAGCCGGATGACCTGCTCATTCAGCACCCGGACGCCGTCCTCGCCGATCGCCCCCATGCCCAGCTCGGGTTGGTACGGCACGCCCAGCTTGCGGATCACGCAGATGTCCAGCGGCGCGCCGAGCGCCGCCGCCACCTCGGCCGCCACCGGCACCCCGCCCCGCGGCAGGGCGACCACCACGGTGTCGGGGCCGGCGAGGTGGGCGAGCAGGCCGGCCAGGCGGCGGCCCGCCTCGGTGCGGTCGGTGAAATGGGTTCCGGTGACGTGCATTCCACGGCCTCCGAGTTCCACCGTACGCCGGTCCGGGGCGTCCCTCCGGGGCGTCCCCTGGAGCCTCTGGTGCTGACCGGCGGGGGCCCTGGGGGCCCGGGTGGGGGAGCTGGTCGGGAGCCGGTCGGGAGCCGGTCGGGAGCCGGTGGGACGTGGGTGGGACCGGGGTGGGGCCGGGGTGGGTACGGGCCCGGGACTTCGCGGGTTCGGGCCCGGGACGGTCCGGCCCGGGGCCCGGGACGGTACGGGTTCCGGCCCGGGACGATGCGCTGGCGCGGCCGGGTTCGGGCCGGGAGCGGGACGGGACGACACACCCGTGCGGCCGGGACGGCGGGCGGCGGAACGTGGTGCGCAGCGGCGGTCCGCAGGGCCCGCCCACCACCGAAGGAGCACCCGACATGCCGGGCACCGTCATCACCGACCTGCGCCGACGCGGCGCCGCCGTCGACCCCGGCCGCCTGCTCGCGGGACCGCTGCGCGCCGTCGGCCTGCAGTGGCTCGACCCCGGGCGCAGCGCCGAGGTGACCGCCGAGGGCCTCGAGCACGCGCTGTACGTCACCGCGGGCTCCGGCCTCGCCGCACTGCCGGAGGACGTCCAGCACCCCGACCACCCGGAGCGCGCCGACACCGGCCTGCCGCTGATCGAGGGCACCGCCGTCGTACTGCCGCTCGGCGCGCGGACCGTCCTGACCGCCGGGACGGCCGGACTGGAGTACTTCCACGCCGTCCTGGCCGTCCCCACGGCGGCCGAGTCCTCCGCCGAAGAAACCGAACCGTTCCCCGAAGGAGGCGACCCGAGGTGATCGTCACCACTGACACCGGCTCCGCCATGGTCCTGCTCGGCCCGAACGGCGAGCGGGTCCGGATCCGCTCGCTGGCCCGCCGCACCATGCTCAGCAGCGCCTGCGAGGCCTTCGACCACCTGCGGCTGAGCCCGGGCGCCCACCACGTCCTGCCCGGGCGGCCCGACGCCGAGACCGTGCTGCACGTGCTGCGCGGCGCCGCCGTCATCGGACAACTCGCCGACCAGCCGGACCACTTGGCATCGGACGGCGACCTGCTGCTGGCCCGTAGGGGCCGCACCCTGCGGATCGAGGCCGGCCCGCTCGGCGCGGAACTGCTCTGCCTCACCCTCGCCGTGCCGCGCCACCGGGCCGGCACCCGGGCCGGTACCCGGGCCGGGGCCGCCCTGGCCCGCCGCCGCGCCGAACGCTCCGACCGGCCCTGACCGCCCACCGTCTCCAGGAGTCACCCGTGATCCTCGTCCCCGCCGCCGTGCCGCGCACCGCGCCCGCCTTCCAGCGGCTGATCGACCCCGGGCGGCAGCCGTCCGTCCGCGCCGCGCTGACCGTGGAGACCCTGCCGCCCGGCGTCCGGGTCGAGCAACTGTCGCGCGAATCAGTGGAGTCGGTCACCGTGGTGCTGGCCGGCCGGCTGTCCGCAGCGGGTCGGATCCTCGCCCCGGGCGAGGTGCTGCACCACCCGCCCGGCAGCAGCCACCGGCTCACCGCCGTGCGCGGCGCGCCGACCGCCGTGCTGACCGTCCGTGCCGTCCTGCCCGCCGCCGACATCCCGGCCCAGCGTGCCGGTTCGGGCTCCGTCGGGTTCACCCGGTCCGCCGGGCGGATCGTCGTCGACACCGTGGTCCTCACCCCGGGGCAGGACCACGGGCCGTACGCCGAGACCGCGGCCGACGCGTTTCTGGTGCTGCTCTCCGGCACCGGAGTCCGCCTCGATCTGGCGGGTGGCGGTGAAGTGCCGCTGTTCCCAGGCGACTTGGTGTACCTCCGGGCGGGCGAGCGGTACGGCCTGCGGGCCGGTGCGGGCGGGGCGCCGACCCTTGTGCGCGGTCGGGTCGGCGCCGTTCTGGGACCGGAACAGGACCTCGAACCCATGCAATCGGGGCAGGTCGGTCCGCACAGTGGTGGGCAGAGCGATTGATCGGTCGGATCGGCCGCTCGGAAGAATCAGGAGTACCACCTCATGTCTACGAACACCGCGACTGCCGCGACTACTGCGACCAAGGTGATCTGTGTGGCCGGCGCACTGGCGGGTGTGATCGCGGCAGCCCTGGCCCTGCGCAACGCCTGCTCCGTCGCCGCCTCCGCCTCCGGGTCGACCGGGCGCCCCGGGTCCGAGTCCGGGTCTGGGTCCGGGCCGGAGTCCGCGTCCGGCACGATCACGTCGAACGACTGCCACTTCGGATGCGGGCCCGGCAAGTAGTCCACGCTCGGCGCCGCTGCCCCGGCCCGACTGACGGATGACAACCGACGACTGACAGCCAACAGATAACAGCTGACAGATTTCGAAATCTGTTATCTGTTATCTGTTATCTGTTAGTTGTCATCTGTCAGCTCCCAGCCGTCGACCGAGTCCCGCCCCCCGCTGCCCCTACCGGTCGGCCGCCGCCGAGCGCGGCAGCACCGCCAGCACCTGGGTGCCGTGCTCCTGCGGCAGCGGCCCGATGGTGCAGCGCCCGCCGATCTCTGCCGCCCGGTCCGCCATCGACCGCAGCCCGACCCCGCCGCCCGGCTGCCCGTCGGTGCTCCCCGTCTCCTGGTACCCCACCCCGTCGTCCTGCACGGTCAGGGTCAGTGCCTCGTCGTCCACCCGGAGCGTCACCCGCGCGGTCCGGGCCCGGGCGTGCCGCAGCACGTTGTTGAGCGCCTCCGCGGTGATGCGGTAGGCCGCGACCTCCACCGCCGCCGGCAGTTCCGGCAGCGGCTCCGGCGAGACCTCCGTCGTCACGGTCAGCCCCGCCCCGCTGAAGTTGTCCGCCAACTGCCCGACCGCCCGGGCGAGTCCGAGCTCGCCCAGCGGCGCCGGCCCGAGCCGGTCGGTGATCCGGCGGACCTCCCGGATCGCCATCCCCAGGCCCTCCGAGACCGTGTGCAGCGGATCCGCGAGCCCGGCGTCTGCCGCCGAGGCCGCGTTGTCCACCCGCAGCCGCAGGCCCGCCAGGGCCGGACCGAGCCCGTCGTGGATGTCCCGCCGCAGCCACCGCCGTTCCTCCTCCCGTGCGGCGATGATCTGCTCCCGGCTGGCCAGCAGGTCCTCCTGGAGCTGGAGGGAGGCGACGGCGGGCGAGGCCTGGTCGGCCAGCGAGCGCAGGATGTCGACGTCGGTGGCCGCCAGCCGTTCCTCGCCCGCCCGCAGGCCGACGGTCAACTCGCCGATCGGCAGCCCGTTGTGGACGAGGGTGAAGCCCTGGCTGCGGCCGTCCAGCCGACCGGCGGTGGCCAGCGTGCGCCGTCCGGCCCGGGTGGTGACGGCCAGGGCGACCCCGGGCAGCCTGAGTTCCTCGGCGACCGTCGCGCACAGCGCCGCCGGCAGCTGCTCCGGGTCGACGACCTGCCGCACCCGCCCCGCGAGCGTCCGCAGCACCTGGTAGGGCTGCGCCCGTTCGCCGTAGTACAGCCGGTCCACCACGGCCACGGCCCGCCGCGCGGCCCGGGGCAGGGTGGCGCCGAGCGCGTACACCAGGGCGATCAGCAGCAGGGCGGCCCCGCCGCGCCCCGGCAGCAGCGAGTTGGACAGTACGGCGGCGGCCACCACGAACAGCCCGGTGACTCCGGTGCCCAGCAACAGCCCGATCAGGACGCTGCGGGCCGCCCGGTCGAGCCGCCAGCCGTGGTCCCGGATCACCAGGAAGCCGACCGCGACCGCCCAGACCGCTCCCGCCCCGGTGAACAGCCAGTAGCTGAGCCAGTAGTGCTCGGCGCGGTTGCGCTGGTAGAAGTCCTGCAGGCCGACCCAGAGCAGGTACGCCCCGAGCATCCCCGCCACCCGCAGCCGGTGCCGACGGGCCTCCCTCCCGTCGCGGCCCGGGACGGCCGGCCGCAGCAGCCGCGACAGCAGGACCAGTGCGACGAACCCGAGCACGCACTCGCTGATCAGCAGGTCGTGGCCGCCCAGGCCGTCGACCACGGTCGTGGCGAGGTGCGCGGGCGGGCTGTCGGCCAGCGGGTTGGTGCGCCCGTAGGTCGTCGGGTCGGCGAGGCTCTGGGCCACCTCGGCGGTCACCCACAGGAAGACGGCCCCGATGAACCACCACCAGCGCCGGGTCGTCAGCCGGCCGCCCGGCAGCCAGAGCGGCAGCGCGTAGATGAGCGTCACGTTGGCCGCGCTGAACAGCGTGTCGAAGGCCAGCACGGCGCCGGCGATGTCCGGGGCGCGGACCTCGACCCAGAGCGGTGCGGCCGCCACGCTGGGGAGGATGTCGGTGGCCGCGTAGACGAGCATCACCCAGCCCAGCGGACTGCCCGGGCGGTGCGCGTGCAGCAGCATGCCCGCCCCGGCGGTCGGCAAGGCGTAGACCAGGATGGCGAGTTGGTCGCGGGGGTGGGAGACGCCCGGTTCGCCGAGGTGGACGAGGACGTAGCAGATCCACACCGTCGCGGCGACGAAGCAGAGCGCGGTGACGACGGCGGCGGCGGTCAGTTGCCGCTCGGCCCGGGTGCGGTGCGGGGGAGAGGACACCGTGATCATGGCACCACCTCGTTCTGGACAGCGGGTGTTCCGCCGGCCGCGACGTGGTCCGCCGGCGCCTCGTCCCCAGGGGTTCGGTCCCAGTGTGGTCGGCTCGGTGTCCCGGACGCCTGAGGCAGCGGTCACGCATCCCGGGCGGGACCGCGGCGGGCGGGACGGCGACGGGCTGGGTTGCGGCGGGCGGAACGGCGGAAGACAGGGCTGCGCCGGGCGGCACCCCCGCCGTGCGGACGACCTCCGGGCATGTCACGGAGAGTCACGTGATCGCCGCTGCTAGTGTCGGCCGGGTGGATGAACAGCAGCTGGCCGCACCGTCGGGCCCGGTGGGCGGGGCAACGCCCGTTCGGGTACTGATCGTCGACGATCACCCCCTCTTCCGCGAGGGGCTCAAGGCGGCGCTGGAGAGCGCCGAGGGCGTCACCGTGGTGGCCGAGGCCGAGCGGGTCGCCGACGTCCCGGAGGCGGTCGCCCGGCACCGGCCGAACGTGGTGATCATGGACCTCTCCCTGCCCGACGGCTCCGGGCTCGAGGCCGTCCGCCGGCTCTCCACCCAGGAGCAGTCCCCGCCGGTGCTGATGCTGACCATGTCGGACGACGACGGCAACCTGCTCGCCGCACTCCAGGCGGGCGCCCGCGGCTACCTGGTCAAGGGCGCCGGGCGGGAGGAGGTGCTGCACGCCGTCCGGACGGTCGCCGCGGGCGGCGCGGTGTTCGGCGGCGAGGTCGCCGGGCGGATCACCGCCCTGCTGGCCGGCGCGAAGATGCGCGAGGCGGGACAGCTCTTCCCCGACCTCACCGCCCGCGAGGCCGAGGTGCTGGACCTGGTCGCGCGCGGCCACGACAACCGGCGGATCGCCCGGGAGCTGGTGGTCGCGGAGAAGACCGTCCGCAACCACGTCACCCACATCTTCGAGAAGCTGCACGTGGCCACCCGCGCGGAGGCGGTCGCCCGGGCCCGCGACATGGGCCTCGGCGACGGCTGAGCACGCCTGAACCACGGCTGAATGACGGTCGGGCCACCGCCGGGCCAGGCCGGACGGCGGCGGGAACAGTCCGGGGGTGCCGGTCCGCCGACCGGCACCCCCGGGGTCCTCCTGGCCCTTCCGGACCTACGGCTGCATCTCGTACGCGCCCGAGAGCGCCTCGACCCGGGCCCACACTTTCGCGGCGCGCTCGGCGTCCGCGACCGGGCGGCGCACGTTGGCCAGCGCCCAGGCGGCCTGCTCCTCGGTGGCGGAGGCCTTGCCGTGCAGCTCGGTCGCGTGCGCGGAGAAGTCGCGGACCAGCGCGTCGAAGACCTGGTCCAGCACGGCGCCACCCTCGTCGGACGCCGTGAGGCCGGTCAGCTCGGCCTGCTCCAGCACCAGCTGGCCGTAGACGATCAGCGCGAACAGCTGGCCGATCTCCAGCAGGAAGTCCAGGTCGGCCTGCTGCTCCTTGCTCGGCGCGTGCTTGAGCAGCAGCTCGCAGAAGCCGTCGGCCTGCTCGCGGAAGCGGGCGACGTTCGGCAGCTGGGCGTTCCGGTCGTAGGCGGCGCGCCAGTCGTGGAAGCGGATCGCGCCGAGGCCGCGGGCCGGGCCCTGGCGGAACAGGAAGGCGTCGTCGGCGGCGTCCAGTCGGGTCGGCACCGGCTCGTAGTCGGCGGGCGCGAACAGGTAGTTGCCCATGAACTTGAGGATCAGCGCCAGGTTGACGTGCACGGTGCCCTCGAGCTTCGGCAGGCCGCGGATGTCCTTGGCGGCCTTGTCGAAGTAGGTGTCCGCCTCGAAGCCCTTGGCCGCGATGACGTCCCACATCAGGTCGATGACCTTCTCGCCCTCGGTGGTGACCTTCATCTTGGTCATCGGGTTGAAGAGCAGGTAGCGGCGGTCCTCGGCGGAGGCGGTGCGGAAGTAGTCCACGGCCCGCGCGCTGAACAGCTTCATCGCCGCCAGGCGGGCGTACGCGTCGGTCAACTCCCGTCGCACGTGCGGGAAGTCGGTGACCTTGCGGCCGTACAGGACCCGGTTGTGGGCGTGCGTGACGGCCTCGTACATCGCGTGCTCGCAGATGCCGACCGAGGCGGTGCAGAGGTTGAACTTGCCGACGTTGACGGTGTTCAGCGCGGCGTCGAAGGCGGCCTGCCCGGTGTGCAGCACGTCCTCGGCCCGCACCGGGTAGTCCTCCAGGCGGAACTCGCTGACGTACATCTGGGCGTTCACCACGTTCTTGACCAGGTGGTACGCCTCGTGGCGGCTGTCGGCGGCGAAGAAGACGTAGCCCTCCGGGCCCTCGACGTCCGAGCGGCGGCCGAACACCGAGACCAGGCCGGCCACGTTGCCGTTGCCGATGTAGTACTTGGGGCCGGTCGCGGTGAAGCCGCCCTCGCCGTCCGGGGTGAGGATCATGTCGGTGGAGTAGATGTCGGCGCCGTGGGTGCGCTCGGACAGGCCGAAGGCCATCACGTGGCCCTCGGCGAGGAGCTTGGCGGCGCGGGCCCGGACGGCCTCGTTCTCGCTCTGCCAGACCGGGCCGAGGCCCAGGATGGTGACCTGCCAGGTGTACCAGTAGCCGAGGCCGTAGAAGCCGAGGATCTCGTTCAGCTCGGCGATCCGCGCGGTGTCCCAGCGCTTGTCGGGGTCGGCCGCGGACGGGGTCAGGAACTCCGCGAACAGGCCTTCCCGCGCGGCGAATTCGAGGAAGTCGCCGTACCAGGCGCGGTCGATGTAGGTGTCGATGAGCGCCTTCTTGCCGCGGGTCTCGAACCAGTCGACGGTCGCGCGCAGCAGCCGACGGGTCGGCTCGTCGAACTGCGCGGGGTCGTAGGTGCGCGGGTTGAAGAGCATCGGGGGCTCCCAGGGGTCGAGGGTGAGAGGGCTCGGTGGAGCGGGGCGGGACGCGGCGGGCGGAGGGGGCGAACAGAATTCAGATGACAGATTTCAGCGAACAGATTTCAGATTTCAAACTCTGTTATCTGTTGTCTGTCATCTGTTCGCTGTTCCCCGTCCGTCCGCCGCGAGCCGGCGCAGAGTGGCGAGCACGTCGTCCAGCCAGGCGAGGGTCATCCGCTCAAACTCGATCCCGCCGCGCAGCACCACGTGCTGGAGCTCCTGGCGGGTGTCCAGTGCGGTGAGGTCGGGGAAGTCCCGCTGCTCGCCGTGGAGGTAGCGGGCGAGGAGGGCGGCGTGGCTCTCGCGGTGCCGTTCGACCTCGGAGATCAGCGCGGCCGGGTCGTCGAAGGCGGCGGCCCGGATCTTGACCGCGAGCTCGTGCCGCACCGTCTCCGGTTCGACCGGTTCGCGCAGCCAGTCGGACAGCGCGGCCCGTCCGGGCCCGGCCGCCGAGTAGACCTTCTTGTCCGGTCGGCCGTCCTGCGCGACCTCCTCGGCGGCGACCCAGCCGTCCGCCTCCATCCGCCGCAGCACCCGGTAGATCTGCTGGTGGGTGGCGGTCCAGAAGCGTCCGATGGAGCGGTCGAAGCGCCGGGCCAGTTCGTACCCGGAGCCGGGCTGCTCCAGCAGCGAGACGAGGATCGCGTGCTCCAGTGCCATGCCCGCATCCTGCTATGCAACGAGTTGCATAGGCAATGGACCCTCGGAGTGTTGAGACGCAGGTCACCGGCGTGATCGGATGGTTATCGGTCATTCCGGACTATCAGGTGCAAAACCTTGGAGAAGCGCCAAAATAGGTACGGGGCTTGCCCCTTTCCTGGTCCGAACCACAGGAGGTGGTAACGGTGGCAACCCACATGCCCACGGGCATGGAGCACCACCCGGACATCGTCGAACTCCGGGAACACTACGAACGGGTCACCTCGACCCCCCGCGCCCAGGGTGTGGAAGCCCTGGCCGTACTCGCCGGCCTCTTCCTCGCGGCATCGCCGTGGATCGTCGGCTTCACCGCGTTCAGCACCCTGACCGTGACCTGCCTGATCGTCGGGCTGGCCTACACGGTACTGATGGCCGGCTACGGCTCGGCCTACGAGCGCACCCACGCGAGGGCTTGGGCCGCCGCGGCGCTCGGCATCTGGACGATCATCTCTCCCTGGGCCGTCTCCGGGTCCGTCGCGCACGGCAAGAACATCGTCACCTGCGTCATCGTCGGTGCCGTGATGTTCCTGCTCGGCCTCGCGGCGCTCTCGATGGCCACGATCACGTCGAACGGAGCAGCGATGCGGCTCGGCCGGGCCGGCCGCGCCAAGGGCTGACCTTCCCCGCAGCCCGCGCCGGGGCACGGAGGGCACGAGTGCCCGCCGCGCCCCGGCGCCCGTCCGACCGGTTCGATCCGGGTCCCGGTCCGGCGCCGGTCAGGGACGCGTCATCCGCAGCACGTCCAGCGCCCGGTCCAGCTCCTTCTCGGTGAGCGCGCCCCGCTCGACGTAGCCGCGCTCCAGCACCACCTGACGGATGGTCTTCCGCTCGGCCAGCGCCTGCTTGGCGACCTTCGCCGCCTCCTCGTACCCGATGTACCGGTTCAGCGGCGTCACCACCGACGGCGAGGACTCCGCGTACTCGCGGGCCCGTTCGACGTTCGCGGTGATGCCGTCCACCGTCCGGTCCGCCAGCAGCCGGGCGCTGTTGGCCAGCAGCCGCACCGACTCCAGCACATTGCGGGCGATCACCGGGAGCATCACGTTCAGCTCGAAGTTGCCGCTCGCGCCGGCCAGCGTCACCGTCGCGTCGTTGCCCACCACCTGGGCGGCGACCATCAGTACGACCTCCGGCAGCACCGGGTTCACCTTGCCCGGCATGATGGACGAGCCGGGCTGCAGATCGGGCAGGTTGATCTCGCCCAGGCCGGTGCGCGGACCGGAGCCCATCCACCGCAGGTCGTTCGCGATCTTCGTGAACCCGACCGCTACCGTGCGCAGTTGGCCGCTCAGCTCGACCAGCGCGTCCCGGGCGCCCTGCGCCTCGAAGTGGTCGCGGGCCTCGGTCAGCGGCAGCCCGGTGGCACGCGCCACCTCCTCGATGACGGCCGCCGGGAAACCGGGCGGGGTGTTGATGCCGGTGCCCACCGCCGTTCCGCCGAGCGGCAGTTCGGCGACCCGGGGGAGGGTCGCCAGCAGCCGTTCCCGCCCGTGCCGCACCTGGGCCGCGTAGCCGCCGAACTCCTGGCCGAGGGTCACGGGCGTGGCGTCCATCAGGTGCGTGCGGCCGGACTTGACCACCTGGGCGAACTCGACCGACTTGCGCTCCAGCGCCTCCGCCAGGTGCTCCAGCGCCGGGATCAGGTCGTGGGTGACGGCGGCGGTGGCGGCGATGTGGATCGAGGACGGGAACACGTCGTTGGACGACTGGCTCGCGTTCACCTGGTCGTTCGGGTGGACCGGCCGCCCCAGCCGCTCGCCGGCCAGGGTGGCGATCACCTCGTTGGCGTTCATGTTGGACGAGGTGCCCGAGCCGGTCTGGAACACGTCCACCGGGAACTCGTCGTCCCAGCGCCCCTCCGCGACCTCCTCGGCCGCCGCCGCGATCGCCCCGGCCGTCTCCTCGTCCAGCACCCCGAGGCGGGCGTTCACCCGCGCCGCGGCCGCCTTGACCCGGGCCAGCGCGGCGATGTGCGCGCGCTCCAGCCGCTGGCCGGACACCGGGAAGTTCTCCACCGCCCGCTGTGTCTGCGCCTGCCACTTCGCGGCGGCCGGCACCCGCACCTCGCCCATCGAGTCGTGCTCGATCCGGTACTCCTGCGGCTTCTCCCGCTCGTCACCCATCGCGCGCTGTACCTCCTGTACGGGCCCGTCCGGCCCGGTCACGGGTCTTCCGGTCACGACAGCCGCGCGCGGGCCCCGGGTATTTCCGTCCGGGGCGGCCGGTCCGTCGCGGGTGATGCGCGCCCAGGCTACCGGCGCGGCAACTCGGCGCGGAGCAGCCCGCCCGGTTCGGCGCCGAGCTGCCCGACCACCGTGCCGTCCGGCGCCCACACGCCGGAGCGGCCGGAGGTCTCCGGGAACTCGCCGCTGGCTCCGGCGCTGGTGGACAGCACGCCCCAGACCCCGTGCGCGGTGGTCCGCTCCCGCAGGTGCCCGGCGAGCCGCGCGGCCTGGGCGGGGCCGGGGCCGTACAGGGTGGACGCGACGTAGGCGTCGATGCCGAGCGCGGCGGTCTCCTCGGCGTGGGTCGGGTCGGCGGCGTCGGCGCAGACCGCCAGGCCCAGCCGCAGGCCGTCCAGCTCCAGTACGACGGGCTCCCCGCCCGGGCTGAACCGGTCGAGCTCCGGGCCGTGCAGGCGCATCTTGCGGTAGACGACGGCGGCGCCCTCGCCGGTGACCGCCAGGGTGGCGATGGACTCGCGCCCGTCGGCCTCCGCGACCGGCGCGCCGACCAGCGCCAGGGCACCGGTGGCGGCGCAGGCCTCGACCAGCGGGGCCAGCCGGGCGTCCGCCGGGTCCACGGCGGGGGCGGCCAGGTCGTAGCCGGTCAGGGACAGCTCGGGGAACACCACCAGGCGGGTCCCCGCCTCCCGGACGGCCTCGGCGTGCCGTGCGGCGTTGACGGCCAGGGTGTCCGGCCGGCCGGGGGCGGCGCAGACGGGTTGGGCGACGGCGACCGTCACGGTGGCCGTGACGGGGGCTGGGGCCGTGACGGCGGCCGGGGCGGCGACGGAGGCTGGGGTGGTGACGGGGGCGGCGACGGCGTCGGTGGGCGGCGCGGACGAGGGCATGGCGGGGCCTCCGGGCGGGGGTGGGGGCGGTCAAGATCAACCTACGGCTCCGCCGATCGGCTGGGCAACGGTTCGACGTCCGCCGAAGCCACGCTGGACGACCGCTCCGGCTGGGCCCCACCATGGCGGCATGACCAGCAACGAGGCCGCGGCCGCCCGCTACGACGCGATCGCCGACGAACTGGCGCCCCGCGGCGCCCACCGCTCGCAGATGTTCGGCATGCCCTGCCTGAAGGACGTCAACGGCAAGGCCTTCGCCGGGCTGCGCGGGGACGAGCTGGTGTGCCGGCTCGGCCGGGAGTCCGCGGAGCACGCCGAGGCGCTCGCCTTGGCGGGGGCGCACCTGTTCGACCCGGCGGGCGGTCGGCCGATGAAGGACTGGGTCTGCCTGCCCGGTACGGCGGCCGACCGGTGGCAGCACTACGCGGAGTCCGCCCTCGCCGCGCCGCGCTGAGCCGTTCCCGGCCGACCGACCGCACGCCCGCTCGGGGGGTCGGTCACGGCCGTGGGCGCTCCCGGCCGTTGCGGCGTTTCCGAGCCGATCAGGGAGCGGGATCGGACGGTTCTCAGCCGTTCGCGCCATGATCACTCGAACGAGTGAGATCCCGGCCGGATCGCTTCAAACGGTCGTACGGCACTTCGTACGCTCCTGGTCGGGTCGGACGGACGCCGACCGCCCCGGAGCGCCGCGACCCGGCCCGGGGAACCGACACAGGGGGCGGACCGGATGACCACAGAGCACGACGGCAACGACACTCACCGCGGCCTGACCAGGCGCCGACTGCTCGGCGCCTCGGCGGCGCTCGGTGGCGCGGCCTGGCTGCTGCGCGGCACCATCGGCCCGGACAGCGCCGAGGCGGCCACACCCGTACCGCCCAGCCTGCCGACCGGCACCGAGCTGTACCAGCGGGTGTTCCAGAACTGGTCCGGTGAGATCCGCACCGACCAGCTGTGGACCTGCGCTCCGCGCACCCCCGGGGAGGTCCCGGCGCTCGCCGACTGGGCACACGCCAACGGGTGGCGCCTGCGCGCCACCGGCTACCGGCACACCTGGGCGCCGCTCACCGTCGCCAACGGGACCCCGGCCGACGCCCGGGTCCTGCTCGTGGACACCAACCGGTACCTCACCGCCATCACCGCCGACTCGCCCACCACCGTCCGGGTGCAGACCGGCGCGAGCATGGAGGCGCTGCTCGCCCACCTCGCCGACCGGGGCCTCGGCCTGACGGCCTGCCCGGCGCCGGGGGACCTCACCGTCGGCGGAGTGCTCGCCATCGGCGGCCACGGCACCGCCACCACCGCCGGCGGCGAACTGCGCCCGGACGGGCACGGCTACGGCTCGGTCAGCAACCAGGTCGTCAAGCTCACCGCCGTCGTCCTCGACCCGGCCACCGGCCGCTACGCGCTGCGCACCTTCGACCGCTCCGAGGCCGACAGCGCCGCCTTCCTGGTGCACCTGGGCCGCGCCTTCCTCACCGAGGTCGTGCTGCGCGCCGGAGCCGACCGCCCGCTGCGCTGCGTCAGCCGGCTGGACATCCCGGCGAACGACCTGTTCGCCCGCCCCGGGACCGCCACCGGCGGCGGGGGACTGCTCGGCGGTGTGCTCGGTGGACTGCTGGGCGGCGGCGGTGGCCCGCGCACCCTCGCCGACTTCGTCGAGCGCGACGGCCGGGTCGAGGCGATCTGGTTCGCCTACACCGAGTACCCGTGGCTCAAGACCTGGACCGTCGCCCCGAGCAAGCCGCTCGCCTCCCGCGCCGTCGACCAGCCCTACAACTACCCCTTCTCGGACAGCATTCCGGAACCGGTCGCCCGGCTGGCCGGCCAAATCGTCTCCGGCGCCTGGGGATCGGCCCCGCTGTTCGGCCAACTCCAGTACCTCGTGGCCAAGGTGGCGCTCACCGGCGACCTCACCGACGTCCTGCTCTCCGGCAGCCTGCTGCGCGACCTGCTCACCGGCGACCTGATCACCCACCTGCTCGCCGGCGGCCTGCGCTCCGACCTCTGGGGCCCTTCGCGCGCCCTGCTGCAGTACGTCCGGCCCACCACGCTGCGGGTCACCGCCAACGGCTACACGATCCTCAGCAAGCGCGCCGACCTGCAGTGGGTGGTCAGCGAATTCGCCGCCTACTACCGGCAGTTGCTCGCCGAGTACCAGGCCCGGGGCGAGTTCCCGGTGAACGGCGCGGTGGAGATCCGGGTCACCGGCCTGGACGACCCGTCCTACTCGGGCGTCCCCGGCGCCCGGCCCCCGCTGCTGTCCGCGCTGCGCCCGCGGGCGGACCGTCCGGAGTGGGACACCGCCGTCTGGCTCGACGTCCTCGCCTTCCCCGGCACGCCCGGACTGGAGCGCTTCGCCCGGGACTTGGAGCAGTGGCTGCTGCGCACCTTCGACGGCACCCGGGCCGGGATGCGGGTCGAGTGGTCCAAGGGCTGGGCGTACACGGCGGACGCCGCCTGGGCCGACCAGGACCTGATCGGCCGGGTCATCCCCGACAGCCTGCGCGCCGGGGGCGGGCCCGGCTGGGATGAGGCGGTCGCCACGCTCGACCGGTACGACCCGCACCGGGTGTTCGGGAACCCGTTCCTGGACGGGCTGTTGAAGTAGCCGCGAGGGCCCCGGGGGCGCGGTGACCCCGGAGGCCCGGTTCGAGGTGTGACGGCGAACGACTGACGGCGAACAACTAACAACTAACAGCTGACAGATAACAGATTTCGAAATCTGTTATCTGTCAGCTGTTTTCTGTCATCCGTTACGCGCCGTCTGCTTCCGGGGCTCGGCGGCGGTGCGTCAGATGTGCTCCATCACGATCACGGCGAGGGTGTCCGGAGCCAGGGCGCGGAAGACGTGCGGGGCGTCCCCGGGGTAGCTGACGTAGTCGCCCGGGCCCAGCTCGACCGGTGCCTCGGTCGGACCGACCAGGGCCCGGCCCGAGCCGATCATGACGTGCTCGACGGTGCCGGGCATGTGCGGGTCGGAGGCCCGGGTCTCGCCCGGCTGGGCCTCGATCCGGTAGATGTCGCGCCGGGCGTTCGGCGGGCAGGAGGAGAGCACGGTGGCCGCGTAGTTGGCCTGCTCGGAGTGGGTCACCGGGCCCTCGCCGGCCCGCAGCACCTTGACGGTCGGGCGCGGCGGGTCGACCAGTCGGCTGAACGGTACGTTCAGCGCGACTCCGAGGGCCCAGAGCGTCTCCACGCTGGGGTTGCCTGCGCCCGACTCCAGCTGGGAGAGCGTCGACTTGGCGATGCCGGCCCGGCGGGCCAGCTCGGTCATCGACAGTCCGCTGCGCTCGCGTTCGCGCCGGATGGACGCGGCGATCTGGCCGATCAGCTCCGTACCGGAGCCGTTGGCGCCCTCGGGCCGGGTGGTCCGGTCACTCATGCTCGCCACTCACGCTTTCTCCAGGCCCCTTCGGTCGGCTTCCCGCTGCTGGTGCCGGTGTCGGCTGGTGTCGACGGGTTCCGGCTGGTTGGCGTTCATGCTGCCACGGTCGCCCCCCGGGGTGTCGTCCACAAGGTTCGTTCGCTCTGCCGGTCTTTCTGTTCGCCTTGACGAACCGGGCCCGTCGGGTTCACTCTGATGGACATGCGTTCGCTACTTCGAACACTGGAACACGCCACCCTGCGCGACATCGCCCTGGTCTGCCTGGCCGACGGGCTGGTCGGTGCCTCCTTCGGTGCCATCAGCGTGTCCGGCGGCCTGCCGCTCTGGGTGCCGGTCGCCCTCTCCGTCCTCGTCTTCGCGGGCGGCTCGCAGTTCGCGGCCGTCGGCGTGGTGCTGTCCGGCGGCGGCGCGCTCGCGGCCGTCGCCACCGGGCTGGTGCTCAACGCCCGCCTGCTGCCCTTCGGCTTCGCCGTCGCCGACGTCCTCCAAGGTCCTTGGTGGCGACGGATGTTCGGCGCGCAGATGCTCACCGACGAGAGCGCGGCCTTCGCGTTGCAACAGCGCGATCCGCAGCGCCGCCGGGCGGCGTTCTGGCTCTGCGGGGTATCGCTGTTCGTGGTGTGGAACGTCTCGGTGCTGCTCGGAGGGCTCGCGGGCGGGCTGATCGGGGACACCGACGCGCTCGGCCTGGACGCGGCCTTCCCGGCCGTACTGCTGGCCCTGGTGCTGCCCTCGCTCAAGGACCGCGGGACCCGTACGGCGGCGGCCACGGGCGCGGTGGTGGCCGTCGCGGTCGCGCCGTTCGTGCCGGGCGGACTGCCCGTGCTGCTGGCCCTGGTCGGGCTGCTGTTCGCCGGACGGCCGCAGCCGGCGGAGGCACAGGAAGTGCAGGAGTCGCAGGAGTCGCAGGGGGAGGCGCCGGTGGCACGGCCGGTGGCGGAGCCGGGAGTTGCCGTGGGGGCCGTGAAGGAGGACGTCCGATGATGCCCTGGTACGCCGTCCTGCTGCTGGCCGCGGGGACGTACGCCTACCGCGTGGCCGGTCCGCTGCTCGGGCACCGGCTCGCACTCTCCGACCGGCTGCGGCACCTGCTGGCCGTCGCGGCGGCGGTGCTGCTGGTCGCGCTGGTGGCGACCGGTGCGCTGACCCAGGGGCACGGCTTCGCCGGGTGGGCCCGTCCGGCGGGAGTGCTGGTCGCGGGCGTGCTCGCGTGGCGCCGGGCACCGTTCCCGGCGGTGGTCGTGGCCGGCGCGGCGACGGCGGCGGTGCTGCGGCTGTGCGGGGTGGGGTGACGGCGGGCCGCGGGCCTCAAGCCTTGGGTCGCGGACGGCGAAATGGCGAACAACATTCAGCTAACAGATAACAGATGACAGATTTCGAAATCTGTCATCTGTTATCTGAAATCTGTTCGCTGACATCTGTCACCCGTCAGGCGTCACCCGTCACCGGTCACTCGTCACCCTCACCCGTCAACCGCTCCGCCTGCACCTCGGGCCGCTTGCTGTCCCACAGCATCTCCCACACCTTGAACACGCAGTGGTAGTCCCGCATGCTTCCCCGCGAGATCAGCAGATAGGTGTCCCCGTCCCGCAGCAGCGTCTGCTGCCGGCTGCCCATCGGGTGCTCCGGGGTGTAGGTGGGGACGATCCGCCGCAGCTCCGCGACGGCCTCCTCCCGGGTGCCCTCGACCTCGGCCAGCACCTTGTTGCCCCAGGTCCGGTCCTTGCCGATGCCCACCGTCTCCTCGACGACCAGCGCCCAACGAGCCATGCCCCGCCTCCCCTTCCGTGTTCCGTATCGACTGTGCCCGTTCGGCCCATTCCGCCCGTACGGCCCGTTCGGCCCGGCAGATCTCCTCAGCGCACCAGCGACTTGAAGAAGATCGTGGTCGGGTGCAGCACGCCGGTCGTATCGGCCGCGTAGTCAGGCACCGAGCCGACCCGGGTCCAGCCCTCCGCCTCGTACATCCGCTCGGCCGGGCTGCCCGTCTCGGTGTCCAGCACCAGCAGCCGGATCCCAGACTCGGCCGCCCGCTCCTCCAGCGCCGCCAGCAGCCGTCCGGCCAGCCGGTGACCGCGGTCCGCCGGGTGCACCATCAGCTTGGCCACCTCGCCCCGGTGCCGCCCGTTCGCCGGCGTGGCCGGCCGCAGCTGCACCGTCCCGGCGAGCCGCCCGTCGGCCGCCGCCCGGGCCGTCCACAGCACCAGCCGTCCGGCCGCGACCTCCGGGACGAGCGCCCGCCACCACACCGCGGACTCGTCCGGGTCCAGCGGGGCGAGGAACCCGACCGAGGCGCCGCCGTCGACGGTCTCCGTCAGCAGCCCGGCGAACTCGCCCACCGAGCCGTCCAGTTCCTCGGCCGTCACCTCGTCGACCACGTACACCGTGCCGGACATGTCGCCTTCCTCACTCGCTCCCGTCGGCCCCCGGCCGGACGGGTTGCGGAATACTCGCCGATGTCCCGCCGAGACTACAAGGAGCTTCAATGCCGAAGCCGACCCGGATCGACCCGTCCGACCTGCTCGCGGTCGGCGACCTCCTCACCGACGAGGAGCGGCTGATCCGCGACACCGTCCGCCGGTTCACCGAGGAGCGGATCCGCCCGCACATCGGCGACTGGTTCGAGCGCGGCGTCTTCCCGGCCCGCGAACTCGCCCCCGAACTGGGCGCCCTGGGCGTGCTCGGCATGCACCTGGACGGCTACGGCTGTGCGGGTGCCGGCGCCGTGGCGTACGGGGTCGCCTGCATGGAGCTGGAGGCGGCCGACTCGGGGCTGCGCAGCTTCGTCTCCGTCCAGGGCTCGCTGGCGATGCGCTCGATCCACGCCTTCGGCTCCGAGGAGCAGAAGCAGCGCTGGCTGCCCGGGATGGCGGCCGGTGAGCTGATCGGCTGCTTCGGCCTCACCGAGCCCGACTTCGGCTCGGACCCGGCGAACATGCGCACCCGGGCGGTCCGCAAGGGCGGCGCGGGCGGCGACTGGGTGCTGTCCGGCAGCAAGATGTGGATCACCAACGGCAGCATCTCCGACGTCGCCGTGGTCTGGGCGCAGACCGAGGAGGGGGTGCGCGGCTTCCTGGTCGAGCAAGGCACCCGCGGCCTGACCGCGACCGACGTGCACGGCAAGCTCTCGCTGCGCGCCTCCGTCACCAGCGAGCTGGCCTTCGACGAGGTGGTGCTGCCCGCTGACGCCGTACTGCCCGGCGTCACCGGCCTGCGCGGGCCGCTCTCCTCCCTCAACGAGGCCCGCTACGGCATCCTCTGGGGCACCGTCGGCGCCGCCCGCGACTGCTACACCGCCGCCCTGGACTACGCGAAGAGCCGGATCCAGTTCGACCGTCCGATCGCCGGCTTCCAGCTGACCCAGCAGAAGCTGGTCGAGATGATGCTGGAGGTCGAGAAGGCGTACCTGGTGGCGCTGCGGATCGGCCGGCTCAAGGAGGAGGGCGCGGCCCGCGCGCCGCACGTCAGCTTCGGCAAGCTCAACAACGTGCGCGCCGCGCTGGAGGTCGCCCGCAGCGCCCGGACGGTCCTCGGCGCCAACGGCATCACCACCGAGTACCCGGTGCTGCGGCACGCCAACAACCTGGAGTCGGTGCTCACCTACGAGGGCACCAGCGAGATCCACACCCTGGTCCTCGGCGAGGCCATCACCGGCGAGTCCGCCTACCGCTGACGGGCCGTCCCCCCCCGCCCTGAGCAGCGAAAAACCGGTGGCCGGGCCCCTCGCGGCCCGGCTACCGTCCCCACCATGACCAGTCAGCCCGTCCGGCAGCAGCCCCCGACCACCACCCTGTGGCGCCCCACCGGCCCGCAGGAGCTGGCCCTGGTCGAGGCCGCCGACCGGCGCGCCTGGCCGCCCCGGCTGCCCGAGCAGCCGATCTTCTACCCCGTGCTGAACGAGGACTACGCGGTCAGGATCGCCCGCGACTGGAACGTGCCCGCCTCCGGCGTCGGCTACGTCACCCGCTTCGAGGTGGAGACGGACTTCCTCGCCCGCTACCCGGTGCAGCAGGCCGGCGGCCGGACGATCCTCGAACTCTGGGTCCCGGCCGAGGAACTGGCGGAGTTCAACCGGCACATCGTCGGCCGGATCGAGGTCGTCCACGAGTTCCGGCCGGAGCCCTGACGGCCATGGGCGCGCCCGTCCTGCTCACCTCCGCCCAGCCGACCGGCACCACCACCCTGCTCACCGAGGCCGCCGCCCGCCGAGGCCTGGCCACCGCCGTACTGGCCGGGCCGGACACGATCGGGCGGCTCACCGGGCGGCCCGTCCACTGGTACGGCGGGCCGCTCGCCGCCGCCCGGATCGCGGCGCCGCTCGGGCTCGCCCTGCTCGAACCCGAGGACGACTGGCTCGCCCGCCTCCCCGAGGAGTTCACCCGCCGCCGGATCGAACTGACCACCCTCGCCGAGGCCTGGACGCTGCGCCACCCGGCCTTCGTCAAGCCGCCCGCCGACAAGTCCCTCCCGCCCGCGGTCTACCCGGACGGCTCCCGGCTGCCCCGCACCGGCGAGCGGATCGGCCCGGACACCCCCGTCCTGGTCAGCGAGCCGGTGACCTTCGCCGCCGAGTACCGGCTGTTCCTGCGCGACGGCGAGGTGCTCACCGGCAGCCGCTACGCCCGCTTCGGCCGACTCGACCCGGCGCCGCTCACCGACGCGGCCACCGCCTTCGCCCGCCGCCTGCTCGACGCCGTCGGGGACACCCTGCCCAGCGCCGTCGCGCTGGACGTCGGCCCGATCGCCGACCCGTACGACCCGGCCGAGCACTGGGCCGTGGTCGAGGCCAACCTGCCCTGGTTCGCGAACTGCTACGCCGCCGACCCGGACCGCGCCCTGGACGTCGTCCTGAGGGCGGCAGGGCCGGCCGCCGACCTCGCGGAGTCTGACCGCCGCTTCGTCCGCGCGGCGACCGGCTGACGGCCGCGAGCCCCGTCCGGTTGTCCGGCTGACGGCTGCGAGCTCCGTCCGGTCGGCCAGCTGACTGCCGCGGGCTCCGCCCGGCTGACGGCCACGGGCTCCGTACGGCCACGGGCTCCGTACGGCTACGGGCTCCGCCCGGACGACGGGTTGACGAACGCCCGGGCGCCCGCGGAAGGTCGACCTCCCGACACCTCCCGACACCTCCCGACACCCCGCGGCCACCCGCCGTTCGGCACCCCGTCGCCGCCCGGTACGGCTGGCCGTGAAGCATGGCGCGGTCGGCGGCGCCCTCGGCGGGCGCGGCCGGGTGTGCACGACCGAAAGGAAGCTCCACCATGTCCGCAGCCCAGTGGCCCCGCCCCCGCGTCCTCGTGGTCGGGATCGACGGAGTCCGCCACGACTACCTCGAGCAGGTGCCGATGCCGCACCTCCAGGAGGTCGCCGAGGCAGGGTTCCTGGTGCCGGTCACCGTCGCGGACTCCACGCCCACCATGTCCGGACCGTGCTGGGCCACCATCGTGACCGGCGTCGAGCCCGCCAAGCACGGCGTGTGGGGAAACCACCTGGGCGGCAACCGGCTGGACGTCTTCCCCGACTTCGCCACCCGCCTCAACCGCGGCGACCGCCGCCGCACCTTCGTCGCGGCCGGCTGGGACCCGCTGATGATCAACGAGTCCGGCGGCCCGCTGTTCCGCGCCCCCGGCCGGCTCTCCTACGTGGCCCCCGCCGAGGACACCCCCGAGGCCTGGGAGGCCGTCGACGAGGAGGTCACCCGGGAGGCCGTCCACGTCCTCGGCACCGCCGACCCCGAGGCCTCCTTCGTCTACCTCGGCGCCGTGGACGAGACCGCCCACTTCCTCGGCTGCGGCGAGGAGTACCGCGCCTCGATGCGCACTGCCGACGAGCGCCTCGGCCGCCTGCTCGACGCCGTCCGCGGCCGGGAGGACTACGCCGAGGAGCAGTGGACCGTCATCGTCGTCACCGACCACGGGCACGTCGACGCCGGCGGCCACGGCGGCCGCACCGTCGAGGAGCGGACCGCCTGGGTCGCCTGCGCCGGGCACGACATCCCGGCCGGCCCGCCCGCCGGCGAGATCCGCCACCCCGACGTGGCCGCCCAGGTGTACGCTTCGCTGCTGCGCCCGATCGACCCGCACTGGACCCTCGACGGCCGCCCCTTCCCCGTCGCCCGGCCCGTCCCCGCGACCGTCTGACCCGCCCCGGGCGGCGGACGTCCCCCGCCCGCCGCGGGCCGGTGCCCCGGGTGCAGCAGGCCGGGCTGCGGCGGAGCCCCGCTTGAGTCAGGCTCGATCGGGGCTCGGGACGTACCCGAACCCGGCGTGGCAGCCTGAGCGCCGGAGCGGCACGTACCTCCGGGACCGGGCCCACGGACATACGCCTGAAGGTGGAGACGGTACCCCGTGGGTTGGGTGCAAGATCGCGACCTGGTGGTGACGCTCCGGAAGGTCGGCCCGGGCCACCATGGATACACCCGGACGGCGCACCGTTCAGCCCGGACGGGGAGCGGACGGACCGGCGACGGCCCCGCCCGCACCGGAAGCACCTGAAGTACCCGGAAGTACCTGAAGTACCTGAAGTACCTGAAGCATCGGACGTACCGGACGCACCGGACGCATCGGCACCGCACACGGAGAGGGCAGCCAGGCATGAAGGGCATCGTGAGCAAGGTCGCGCTGGGAGTCGCGGGCACCGGCATGGCCGTCGCCGTGGCAGCGGTGGCAATCGGCCCGCGGGTGTCCGAGTGGTACGACGGGCGCCACCAGGAGCAGGCCGCGTACGAGAGCGGCTCGCAGGCCAAGGCCGAACGCCGCTCGATGCCGGCCTGGCTGCCCGACAACGCCTCCTCGGTCAGGTACCTGATGTCCACCACGGGCGACGACCGGCTGCTGCGGGCCACCCTCCCCGAGGGCAGGCTGCCCGCCGGCTGCAACACCGGGGTGCCGGGCAAGGGCCCGCACCCGGTGCCGGTCTCGCTCAAGGCGGGCTGGTTCCCGGACGGCGTCGCGGCCAAGGCCAGCGGCACCTGCGGGCACTACAATGTGACGCTCACCGGCAACCAGCTCTACGCGTGGCAGGACGGCGCGACGCTGCAGGCGGCCCTTCGCGCCGAGCACGTCGCCAAGCACTGAGGGTGCTGACCGGGCGCTGATCGCCGATCAGCCGTCCTGACCAGGGAACGAACGGCCCGCCGGGCACCGGAAGGTGCGGGCGGGCCTTCGTCGTGCGCGTGCTGTGGATCGGCCGGTGGGCGGATCCGTCCCGGTGTACCCCTGCCGTCGTCGCGCCCGCCGGGCTGCGATAGGACGGATCGCGAACGACCCCACGTCACCGCGTCCGTTGACCGCGTCCGTTAGGAGAACCATGCCCGGCCCGACCGTCGGTCCCACCGACGACACGTCGACCGCTCACGTACCAGCCCCAGCCCCGACCCCAGCCCCGGTGACCGGCAGGTCGGCGGCCGCCGGCCGGGCCACCGTCGTCGTCCTCGGCGGCCTCACCGCGCTCGGCCCGCTCACCACCGACCTCTACCTGCCCGGCCTGCCCGCGATCGCCGACGACCTGGCCGCCGAGCCGGCCGCCGTCCAGCTCACCCTGACCTTCTCGATGCTCGGGGTCGCGGCCGGACAGCTGCTCTTCGGGCCGCTCAGCGACCGCTTCGGGCGCCGCCCGCCGCTGCTCGCCGGGCTGGTGGTCTACACCCTGTCCAGCGTGCTCTGCGTCTTCGCGCCGAACCTGGCGGTGCTGATCGCGGCCCGCTTCGTCCAGGGCGCGGCCGGATCGGCGGGACTGGTCATCGGGCGGGCCGTCGCCCGGGACCGCTTCCAGGGCGTGGCGATGCTGCGCTTCCTCGCCTCGATCGCGCTGATATCCGGGCTGGCGCCGATCCTCGCCCCGATCATCGGGGCGCAGCTGATGCGGTTCACCTCCTGGCGCGGCACCTTCGGGGCCCTGACGGCGCTCGGACTGCTGCTCACCCTGGCCGCGTTCGGCGCGCTGCGCGAGACCCTGCCGCCGCAGGCCCGGAGCAGTGGCGGGGTGGGCGCGACGTTGCGTGCGATGGGGCGGCTGCTGCGCCACCGGCCCTTCCTGGGGCTGGCGTTGACCAGCTCGCTGGCGTTCGGCGCGCTGTTCGGGTACATCAGCGGGTCGTCGACGGTGCTGCAGCACGTCTACCAGGTGTCGCCGCAGACCTACAGCATGCTGTTCGGGCTGAACTCGCTCGCCATCGTGGTGATGACCCAGGTGAACGGGCGGGTGCTGGCGCCGCGCTTCACGGCGCGGTCGCTGATGCTGGCCGGGCTCGGGGCAGCGGTCGCGGCCGGGGTGGCGCTGGTGCTGCTGACGACGGTGTGGGACTTCGGGCTGGCCGGGTTCTGCCCGCCGCTGTTCGTGCTGATGGGCAGCCTCGGGGTGGTGCTGCCGAACACGGCGGCGCAGGCGCTGAGCCTGGTCGAGCCGCAGACGGCGGGGACAGCCTCGGCGCTGCTGGGGACGGGCAACTTCCTGGCCGGTGCGGTGGTCGCGCCGCTGAGCAGCGTGGGCGGACGGCCGTCGGCGGCGCTGCTGGCGGTGGTGGTCCTGGGCTGCGGGGCGCTGGCGCTGGCGGCGTACGCGACGCTGTGCCGGCCGGGGCGGCCGGGGGAGGCGACCGGGTGACGGGTGACAGCTGACGGATAACAGCTGACAGATGATGAAATCTGTCAGCTGTTATCCGTTATCTGTTTTCTGTCATCTGTTCGTCGTCAGCTGTCCCGCTGTCAGCTGTCGCCCGTCCTGGGGAACCCCGTCGCCGCCGTCAGGCGATCGAGAAGTCGTCCCCGTACACGCTGCCCTGCCCGTACCACCCGTGCAGGTACACCGTGACGCTGCCGGAGGCATCGGTGGTGAAGGGGACGGAGAGCTTGGTCCAGCCCGAGGAGATGGTCCAGGTGCTGGCGTTGGCACCGCCGCTGACGCCCAGGTAGGCGTAGTTGCCCTGGACCCAACCACTGAGCGTGTAGCCGGTGTTGGGCTTGAGCGTCACGGTCTGGGTGCAGTCGCCGGTCTGGCTCGCGGAGGTCGCGGCCTGGAGCGCGTACGAGCCGGAGTGGACCGGCGTGGTCGTGATGCCGCCGCCGCTCTGGCAGGTCCACGGGGCCGGCTTGCCGGTCTCCAGATCGCCGTTGACCAGGCCGGTCGACGGGGCCGTGCCGGTGACGGTCAGCGTGTAGGTCGCCGTGTGGGTCCCGGAGGTCGCGCTGCCGGTGACCGTCAGCGGGTAACTCCCAGGCGCCACCGAGGAGGTGGTGGTGACGTTCAGGGTGGCGCCGTTGCCGGCGGTGACGCTGCCGGGGGTGACGGTGGCGGTGACGCCGGCCGGGGCGCCGCCGACCGAGAGGTTGACGCTCTGCGCCGACCCCGCCGTGACCGCCGTCGAAATGGCCGCCGAGGCGGACGAACCGGCCGCCACCGTACCGGAGTTCGGGTTCACCGCGACCGAGAAGTCGTTGGTCACCGTCGAGCCGCTGGTGAACGGCGCGAAGGTGTGGGTGAAGTCCCAGGTGTTCTGGGTGAGGCCGGAGCAGGAGTCGTCCCCGCCCTTGCCCGGGCAGCCGCCGTTGTCGCGCTGGAGCGCCCAGAAGGACAGCGTGTTGATGCCCTTGGACACCGCCCAGTTGTACACGGTGGTCGCGTTGGCCACCGTGAAGGTCTCGGCCGCGCCGAAGTCGTCGATGCCGGGCATCTCGGTGATCCCGATCGAACCCCACAGCTGGGACGGGGACTTGGCCGGGTAGAGGTCGGCCAGCTGGTTGTAGAGGCCCTGTGCCGAGGTCTGGGTGTCGGCCGCCATGTCGTGGGCGGCGTTGTCGTAGTAGTCGAAGGTCATCATGTTGACGACGTCGATCCGCGCCTTGTTGCTGACGGCGTTGCGCAGCACCGCGAGACCGTTGTCGGCCAGCCCGCTGGTGGTGGTCGGCAGCGTGTAGGAGAACTGGACGTTGCGCCCGTTGCCGGCGGCCCAGTCCTCCACGAGCTTGATCGCCTTGTTGCGGCGGTCGATGCCGGCCGTGTTGGTCAGCGAGTTGTCCTCGATGTCGAGGTCGATCCGGCTGATGTCGTAGGTGGTGATCAGGTTCTCGTAGGCGGCCGCGATCTGGTTGACATCGGTGCAGCTGTCGGCCAGTTCGGTGCCGGTGTTGTCGGCGGTGTAGCCGCCGAAGGAGGGGATCACGTCCCCGCCGTTGGCGCGGATGGTGGCGATGTCGGCGCCGAAGGTGGCGGAGGACACCGGCTTTGAGGTGTCGCCGTTCCAGTACGGGGTGCAGGAGCCCTTGGTGGCGGCCTGGAGGAAGGCCATCGTCAGGTACTTGGCGCCGGACTGGGCGGCCAGGGTGGCGGGGCTCTGGCCGGTCCAGGACTCGAAGTAGGGCGCGAAGACCCGGGTGGGGAGCGGGGTGGCGGCCTGGGCGGAGCCCGTTCCGGCGGCGACCAGGCCGGCCGAGGCGGCCAGGGTGGCGCAGGCCGTCAGCGCGGCCTGGAGGGTTCTGCGAAGACGCATGGATTCTCCAACAGACTTGGTGGGGCAGGACGTTGGGGATGTTCGTGCCACGGGGTGCCGACGTCGACGGCCGTGTGGGGTCGGCCGCGCGGGCGCCTGGTCCGGGGCGTTCGGTGCTGGGGGCATTCGATGCGGACACGGGGGCGTGCGGAACCCACCGACTCGCGTGGAGGCGGGCGACGGTGCGAAGGTGCGCATGCCGTACGGAGCGGGGGTGGAGCGGAGCAGGGCAGGGCAGTGCCTCAGCCGCCGGTGGTCACACCCCCACAGTGCATCCCGGTCGGATCGACATGCTTATGTTTGGACTAGACCACTGGTCTGTCAAGAGACCTGATAGTTCGTCAGCAGACGGCACCGGCCGCCGAAGGGGCGTGTTCGGCGGCCGGGTGCGGCGAAGTGCTGCGGGCTTCGCGGGGAGGGGGGTCGGACGCTGCGGCGGGAGGTGTGCCGCAGATCGCCGAGCGCCTCCTCGACCTTGCGCAGGGCGGTGACCCTACCTGACTCCCGCCCTTGCTCGTAGGGGAGTTCGGTAGGTGCAACCAGTCCGCTCTCCGAGGACGGTGCGGACGTCGCGGGGGGCGAGGACGCCGATGGCCGCGCACCCGGCGGGCGGGGCGCGGCCACGGCTGCCCGGAGCTCAGGACACCGGGCGGTTCGGGGGCGGTGCGGGCGGCGTCAGCGCGGCGCCGGGCAGAGGGTGGCGCGCAGCGCGTCGTCGATCTTCGCGGCGGTGTCCGGTCCGAAGCCCTGCGGATGCTCGGGCGAGGTGAAGTGCTGACTCGCCAGTTCGGCCAGCTTCGCTTTGTCCTTGGGGAACTGGTACAGCGCCTGGCACTGCTTGCGGGCCTGTTCCACCACCTGGTCGGGCTTGCCGCCGACGAGCGCCGGGTCGATCGCGTTCAGTGCGGCGACCACCTTGCCGGTCAGGTCGGCGTCCGGCTTGGCGGGCAGTCCGGCGTCGGCGGGCGGCGCGGGCTTGGCCGGGGCCGATCCGTCCGAGCCGGGTGCGGAGGCCGGGGCGGAGGGCGCGGACGGTGCGGCCGTCGTGGGCGCTGGGGCGGTCGCCTCTGCGGTGGCACCGGCGGTGGCGGTGGCGGCGACGGTGGGGGAGCCGGCCGCGACGGTGGCCTTGTCCGAGCCCGGGCTGGAGCCGGAACCCGAGCTGGAGCAGGCAGCGAGGCTCACCGCGGCGAGTGCCGTGAGGGAGGCGGCGAGGAGACGAGTGCGCATGGCGCAACACTGTCATGTCCGCGGCGCGGAAGGGAAGGTCCCGTCGGGCGCCCGGGAGGGGCCCCGGCACGGCGGACGGCGGCCCCGGAGGGAACCCCTCCGTGCCGCCGTCAGCCATCAGCCGTCAGCCGAGCCCGTTGGCCTTCAGCCAGTCCTTGGCCACCGCCGACGGGTCCTCCTTGTCGACCGAGACGCGCTTCATCAGCGCCGTCAGCCCGGCGGTGTCGAGCTTGGCCGACACCGCGTTGAGCGCCGCCGTCGCGTTGGCGTCCACGCCCGCCTTGTTGATCAGCGGGGTGACGTTCTGCGCGCCGAAGACGTTCTTCGGGTCGCTCAGCGGGACGAGCTTGTACTGGACGATCTTCGGGTCGGTGGTGAACACGTTGCCGACCTGGATGCTGCCGTCCTTGAGCGCGTTCGCGGTGGTGTCGGCGGTGGGCTTCCACTCCTTGAAGGTCAGCCCGTAGACGTCCTTGAACTGCTGCTCGCGGCGGGTCTTGAACTCCGGCGGGCCGCCGATGGTGAACTCGCCGGCCTTGGCGGCCAGGTCCGCGATGCTCTTGAGGTTGTACTTGTCGGCGGTGTCCTGGGTGACGCTGAGCGAGTCCTTGTCCTCCGCGGGGGAGGAGTCGAGGACCGCCAGCGAGGCCGGCAGGGCCTTGGCCAGCGCCGCGTTCACGTCCTGGGTGGTGACGGCGGTGTTCTTGGCGTCCAGGTAGGCGAGCAGCGCGCCGTTGTACTCGGGCAGGACGGTCAGGTTGCCGCTCTGCAGCTGCCCGTAGAGCACCTCGCGGCTGCCGATGTTGAACTTCTCCTCGACCTTGACGCCCTTGGCCTTGAGGGCCTGCGAGTAGATCGAGCCGAGCAGGACGTTCTCCGGGAAGTTCGCCGAGCCGACGACCACCGTCCCGCCGGAGCCGCCCGAGCCGCCCGAGCCGCCCGTGGCGCCGCCGCCGGCGGCCGTGGCGCCGGAGGAGGCGCTCGGCCCGCCCCCGAGCGGGTTGCTGCTGCTGCCCGAGGAGCCGCAGGCGGTGGCGCCCAGGGCGAGCGCGGCGAGCGTGCCGAGGAGCGCGACGCGGCGGCTTCTCTTCATTGTCGACATGGTGACAGTTGTCCTTCCGGAGCGGATGGGAGAGGAGGGCCTCAGCGGGTCCGGCGCTGGGCGCGCACCCCGGGCGGGAGCGCGAACCGGGCGAGCAGGGCGAAGAACAGTTGGGCGCCGACCGCGAGCAGGACGACCAGCAGCGCGCCACCCACGGTCACCGCGTACTGCCGGGTGGCCAGTCCGTCGATGACGTAGCGGCCGAGGCCGCCCAGTCCGACGTAGGCGGCCACCGTGGCGGTCGCGATCACCTGGACGGTCGCGGTGCGGAAGCCCGCCAGCAGGGTCGGCGCGGCGGACGGCAGGCAGACCTGGAACAGCACCTGCGGGTGGGTCAGCCCGATGCCGCGCGCGGCGTCCCGGACGTCCGGGTCGGTGCCGCGCACCCCCTCGACGGCCGCCACCAGCAGCGGCGGCGCGGCCAGGGCGACCAGCGGGAACAGCACGGCGGTGTCGCCGACCCCGGCGAGCAGCACCGCGAGCGTGACCAGGCCCAGGGTGGGCAGGGCGCGGGCGGCCCCGGCGAGCGCGGTGACCACGGTCACGCCGCGCCCGGTGTAGCCGATCAGCAGCCCGAGCGGGACGGCGAGCAGCGCCGCGAAGAGCAGGGCCTCGCCGGAGAGCAGCAGGTGCTCGGAGACCCGGTGCACGATCGAGTCCGGGCCGCTGCGGCGGTCCGGGTCGGAGAAGAAGTCGCTCAGCCAGTTCAGCCAGTTCACGAGCCCGCCCCCTGCTCCCGGACGGCCCACGGCGCGAGCAGCCGGCGGGCGGCCACCAGCAGCAGGTCGACGGCCAGTGCCAGGACGGCGATCAGCACGATCCCGGCCACGATCGGGGTCGGGAAGGTGCGCTGGAAGCCGTCGATGAACAGGTAGCCCAGCCCGCCGCGCCCGATCAGCGCGCCGACGCTGGCCAGCGAGATGCTGGACACCGCGGCGACCCGCAGTCCGGCGATCAGGTACGGCACGGCGGCGGGCAGTTCGACGGCGGTCAGCCGGTGCCACGGCCCGTACCCCATCGCGGTGGCGGCCTGCCGGACCGAGTCCGGTACGGCGCGCAGCCCGTCCACGGTGGTCGGCAGCAGGACGGCGAGGGCGTAGAAGGTGAGCGGGATCATCACGGTCGCCTGGGTGGCGAGCCCGGTGTACGGGATCAGGACCACGAAGACGGCCAGCGAGGGCAGCGCGTAGACGATGTTGAAGACGGCGGACAGCGGCTGGTACAGCCGGGGGAAGCGGGCGCAGGCCAGGCCGAGCGGGACGGCCAGCAGCAGGCCGATGAGCACCGGGACCAGGGCGATCACGGCGTGGTCGGCGAGCAGGTTGCCGAGGTAGCCGAGGTGGTCGCCGATCCAGTACCAGCGGACGATCGGTTCATCGTCCACCGTCGGCTCCGTCCGCCGGGGCCGTTGGGTCTGCGGAGCCCGCAGGACCCGCCGAGGCTGACGGCCCCGCTTTGGTGATGGTGACGGGCGTGAGCGCGGCGAGGACGGCCTCCCGGCTCGCGGTGCCGATCGCCCGGCCGTCGGCGTCCAGCGCGACCGCGACCCCGGCGGGGGAGAGCACGGCGGCGTCCAGGGCGGCGCGCAGGGTGTCGGCGTCCGGCCGGTAGCCGGCGGCGGGCTGCAGTTCGGTGGCGCCGGCGGCGCGGTCGATCCAGCCGATCGGGCGACGGTCGTCGTCCAGGGCCAACTCCCAGCCCCCGTGGCGGAGTCCTTCGTCGACCGGGCGCAGCCGGACGGCCTTCGCGGGCCGCAGGCCGAGGCCGCGCAGGCCCCGGTCGCGGCCGAGGAAGGCGGCCACGCCGTCGTCGGCGGGGGAGGTCAGCAGGGTGTGCGGGTCCGCCAGCTGGGCGATCCGGCCGTGCTCGCGCAGCACCACGACCTGGTCGCCGAGCCGGACGGCCTCCTCGATGTCGTGGGTGACGAACAGCACGGTCTTGTGCAGCTCGGACTGCAGCCGCAGCAGCTCCTCCTGGAGCCCGGCCCGCACCACCGGGTCGACGGCGCTGAACGGTTCGTCCATCAGCAGTACCGGCGGGTCGGCGGCCAGCGCCCGGGCCACGCCGACGCGCTGCTGCTGGCCGCCGGAGAGCTGGAACGGGTAGCGCTTGGCGGTCTCGGGGGCGAGGCCGACCAGCTCGAGCAGTTCCGCGGCCCGGGCCCGGGCCTTCTTGCGGTCCCAGCCGAGCAGGTAGGGGACGGTGGCGATGTTGTCGATCACCTTGCGGTGCGGGAACAGCCCCGCCTGCTGGATCACGTACCCGATGCCGCGGCGCAGCTTGGCGGGTTCCAGTTTCGCGACGTCGGCGCCGTCCAGCAGCACCCGGCCCGAGGTGGGCTCGACCATCCGGTTGACCATGCGCAGCAGGGTGGTCTTGCCGCAGCCGGACGGTCCGACCAGGACGGTTATCCGACCGGTCGGGACCTCCAGGTCCAGTCCCTCGACCGCGATGGTGCCGTCGGGGTGGCGCTTGCCGGCGCCCTCGAATCTGATCACGGAGTGTTTCCTCGTCAGGGCGTCCCGGGGAGGCGGCGCCTGTGTCGGTCGGTCTTTCGGGTCGGTCGGTTGGCGGCGGTTTCACCGCCCGGGCGTTCTTCCGCCCGCCTGGCTGCCCAGCTTCGGACCGGCGGAAACTCTGATCAGCCTATGACCTGCGTCATCTCCTGTCCCTGATTTACGGCCCGGCACGCGGTGTGACTCCCGGCTCAGCCGCCGGGCACACGCGGTGTGACTCCCGGCTCGGCTGCTCGGGGAAACGCGGGGTGACCCCGGCTCAGTCGGCCGGGGACACCCCGCGTGACCTCGGTTCAGTCGCCGCCCGGGCGGGTCGGCAGTCCGGCCGCCGCCCAGCCGACGAAGCCGCCGTCCAGATCGGTCGCCCGGTGCAGCCCGAGCTCACGCAGCGAGGCCGCGGCCAGGCTGGAGGCGTAGCCCTCGGAGCACACCACGATCACCTCGACGTCGTAGCCCGAGGCCTCGGGGATGCGGTGACTGCCCGTCGGGTCGAGCCGCCACTCCAGGACGTTGCGTTCGATGATCAGCGAGCCGGGGATCCCGCCCTCGGCGGCGCGCTGCGCCGCCGGACGGATGTCCACCAGCAGCGCGCCCTCCAGCTGGGCCTGGTACGCCTCCCGGGCGCGCGGCCGGTGGACGCCCTCGCGGGCCCGCTCCACCAGGTCGTCGATCGTGGTCACCATTGTTCCGGTCCTTCCTCCGAGGTGCGGACGAGCCCGCCGGCCCGCAGGTCGTAGTGCGCCATCGAGCTGAGCGGGGGCGAATAGGCGTGCAGGGTGACGGCCGGACCGGAGGCGGTGTTGCGCACGTCGTGCACGTACTCCGGGCCGAAGGCGCGGGCGGTGCCGGCCGGGATCCTGCGGATCAGCAGGCCCTGCTCCGGGCCGCCGAGGGACAGCTCCTCCAGCTCGCCGAGCGCGACGGCGAACGCGCCGCGCGAGCCGCCGTGGTCGTGGAAGCCGGTCGACTGGCCGGGCAGCCAGCTGATCAGCCAGACCTCATGGTCGTCATCGGCGACCAGGCGCTGGTACCAGCGCTCCTCGGTGGAGAGCCGGACCAGGTGGATCCACTGCTCGGGCCGCTCGGCCAGCTCGCGGACCACCGTCCGCAGGGTGTTCGGGGTGAGCGGGGCCCGGGCGGGTCCGTCGGCGGGGGGCTTGTCGGGGGCGTGGGGCGGGGTCTCGGCTGCGAGGTCCAGGCTCATGGGGCGTCCTCGGGTGCGGCGGGAACGTCGGGAGGGTGCGCTCGGGTCCGGCGGGCTGCGGCTGCGGCTGCGGCTGCGGCTGCGGCTGCGACTGCTGTGGCGTGGCGGTGACGGGCGCGGGCCGACGGAGCGGCCCGGCCCGACCGGGCACGGCACACGCGGGTGCCGCCGGACGGGCGGATTCAGGACTGCGGGTACGGGTGCGCGGTGCGGGCCCTGGCAGTGGTCACAGGGCGGAACCGGCGGAGCGGAGCAAGGTCAACAGGCACAGATGGAACTCGCCTGGCGCCGCAGATCGACGTGCAGGCGGCAAACCAGAGTGGTGCCGGAGTCCATGCACCGGATCCTTTCCGAGCGGGTCGGACGAAGTCAAGCCGGGGCGCCCGCTTGTTGCGGCCTGTTTCACCAGGTGAACGGACGGCGCGACGCCCCGGTTCGGCTTCCCGGCTCAGCCCTCGGCCGGTTCCCCGACTCGGTCCTCGGTGGGAGAGCTGCCCTGCGGTTGCGCGGGGACCACCGCAGGTGGGGTGGCGGCCGACAGCGCCTGTTCGATCACCGGCCCGGCCTGCTCGCCCAGGTAGCGGCCGAGCGTCTGGTAGGCGTCGAACTGCTGGTGGTCGAACCACTGGTCGCTGGTCTCGTCGTTCGGGAAGGCCCGGTTGGCCACCGCGTAGGACTGCAGCTCGTACGGCATGTCGGCGGTCAGCACCGCCTGGAGGACGATCAGCGTGCCGTGCCGCTCGGAACCGGGCTCGCCCTCGACGGCCGGGTAGCGGACGTCCCCGGTGATCACGCCCCGGGCCGAGAGCCGGTCGGAGAGCTGGGCCGCCAGCCCGTGCAGGGGCGTGTCGCCGTCGCGGTCGGTGGTGGCGCTGCCCGGGATCAGCAGCTCCGGCTGGTGCAGGGTGATGACGATGCCGAGCTCCTCGCGGGCCAGGGTGATCGCTGCGGCCAGGTTGGCGGCGTAGCCGGAGTCCCCGCTGGCGTCGATGCACACCGCCGTCCGGACCCGGTGGCGCAACAGCTCGACCAGCCCGAGGTTCTCGTAGTGCCCGCCGTCGGTGGTGAGCAGGAAGCGGTCGTCCGCCGGGAACCGGCCGGTGAGCTCCCGGAGTTGGTACGGGAGGCGGCGGACGGCGGGCTGCCCGGGACGGCGCCAGTCCGGTGCGCCGGACCAGGCCGGGCCGAGCTCGGCGGGGTTGGGCAGCCAGGTCCCGAGCCGGGCGTTGGTCACCGCGAACAGCCCCTGGTAGACCCGGGATTGGCGGCCCATCGCGGAGGAGAAGGCGGCGCCGGACACGGCCATCGCGGACTGCACGGTGAGGTCCCGGGCGATGTGCCGCCGGGTGCGCCGCTCCAGCAGGTCGGTGCGCGCGTAGCCGACGTCCGGGCCGCCCACGTAGTCGTACGAGAGCGAGAAGGAGACCGCCCGACGGCCGGGCGGCGTACGGGAGTTGCCGGAGAGGTTGGCCGCCGCCGAGAAGATCACCTGGGGGAAGTCGGGGTGCCGGGCGGCGTAGTGGCTCAGCCAGGTCTGCTCCCGGTAGAAGTCGTACCGGCGGGCGAGCGAGCGGCCGCCCTCGGTGACCCGGCGGACGGCGAACGCCGAGGCCAGGCGCAGCCGGTAGAACGGGTGCAGGCTCATCCAGGTCTGGTCGAGGTTGAGCCCGACCGCGCCGAGCACCAGCGGCAGCAGCACCTGGACGGCCGTCGGCCAGGCGTACCCGGTGGCGACCGCCCAGCCGAGGGCCAGCAGCGCGCCCGCCGTCAGGGTGCCGAGGGCGGCCCAGACCACCAGGTACTGCGGGAGGTTGGCGGTCAGCCCGCCGCCGATCCGGCCCGCGCCGCGCAGTGCCCCGGCGGCCGCGCGCACGCCGCGGCCGATCGTCCGGCGGTCGCGCCAGAGTATGCCGAGCAGCAGGGCGAGGTAGCTGAGTACCACGGTCAGGCTGAGCCCGGCGCCGGTCAGCTGCGGGCCGGCCGCCAGGGCCTGCTGGAGCCGGACCGCGCCCCAGGCCAGCCCCGGCACCGCCAGCACCCCGAGGGCCAGCAGCCCGGCCAGCGCGAGCGCGGCGTAGTTGAGCCGGCGCAGCGTGCGCGGCAGCAGCGCGTGCCAGCCGAGCGGCGGGAAGGCCAGCAGCCACAGCAGCCAGCAGCAGGCCGCTGCGGCCAGCAGGACGCCGAGGGCGGCCAGTGCGGGTGCGTGGAACTCCAACCCGCCCGGCACGGCGCCCGGGTGGCGCAGTCCGGCGGCGGCCAGCGCGTCCAGGTCGGTGAGCGGGACGGCGTGGTAGAAGCGGCTGAGGCCGAGGCCGAGCACCAGGACGGCGGCCAGCAGCAGGGTGAGCGCCGAGAGCACGCCGCGCAGCAGCGTCCCGAGGGCGACCAGCCACTCGCCGGTGCCGTCGGCGATGTACTTGCTGTGGCGGCGGAGGTGGTCCTCCTCGGGGGAACCGGGCTCCATCACCGTGTCGGCCGTCAGCCCCGAGACGGCGTGCACCGGGCTGCCGGGCGCGGAGTCGCTGAGCGCGAGCTGCAGCGCGCCCACGGTGTAGCCGCCGCCGGAGACGGAGACCAGGTAGCGCGCCCGTTTCAGCCACGGGCGCAGCGCCTGGAGCGCGCCGAGCGTGACGCAGGCCGAGCGGATGCCGCCGCCCGAGGCGCAGAAGCCCAGTTCGGCGGGCTCGCGGCCGGGCGGCACCCGGCCGGCGTCCCGCCAGTGGGCGTGGGCACCGGGGGCACCGGGGGCACCGGGGGCACCGGGGGTGTCAGGGGCGTCGGGGGTGCCGGGGGCGTCGGCGACCGGCGCCTCCCGCTGCGGTGGCTCGTGCCGTGACCCGTGCGGCGTGCGGCCGTGCCGGGTGAGGACGGGCCAGGGCGGTATCAGTGCCGGGCGGTCGGGGTCGGCGTCGCCCCCGGGTTTCGCCGTGGCGGGCCGCAGCCCGCGGACGGCGCGGGCGGCCGTCACCGCGAGCAGGCCCGCCGCCGTCACCCCGGCGGGCAGGATCAGCAGCCGGCTGACGGTGGTGAGCGCCGCCGCCACCGCGAAGGGGGTGTCGGAGCCGGCGTGCTCGAGCCCCGGGCGCAGCAGGAGGTTCGCGCCGAGGTCGCAGCCCGCGGCGAGCAGTCCGCCGGCCCCGGCCACCAGGGCCGGGCCCAGCCGGTGGCGCCGGCCGAGGACGTACCCGCCCAGCAGCGCCGCGGCTGGCAGTGTCAGCCCGTAGCCGCCGATCAGCCAGAGCTCGGCGCGCAGGGCGGCCCGGTACGCCGCGGAGTGCTCGCCGACCACGGCCTCGGCGGCCGCCCGGGAGCCGGCCAGCTGCAGGGCGGTCAGCCGCGCCCCCGGGGCCCGCCCCGAGGACAGGAGGAGGCCGAGGGCGAGTGGCAGCAGGGCCCCCAGGGCGAGCAGCAGGCCCGCCCAGGCGGGCAGGGCCGGCGACCGCTCCGCCGGTGCCGACGCACCCGCCGTGCGCTCCGCGCGCTCGTCCGTCGCTGTTGTCATCAGTACCACCCCCCGTTCGGCCCCCGGCCGACCGTCGATCCCCGCGTCCGACCCCGGATGATCAGTGCGTGACCGGCTGCACGGCCAGCCGCATGATCAACGCATGATCACCGAAGTCGCCCCGTACGGGCGTCAGATGACGATCTGTCGCACCGTTCAGGCGCGTTCTACCCCGTCGTGGCCGATTCCGCACCCCCGGTGCCCGCTTTCACTCGAATGGGTAAGGAGGTCACCAACGGGGTAGATGAGCCATTCATCCCACCCGGGGCCACCCGCGTGTCCGCGTAACAAGATCGCCCCATAGGCGTTACCGCCGACGTATTGTCAGGCGACCAAAGCCCGGCCTACCGTCTACAGATCGCTTTCTACGCACGTAGACCCTTCCCGTAGACCCCTGCGGCCCCCGAGCGGAGCCGCGGGTGAGACCCGCCCCGTCAACCCTCAGACCGCGGGCCCGACCGCACGGCCGGGACGCGGAGTTGCGGAGGTAACCATGTCGCAGATCGTCCGTGCCGCGCTCGTCCAGACCCGCTGGACCGGCGACCAGGAGAGCATGATCGCGCTCCACGAGCGGTACGCCCGCGAGGCCGCCGCCCAGGGCGCGCAGATCATCGGCTTCCAGGAGGTCTTCAACTCCCCCTACTTCTGTCAGGTCCAGGAGCCCGAGCACTACCGCTGGGCCGAGGCCGTCCCGGACGGGCCGACCGTGCGCCGGATGCGGGACCTCGCCCGCGAGCTGGGCATGGTGATCGTCGTACCGGTCTACGAGGAGGAACAGGCCGGCGTGTACTACAACACCGCCGCGGTGATCGACGCGGACGGCAGCTACCTCGGCAAGTACCGCAAGCACCACATCCCGCAGGTCAAGGGCTTCTGGGAGAAGTACTACTTCAAGCCCGGCAACCTCGGCTGGCCCGTCTTCGACACCGCCGTCGGCAAGGTCGGCGTCTACATCTGCTACGACCGGCACTTCCCCGAGGGCTGGCGCGCCCTGGGCCTGGCCGGCGCGCAGATCGTCTACAACCCCTCGGCCACCAGCCGCGGCCTGTCCGCCTACCTGTGGCAGCTCGAACAGCCCGCCGCCGCCGTCGCCAACGAGTACTTCGTCGCCGCCATCAACCGGGTCGGCACCGAGGAGTACGGCGACAACGACTTCTACGGCACCTCCTACTTCGTCGACCCGCGCGGCCAGTTCGTCGGCGACGTCGCCTCCGACAAGGAGGAGGAGCTGGTCGTCCGCGACCTCGACCTCGGCCTGATCGAACAGGTCCGCCAGCAGTGGGCGTTCTACCGCGACCGCCGGCCCGACGCCTACGGACCGCTCGCCGAGGCCTGAGGAGCACCGCGATGACCACCCGTGACCCCCAGCAGCGCACCGTCGTCCGCGGCGGCCTCGTCATCACCGCCACCGAGGAACTCCACGCCGACGTCCTGATCGAGGGCGAACGCGTCGCCGCGCTCGCCCTCACCGGCAGCGCCGCCGCCGAGGCCTGGACCGCCGGGACCGTCATCGACGCCACCGGCCACTACGTCATCCCGGGCGGCGTCGACGCCCACACCCACATGGAGCTGCCGTTCGGCGGCACCGCCGCCTCCGACACCTTCGAGACCGGCACCCGCGCCGCCGCCTGGGGCGGCACCACCACCATCGTCGACTTCGCCGTCCAGCCCGTCGGCGGGGCGCTGCGCGAGGGCCTGGACGCCTGGCACACCAAGGCCGAGGGCAACTGCGCCGTCGACTACGCCTTCCACACCATCGTCTCGGACGTCAACGAGGCCGTCCTCAAGGAGATGGACGCGCTGGTCGACTCCGGCGAGTCCACCTCCTTCAAGCTCTTCATGGCCTACCCCGGCGTCTTCTACAGCGACGACGGACGCATCCTGCGCGCCATGCAGCGCGGGGCGGCCAACGGCGGGCTGATCATGATGCACGCCGAGAACGGCATCGCCATCGACGTCCTGGTCGAACAGGCCCTCGCCGCCGGCCACACCGCCCCGCGCTACCACGGCGAGGTCCGGCGCGAACTGCTGGAGGCCGAGGCCACCCACCGGGCCGTCAAGCTCGCCCAGGTCGCCGGCAGCCCGCTCTACGTGGTGCACGTCTCCGCCGCCGCCGCGCTCGACGAGATCGCCCGGGCCCGCGACTCCGGGCTCCCCGTCTTCGGCGAGACCTGCCCCCAGTACCTCTTCCTCTCCACGGACAACCTCGCCGAGGAGGGCGCGGACGGCTTCGAGGGCGCCAAGTACGTGTGCAGCACGCCGCTTCGGCCGCGCGAGCACCAGGAGGCGCTCTGGCGCGGGCTGCGCACCAACGACCTCCAGGTGGTCTCCACCGACCACTGCCCGTTCTGCTACGTCGGGCAGAAGGAACTCGGCCGCGGCGACTTCTCGAAGATCCCCAACGGCCTTCCGGGCGTGGAGAACCGGATGGACCTGCTGCACCAGGCCGTGGTGGACGGGCGGATCAGCCGGCGCCGCTGGGTCGAGATCGCCTGCACCACCCCGGCCCGGATGTTCGGGCTGCACCCGCGCAAGGGCACCATCGCGCCGGGCGCCGACGCCGACCTGGTGGTCTACGACCCCACCGCCGTGCAGACCGTCTCCGCCGCCACCCATCACATGAACGTGGACTACTCGGCCTACGAGGGCCGCCGGCTCACCGGGCGGGCCCGCACGGTGCTCTCGCGCGGCACCGTGGTGCTGGACGACGGCCGTTGGCTCGGCCGGGCCGGGCACGGCACCTTCCTGCGCCGCGACACCTGCCAGTACCTGACCTGACCCCTCTCCCGTCCGGGGCCGCGCGCTGTGCTGCGTTGCGTGGCGCTGTGTTGCTGGCGCTGTGTTGCGCTGAGCGGCGCGGCGTGGCGCGGCGTGGCGCGTGCCGGCCCCGGGTCGCCCTCCCACCCCTCCCGGAGCACCCCATGGACATCGGCCTCGTCCTGCAGACCGACCCGCCCGCCCGCCTGCTCATCGACCGGATGATCCGCGCCGAACAGGCCGGGTTCAGCCACGGTTGGACCTTCGACTCCTGCGTGCTGTGGCAGGAACCGTTCGTCATCTACAGCCGGATCCTCGCCGAGACCGAGCGCCTCACCGTCGGCCCGATGGTCACCAACCCCTCCACCCGCACCTGGGAGGTCACCGCCTCCCTGTTCGCCACCCTCAACGACATGTACGGCAGCCGCACCGTGTGCGGCATCGGCCGCGGCGACTCCGCGATGCGGGTCGCCGGACGCCGCCCGGCCACCCTCGACCGGCTCTCCCAAGCCATGCACGCCATCAAGGAGTTGGCCGAGGGACGCACCGTCGAGGTGGACGGCACCGAGATGCACCTGCCGTGGGTCGGCGCCGGTGCCTCGCTGCCGATCTGGATGGGCGCGTACGGCCCCAAGGCACTCGCCCTGACCGGCCGTCAGGCGGACGGTTTCATCCTGCAGTTGGCCGACCCGTACCTCACCGAGTTCATGGTCAAGGCCGTCCGGTCGGCAGCCGTCGAGGCCGGGCGGGACCCGGCCGACGTCACCATCTGCGTCGCCGCGCCCGCGTACGTCACCGCCGACGACTCGCCCGCCGCGCTCGCCCACGCCCGGGAGCAGTGCCGCTGGTTCGGCGGGATGGTCGGCAACCACGTCGCCGACCTGGTCAGCCACTACGGCGAGCACTCCGACCTGGTGCCGGACGCCCTCACCGACTACATCAAGAACCGCCAGGGCTACGACTACAGCCACCACGGCCGGGCCGGGAACCCCGACACCGCCTTCGTCCCGGACGAGATCGTCGACCGCTTCTGCCTGATCGGGCCGGCGGACACCCAGCGCGCCCGGCTCGCCGAGCTCCGCTCGCTCGGCGTCGACCAGTTCGCCGTCTATGCCATGCACGACGCGGTCGAGGCGACCATCGACGCCTACGGGGCGGACGTCATCCCGCACCTCTGAATCCGGGGTCCCTGAGTTTGTGATCCCTTGATCCCCCGTTCCCCTGATCCCGCTTGCGGCAGACGGGAGTTGCCCATGGCCGACACCGCGACAGGCGGCGGCGGACAGCGGCAGCACCCCGACGGCCGGGTCGAACTCGACCCGGCCGAGGGGGTGTTGCCGCCCAACGGCTTCACCAGTGACGACCTCCGGCCGGTCCCGGTGCAGCGGCGCACCTGGACCACCTACAACTTCCTCGCGCTCTGGGTCGGCATGGCCCACAACATCCCGTCCTGGACGCTGGCTTCGGGCCTGGTCGCGATCGGCATGGACTGGAAACAGGCGGTGCTGACCATCGCGCTCGCCAACCTGATCGTGCTCGCGCCGATGCTCCTCACCGGGCACGCCGGGACGAAGTACGGCATCCCCTTCCCGGTCTTCGCCCGGGCCTCGTTCGGACTGCGCGGCGCCAACCTGCCCGCGCTCATCCGGGCGGCCGTGGCCTGTGCGTGGTTCGGCATCCAGACCTGGATCGGGGGTGAGGGGATCTTCCTGCTGGCGGGCCGACTGCTCGGCGAATCCTGGCGGACCGCAACGGAGTTCGGCGGCTACCCGTGGACCCAGTGGGCCTCCTTCCTGCTCTTCTGGCTGGTCGAGATGGTCATCATCGCCCGGGGTATGGAGGCGCTGCGGCGCTTCGAGAACTGGGCGGCGCCCTTCGTCATCGTCGGGGCGCTCGCCCTGCTGGTGTGGATCGGCATCAAGGCGGGCGGACTGGGGCCGCTGCTCGACCAGCCGTCGAAGCTGGGCTGGGGCGGCGGGTTCTGGAAGGTCTTCTTCCCGTCGCTGATGGGGATGATCGGGTTCTGGTCCACGCTGGCGCTCAACATCCCCGACTTCACCCGCTTCGGCGGCAGCCAGCGGGCCCAGATCCGCGGCCAGGCGCTCGGCCTGCCGACGACGATGACGCTCTTCGCGCTGCTCTCGGTGCTGGTCACCTCGGGCTCCGCGGCGGTGTACGGCGAGCCGGTGTGGGACCCGATCAAGCTCGCCGCGAAGATGGAGAGCCCGGTGGCCCTCCTCTTCGCGCTGCTGACCGTCCTGGTGGCGACGCTGTCGGTGAACATCGCGGCCAACGTCGTGTCCCCGGCCTACGACCTGGCCAACCTGGTGCCCCGGTTCATCAACTTCCGTACCGGGGCGCTGATCACCGGTGTGGTCGGGATCGCCATCTTCCCGTGGAGGCTGACCGCCGACCCGCACGTCTACATCTACGTCTGGCTGGGCGTGGTCGGCGGACTGCTCGGGACGGTCGCCGGGGTGCTGATCGCCGACTACTGGGTACTGCGCCGCACCGGGCTCCAACTCGCCGAGCTCTACCGGCCGTTCGGCGCCTACTGGTACGCGGGCGGGTGGAACTGGCGGGCGGTCACCGCGCTGCTGGTCGGCGGCCTGCTGGCGGTCGGTGGCTCGTACTCCACCACGGATGAGCACGGGGTGAAGCAGGGGCCGTTCCCGGTGGACGGTCTGGTGCCGCTCCTCAAGCCGTTGGCGGATTACGGGTGGGCGGTGGGGCTCACCTCGTCGGCGGTGCTGTACCTGGTGCTGAGCGGGGTCGGGGGGCGGCGTGGGGCGGCGGGTGACGGGTGACGGGTGACGGGTGACGGGTGACGGGTAACGAATGACAGGTAACAGATGACAGATAACAGCGAACAGATTTCGAAAGCTGTTATCTGTCATCTGTCATCTGTTACCTGTTCGCTGTCATCCTTTCGTCGTCATCCGGTCGCCGTCACCGCCACCTCCGCCAGGACCTTGGCGGCGCCGTCCTCGGTGGCGAGGGCGGCGGCGACGGACCGGGCGCGGGTGCGGTAGCGGGGGTCGTCCAGGGCCTGGCGGATGGAGGCGGCGAGGCGGGTGGCGGTCAGGGCGCGCAGGGGCACCGGGCCGGGGGAGACGCCGAGCGCGGTCAGGCGGGCGGACCAGAAGGGGGCGTCCAGCTGGCCGGGCACCGGAACGGTGGGGGTGCCGGAGCGCAGCGTGGCCGCCGTGGTGCCCGCGCCCGCGTGGTGGACGACGGCCGCGGTGCGCGGGAACAGCCAGCCGTGGGGGGTGTCGTCGATGGTCAGCACGGTCTCCGAGTCCTCGGCGGCCAGCCCGCTCCAGCCGGACTGCAGCAGGAGGCGGACCCGGGCGGCGCGGGCGGCGGCGAGGACGGTCGCGGTGAGCCGCTCGGGCTCGGGCACGACCAGGCTGCCGAAGCCGACGAAGACCGGGGGCGGTCCGGCGGCCAGGAAGTCCAGCAGTCGCTGCGGGGCCTGCCAGTCGGCGCGCTCGGCGGGCCACCAGTACCCGGCCACGTCCAGCCGGGGGTGCCAGTCCGTCGGCCGGGGGACGACCCGTGGTGAGAAGCCGTGCAGGACGCGGTGGTCGCGCCGGGCCCGGGCGATCCCGAGTGGCGGCAGGCCGAGCCGTCGGCGCAGCCCGTGGACGGCCGGGACGAACAGCTGGTCGGTGGCCGCCTGGACGGCGTGCCCGGCGAGCAGGTTGCCGGGCCGTCCGAGCGAGCGGGCGCCGGTCACGGCGGGCGCGAACTCGCGAGTGGGGGAGAGTGGTTGGAGGTACAGCCCGATGGTGGGGATGTCGGCCGCCTCGGCTGCGACCTGCCCGAGTGCGCTGGTGGTGCTGGTGGTGAGCAGCAGGTCGGTGCCGAGCGCCGTCGCGTCCACGATGCCCTCGCCGAGGGCGGGCATGAACCTCCGTCCCAGGCGCAGGAGTTGCAGGACGGCGCCGGGTCCGCCGCCGGCCCGCAGCAGTCGTCGGCCCTCGGCGGAGGCGAGTTCGGCGCGCGGGTCGACGGGCAGGGCGCGGAACTCCAGCCCGGCGGCCCGTACCGAGTCGGCGAAGGTGGTGTGGGTGGCGACGGCCACCTGATGTCCGGCCGCCCGAAGGCGGACGCCGAGTCCGGTGAAGGGGGCGACGTCGCCCCGCGAGCCGGCGGTGGCGATCAGGATGCGCATGGCCGCAGTATTTCGGCGGGTGCGACCGCCGGGAAGGACGCCACGCGCGGACCGCTCGGTTCCGGGTGGCCGGATCGCGCCGTCCGGCCGGACCGGCCGGAACCGGCTCGGCGGGCGATGGCGTCTCCCGGAGCAGAGCGCGCGGGACGGGGCCGTCGCGCCACGGACGGGAGGGACGGGTCGAATGAGCATCATCGCGTGGATCGTGCTGGGCCTGGTGGCCGGAGCCCTGGCCAAGCTGCTGCTGCCGGGGAGGGACCCGGGCGGCCTGATCGTGACCACCCTGATCGGGATCGCCGGCTCCTTCGTCGGCGGCTGGATCGCCTCGCACTTCCTGCACCGGTCGATCACGGCGCGCTTCTTCGACGGGCCGACCTGGGTGGCCGCGATCGGCGGTGCCCTGGTGCTGCTGATCGTCTACCGACTGCTGTTCGGCAACTCGCGCCGCTGACGGACGAGTTCCGGTCCGGCCCCCGCGCCCGGGAGGGGGCGGGGCGGGGCCGCGAGGAGATCCGCCGGCCGGAGCGATGGTGCCCGGGATGCCCGGGATGCCCGGGGCGAGCCGGTCCTTCCCGGCGCTGGAACGGTGCGAGGTCCTCGTACGTCCTTCCGAACGGACCCGGGGGCTCGACGGGGTCGGCACACCGATGACGCAAGGGGTGGCGGATGAGCTGGATGGCGTGGATCGTGCTGGGCCTGGTGTCGGGGACGCTGGCCAGGATGGCGATGTCGAGGGGGGAGCGCGGTCTGATCGGCAGCACCCTGATCGGGATCACCGGCTCCTACATCGGCACCTGGATCGTCCTGCACTGGATGCACGGGACGGTGAAGCTGAGCCTGCTCGACGTCACGACCTGGGTGTCGGCGATCGGCGGTGCGATGGTTCTGCTCCTCGGTTACAAGGTGTTCCGCTTCATCTCCCGGCGTTGACCGTCCGGCGCTGACCGCGGGGCGAGGAGCCCGGGCGCCGGGCCTGTCCCGGCGCTTCCGGTGCTCCGGCTACCGCGCGGCGGCCCAGTCCGGCAGCTCCTCGCAGGCCGCGAGCCAGTCGGCCGGCACGTCCGCCAACCCGGTGCGGGCGGCGACCACACCGGCGGCGATGGCGCAGGTGGTGTCCGTGTCGCCCCAGCCCTCCAGGGTGTGCCAGATCGCGGCGGGCAGCGAGTCCAGGTGCCCGGCGGCGGACCAGAGGGCGAACGGGACGGTGTCCGGCGCGGAGATCATCAGCCCCGAGCCGAGCACATTGGCGGCGTGCCGGATGCTGGTGTGCCCCGGCATCCGGGCGGCGATCCGCAGGCCGGAGCGGACGTCGCTGTCCGGCAGCCGGTCGGCGACCTCGGTGAGCAGCTCGGCCCGGCCCGGCGCCTGCCCGCCCCGGCTGCGGACGGCGAGCGCCGCAGCGAGCGCCACCGCCACCGCCCCGGCGACCGCCTCGGGGTGGAAGTGGGTGGTGAGCGCCTGGAGTTCGGCCTGCCGGGCCACCGCGTCGAGGTCCTCGGCGAACCAGGCGCCCAGCGGGGCGACCCGCATCGCGGCGCCGTTCCCGTACGAGCCCTGGCCCTCGAACTGGCCCGAGGTGATGGCGTGCCAGTCCCCGCCGGCGCCGATCCCGCGCAGCACCCGGTGCATCGACGGGCCGTACTTTCGCTGGTACTCGCGGGCGTACTCGGCCGCGAACTCCCCGGCCAGCGCGTCCTGCCGGACCTCGCCGTGGGCGGTGAGGTGGCGGACCAGGACGAGGGTCATGGCGGTGTCGTCGGTCCAGTGCCAGGGCGCCGGGCGGACCAGTCGGGCCGCCAGGGCGGCGGGCGCCTCGTCCACCGGGACGGAGAACCACCGGTCGCCGAAGGCGTCGCCGAGCGCGAGCCCGCGAAGACTGTCAAGGACCGCACCGGCCGCACGCATGTCATCCTCCAAGTGAGATCAACTGTGTGCGACAGTCTGCCCGACGCGACGAGGCGCCGACGACCGGATTTCCTTCCGGTCGTCGGCGCCTCGTCGCGCGCGTTGTTTCAGGGCGCGGTCGGCTCGTACCCGGTCGGGTCGGGGCTCGGCTTCGAGGGCTTGCCCTTCAACCCGCCGAGTACGAGCTTCCACACCGCCGCGAAGCGCTCGTCGGCGGTCGGCTCGGACCAGGTGGAGGCGAAGACCGGGTTGTGGAAGGGGGCCGTGGCGTCGAACACGGCGCGGGCGGTCGAGGGGACGTGGGCGAGCCGGAACTCCTTCTCGTCCATGCCGTCGTGGACGATCTGGGCGATCTGCTTGACCAACGTCTCGACGTGCGCGTCGACCACAGTGCTGTTCTCCTCGGCCAGCACCAGGTACGTGGCGAACAGCTGCGGGTCGTCCAGCGCCTTCTTGCGCTTGGCCTCGAACAGCGTGGTCAGCCAGCGGTGGAGGCGGTCGACGGCGCCGCCGGTGTCGTTCGCGACCATCTCCAGGTCGTAGTGCGCCTGGTTCAGCCAGCGCTGGGTGACCGCCTCGCGCAGGGCCGCCTTGCTGGCGAAGTGCCGGTAGACGCTGCTGTGGCTGACGCCCAGCTCCCGGGCGACGTCCACGACGGTGGCCTTGGCCGGGCCGAACCGCCGGAGGGCTTCCTCCGCCGCGATCAGGATCTGCTCGGCGGTGAGTGCGGTGTCCGTGGTCACGGGGCCGTCCTTAGGGTCGTGCGGTCAGGGTGGTGCGGAGGGTTCTCGCTGGTCAGCGTCGGCCCGGTCAGCGCTCGCTGTCCAGGCGCGCCATCTGCGCGGCAGCGTACCGGTCGCCGGCTGCTGCCCCGGCCGGGACGGCGGCCTCGATGGCGGCGAGGTCGTCCGGGGTCAGGGTGACGTCCAGTGAGCCGAGCGCCTCGGCCAGCCGGTCCCGGCGGCGGGCGCCGACCAGCGTGACGACGTCCTCGCCGCGCGAGGCCACCCAGGCGATGGCGATCTGCGCGACGCTGGCGCCCTTGGTGTCGGCGACCGCGCGCAGTGCCTCGACCAGCGCGAGGTTGTGGGCCAGGTTGTCGCCCTGGAAGCGCGGGCTGTGGGTGCGGAAGTCCGCGCCGGCGAGCGGGCGGTCCGGGTTCCAGTGGCCGCTGAGCAGGCCGCGGGAGAGCACCCCGTAGGCGGTGATGCCGATGCCGAGTTCGCGGGCGGTGGGCAGGACGGCCGCCTCGATGGAGCGGCTGAGCAGCGAGTACTCGATCTGCAGGTCGCTGATCGGGTGGACGGCGGCGGCCCGGCGCAGGGTGTCGGCGCCGACCTCGGAGAGGCCGATGTGGCGGACGTAGCCGTCCTTCACGAGGTCCGCGATGGCGCCGACGGTCTCCTCGATCGGGACCTTCGGGTCGAGGCGGGCCGGGCGGTAGACGTCGATGTGGTCGGTGCGCAGGCGGCGCAGGGTGTACGTCAGGGCGGTCTTGGTGGCGGCCGGGCTGGTGTCGTAGCCGAGCCACTGGCCGTCCGGCCCGCGTTGGGCGCCGAACTTCACGCTGATCTGGACGCCGTCGCGGTCGCGGCCGCGCAGGGCTTCGTGGATCAGCAGCTCGTTGTGGCCCATGCCGTAGAAGTCGCCGGTGTCGAGGAGGGTGACCCCGGCGTCCAGGGCGGCGTGGATGGTGGCGATGCTCTCGGCCTCGTCGGCCGGCCCGTAGAGGTCGGACATGCCCATGCAGCCGAGGCCGAGGGCGGAGGTGACGGGGCCGGAGGCGCCGAGGGGACGCTGGGCGGGGCGGGCGGTCGAGGCCATGGGTACTCCAGGGGCAGGTGCGGCGCCGGACGGCGGGGGCAGTGTGACCCGGATCTCACTATGACACGACAGCGAACAGATTTCAAAATCTGTTCGCTGTCTTTTGTCATTTGTTCGTAGCGCCGCACTCCGCCACGCGTACGGCCCTGCTGCGTACGGCCCCGCTACGCGTACGGCCCCGGTGCGCGCAGCAGGTGGGCGCGGGCGGGCGGCAGGTTGCGCCACACCGTGCGCTCGCCCAGCCCGTACGTCGCCTCGAAGCGCCGGAGCAGCCGCACCACCGCGCGGTGGCGGGCGCCCCGGCGGGGGCCCGAGGTGAGGGTGCGGGCCGTGGTGGTGCCGAGGTAGCCGAAGTAGGTCAGCTCGCCCCCCGGGGTCAGCAGCCGCAGGTAGAGGTCGAGGATGTCCCGAACCAGGGCCGGCTCGAAGTTGGTGAACGGCAGCCCGGACACGATCACGTCGTACCGCTCGTTCCCGCCCCCGTCCTCGGGCCCGGCTGCTGCCTCCGGCAGCTCCTCCACCCGGCAGGTCGACAACCGCAGGCCCACCCCCGGCCGGCGTGCGGCCAGGACCGGGTCCTCCCGCAGCCGGTCGGCGAACCGCGGGTTCGCCTCGACCACGTGCAAGCGGTCGCCCGGGCGCAGCACCTGGGCCAGTCGGCGGGTCACCACGCCCGTGCCGGCGCCGACCTCCAGCACCGAGATCGGACGGTTCGGGCGGCTGGTGGCCGGCACCACCAGCGCGTTCACCAGCGCCGGCCCGCTCGGCGCGAGTGCGCCGGTGTCGTGGAAGGTGCGCAGCGCCTCGGCGAGGAACAGCAGGTGGTCCCCGCCGTGCGGCGAACCGTGCCGGTCGTGCGGAGGGTGCGGGTCATACGAACTGTGCTGCTGTGGAAGGGAATCGGGGCTCGCGTGGAGCTGTTCGGTCGTCATGTCACCGACGCTAGGCAGGCCGGAGGCGCCTCGGATCGGCCGGTGAGCGGCGCTCACCCCCGACGAAAGTCGAGGGTGCCGCCGTCCGGGAGAAGGGGGTGCCGCGCTCCCGCCCGCCCGTAGCATCGAGCGAGCGGATGCGAACCGATGCGAACGGATGTGGGGCGCGAATCCACGGACGAGCGGACTCGTGGACGAACGGACAAGTGGACGAGTGGGCGAGCGGACGGCACCGGGCGGGAGGAGTCTTATGCGCACAGGCCTGCTCGGCTGGTACGGCCCGGACCACCGGCCCTGGGCCGACACCTCGTTGCTGCTCGGCATCCTCGGCCTCGCCGTCGAGGAGGGTGCCTCCCAGTGGCTGCACACCGACGGCCCGCTGCGGGTGCCCCGGACGGCGGTGGCCGCGCTCGCCGCGCTCTCGCTGCTCCTCGCCCGCCGCCACCCCGTCGCCTCGGCCGTCCTGCCGGTGCTCACCGGTGGCCTGTTCAACCGGGCCTTCCCCGGCCTGATCAGCATCTACCACCTGGCCTCCCTCGGCCGGGTCGGCCCGGCTGCTGTCGGCGGCGCGGTGATCGCCGTGGTCAGTGCCACCAGGGCGGACTCTCTGGTCGGCTGGGCCGGCACCACCGGCTCCCAACTCCTCGTCCAGGCCGCCACCCTGTCCTTCGGGCTGTGGCTGCACGGCCGCCGCGTGCTGATCCGCACGTTGCACGCCCAGGTCGAAACCCTGCGTCGGGAACGGGAGTTGCGCGCGGAGCAGGCCCGGTCCGCCGAACGCGCCCGGATCGCCCGGGAGATGCACGACGTGCTGGCCCACCGGCTGAGCCTGCTGGTGCTGCACGCCGGAGTGCTGCGCGACCAGGCCCGGGCCGGTACCGTCGCCGCCGACCAGGACCGGCTCACCCATCGCCTCGAACTCCTGCGCACCACCGCGGCCCGCTCGCTCGACGACCTGCGCGACGTCCTGGGCGCCCTGCGCGCCGACCCGCCGGAGCGCCCCGCCGGCGAGGCAGAACCGCCCGCGCCGACCGGGTCGCCGCGCGTCCCGGCACCCGCCCTGCGCGACCTCACCGACCTGGTCGACGAGGCGAACCAGGCCGGGCAGCAGGTCGAACTCGCGCTCTCCGGGGACCCGGAGGCCGTGCCCACCACCCACCGGCTCGCCGTGCACCGGGTGGTCCAGGAGGCGCTCACCAACGCCCGCAAGCACGCCCACGCCGCGCCCGTCACCGTCCGGGTCGGCTACGGCGAACCGGCGACCACCGTCGAGGTCCGCAACGGTCCGGGCGGGACCACGCCGAACGGGCCGGTCACCGGGGGCGGGTACGGGCTCGTCGGGCTCGGCGAACGGGTCGGCGCCCTGGGCGGTCACCTGGACGCGGGCCCGGACGGCGCCGGTGGCTTCCGGCTCTCCGCCCGGCTGCCCGCCCCGGACCGGCCGCCGCAGGCGGTGCCGACGTCGGGGCCTCCGCGGGGGGCGCCCCCGCCGTCGGAGTCCCCGGTCTCGAAGTCCCCGCGCCCGAAGTCCTTGCCGTCGAAATCCCCGCAGCCGAAGGACGTCGCATGATCCGCACGATGGTGGTCGACGACGACGCGCTGGTGCGCCTCGGCCTGGTCGACCTCCTCGCCCAGGACCCGGACCTGACTGTGGTCGCCGAGGCCGCCGACGGGTTGCAGGCCGTCGAGTTCGCCCGCGACCGCCGGATCGACGTCGCGCTGATGGACATCCGGATGCCCCGGCTGGACGGGATCGCCGCCACCCGGCGACTGCGCCAACTCCCGGACGCCCCGCGGGTCATCGCCCTCACCACCTTCGACCTGGACGAGCACGTGTACCAAGCGCTCGCCGCCGGAGCCGACGGCTTCCTGCTCAAGGACACCCCGCCCGCCGAGATCGCCCGGGCCGTCCACGTGGTCGCGGCCGGTCAGGGGATGCTGCACCCCGCCGCCGCGCGACGGCTGATCGACCGGTACCACCGGGTCGGCGCGCCCCGCTCCGTCGCCGCCCGCAGCCGGATCGCCGGGCTCACCCCGCGCGAGACCGACGTACTGCGGGAACTCGCCGATGGGCTGTCCAACGCCGAGATCGCGGGCGTGCTGGGGATGCGGGAGAGCACCGTCAAGGCGCACGTCAGTCGGATCCTGACCGCGCTCGGCGTGGCCAACCGGGTCCAGGCGGCGCTGCTCGCACGGGATGCGGGGCTGGTCGGGGACGGCGCCTGAGGGTGGGCGCTCGTGAGGGCAGGGCGGGGCGCAGCGTCGGACGGTGTTCACGCGAATGTTCCCCGGCCGTCGGTCCGGGCTTCGCCGCGGGCTTCCCTGAGCCGCCGCGTGCCTCCGGTTGGTACCGCCCGCTGAGCCGTTGTCACCCATCCGGCGTGGAAATGCCGTGCCTTGGCGGTTTGCGCTGCCGAACCCGGGCGGCGGGTCCATGGTGGAGATGGGCGCGATCCGGCGACCGCGCCCGCGCGTCGATCCGGGCCCGACCCCCGGGCACCCGCCGCTTCCTCCGACGGGTGCCCGAAAGCGGGGCCCGTACCGGCACGCTGGGAGCAGGGCCACCTCGCAGGAAACCGAACGGTTCTTCTAGGCTCACATCTCGGCTTCCCTGCAGCGGTCCGGCCCTTGCGCCCGCCACCAGGAAGCCGCCGTCCACGGGGCTCCGGGCGGAACCGGGGCCACCGGATCGAGCGAGGAGGACGCAATGCCAAGCACGCCGCCCAACCGTTCCACCGCACTTGAGCCAGACGGGCCGTTCCGACGGGCCGTCCAGCATCCCGGCCGACCGGTGCGGTCCGGCCGGGCCTGGCACCCGGGCGGGAGCGGTCGGCCGGTACGGCCGCTGAATACCGGCTGCGGTCGCGGAGGCGAGCGTTGAGTCCCCAGATCGTCGGGTCGCCGACCGCGCCGGGTGCCGCGGAACCCGACCGCGTACCCACGGCCGTGGCCGTTCCCGTGACCGTTCCCGTGGTCGTTCCCGTGACCGTGACCGTTCCCGCTGCGGCCGATGGTGAGGCCGTGGCCGTCGTGGCCGGACCCGTGGTGGTCGGACCTGCTGTGGCCGGTTCGTCCACCACCGGTCCTTCCGTCGTCAGTCCTTCCGGCACCGGTCCGTCCGTCGTTGACGCCTCCGTTGCCGCTCCGGTCAACTCCGGTGCCACGGCGGCCGGGTCCGCCGCCGTCGGTGCGACTGCCGTCGGCGCCGCCGGCACCGCCGCCACGAGCGGCACCGCGGCCCTGCCCGGACTGCCGCAGGCGCTCAGCGCCCGGGCCCGTACCCTCGCCGGTGCCGTCCGGCGCCGTTGCGCGGACCTGGCCGGAATCGAATCGCCGAGCGGTGACGCTCCCCGACTCGACGCGCTCGCCGAGGAGTTGGAGGCGGGATTCCGGGCCACCGGGGCCATTGCCCGCCGTGAACCCGGGCCGGCCGGTGACCACCTGGTGCTGGAGTGGGAGGGCCGGGACGAGACCCTGCCGCACTTGCTGATCGTCGGCCACCACGACACCGTCTGGCCCGTCGGCACCCTGGCGGACTGGCCGGTGACCGAGCAGGACGGGCGGCTCACCGGGCCCGGTGTGGTCGACATGAAGGGTGGACTCGCCATCCTGGAGGGCGCGTTGGCGCTGCTCGCGGACCTGGGGCAGCGGCCGCACCGCAGCGTACGGCTGGTCGTGGTGTCCGACGAGGAGGTCGGCAGTCCGGACGGGCGGCGCCTCGTCGAACGCCAACTGCGTGGCGCGGCAGCCGTCCTGGGGCTGGAGCCGCCGCATCCGGACGGGCGGTTGAAGACCGCGCGGCGTGGCAGCACCCGGGTGCGGGTCACCGTCACCGGTCGGGAGGCCCACGCGGGCAACGACGCCCACGACGGGGTCTCGGCGGTGGACGAGCTGGTCGACCAGCTGGTCCTCGTCCGCGGCCTGGCCGGCCAGCCCGGTACGGAGCTCAACACCGGTCGGATCAGCGGGGGTTCACGGGCGAACGTGATCGCCGGACGGGCCGAGGCGGAGCTCGGCCTGCGATTCTCCACCACCGAGGCGCAGCGCCGCACGCTCGACAACCTCGCCCGGCTGACCGCGCTGCGGCCGGGGGCGAGGGTGCGGACGGAGGTGCTGTCCAGTCGGCCGGCCTGGCCCGAGCGGACCGGCAACCCGCTGCTCAGGCACGTGCGTTCGCTCGCCGCGGTGCTCGGGCAGCAGCTCGACGGCGCCCCGGCGGGCGGTGCCGGGGACACCAATCTGCCCGGCTCGCGCGGGCTGCCGACGCTGGACGGCTTCGGCGCGGTGGGCGCGGGTGCCCACGCCCGGCACGAGTACATCCGGCTGGACCAGCTCGCGCCGCGGATCGCCCTGCTGGCGGCGCTGCTCGCGGTGCCGCTGCCGCGGCTGCGGGACCGCGCGGAGGGGTGAGGAGCATCGGCGGCTGACGGCTGACGGCTGACGGCTGAGGCTGACAGGCGACAGTGAACAGGTGACAGCGAACAGATAACAGCTGACAGATTTCAGATTATGTCAGCTGTTATCTGTTTTCTGTTCGCTGTTCCCTGTTCGCCGCACCACTCCCTTGCCATCCCTCCGCCCCGCCGCGCAGAATGGTACCGACCGAACGGTCAGTCGGTTGGCGCCCCGGGCGCCGGAGCGGGAACACGAGAGGGGACCGTGGTGACAACAGAGGTGGCAGAGGCGGTCCCCGCGCAGACGCCGGAGGACCGGTTCGACGCGGTGATCGCCGCCGAGCAGCGGATCGAGCCCCGGGACTGGATGCCCGACGCCTACCGGGCCACCCTGATCCGCCAGATCGCCCAGCACGCCCACTCCGAGATCATCGGCATGCAGCCGGAGGGCAACTGGCTCACCCGGGCCCCCTCGCTGCGCCGCAAGGCGATCCTGCTCGCCAAGGCCCAGGACGAGGCGGGCCACGGCCTCTACCTCTACGCCGCCGCCGAGACCCTCGGCGTCGACCGCGCCGAGCTCACCGAGAAACTGATCAGCGGCCGACAGAAGTACTCCTCGATCTTCAACTACCCCACCCTCACCTTCGCCGACGTCGGCGTGATCGGCTGGCTGGTGGACGGTGCCGCGATCTGCAACCAGGTCCCGCTCTGCCGTTGCAGCTACGGTCCGTACGCCCGCGCCATGGTGCGGGTCTGCAAGGAGGAGTCCTTCCACCAGCGCCAGGGCTACGAGCTCCTGATGACCCTGATGCGCGGCACCGAGGGCCAGCGCCGGATGGTCCAGGACGCGGTCGACCGCTGGTGGTGGCCGTCGCTGATGATGTTCGGCCCGCCGGACGCCGACTCGCCGAACACCGCCCGCTCGATGGCCTGGCGGATCAAGCGCCACACCAACGACGAGCTCCGGCAGCGCTTCGTCGACATGACCGTCCCGCAGGCCGAGCACCTGGGCGTCACCCTCCCCGACCCCGAGCTGCGCTGGAACGAGGGGCGCGGCGGCTGGGACTTCGGTGAGCCGGACTGGTCCGAGCTGACCAGGGTCATCCAGGGCCAGGGCCCGTGCAACGCCCAGCGGGTCGACCGCCGCCGGGCCGCGCACGAGGACGGCGCCTGGGTGCGTGAGGCGGCTGTCGCCTACGCCGCCAAGCGTGCCGCCGAACACGCCGCAGCCGTCGAGCGGCACACCCCCGAACAGGAGAACGGAAAGTGACCGAGCCCCAGGCCGAGCCCGCGGCACAGCAACAAGCCCAGCCCCAGCCCCAGCCCCAGTCCAAGGCGGGCTGGCCGCTGTACGAGGTGTTCGTGCGCCCCCGGCGCGGCCTGAACCACGTCCACGTCGGCTCGCTGCACGCCTCCGACGACCGGATGGCGCTGCTCGCCGCGCGCGACCTCTATACCCGCCGCAACGAGGGCGTCAGCCTCTGGGTGGTCCGCTCGGACGCGATCACCGCCTCCACCCCGGACGAGCGCGACCCGTTCTTCGAGCCCAGCGGCGACAAGGTCTACCGCCACCCGACCTTCTACGACATCCCCGAGGATGTCCCGCACATCTGACGGGGGAGCCACCGTGCACGACCACACCACGTCCGCCACCGAGGACGACCACGTCTACCTCAGCCTCGCCGGGGCCACCCCCGGCCCCGAGGGCGAGGGCCGCTGGGCGTACGGGACGGGCTTCGCCGACCCGCTGCTCGGCGTGGACACCGCCCTGCCCGCCGGCCTGGCCGGTGCCGACCTCGCCGCCTACTGCCAGATGCTCGGCGACGACGCCCTGGTGCTCTCCCAGCGGCTGATCGAGTGGTGCACCCGGGCGCCCGAGCTGGAGGAGGAGGTCGCGCTCGCCAACCTGGGCCTCGACCTGCTCGGCCAGGCCCGGCTGCTGCTCACCCGGGCCGGCCAGGCGGACGGCTCCGGCCGCACCGAGGACGACCTGGCGTACTGGCGGGAGGAGCACGAGTTCCGCAACGTCCGCCTGGTGGAGACCCCGAACGGCGACTTCGCGTACTCGATCGCCCGGCTGCTGCTGTTCGCCACCGCCCGCGGCGCGCTGTACGAGGCGCTGAGCGCCCACCCGGACCCGGTGCTGGCCGCGGTCGCGGCCCGGGGCGTCAAGGAACTGGCGTACCACCGCGAGTACGCCACCGCCTGGACGCTGCGGCTCGGCGACGGCACGCCGTACTCGGCGGAGCGGATGCAGGCCGGGCTGGACGCGGTCTGGCCGCTGCTGGAGGAGCTGTTCACCGCCCACCCGGTGGAGCTGCGGGCCGGCGTCGACCCGGCGGTGCTGCGCGAACCGGTGCTGCGGGAGCTCGCCGCCGTCCTCGCCGAGGCCGGGCTGACCGTGCCGGACGTCCCGCCGCTGGCCACCGTGCTGGGCCGGGCCGGCCGGGACGGGGTGCACACCGAGGAGCTCGGTCCGCTGCTCGCCGAACTGCAGGTGGTGGCCCGCGCCCACCCGGGGGCGACGTGGTGACGGGCACCGCGGACGTGACGGGCACGGTGGACGCGTCGGGCACCGCAGGAGTGACGGGCCTCGCGGACACCGTCCGCGAGGCGGCCTGGTCGGTCGCCGCGGGCGTCCCCGACCCGGAGCTGCCCATGCTCACCCTGGCCGACCTGGGGGTGCTGGCCGAGGTGGAGGTGGGCGACGGCAGCGGTACGGTCACCGCCTGGCTGACCCCGACCTACTCGGGCTGCCCGGCCGTGGCCGAGATGGCCGCCGACGTCGACCGCCGGCTGCGCGCCGCCGGGTACCCGGACGTCCGGGTGCGGCTGCGGCTGGACCCGCCGTGGTCCACCGACCTGATCACCGCCGAGGGCCGCCGCAAGCTCGCCGAGGCGGGCATCGCCCCGCCGCGTCCGACCTCGGCGTTCGCGCCCGGGGCCGGGTCCGGGCCGGTCCCGCTCACCCTCGGCCCCACCCGCGCGGGAGCCGCGGCCCCCGTGCCCTGCCCGCAGTGCGGCGGCGCCGACACGGAGGAGCTGTCCCGCTTCGGCTCCACCGCCTGCAAGGCGCTCTGGCGCTGCCGCGCCTGCCGCGAGCCGTTCGAACGCGTCAAGGAGATCTGAGAATGCCCGCCGCCTCGTCCGCCGCCGCCCCGGCCGGCTCCTCCGTCCCCGCCACGACCTCCGCCACGACCTCCACCGCGAGCTCTGGCGGGGCCGTCCGCCCGGCCCGCCGTCCGAGCTTCCACCGGCTGCGGATCGACCGGGTGGAGCGGCTCTGCGAGGACGCCGTCGCGGTGACCTTCGCGGTGCCGGACGCCCTGGCGGCCGAGTACGCGTTCCGGCCCGGGCAGACCCTGACCCTGCGCAGGCTGGTGGACGGAGTCGACGAGCGCCGCTCGTACTCGATCTGCGCCCCGGTGGGCGGGCCGCTGCGGATCGCCGTCCGGGAGGTGCCCGGCGGGCTGTTCTCGCGCTGGCTGGTGCGCGAGGCCCGGCCCGGCGAGGAGGTCGAGGTCCTGACCCCGTCCGGCCTGTTCACTCCCGAACTCGGCGTCCCCGCCGACCACGTGCTGCTCGCGGCGGGCTCCGGCATCACCCCGATGCTGTCCATCGCCGCCTCCGTGCTGGCCGCCGACCGCCGCTCCACCGTCACCCTGCTCTACGGCAACCGGCGCAGCGACACCGTGATGTTCGCGGACGAGCTGGCCGACCTGAAGGACCGCTACCTCGGCCGGTTCCAGCTGGTCCACGTGCTGTCCCGGGAGACCAGGGACGCCGAACTGCTCAGCGGGCGGCTGGACCCGGAGCGGGTCCGGGCGCTGCTGGCGGCGCTGGTGGACGTCGGCGGCGTCGGGCACTGGTGGCTGTGCGGCCCGTTCGGCATGGTCGCGGGGGCGAAGGAGCTGCTCGCCGAACTCGCAGTGCCCGGCGAGCGGGTGCACCAGGAGCTGTTCCACGCCGAGGACGAGCCGCTCGCCGAGCGCGACGAGGACTGGGACGGCGCCGACGGCGAGGCCGGGGCCGCGACGGGCGAGCGCAGCGAGGTCACCGTCGTCCTCGACGGTCGCGGCAGCACCCTCACCCTCCCGCGCGACCGCTCGATCCTGGACGGCGCCCAGCGCTCCCGCCCCGACCTGCCGTTCGCCTGCAAGGGCGGGGTCTGCGGCACCTGCCGGGCCCTGGTCACCGAGGGCGAGGTGGAGATGCGCCGCAACTTCGCCCTGGAGGAGAAGGAGCTGGCGGCCGGTTACGTCCTCACCTGCCAGGCCCGTCCGGTCACCGACCGGGTCACCGTCGACTACGACCGCTGACTCCTGAGGCTCCTGACCACTTCGATGGTCGGCCGACGACGGCCGGTCGTGCTCGTCCGTCGACCGTCGACCGCGCTCACCCGGTGAGCAGCTCGGCGCGGTGGGCGGTGAAGAAGTCCGCGAGCGCCACCGGCTCGCGCCCGAGAAGGCGGCGGGTGGTGCCGTCGTCCGGGACGTCGAACCACCCCGCACGCCGGAACGGGTCGTTCTCGCCCCAGCCGGCCGCGAGCGCGGGCGGCACCCCGAGGGCTGTCAGGGCACCGGCCACCTCGTGGTCGGCCACCGGCCGGTGCCGGACCGTACGGCCGGTGGCCTCGGTGAGGGCGGCGGCCACGTCGTCGTCCGTCAGTCCGGGGCCGGTGAGGTCCAGGACCCGGCCGGTCGGTGCGTCGGCCCCGGCGAGCAGGGCGGCGCAGGCCCATCCGGTGTCCGCGCGGGAGACGTAGCCGACCCGGCCGCCGCCCGCGCTGCTCGGCAACTCGCCGCCGGCGACGGCCAGTCGGGCCAGGCCGGAGAGCAGGAACATGTCCGGCCAGACGTTGACCCGCAGCACGGTGTGGGCGAGGCCGGAGGCGGCGAGCAGGGCCTCGGTCCGGCCGTGGTCCCGGGCCTCGGGGACGGGATTGCCCGGATCGGCGGCCCGGACCACCGAGGTGTAGATGACGTGCTCCACACCGGCCGTCACCGCCGCCCCGACCGCGGCCCGGTGCAGCGCGAGCCGTTCCGGTGTCCGGTCGGCGCTGATCAGCAGGAGTCGCCGGACGCCCTTGAAGGCGGTGGCCAGCGTGGCCGGGGCGGCGAAGTCGGCCGCACGGATGCGGATCCGGCCCGCCCGGGCGACCGCCCCCGGAGTGCGGGTGACGGCCACCACCTCGGCCGGGTCGACCCGGTCGAGCAGGGCGTCGAGCGTCAGCCGACCCAGCCGGCCGGATGCCCCGGTGATGGCGAACATGTGAACTCCTCGGCTCTGTGGTCCTGTTGGAGCGATCATGGGTCGGGTGAACGGTTCGCCGAAAGAGGGAACATCCGTGTCCACTGCGTCTCCGGTTGCCCCTGGAGGCGGTGCTGGGGCTGCGGGAGTCGCCGGGCCGGTGTCCGCGGAGGACCGGGCGGGTTGCCCCGCGACCTCGGTGCTGCATCGGATCGGGGACCGCTGGAGCGTCGTCCTGATCAGCCTGCTGGCGGAACGCCCGTACGGTTACAACGAGTTGGACCGGGCCGTGGCGGACCTCAGTCGCCGGGTGCTGACCCGCGCGCTGCGCACGCTGGAGCACGAGGGGTACGTCCGCCGTACCGCCAGGCTCGAGCCGCTGTATCGCGTCGAGTACGCGCTCACCGGTCTCGGGCGGTCGTTGCACGAGGTGCTGGTGCTGCTGGGCGGGTGGGCCGAGGCCGAGCGCGACCGGCTCGGCGGCCGGGTGCCGGACGAGGGCTGATGGATCGGACGCCGATGAGCTGGGAGCTGACGAGCCGGACGCCGACGAGTCGGGCTTCGGGTCACACTGCGGCCGGGGCGGGGACCCGCGCGACCTCCCACGTGGTCTGCTTCGCGGCCTCGTGCGTGGCCTCCTTGGTCGGCTCCGGCTCCCCGAGCAACTTGACCAGGTCGTTGACGGCGGCGCGGCCCGCCCGGTTGGCGCCGATGGTGCTGGCGGACGGGCCGTAGCCGACCAGGTGGACGCGCGGGTCGGCGGTGGCGCGGGTGCCGGTGAGCGCGATGCCGCCGCCGGGGGAGCGCAGGCCGAGTGGGGCGAGGTGGCCGACCTCGGGGCGGAAGCCGGTCGCCCAGATGATCGCGTCGACCGCCAACTCCTGCTCGCCCCAGGCGACTCCGTGTTCGGTGAGCCGGTCGAACATCGGTCGGCGGTGCAGCGCGCCCAGTTCCTCGGCGCGGCGGTAGGCGACGGACGGGCCGAGGCCGGTCACACTCACCACGCTGCGCACCGGCAGGCCCTGGCGGACCCGCTCCTCGACCTTGGCGACCACCGCGCGCCCGTACTCAGGGGTGAACGGGCCCTCGTGGTACACCGGTTCGGAGCGGGTGACCCAGACCGTCTCGCCGACCGCGGCCACCTCCGACAGCACGTGGATCGCCGAGGCGCCGCCGCCCACCACCAGGACCCGCCGGCCCGCGAACTCCTCGGGGCCGCGGTACTCGGCGTAGTGCAGCTGGCGCCCCGCGAAGCGGCCCGGGTAGTGCGGGAGGAAGGGGCGGGTCCAGGTGCCGGTGGCATTGATCAGCGCACGGGTGGACCAGGTGCCACGGTCGGTCTCGACCAGCAGCCGGGAGTCGGGGCGCTCGGACTCGGCGCGTACGGTGCGCACCGCGACCGGGCGTACGACCGGGAGCGTGTGCCTGGCCTCGTACGCCGTGAAGTACCCCGGCACCACCTCGCGCGCGCGGGCCGCCGGGTCGGGCGCCGGGAGTTCGGCGTCCGGGAGGTCGTGGAAGCCGTGCACGGTGGCCATCCGCAGGGACGGCGAGCGGTGCGCCCAGGCGCCGCCGGGGGTGGCGTTGGCGTCGAGCACGACGAAGCCGCCGTCGACGCCCTCCCGGTAGGGGGCGAAGCCGCGGCGGCCGAGGTGGTAGGCGGCGGACAGCCCCGCCTGTCCGGCGCCCACCACCAGGACGTCCACGCGCCGCCGGGCGGCCTCGTTGCTTGCCTTGGTTGCACCGTAAACAGTCACGCACGTGAAACATCGGGGGGTCGGTGACTGTTCCCGCTCGATGACGACGGGCGGGGCCAGGGGCGGGCGCGACCGGCCTTCGGGTGCGGGCCGGGGCCTCAGCCGATCGGCGAGATCACCGCGGCGGTGCCGTACGCGCAGACCTCGGTGCCGACGTCCGCCGCCTCCGTCACGTCGAAGCGCATCATCAGCACCGCGTTGCCGCCGCGCGCCTTGGTCTGCTCGATCAGTCGCTGCATCGCCTCGTTGCGGCTCTCGACCAGGGTCTTCGTCAGACCCCTCAGCTCGCCGCCGATCAGCGACTTGAGGCCGGCGCCGATCTGGCTGCCGATGTGGCGGCTGCGCACGGTCAGTCCGAAGACCTCGCCGATCACGTGGTCGACCCGGAAGCCGGGGATGTCGTTGGTGGTCACGACCATGACGTCGGCGTTCGGGCCCTGCCCGCCGCCGTACTCGTTGATGTCAGCCATGGGGCCCATCCTGCCCGTGTCGTGCGTCCGAGTGACAGAGGCGCGGCCGGGCCGTGGCCGAGAAGGTCTCCGGAAGCTGGTTCGGACCGGTGATCGGGCGGCGGAAAAGCCGTACCGTAGCCCCATGGGCGAGCGAAGCGATCATCCGCAGGGGCCGGGCGCGGCAGAGTACTCCGGCGCGCCGGAGATCGAGGCGACCGTGGTGCTGGGCCTGCGGATCAACGACTGGCCGGCGCTGCGCGCGGCCGCGATCAGGGCCGTCGAGGAACTGGACTTCGACGGCATCGACCCGGCCGGCCAGCGCCGCGAACTGCTGCGCGAGGTGGCCGAGGACGCCAACGCGGCGCTCGGCGCGCTGCTCCACCCCGACCGGCTGGTGGCCGCCATCCCCGGGGTCGAGGCGATCGGCGGCACGCTGGAGATCAGCGTCACCGAGGACTTCACCCCGGACTTCGCCGAACTGTTCCCGCTGGACGGCGAGGACGAGGACGGCGGCGCGGGCGCCGACTGGACCCTCACCCCGCGCACCGCCTGCCTGCTGCACGCCCAACTGCTCGGCCTGGCCGACGCCGCCTACGACGACCTCGACGAGCACGGCGACGACCCGGTGGTCGACGGCGAGGACGTCGACTGGACGGTCTACGCCCGGCTGCCCCAACGCACTTGGCGGCTCCACCGGGGCTGGCGGCGCACCATGGCCCGCACCTTCGACGACCTGGCCGACGACCTCGCGCTCGGTGAATGGCCGCTGCCGCGCTGCCTCGCCGAGGAACTCGCGCTGCGGATGGCGCTGGTGGACGCCCGGACGCTGCTGGGCTCCCAGCCCGAGTCGGTCGCCGACATGATGGGCGACCTGCCCGCCGACCTGTACGACTACGACTGGGACGGCTGCCACGACGAACTGTTCGGCGTCTTCGGGCCGGACGACGGGGACCCGGAGCTCGGCGCCGAGCAGCGCACCGAGCTGCTGCTGGCCGCGACGCACCCCGAGGGCTGGTTCCTGATGTACGAGGACGCGGAGGAACGGGACCCGCAGCGCGGCTACCGCCGCTGAACGGACGTCGGGTGCGGCGTCCGGGCGTCCGGGTGGTCGGGTGGCCCGCCGTCCGGGCACGGCGGTGGGCGGGCGGCTAGGCTGCGGGCATGTCCGATGTGTCTCTTTCATCTGGTTCGTCCGGTGCGTTCGGTGTGGGCGGTGTGCCCGTGGGGGAGTCGGGCGCGGACGAGTCGGCGCTGGGCCGGATCGCGCTCGGGCTGGACGGTGTGCGGGCGGCGCAGCGCGGGCGGACCGCCGAGGCGCGGGCCAGCCTCGAAGCCCTGTGGGACGAGTTGGGGGATCGGGACGTCTTCCACCGGTGCGTTCTGGCGCACTACCTGGCCGACCTCCAGGACGACCCCCGGGCCGAGTTGGAGTGGGACCGGCGGGCCCTCGCGGCCGCCGACTCGCTGACCGCCGAGCGCGCCCGGACCTACGAGCCGGCGCTCCAGGTGCGGGCCTTCTACCCCTCGTTGCACCTCAACCTGGCCTCCGACCACCTCAAGCTCGGGGAGCCGGACCTCGCGCGCGAACAGCTGGAACGGGCGGTGCGGAGCCTGGACGCGCTGCCGGAGGACGCGTACAGCGCGGGGATCCGAGCGGCGGTGGACGAATTGCGGCAGCGGCTGCGCTGAGCGGTTGTGCGGTGCGGCTGCGCTGTGCGGTTGCGCTGTGCGGCGCGGGGCGGGTTGGGGGTGGCCCGGGGGTGGTGGTGGCCGGGCTGGCATGCTGGACGGGTGACTTCTCCGTTCGACGCCCCGGCCCCCGTCCCCGCCCCCGACGACGTTCCCGACCCCGAGGACCGCGACGGGCGGCCGCAGTACGTGCTGCCGCTGGTCGTCCGGCTGGAGAAGGCCACGCCGCCGGGGCGGACGGACGCGCTGGAGACCTCGGCGCGGGCGGTGCTGACGCTGCTCGCCGACCCCCGGGTGACCGAGGTGGACGGGGAGTGGACGGAGCGGGTCGCGGCCTGGGAGGACGCCCGGATCCGCAAGGTGGTCCGGCGGGCCCGGGGCGGGGAGTGGCGCCGGGCCGGGGAGCTGCCCGGCATCACGGTGCGGGGGCGGGAGGCGGAGGTCCGGGTGTTCCCGCCGATCCCGCTGGACGGCTGGCCGAAGGACCTCGCCAAGCTCCAGGTCTCCGGCACGGACCTGGAGGAGACCGCCGAGGTCGGTGCCCCCGAGCCCGGGCTGCCGGTGCTGTGGCTCAACCCGGAGCTGGAGATGAGCGCGGGCAAGACCATGGCCCAGACCGGGCACGCGGCGCAGCTCGCCTGGTGGCGGCTGGACGAGGCGCAGCGCAAGGAGTGGGCTGAGTCGGGCTTCGCGCTCGCGGTCCGCACGGCGGCGCCGGGGGTGTGGGAGGAACTGGTCCGCAGCGGGCTGCCGGTGGTCCAGGACGCGGGCTTCACGGAGATCGCCCCGGGCAGCTGCACGGTGATCGCGGAGCACCCGGCACTGCGGTGAGGGTGTCGGCGAACAGATGACAGAAAACAGATAACAGCGAACAGATTTCAAAATCTGTTCGCTGTTATCTGTTTGTTGGGCCAATACCGGGGATCAGGCCGCGATGAGTCCCTTCTCGCGGGCCGGGGTCTTGACCTTGGGGTTCTTGTTCGGCAGGGAGAGTCGGAAGACCTTGCGCCAGGCGGAGAACACCTGCTTGGGGAGTGGCCCGGTGACGTACTCCAGCTCGTACTTCTCGAACAGCGCGCGTACCTTCACCGCGACTTCGGCGTACCGGTTGCTCGGCAGGTCCGGGAACAGGTGGTGCTCGATCTGGTGGGACAGGTTGCCCGTCATGAAGTGCATGGCCCTGCTGCCGCTGATGTTCGCCGAGCCCATCATCTGGCGCAGGTACCACTGGCCGCGCGTCTCGCCCTTGACCGACTGGCGCTCGAAGACCTGTACGCCCTCCGGGAAGTGCCCGCACATGATCACCGAGTGGGTCCAGATGTTGCGGACCAGGTTCGCGGTGAAGGTGGCGGCCAGCGTGGTGAGGAACGACGGGCCCGACAGCAGCGGGTGGATCACGTAGTCCTTGAGCACCTGCTTGCGGATCTTGCGGCCCACGGCCTTGGCCCGGGCGCGGAACTCCGGGCTCCTGCGGCGGTGCTTCTGCAGGTTCTTGCCGAGTTCGAGGTCGTATGCCGCGATGCCGTACTCGAAGAAGCAGGCGTTGACGAAGTTCCACAGCGGCTGGCCGAGGTGGAACGGATGCCACTTCTGGTCCTCGTCGACGCGCATGATGCCGTAGCCGAGGTCGTTGTCCTTGCCGATCACGTTGGTGTACGTGTGGTGCAGCTCGTTGTGCGAGTGCTTCCACTGCTCGGCCGGCGAGACGTGGTCCCACTCCCAGGTGGTGGAGTGGATCTTCGGGTCCCGCATCCAGTCCCACTGGCCGTGCAGGACGTTGTGGCCGATCTCCATGTTGTCCATGATCTTCGCCACGGACAGGCCGGCGGTGCCGAGCAGCCACGCGGGCGGGAAGATCGAGAACAGCAGCACGCCCCGGCTGGCCAGCTCGAGCTTGCGCTGCGCCGAGATGACCTTGCGGATGTAGGCGGCGTCCTTCTCGCCGCGGTCGGCGAGCACCTCGTCGCGGATCGCGTCCAGCTCGCGGCCGAGCTCCTCGATCTGCTCCGCGGTCAGATGGGCGGTGGGGTCGATGGCGGTCAAGGTGCGTCTACCGTTCGATGTCGCAGGGGCCCGCCGCGGCGGACACGCAGGTCTGGATGAGGACACCCGGCTCGGCCTCGGTGATCTCGCCGGTGCGCAGGTCGCGGACGGCGCCCGCCTTGAGCGGCGTGACGCAGCCGAAGCAGATGCCGATGCGGCAGCCGGAGGGCATGAGTACGCCCGCTTCCTCGCCGACGTCCAGCAACGGCGTGGTGCCGTCCGCGTCGACGGTCTTGCCGGTGGCGCTGAAGGTGACCTCGCCGCCGTCGCCGTTGCCGGCGACGACGATGCGGGGGCGGAACCGTTCGGTGTGCAGGCGCTCCTGGAGGCCGTGTCCGGTCCAGTGCTCCTCCGCGGCGTCGAGCAGGCCCGCGGGCCCGCAGGCCCAGGTCTCGCGCTCGGCCCAGTCGGGCACGAGTTCGCCGAGACGGGCGAGGTCGAGCCTGCCGTCCGTGGCAGTGTGCACCTCGGTGAGGCGCAGCTTCCTGTCCGCGACCAGGCCGTGCAGTTCGTTGCGGAAGATCACGTCCTGCGGCTGCGGCGCGCAGTGGACCAGGACGACGTCGGCGAACTCGGTGTCGCGCAGCATGCCCATCACGGGCGTGATGCCGCTGCCGGCGGTCAGGTAGAGCACCTTGGCGGGCTTGGCGTGCGGCAGCACGAAGTCACCGGTCGGCTGCTCGAGCTGGATCAGCGTGCCCGGTGCCGCCCTGTGGACGAGGTGGTTGCTGACCTTGCCGTCCGGGATCGCCTTCACGGTGATCGTGATGCGGCCGTCCCGGCGGCCTGTCGGTGAGGTGATGGAGTAGGCACGCCACAGGCGCCTCCCGTCGACGTCGACCCCGATCCGCACGTACTGACCGGCCGCGTGGCCGCGCCAGCCCCGTCCCGGCCTGATCACGACGGTCGCGGCGTCACCTGTCTCGGGGTGCACGGCCTCGATGCGCCCACGCAGCTCGGCGCCCGCACGCAGCGGGCTGACCAGGTCGAGGTAGTCCGACGGCAGCAGCGGCGTCGTGACCATCTCCAGCAGTTTCCACGCCCTGCTGCGGAGGGCTGCACTCGTCATGACTCCAGCTTGCTGCGCCTCACGGCGTAAAGTCCTGACCGTAGGACGTAAATCTGGTCGGCTGAATTGTTCGCAGGGAACAGGAACGTGAGCCATGCAACCCGGAGGGCCAGCGAGCTGGTCCTGGACGAGACGACGGTCACCGCGCTTCGGGCCGCGCTGACGGCGACCGCCGACGAGGTCGTCGAGGCGATCATCGACGAGGTCCCTCCCTACGCCAACGCCCTCTCGGGGCGCATGGGCGCCACCATCCGCCGGGCCGTCCGCACCGCCCTGGGGCACTACCTGGACCGCGCGAGCGGGAACGCCACGGGTGGCGACGCCGGTGACGCGGCGTACGAGCTGGGCCGCGGCGAGGTGCGCGACGGCCGTTCGATGGATGCCCTGCTCAGCGCCTACCGCGTCGGCGCCCGGGTGGCCTGGCGATGCCTGGCGGCGGGTGCCGTACCCGCGGGTCTGCCCGCCGCCGAGGTCGCCAAGTTCGCCGAGCTGACCTTCGCCTACATCGACGAGCTCTCCGCCGCGAGCGCCGCGGGCCATGCCGACGAACTGGCCGCCCGGGGCAGGGCCCACGAGCGCCACCTGGAACACCTGGCCCGCGACCTCCTCGCCGGCGCGAGCCCGGACGTGCTGCTGGCCGCTGTCCAACGGGCCGGGTGGCAGGCCCCGGTTTCGCTGACCGCGGTCCTGCTGCCCGCCGCCCAGGCCCGGCCTGCCTACCGCGTGCTCGACCCGAGCACTCTCGTCCTCGACGACCTGCCGGACGCCACCGGTGTGCTGCTCGTCCCCGATGCCGACCGGGCACACCTCTTGCGGCAGCTGACCGACCGCACCGCCGTGGTCGGCCCGGCCCGGCCGTGGACCCGTGCGTCCGCCTCGTACGCACGAGCCGTACGTGCGCGCTCCCTCTCCGCTGAGATCCGCGACACCGAGGACCACCTGCCCGAGCTGGTGCTGAGCGCCGACGTGGACGCCTTCGCCGACCTGCGTGCCCGAGCCCTCGCGCCGTTGCGGACCGTGCCGGTCGCCACCGCACGGCGGCTGGAGGAGACGTTGCGGGCGTGGCTGTTGCACCAGGGCAGGCGGGACGAGGTGGCGGCGGCGTTGTTCGTCCATCCCCAGACGGTCCGGTACCGGATGTCGCAGCTGCGGGAGCTGTTTCCGGATCTCGCTTCGCCGGACCGGGTCCTCGAACTGACCTTGGCGGTGGGGCTGCGGGGCGGCTGACGCGTCGGCGGGGAGAGCGCCCCGGGCGGCGAACAGATGACAGAAGACAGATGACAGCGAACGGATAACAGATAACAGCGAACAGATTATGAAATCTGTTCGCTGTTATCTGTTTTCTGTCACCTGTCATCTGTCACCCATGGCCCGTCGCCCGCTACCCGTCCAGAACCGTGGTTATCCGCAGCCGTGCCTGGATGAACGCCAGCGTCTCCTCGCGTGCCTCCGGGGTGGGGGCCACGACCAGGGCGTAGCCGATCCGCTCGGAGGACGAGCTCAACGGCTTCACCAGGTCGCCGATGCCCCGGTTGAGGGAGACCCGCTGCACGAAGGGGTGGGCCTCGATCTCGGAGAGCCCCTCGATCCCGGTGATCCGGCCCGGCGGGCAGTCGGGGTGGTGCACGGCCGCGAACTGGACCGGCTCCCGCTGGATCAGGTCGTCGAGCGGTAGGCCGAGGGCCAGCCGGACGACGCCCTCGTAGAGGTCGAAACCGTAGGTCAGGCAGACCGCCTCCGCGATGTGGTCGCCGGGGGTCCGCACGGCCACCTCCATCAGGACCGGACCGTCCGGGCCCAGCCGGAACTCCAGGTGGGCGAGGCCGGTCCGCATGCCGATGGCGTCGAGAACCAGCCGAGTGAACTCCTGGACCTGCTGCGCCACCTTCGGGTCCTCGAAGCGGTGGCCGCAGCGGTGGGTCAGTTCGACGAAGTAGGGAGGTTCGGTGGTCTCCTTCGCGGTGACGTTCTCGAAGAGCACGGAGCCATCCCTGACCAGCGCCTCCCAGCTGAACTCAGGGCCGGAGACCGCACCTTCGACGAGCAGCTTCCCCTCGCCCCGGCGTTCGATCGCCGAGTCCAACTCCTCGATGGTGGATACCTGTTCAACACCGACACTGCCGCCGAAGGTGAGCGGCTTGACCACCACGGGCAGCCGCTCCGCCATCCACTCCCGGGCATCGGCGATCGAGGGGACCAGCAGGAACTCGGGCTGGCTCACCCCCCTGGCCGCACAGCTCATCCGCTGCAGTCCCTTGTTCCGGGAGATGGTCGCGGCGTGCAGCGAGGGACCGGGCACGCCGAGGCGGTCCTGGAGCAGAGCGGCTGCGGTGACGTGCGCCTCGGCGAAGGCGACCACCCCCTGCGGCGGGCCCTGCTCGGCCGCCTGCAGGGCACCGAGCAGCCAGGACTCGTCCAGTCCGTTGTCGACCTGGTAGAAGTCGGCCCCGGTGCCGACCGGCAGTCCCGGGAAGGCGGCCCGACTCTCCACCGCCCGGACGGTGCAGCCGATCCGCAGTGCCGCCTCGAGATAGGGGCGTCCCATCTGGCCCACACCCACCAACAGCAGTTCCGTCAAGTCAGATTCCTTCCGGTGTGTCCGGGGCACTGCTGTCCATCGAACATCCGAACCCGATGAACTGTGCGTTGGCGAAGATCCCCTATAGCTGTCTGACAGTCAAGACCCGTCCTGGCATGGGGATCCGTCACTCCCCGTCCCAGGCGTGCCGAGCGGGAAGGGTGCAGGCACCCGCGGAACGGGTTCGGAGCCGGTGTCGGACCTCGTGAACGCGCGTATATCGGGGCCGCCCGGGGTGCCGTCACTGACGATCGGGCGCGCCAATGCCCTCCGCCAGAAGCAAGCGGCAGTCAGAAACAGTCGGTGTCACGGACGTTGAGCACACCGGAGGTGAAACCACCGGCGATGGTGGCGGTGAGCTTGAGCACAGTTTGTCGCTCCGGGCCGTGCGCGCCGTAGCCGAGCGGTGGGGGATGTGCAGAGCACCTCGTCAAGGGCATCGACCAGTGGAGCGCGTTGGTGTTAGTGTGCGGAAACCGCCAACCACCATGCGCGGTACACCTATGCGCGTCGGTTGCCGCTGTTGCGCCCCGGCTGCATTCTTGCTGATCCCGCACCCAGGGAGAGTTCTGTGTCGCAGCGGTCCTCAAAACGCGCCCTCGCCGTTGCCGGCGGGCCTGGCCGCCTTCCGGCCGACCCGGATCGTCACGGTCGGCGCCTCCGGTACTGAGGCCGAGTCGGACACGTTCTCCCATCGGCACCTCCAAGCGAGCCTGGATGTGCCACAACTGACGCTCCATCGATCTGAGCATCTGAGCAGGTCGCGAGCCGCGGAGCGACGGCCGGGTGGGCCCCGTGTCGGCTGCACCGGTCTGACGGTCGCGTGAGCGCGGCCGGCCAGGTGGTCCGTCGGCTGCGGGGAAGTCCTGCGGGAAGTCCTGTGGGTAAGTCCTCAGGCCCTCGCGGTCTGCCATATCTGAAATCGTCTCGGAGTACGGGTGGATCGACCATGCCCCCGTGACCGAGGCCATCCCCTGGGAGGTGCAGTGCATTCCGCGTTCCACCCTTCGATCGACCTTTTCGACGAGACCCTGCGAGAGGGATCGGAACGAGCTCCGGTAGCGGCGTCGCTGGAGCAGAAATGCGAAATGGCGAAGGCCATTTCGCGCATCGGCATCAGGACTCTCGTCGTCGGCATGCTCCCGGACGTGCCGCACAACATTGCCCTGTTGAACGAGCTGCTGAACGAGCAGGAGAAGGGCGGCATCCCGGACTCCGTACGGTTCGTGGTCATATCGCATCTGGGTGACCGGATGGCGAAGACCCTCAAGTCCCTCGAGGGCATGGACCGCGATCTGTCCCGTGTCTGGGTGCTGGCCATCCATTCGGTGTCGGACGAGCAGATCCGTCACCTCTACCCGACGATCCGCGAGAAGGCCGGCGAAGCCTTCGACCAGGCGGCATGGGAGTCCCTCACCGACGTCGAGCGCCGCGCCGGCAACCTCGCGTGGTACTCCGACCAGCTCGCGGCACTGGAGAAGGTCGGCGGGTTGGGAGGCTTCATCGCCGGCCTGCTGGACGCCTTCCGCGCCGACCCGCTGCACGTGCGCAACGCGGTGGACGTCGTCCGGCGCGCGGGCATCAGCCAGGTGCGGCTGGTGGACACCGCCGGCACCTGCGTCCCGCAGCAGGCGCAGACCTTCGTCGGCGACCTTGTCGAGCACTTCCCCGGAATCGACTTCTTCGGCCACTTCCACGACGACTTCGGCATGGCCACCGCGAATGCCGTGGTGGCCCTGAGCGCGGGGCTGCGCGGCGCGGACGTGTCGGTCGGCGGGTTCGCCAACCGGGCGGGGCACCCCGCGATGGCCGAGGTGGTCATGGCGCTTCGACACCTGCACGATGTCGAGCTGCCCGGCTTCGACTTCTCGGGCCTCTACGAGCTCAGCAGGCTCATCGAGCGGACGTACGGCCTGCTGGAGAACCCCGCCGCCCCGTTGACCGGAGTGGTCACCTACTCGGTGCAGAGCGGAATCCGCACCGAGCTGCTGAACAAGTCCCCGCGCATCTTCGACGACGTCGACCCGGCCGAGATCGGGTCGCGGGAGATCCGCATGTTCGGTGTCCGCAGCGGACAGGACGGCCTGCTGCGCATCCTGCGCGAGCACCGGGCGGAGCTCGCCGACACCGGCGTGGAGATCTCCGAGGAGGGCGCGACCCGCCTCTACGACAAGCTCGTCGCCGAGTGGGAGGAGCGCAGCGACAGCGCTCGCTCGGAGCTCCTCGACGCCATCGGCGGCTATCGCGAGGCCCTGTTCAAGGCCATCTTCACCGAGGAGGCCGTCATCGAGTGGGTCCGCAGCGCCGCTTCGCGCCCGTAACCCCCCCCCGCACGTCACTTCAGCCATCAGATCCCTACGTCAATGAGGATGTCATGACCTTTCTAAACCAGCTCACTGAGCTCGCCCCCGCCGAGCTGGCGGCCCGGCTCGACGAGTTCGCCGTGTCGGCTCGGGACGACCGCGACGGCAGCGGTTACCTCGACGCGCAGCGCGCCCTCTACCTCCTTTCGGTCGCGCGGTGGCAGCCGGCCTGGGAGTCGATAGTCCCGTCCGCCGACGAGACCGACGTCGTCGTGGCGTCGCTGCGCCTGAGCCGCTCCTGGCACCAGGCCGAGACGGACCGGGTGCTCGGCGCGATGGAACTGCCGAGCATCGGCGAGTTCGGCGAATGGCTCGACGACCGATGTCGCGCGCACGCCTCCGGACCGCAGCACCCGCTGTTCGACTTCCTCGAGAACCAGGCCACCGAGGAGCAGCTGCGCGAGTTCGTCTTCCAGGAGACCCCGTTCGACGTCCACTTCGGCGACCTGGTCGCCGCGCTGATCCCCGGCGTCTACGGCGCCGCGAAGTTGGAGCTGGCGCACAACTTCTGGGACGAGATGGGCAACGGCGACATCGCGCGGACCCACCGTCAGCTGCGGCTGGACATGATGAGCGCGGTCGGGATCGACACCGACGCCCACGTGAGCGGCCTCGACCGGTTCTGGGTCGAGGAGCTGGAGCTGGCCAACATGTACCTCGGCTCGAGCACCGACCGCACGCTCATGGCGCAGGGGCTCGGCATGCTGCTGGCGACCGAGCACGTCGTCCCCGGGCGGATCGACCGCCAGATCAAGGGCTGGCTGCGCGTCGGCTACGGCCTCGAGCAGCTCGAGTACCTCACCGAGCACGTCACCGTCGACGTGGCGCACGCGGCCGGCTGGCTGAACGAGGTCATCAAGCCCACGCTCGCCGCCCACCCGGAGTGCCTCCCGGACATCGTCGCGGGTGTCGAACGGCGCCTCGCGGGATCGCTGCGCGTCTGCGATGTCGCGCTGAAGACGCTCACCTCGGTCGCCTGAGTCCTCGACAGTGGACCATTTCGACATCGCCGTGATCGGCTTCGGGATCCGAGGTCTCGGGCTGATCACGGCGAACCCGGAGCTACGCGGACACCGGGTGCTCATCGTGGATTCGGGGCGCAGGTTCGGCGCCGGAGCGTTCGTCCGCATCCTGTCGGAGTCGAACTCGAACGGTTCGGACTTCTTCAACTGGGTGGACGGTGACGGCCCGTACGGCCCGATCCTCGACCTGGCCTCCGTCCGGGACCTGCGCTCCCGCGCCGACTGCTTCGACCTCCAGCTGCTCGCGCAGGCGCTCGCCGACGCGGCGGAGTTCGTGCGCGCGACGGCTCCGTCGCACTGGTCGATCGCGCGCGACGCGGTGGCCGCGGTCGACCTGCCGACGGACGGGGGCACCACCCTGCGGTTCGCCCACGGCCGGACGGTACGGGCGGACAGGGCCGTCCTCGCCTGCGGTGTACGGGAGCGGCGGGCGTCGGCGTACGAGGCCGTGCTCTCGTCGACGCTGCTGGCCGTCCCCGACGAGGCTCGAGCGGAGGAGCTCTTCCCGGGAGCCCGGCGTTTCACCATCGTCGGGACGGCGCACAGCGCGTTCTCGGCTCTGGCGAAACTCTCCGCCCTCGGCGTGGAGGCGGAAGCCGTCACGATGACCGGGCGTTCTCCGGTGCGCCTGCACTATCCGAGCTACGACGCCTACCGCCGGGACGGGCATCCGGTCGCCGAAGCGGTCCCCGACCCCACGGAGGACGTCTGTCCCCGGACCGGCCAGGTCTTCCGGTACCACGGCCTGCGCAACCGGTCCCGCGCGCTCTTCGGCGATGTCTCGCAGGGTCGGCTCCCGGTCCGACTGGTGATCGACCCGAGCGGCGAGTCGACGCGGCGGGAGATCGAGGCCGCCGACGTCGTCATCCAGGCGACCGGCTACGTCAGCGACCTCCCCGGGATCGAGCGGACCGGCCGGCGCGTCGTGACGGCGCCGGTCGCGCTGTGCGACGGCGACGGCGTGCTCCTGGATGCGGACGGCCGACGGGTCGAGGACGTGTACCTCATGGGTTGCGATCCCTATCCGTACAAGAGCCGCTTCACCGACCCAACTGTCCAATACATCGACCGCGGCAGTGCGGTACTCGCCGCCCTCGAGGCTGGAAGGCACGCGAACACGTGACGAAGTACTTTGTGTTGGTCGGCGTTTCGAGGCCGGCCCTGACATTCGTCGACCACCTGCGCAAGCGGGGGCTGGCCGTCATCGCCCTGATCAACCCCGCCAACCGCGGCCTCCTCGATGACCAGACCTACGCGACGATCGAGGAGAACTGCGCCGCTGTCGTCACCGAGGCGCTGGACGCTCCCGGCTACGCCCGTCGACTGACCGAGTTGACGGCCGACGGCGAGCTCCAGGGCATCGCGCCGACCCTGCACATCATGGCGCTCACCGCGGCCGAGCTCGCCGACCACTTCGGCCTGCCCGGTCCGCGTCCGGAGGCGATCAGTGCCGCCCTGGACAAGGCACAGGTGCGGCGGGTGCTGGCGGACCGCGGGCTGAACACCGTCGGGTTCCTCGAGGTGGTCGACGGCCGGCTGCCCGCGGAGGAACTCGACCGGATGTCGTTCCCCGTCATCGCCAAGCCGGTGAACGGATTCGCGAAGATCGGCGCCGCCGTCGCGGCCGGCCCGGCAGAGCTCGAGGAGTGCACCAGGGCGTTCCTGGCCGACCAGGCTGGGTGGCGCGCGGACAGCGGGATGGAGTCCCTGGTCGGTCCGGCGCTGCTCATCGAGGAGTTCGTCGCCGGCCCGTTGTTCAGCGTCGAGTGCGCGGCCGACGGCGACGGGGCCGTGGGCCTGGTGGCCGTCCGACGCAAGACCAATCCGCGCGACCCGCTCCTGGAGCTGGGCTCGAGCATCCCGGGGACGCAGGACGAACGGCTCTCCGCCGAACTCACCTCGTACGCCGAGGAGGTCGTGAACGCCCTGGGGCTGCGCAACTGCCTGTGCCACGTCGAGATCATCGCGAGTGCGGACGGGCCGTGCCTGGTCGAGGTCAATCCGCGGATCTCCGGTGGCGCCATCCCCGACCTGGTCGCGAACTCGACCGGCATCGACCTGTGGTCGCTGCTGGCCGACGTCGCGCTCGGCGGCGCCGTCCAGAAGCCCTCGGCCGACGCGGAGGTGACCGCGATGAGCCACTCGTTCCTGGCCGCGGAAGCCGACTTCACCGTTCCGGCGGAGCTCTCCGGCGACTGGTTCGAGCAGGCCGTGCCGGACCTGCACTCCGGTTACTGCGCGGTGGTCCCCGGCCAGCACGTCGACGCGATGGCCGGCAACTACACGTCGTTCGGCGTGGTTCGTTTCGCCGACCGGAGTGTCGCGGCCGCGGAGGCCCGGTGTGACGCGGCCGTGAACGCGCTCGGTTCCCTGCTCGGGGCCGAGTTGTGGCTCCCGGCCACCGCAGCACAGGTGCGCGCGCAGTGACCGAGGGCAACGACGGGTGGACGGCCGTCGGCACATCGGAGGGCTGGCCGGCCGCGGACGGTCTCCTGGCGGTGACCTCGCCGCTGGGACCGGTGCTGGTCTGGGGCACCCCGGACGAACCGAAGGGCGCGATCATCGCCGCGTGCCCGCACAAGACGGCCCCCCTCGTGGCGGCGGAGGTGCGCGACAGCGCGGTGACCTGCCGGCGCCACGGGGTCCGCTACGACCTGGCCACGGGCGAACCCGTCGACCTGGGGCGGCTCTCCTACCCGCCCCCAGGCCTGATGATGCTGGAGATGCAGACGCGGGACGGACGCATCGAGGTGCGCCGGCCGGTTTCGCCCCCGCCCGCTCCTCCGCTCTCGACTACGTCCGGAGACAGTTGTGATCGTTGATCAATGGGAGTCCGTGGCGGATGAGCGGTGGCGCGCGGCCTTCTGCCGGGACGCCGTCGACGTCTACCAGCACTTGATGCCGGGCGCCGAGGTCGTTCCGGCCCGGCCGGTGGTCTTCACGGAGCGGGGCCAGCAGGAGCTCGCGCAGGTCGCGCTCGACATCCGTGCGGCCATCCGGTCCTTCGTCATGGACCGCTGGTCGACGGCCGGACAGCTGGCCGACGCCCTGGGCGCCGATTCCAGCACCTTTCCGCTCACCGACCCGGACGAGCCGATCACGGCCGCCGCGTTCGACGTGCTGCGACCCGACGTCATCCTCGAGCGCGGCACGGCCCAGCTGCTCGAGCTGAACATCGACGGTTCGGTCGGCGGGACGCGCCAGGTCGACCAGCTCGGTGCCGAGTTCAGCGCGGCCGCTTCCCGACTGGGTGTCGGGCTGCGCGAGGCGCCGAACAACGTGTCGGCGCGGTTCGCGCTCATCAGCGAGACTCTCAAGGCTTCCGGCACCGGCCGCGGGCACGTCGTCTTCCCCCACTTCCCGGTCGGCCTCGTGCCGCACCTGCAGCCGTGGGAGGGCTTCGAGGCCTGGACCGGCGCCATGGCCCCACAGGCCGAAGAGCTCGGTCTCACGTGTGCGGCCTTCCCCCTCTCCGAACTCACGCTCGGCAGCACCGGCCGACTCATGGCGGGTGGCCGCGAGGTCGACGCCGTCGTCCGGCTGTTCTCGACCGCGGACCAGCCGGCGAGCCCCGGTCTGGACGCGCTGAGGTCGGCGGTCCTCGGGCGCCGAGTCCTGCTGCACACCAGCGAGATCGGCGAACTGGTGAGCAACAAGCGGTTGTTGGCCTGGATGTGGGACGCCGTGCGGAAGGAGGACCCGGCCTGGGGTGAGGTGCTCAGGAAGCACGTCCCCGAGTCGATCGACCTCGATCCGGCGGTCGACGGCGTATCCGACCTGCTCGATCGGGTCTGCGCGGAGCAGGACTCGTGGGTGCTCAAGCCGGCCGACGGTTACGGCGGCCAGGGGGTGGTCGTCGGCGCCGACACCGGAGCCGGCGAGTGGCAGCGGGCCGTCCGCGCCCGCCTCGAACCGGGCGACGGGCACAGCTGGATCCTGCAGCGCCGGGTGGTCGACGACGGCCTGACGATGACGTTCACCGACCGGTCGTCGCAGGTCACGACCGTGCGGGTGCCGGTGGTGTACGGCCCGTTCGTGTTCGGTTCGAAGGCCGGTGGCGTGCTGGTGCGGCACGGGAGCGAGCCCCGGTCGGGAGTCATCAACATCCAGCGCGGTGCGTGCTGGAACACCGTCCTGACGGTGGATTGAGGCGTGCGCATGAATCGCCTCTTCCGGCTCCTGCAGCTCGCCGTCGGCACGGCGGATCTCTCCGACGGCATGTTCCGCGTGCTGATCCCGATCCTCGGCCTGGCGATCGACCGGAGCACACTGGCCATCACGCTGGTCAGCCTCTCGGTCCGCCTGCCCGGCCTGATCGTCGCGGTGCCGACCGGCCACCTCCTCGACCGCACCAGGCGTGAGCCGCTGTTCTCCATGGGATCGTCGGTGATCCGCATGGCCTGCACCGCCGGGTTGTGCGCGATGATGGCGGCCGACCTGCAGTCGATCCCCGCCCTGTGCGCGTTGTCGTTCGTGGCGATCGCGGCCTCGAACGTCAACGACCTCGCGGTCCAGTCGAGCCTGTCGGGGTACGTCACGAAGGAGCAGCTCCCGGCCGCGAACTCGTGGATCTACTCCGCGCAGACACTCCTCGTCCAGATGGTCGGTCCGGGCGCGATCGGCGTCCTGCTGGGCCGGGCGAGCTCGGCGGCCGCACTGGGCATCATCGCGGTGTTCTTCGCGCTGTCCGCAGCGGTGTTCGTCTCGCTGCTCGTGGCCGTGCCCCGTACCGAGTCCGATCGGAAACCGGCCGGCCGGCCGGGATTCCTGTACGGGTTCCGGTACCTCGCCGCGCATCCGGCGCTGCTCGGACTCGCGCTGCTCGCCGCCCTGAACAACCTCTGCTACGCGATGATCTTCACGTTCCTGCCCGCCTGGGTGATCACGCCCGGGCCGATCGGCGCGTCGCCGGGCGCCTACGGGTGGGTCGTGGCCGCGATGGCGGTCGGCAGCCTCACCGGCGGCTACCTCGGGTCACGGCTGCGCGACGTGCTGACCGACGCCCGCGTCACGCGGTGGAGCTTCACGGTCATCGCGATCGGCTTCGCGGCCGTACTCCCGGCGCGGCTGCCCCTGCTCGTGGTGGGCCTCGCGGTCTACGGCTTCGCGATCATGATCTGGAACGTCCGGATCGTGTCGTTCCGCCAGGCGGCGATCCCGCAGGGCGAGTTCGGACGGGTGAACGCGGCGTTCCGCTGGTTCTCCATGGGCGCTCCCGCAGTCGGCGCGCTCAGTGCCGGCGCGCTCAGCCCGCTCATCGGCATGCGCGGAGTCTTCGTCACCTCCGTCGCCATGCTCGCGGTCGCGGCGGTCGTCACCTTCGCCCGGCCGATCACCCTCGACCTCGAGCCGGCACCGGTGGCCCAGACCACCCGATGACGCAGACCACCCGATGACGCAGACCACTCGATGACGCAGACCGCCCGGTTTCCTACGACCGGCTCGGCCAGACCAGCGCCTGGGCGACGATGACGTTCTCCCCGTTGAACGTGACGACGGGACCTTCGTGCAGCTCGTAGCCGAGGCCCAGCGCCTCGCTCACACGGTGGCAGAACGCGGCGTCGTCCGGGCCGGTCAAGACCCGGTAGACAGGCAATCCATCAGGCGGTGTGCTCATGGGCGAAGGATCTCACGCAAGCCCCGGACCTCCATGACTCCCCAGCTCGATCGAGTGAGGTCCGCTGGAGGCGAGTTGACAGCGAACGGGTAACAGATAACAGGTAACAGCGAACAGATTTCAAAATCTGTTCGCTGTTACCTGTTTGTTGTCATCTGTCATCTGTCACTCGTTGCCCGTCGCCCGCTACCCGTCCGAGGCCTGGCGGCGGCGCATCGCCTGCAGCCCGCCGTAGACGGCCGCCGCCGTCCAGAGCACCATGATCAGCAGCCCGGTCCAGTGCCCGTAGTGGATGCCCGGCTCGGTCCGGGTGCGCATCGCGTACAGGCCGCCCCGGTCGGGCAGGAACTGGCCGGCCTCGCGGACGCCGGGGATCGCGGCCAGCCAGGTGGTGCCGAGGAACACCATCGGTGTGAGCAGGCCGAGGGCCGCGCTGAAGTTGCCCAGCATCGCGGTCAGTCCGAGGCAGAGCAGCACCATCAGCGGGTGGTAGAGCACCCCCGCCAGGAAGCTGCGCGCCAGGCCGGGGGTGGAGAAGTCGAGGCCGGCGGTCGCGTAGACGGCGAGGAAGCAGCCCGCGGTCGAGACCAGGCCCAGCAGCAGGCCCAGCGCGGCGCCGAGGGCGAGCTTGGCGCCGTACAGTCGGCCGCGCCGGGGGACGGCGGTGAGCGAGGTGCCGAGCATCCGGGTGTTGAACTCCTGCCCGACCAGCAGGATTCCGAGGCAGGCCACGGCGACGTGGCCGAACAGCAGCCCGAAGTAGATCATGTCGGCCGGGTCCTTGCCGGAGCCCGGTGCCGGTGGTCCCTCGCTGGCGCCGACGGCCGCCGTGATGCCGACGGTCAGCGCCAGGCCGGCCAGCGGGGCCGCCCACTGCGAGGGCAGGGTGGTGAACTTGATCCGCTCGGCGCGCAGGGCGTTGCCGAAGGCCATCGCCATCTCTCTTTCGTCCAGGGGTACTCGGGGCGATTCCGGTTCACCGGCCGGTGCGCTGCAGGGCGCGCAGGCCGCCGTACGCCGCCAGGGCCGTCCAGAGCGCCATGATCAGCAGTCCGGTCCAGTGCCCGTACGTGGTCCGCGGGTCGTCGGTGTAGCGCATCGCGTACTGGCCGGCCCGGTCGGGCAGGAACTGGACGGCGTCCCGCGCACCGGGTACGCCGGCGAGCAGGGGGGAGAGCAGGAAGACGGTCGGGGTCAACAGGCCCATGGCGGCGGTGAGATTGCCGAGTCGGGCGGTCACGCCGAGGCAGAACACCACCAGCAGGGCCGGGTAGAGCACCCCGGCCGTGGCCGCGCGGACGAAGGCGGGGCCGTGCCAGCCGGCGGGGACGGTGGCCGCGTACCCGGCGAACGCGCCCGCCGTGCCGAGCACGCCCGCGCCGAGGCCGACCAGGGCGCCCAACGCCAGCTTGGCGCCGTACAGTCGGCGGCGCCGGGGGACGGCGGTGAGCGAGACGTCGAGCATCCGGGTGTTGAACTCCTGGCCGATCAGCAGGACTCCGAAGGAGACCAGCGCGGCCTGGCCGAAGTTGAGCCCGTAGAAGACGCCGACGCCCGGGTCGTCGGTGAGGTGGTGGTCGGCGTCGCGGAGCACCGCTCCGACGGCGGTGGTGACACCGGCGGTGAGCAGGACGGCCAGCAGCGGCGGGATCCAGAGCGAGCGCAGGGTGGTGAGCTTGATCCGTTCGGCGCGAAGGGCGTTGAGGTTCACGCGGCGGCCTCGGCGCGGTACTCGACGCTGTCGGCGGTCATCCGCATGAACGCCTCCTCCAGCGAGTCATGTTGGACCGCGATCTCGTACAGCACCACGCCGTCGGCGGCGGCCAGCGCGGCGATCCGCTCGGGCTCCGCGCCGGTCACCTCCCAGGCCCCGCCGTCGACTTCGGTCGCGTCGAGGCCGTGGTCGCCGGCGCCGAGCAGGGCGGCCAGCTTGGCGGGGTCGACGGCCCGCACCCGGATCCGGGGCCGGCCGTGGCGGTCGATGAACTCGGCGGTGGCCGCGTCGGCGAGCAGCCGGCCGCGGCCGATCACCACCAAGTGGTCGGCGGTGAGCGCCATTTCGGTCATCAGGTGGGAGGAGACCAGCACCGCCCGGCCCTCGGCGGCGAGGTCACGCAGCAGGGTGCGGATCCAGCGGATGCCTTCCGGGTCCAGGCCGTTGACCGGTTCGTCCAGCAGCAGCACCGGCGGGTCGCCGAGCAGGGCGGCGGCCACTCCGAGGCGCTGGCGCATCCCGAGCGAGAAGCCCCGGATCCGCCGTCCCGCCGCCTCGGCCAGCCCGACCTGGGCGAGCACCTCGCCGATCCGCCGCTCCGGCAGGCCGTTGCTCGCGGCGATCCAGCGCAGGTGGCCCCGCGCCGTGCGGCCGCCGTGCACGGCCTGGGCGTCCAGCAGCGCGCCCACCTGCCGCAGCGGCTGGGCGAGTTCGGCGTACGGGCGGCCGCCGACCAGGGCGCGCCCGGCGGTGGGGCGGTCCAGGCCGAGGATCAGCCGCATGGTGGTGCTCTTCCCGGCGCCGTTCGGGCCGAGGAAACCGGTCACCACACCGGGCCGGACGTCGAAGGACAGCTCGTCGACGACCCGTCGGCCGTCGTACTCCTTGGTCAGGCCCTGGATCTCGATCACGGCCGTCCTCCCTCCTCGCAGGTGGTCACCGTCCTTGCTCCGGACGGTGGTTCCATTCGACCGGAACGGGCCGGTCGGGCGGATCCCGCCGCAGCGGGGATCCGCCTCCCTCCCGGGAGGGAGGTCGCGGCGGTCCCGCGGGGGAGTCCGGGTGGCCGCTGAGCTGGCAGGATGGCCGGGTGCCAGGAATGACCGCGTCCCGGTTGAGGGACGGAGCGACCAGGATCCTCGCCCCGCTGGTGGCCGGGGCCACGTACGCCCGGATGCTGCACCTGCTGGTCGGGTGGATCTTCGCGGGCGTCGTCCTGCTGGTCTATCCGGGGACGTACCACAAGAGCCTCGGTGAGATCGTGCTGAAGGCCGTCGTGCTGGACGCCGTGCTGCTGGCGCTCATCGCGCTCGTCCCGGCGGCGCGGCGGGCCGAGGGTGTGCAGGCCAGGCTGCTGCTGGTGCCCGACCGCGAGGAGGACATCGGCGTCGAGCCCTCCCGTACCGTGGCGGACCGGCGGCGGATGGCCGGCTGGCTGATCGGGCGGGTGGCGCTCGGTGCGGCGGTCGGCTTCGCGACGGTCGTCGGGCTCACCCGGGCCTACGACCTGCTCACCGGGCCGGACGCCGTCCGGTACCTGCTGCCCGCGCCGCTGGTGGTGCTCGGCTACGGCTGGCTGGTGATCGGTGCCGGTCGCCTCCAACTCTCCATGGCTGAACGGCTGTTGGGTCCGTCCCCGGCGGAGCGGCTGGCGGAGGCCGAGCTGCGGGCCGAACGGCTGCTGGAGCGCAACCGGCTGGCGCGTGAGCTGCACGACTCGATCGGCCACGCCCTGACGGTGACCGTCCTCCAGGCCGGCGCGGCGCGCGAGGTCGGGGACCCGGCCTTCGTGGCGAAGGCGCTCGAAGTCATCGAGGAGACCGGGCGGCGGGCGATGGAGGACCTCGAGCGCACCCTGGTGCTGCTGCGCGAGACCCCGGCGGGCGGCGCGGGCGGCAACGGGACGGCAGGGAACGGGGCGGCCACCGAACAGCCCGGCATCGACCAGCTGCCCGCGTTGTTCGACACGGCCCGCGCGGCGGGCAGCCCGGTCGAGGCGTGGATCGAGGTGCCGCCGGGGGTGCTGCCCGGGGTGCTCTCGCGCGAGTCCTACCGGATCGTCCAGGAGGGCGTCACCAACGCGCTCAAGTACGCGCCCGGCGAGCCGGTCGCCGTCCGGATCGCCGTCCGGGACGGCCGGTTGGAACTGCGCTGTGCCAACCGGCTGGTGGCGCTGCCGGGCCGGGGCGGTCCCGGCCGGGCTGGCTCACGCAAGGGCGGCAAGGGGCTGCGCGGCATCCGGGAGCGGGCCGTGCTGCTCGGTGGCGAGGCGACGGCCGGGGTGTCCGCCGGGGTGTCCGTACCCGGGGAGGCCGGTGACGGGGGCGCGGAGTGGGTGCTCGACGTCCGGCTGCCCCTACGCTTGGGCGCGTGACGAATGATCTTGCAGGCGGGAGCAGGGGCGGGAACGGGAGCGGAGGCGGCACCGGCATGACCGACGTCCTGCTCGCCGACGACGAGGAACTGGTCCGGGCCGGGCTGCGGGCCGTGCTGGAGGCCCAGGGCGACCTGCGGGTGGTCGGCGAGGCGGCCGACGGCGCGGAGGCGGTGGCCCTGGCCCGCGCGCTGCGCCCGCAGGTGGTGCTGATGGACGTCCGGATGCCCGTCCTGGACGGCCTGGCGGCCACCCGCGAACTGCTGCGCCCCGGCGCCCCGGGGGAGTTGCCGCCGCGGATCCTGGTCGTCACCACCTTCGAGAACGACGACTACGTCTACCAGGCGCTGCGCGCGGGCGCCGACGGCTTCCTGCTCAAGCGCAGCCGCCCGGCCGAGATCGTCCACGCGGTACGGCTGGCGGCGGCCGGCGAGTCGCTGCTGTTCCCGGCCGCCATCCGCCGACTGGCCGCCGGGCACGGCAACCCCGCCGCCCGCGCGGCGATGGACCGGGCGGCGCTGACCGGGCGCGAGGCCGAGGTGCTGCGGCTGATGGCGCGCGGGCTCAGCAACGGGGAGATCGCCGAGCGGCTGGTGCTCGGGGTGCAGACGGTGAAGACGCACGTCAGCGGTGTGCTGGCGAAGCTCGGTGCGCGGGACCGCACCCAGGCGGTGATCGCCGCGTACGAGTCGGGGTTCGTCGAGCCGTCGGAGTAGCCCCCGCCGGAACGCTTCCGGCGGGGGTTGTGGGGGCTGCTTGGGTTGCGGGGGCTGCGCGTCGCCGGGGTCAGCGGGGTCGGCGGGCCCGGGCCGGGCCCGGGCGTGGTCAGGCCGGGTAGGCGTGGGTCTGGGTGGCCTTGACCGAGGCCCAGACCGCCGCCCCCGGCGCCAGCCCCAGTTCGGCGACGGCGGCCGGGGTGAGGTCGGCGGCCATCGGCAGGTCGCCGGCGAGTTCGGCGCGCACCTGGTCGCCGTGCAGGTCCAGGCCGGTGACCTCGGCCTGCCACAGGTTGCGGGCGCTGGACTGCGGCCGCTCCCGGTAGAGGGTGACGGCGGAGGGCGGGAAGGCCACGAACGCCGGTCCGGACAGCTCCTCGGCGGTGGTCAGGACGGTGCCGTCCGGGAGGGTGACCCGGGTGCCCTCGGCCCGGCCCTGGTACAGGTTGAGGCCGACCAGACGGGCGATGTAGTCGGTGCGCGGCCGGCGGGCGACCTCCGCCGGGCTGCCGGACTGCACCTCGCGGCCGTCCTCGATCACCACCAGCCGGTCGGCCAGCACCATCGCGTCCAGCGGGTCGTGCGTCACGAGTACCGCCACGGCCTCGAACTCGGCCAGGTGGCGCCGCAGTTGGGACCGTACGTCGAGCCTGGTACGGGCGTCCAGGGCGGCCAGCGGCTCGTCCAGCAGGAGCAGTCGGGGGCGGACGGCCAGGGCCCGGGCGAGTGCCACCCGCTGGGCCTGGCCGCCGGAGAGCCGGCCGGGGCGCACCGCGGCGTGCCCGGTCAGGCCCATCCGCTCCAGCCAGGCCGCGGCCTCGGCCCGGGCCTCGCGCTTGAGGCGGCCCTGGCAGCGCGGGCCGAAGGCGACGTTGTCGAGCGCGCTGAGGTGCGGGAACAGCAGGTAGTCCTGGAACACCACGCCGACCGGCCGCTGTTCGGCGGGGGTGTGCAGGCGCCGGGCCGGGTCCTCCAGGACCTGGCCGTCCAGCCGCAGGTGGCCGCCGGTGAGCGGGAGCAGTCCGGCGAGGGCGCGCAGCGCGGTGGACTTGCCGGCGCCGTTCGGGCCGAGCAGCGCGATCACCTCGCCCGGGGCGGCACTGAGCGCCAGGTCGAGGGCGAACGCGGCGCGGTCGACCCGCAGGTGGGCGTCCAGGGCGGCAGGAGCGGCAGGAGCGGCGGGGATGGAGGGGGCTGAGGCAGCGGACGGTGCGGCGGCTGCGGCACCGTTCGGCGTCGGGGTGTTCATCGGTTCGACCGTCCTGTCGGCGTCCCGGGTGACGGGGTCGGCGTCCGGTTCCGGGGTCACGGGGTCGACATCCAGCGGTCGCGCAGGCCGACCAGGACGGCGACGGAGACCACCAGCAGTACCAGCGACAGCGCGATCGCCGCCTCCGGGTCGGACTCCATGGCCAGGTAGACGGCCAGCGGCATGGTCTGGGTGCGGCCCGGGAAGTTGCCCGCGAAGGTGATCGTCGCGCCGAACTCGCCGAGCGCCCGGGCCCAGGCCAGGACGGCCCCGGCGGCGATCCCCGGGGCGATCATCGGCAGGGTGACCCGGCGGAACGCGGTCAGCCGGGAGGCGCCCAGGGTCGCGGCCGCCTCCTCGAAGCGGGGATCGGCCGCCCGCAGCGCGCCCTCCACGCTGATCACCAGGAAGGGCATTGCCACGAAGGCTTCGGCGATCACCACCCCGGTGGTGGTGAAGGGCAGGGTGATGCCGAACGCGGAGTCGAGCCAGGACCCGACGATGCCGCGCCGCCCGAGCACCAGCAGCAGCGCCACACCGCCGACCACCGGCGGCAGCACCAGCGGCAGGGTGACCAGCGCCCGGATCACCCGCCGGCCGGGCAGCTCGGTGCGGGCCAGCAGCCAGGCCAGCGGGACGCCGAGGAGCAGCGACACCGCGGTGGCGGCCGTCGCGCAGATCAGCGACAGCCGCAGGGCGTCCCAGACGGCGGCGCTGGTGAGCTGCTCGGACAGGCCGCTCCACGGCGCCCGGACGAGCAGTCCGACCAGCGGCAGGATCAGGAACGCCAGGCCGAGCAGCGCCGGGAGCAGCAGCGTGACCGGGACGCGCTGCGCGCCCGGGCGGCGCGCGCCACGGCGGCGGCCCGGCAGGGCCCGCGCGGGTCCTGCCGGTGCCGGGGCGACGTGGTCCTCGCCGGGGCCGGGGCCGGGGCCGGTGCCGGGACGCCGGCCCGGGTCGGTGCCGCGGTCGTGGTCGCGGCCGCGCCCCTGGTCGGGGTCGGTGGTGCGGTCCTTCACGGTGCCTGGAAGCCCGCCGCGGTCAGCACCTGCTTGGCCTCGGGCGACTGGACGTAGGCGACGAAGGCGGCCGCGCCGTCCTTGTTCGGCGCCTTGGCCAGCGCGGCGATCGGGTAGTCGTTCATGGCCTTGGCGGCCTCGGGGAAGTCCACGCCGTCGATCTTCGCAGCATCGGCCTGCACATCGGTCTTGTACACCAGGGAGGCGTCGACCTCGCCGAGCTCGACCTTGGTCAGCGCGCCCTTGACGTCCTGCTCCAGGGTGACCGGGGTGAGGTCGACGCCGGCGGCCTTCAGCGCGGTGAGGGCGGCGGCGCCGCAGGGCACCTCCTTCGCGCAGAGCGCGACCTTCACGCCGGAGCCGGTGAGGTCCTTGAGGCCCGCGAGGTGCTTGGGGTTGCCCTTGGGCACGGCGATGGCGAGGGTGTTCTTGACGAAGGTCGTCGGCTGGCCGCTCGCGCCGCCCGCGTCGGTGACCGTCTTCATGGTGGCCGGGCTGGCGGCGGCGAAGACGTCGGCCGGGGCACCGGAGTTGATGCTGGTCGCGAGGGCGGAGCTGCCGCCGAAGTTGAACGTGACCTTGGCGCCCGGGTTGGCGGCCTCGAACTTCTTGCCGAGCTCGGTGAAGGTCTCCTTGAGGGAGGCGGCGGCGAACACGGTGATGGTGCCCTTGGCCTTCGGGGCGGTGGCGCCGTCGGTGCCGGCGGCGCCCGCGGGGGCGGTGGTCGCGGCCGAGGAGGCGGAGCCGGAGGACGTGCCGCCGTCGCTGCCGCAGGCGGTGGCCCCGAGGCTGAGGGCGAGGGCCGCCGCGGCGGCGACGGCGAGTCTGCGGGTGGCGGTGCTGCGGGTGCTCATCGGTGCTTCCCCTCCAGGGTTCGCGCCGGAAGGGGCGCGGAGGTGTGACCGCAGGTGCGGCCAGTACGGCGATCATAGTGCCGCAGATGCGAGCGATAAATCCTCTGTCACATCGCACAGCGGGGGCGGGTCGAGGGTCTCGGGGCTGCTGTGCGAAGGCTCAAACGTGCACGGACGGTTCGGGGCGGTCGCGCGGCGCGGGTACGGTGCGGCCGCGCGGCGCGGGTGAAGCGTGGCGGCGCGGGGGAGCGCCGGCGTACGGCCGGTGGAAAACCCGTCGCGCCCGGGTGGACGGAACGGTCAGAGTGGGCGCAGCCCGTACGTGCGGCCGACCGTCGGCCGCCCGGGCCCGACGGTCGATCCGAACGGATCCACGGGGAGGAGTCCGCCCATGTCCACGCTGCGCGTCACCGCCGAGAAGCTGGTCATCCTGGAGCACCCGAATGCCGACGCCCTGGAGTTGGCGCAGGTCGGCCTCTACCGGGCGGTGGTCGCCAAGGGTGCCTACCGGACCGGCGACCACGCCGTCTACATCCCCGAACAGGCCGTCCTGCCCGAGGAGTTGGTCGACGAGCTGGGCCTGACCGGCAAGCTGGCCGGCGGTGCGGCGAACCGGGTGAAGGCGGTACGGCTGCGCGGGGAGCTGTCGCAGGGCATCGTCTGCCGGCCCGGCGCGCTGGCCGGCACCGACCTGGCCGCGGCCGCGGAGCGGGGCGAGGACTTCGCCGAGCTGCTCGGGATCGTCAAGTGGCAGCCCCCGGTGCCGACGTCGATGAGCGGTGACGTCCTCAGCGCGCCCGACCTGCTGCCCTGGGTGGACATCGAGAACCTCAAGCGCCACCCCGACGTCTTCGAGCCCGGTGAGCCCGTGGTGGTGACCGAGAAGCTGCACGGCAGCTGCTGCCTGGTCACGTACACCGCCGCCACCGGCGAGGTGCGGGTCTCGTCCAAGGGGATCGGCGCGCAGGGGCTGGCGCTCGTCGAGGACGAGCGCAACCTGTACTGGCGGGCGGTGCGCGCGTACGACATCCCGGCGGTGGCGGCCCGGTTGGCCGAACGGCTGGGCGCCGAGCGGATCGGCGTCTTCGGCGAGGTGTTCGGCGAGGGCGTGCAGGACCTGACGTACGGGGCCTCCGCGCGCACCGAGCGCCCCGGGTACGCCGCGTTCGACGTGTCGGCCGTGCTGGACGGACAGCTGAAGTGGCTGTCGGCCGCCGAACTCCTGGACGGCGAACTGCCGTTGGTGACCGAGCTGTGGCGCGGCCCGTTCGACACCGCGACGGTGCTGGCCCACGCGCAGGGCCGGGAGGCCCACTCCGGGCGTGAACTCCACCTGCGCGAGGGCGTGGTGGTCCGGCCGGTGGTCGAGCGCTGGAGTCCGGTGCTCGGCGGGCGGGCGATCGCCAAGGTGGTCAGCGACGCGTACCTGACCCGCAAGGGCGGCACCGAGTACGAGTGAGCCGGCCCGCGGCTCCGTCGCGCCCCCCTTCCTCCCGCAAGGCTTCCTCGGCTGAATACCCGTCAGTAAGGTTGAAAGGTCACCAAGCGCAGCCAGCGCCGAGGAAGTCCAGAAGGAGTGCCGATGGCCACCGCAGCCGCCATACCCGGACCGGCCGGGAACCCCCTGGTCGGATCGCTCTTCGACCTCACCCGCCGCCCGCTGCGCACCTACCTGGCGGCCCGGCGCGACCACGGCGACGTGGTGCGCATCGTGGCCGGTCCGCCCGGTCTGAGCGTCGACTTCTACGGGGTGTTCTCGCCCGAGGGCGTCCACCAGGTGCTGGGCAGTGAGGCGGCGAACTTCCGCAAGGAGAACAACTTCTACGACGAACTGCGGACCAGCGTCGGCAACGGGCTGCTGACCAGCCAGGACGAGGTCTACCAGCGCCAACGCCGGCTGATCCAGCCGCTGTTCACCCGGCGCCGGGTCGACGGCTACGCGGAGGCGCTCGCGCAGGAGGCGCAGGCGCTCGGCGAGCGCTGGCGGGCGGTGCCGGGCGGGGTGGTGGACGCGGCGGAGGAGATGTCCCGGTTCGCGCTGCGGGCCGTCGCGCGGATCCTCTTCGGCGCCGACGTGGAGGAGGCGGTGGAGGTGGTGAACCGCAGCTTCCCGGTGCTCGGCGAGTACGTCAAGGAGCGCGGCTTCGCGCCGGTCCGGCTCCCGCGCGGCTGGCCGACGCCGGGCAACCGGCGCGGCCTGGCGGCGCAGCGGGCGCTCTACGAGGTGTGTGACCGGATCATCGCCGAGCGGGCCGCGCGCGGGGGCGGCGACGAGGAGGCGGACGACCTGCTGACGCTGCTCGGGCGGGCCCGCGGTGAGGACGGCGAGCGCCTGGATCCGGCCGAACTCCGGGACCAGGTCCTGGTGTTCCTGCTCGCCGGGCACGAGACCACGGCCACCTCGCTGGCCTTCGCGCTGCACCTGCTGGCCAAGCACCCGGAGCAGCGCAAGCTCGCACAGGAGGAGGCGCGGACCGTCCTGGCCGGGCGGGCGCCGACGGCGGCGGACCTGGAGCGGCTGCCGTACCTCACCCGGGTGCTCAAGGAGGCGATGCGGCTCTTCCCGGCGGCGGCGCTGATAGGGCGGCGGGCGGTCGAGGAGACGGTCATCGACGGGTACGTCATCCCGGCGGGGGCCCAGGTCGTGATCGCGCCGCTGGTCACCCAGCGGCACCCGGACCACTGGGTCGAGCCCGAGCGCTTCGACCCGGACCGGTTCCTGCCGGAGGAGGAGAAGGCCCGGCACCGGTACGCGTGGTTCCCGTTCGGCGGCGGGCCGCGGGCCTGCATCGGGCAGCACTTCTCGATGCTGGAGTCGGTGCTGACCCTCGGGGTGCTGCTGCGGGACTTCGACCTGGAGGCGGTGGACCAGCGGGTGGCGCTGGCGCAGGGGATCACGCTGCGGGCGGCGAGCGCGATGCGGGTGCGGGTGACGGCCCACGGCTGACGGGTAACAGATGACAGCTAACAGATGACGGATAACAGATTTCAACATCTGTTATCCGTTATCTGTTAGCTGTTCGTTGTCAGCCGCCCGGACGCCACTGGGCACAGGACCGGGTCATTCGAACACACCGCCCCCACCGCGTGTGCAGCTTTTCAGATCTTCGTCTGACCTATTCCAGCCGCTCGATAGCGTCCCACGCACCCCAGGCCGGAAGCGCACATGCGAGCGGCATATGCCGCTCGGATGCAGTCCGCCCGGCCGGGGGTGCCCGGGGGCTCCGCCTGCCGCCCCGGGCCCGACCGGTCGACCGGAGGTCCCATGGGCGCCCTCAACCAGTTCAGCCTCGGCTGGCTGACCCCCGTCCTGTCGTACGCGATGGCCTGCACCGGTGCCGCGCTCGGGCTGCGCTGCACCCTTCGCGGCCTGGCCGCCACGGGCGCCGCCCGCCGCAACTGGCTGCTCACCGCCGCGGCCGCGATCGGCTCCGGCATCTGGACCATGCACTTCGTCGCCATGTTCGGCTTCGCCGTCGACGGCACCGAGCTGCGCTACAGCGTGCCGCTGACGGTGCTCAGCCTGCTGGTCGCCGTGCTGGTCACCGGCCTCGGCCTGACCGTGGTCTGCTACGGCCGGCACCGCGGCCTCGCCCTGCTGGGCGGCGGCTGCACCACCGGCGTCGGCGTCGCCGCGATGCACTACCTCGGCATGGCCGCCGTCCGGATGCACGGCGGGCTGCGCTACGACGCCGGGACGGTCGCCCTCTCCGTCCTGGTCGCGGTCGGCGCCGCCACCGCCGCGCTCTGGGCCGCCGTCACCATCCGCAACGTGTACGCGGCGGCCGCCGCCTCGCTCGGCATGGGCCTCGCGGTCAGCTGCATGCACTACACCGGGATGGCCGCCGTCCACGTCCAGCTGGACCCCGCCCGTACCGGCCTGGGCGGGGTCAGTCCGATGGAGTTCGTCTTCCCGCTCGCCGTGGGCCTCGGCTCGTTCCTCTTCCTGGCCTCCGCCTTCGTCGCGCTCTCCCCGACCGCCCAGGAGCGGGCCGGGTACCTGGCGGCGGGGGAGCTGGCGATCGAGGAGTTCCCCGACGTCGAAGCCCGGCCCGGCCCCGCGTCCGCCGGCCCCGCGCTCTCCGGGCGGTACGGCCCCGACCCCGACGGCCCCGACCCGTACGGCCAGGACCGCGCTGCCTGAGCCCCGCCGCGTCCGAGCCCCGCCGCCCCCGCCCGAAAGGCCCCCGACCATGCGCGAAGACCGCGGTACCACCCCCGGCGCCCGCCGGGGTGCCCACGCCGGGCCGCCCGCCCGCTCGCCGCGCCCCGGCCCCTGGCTGCGCGGGCTGCGCCCCCGGACCGTCCGCGCCCGGATCATCGCCCTGCTGATGGTGCCGGTCGTCTCCGTCCTCGCCCTCTGGGGCTTCGCCACCGTGACCACCGCCCAGGGCGTCTGGGACCTGCTGCGCCTGCGCGACGCCCAGCGCGGCCTGCTCACCCCGGTCGCCGACACGGTCGCCGGTCTGCAGGCCGAACGGGCCGCCGCCGGGCAGCTGTTGGCCGGCCCGGGGCTCGTCCCGGGGACGGTGCCGGCCGCGGGCCGGGAGGGCGCCCTGCGCGAGGCCGCGGCCGCCACCGACCGGGCGCTCACCCCGCTGTTCCCCGATCCCCGCCACCCCGGCCAGGGCTACAACCGGGCCGACGCCCAGGGCCTGGGCACCGAGGCCGCCGCCCGCCTGGACGACCTCGGCGCCGCGCTGGCCGACCTGCCCGCGCTGCGCGGCAGGGTGCTCACCCGGAGCGTGGGCTGGCCGGAGGCGTACGCGGCGTACGGCGCGGCCGTGGACCGGGCGCTGGCCGTCTCCGGCGCGGTCGCCGCGTCGCGGGACGGGCGCTCCGGGGCCGACGCGCGGGTGCTCCCGGAGTTGGACCGCGCCCGTGAACTCCTGTCCCGCGAGGACGCGTTGCTGCGCTCCGCGGAGCTCTCCGGCGGGCTCGGCGACGAGCAGCTGCGCGAGTTCTCCGGTACGGCCTTCGCCCGCCGCGCGTTCGAGCAGGGCGCGGCCGCCGGCCTGGGCTCCGCCGACCGGGACGCGCTGCTCGCCGTCACCGGCGGCCCGGACCACCGCGAGCTGGTCGGCTACGAGGAGAAGGTCCGCACCGCCGCCGACGGCCGCTCCGCCGTCTCCGCGGTGCCGGCGGACCGGTGGGCGGCGGTGGCCGGGAGCGTCGCCGACGGGCTGCGCGGCGTCGGCGACAGCGCCGGACGGCTCGCCGCCGAGCGCCAGAACCCTTACGCACTGGGCCTGTTCACCCCGGCCGGGATCGCCGTACTGCTCGGGCTGCTGGGCGTGGTCGCCTCGCTGGTGGTCTCGGTGCAGATCGGCCGGGGCCTGGTCACCGAGCTGACCGGCCTGCGCAACTCGGCACTTGACCTGGCCGGGCGCAAACTCCCCGCCACGATGCGGAGGTTGCGCGCGGGTGAGGAGGTGGACATCGAGGCCGAGGCGCCCCGGCCGGCGGGCCGCGGCGACGAGATCGGCCAGGTGCACCGGGCGCTCGGCACCGTGCAGCGGGCCGCCGTCACGGCGGCGGTGGAACGGGCCGAGGTGCTGTCCGGGGTGTCCGGGGTGTTCGTCAACCTCGCGCGTCGCAGCCAGGTCCTGGTGCACCGCCAACTCACCCTGCTGGACAGCATGGAGCGGCGCACCGAGGACCCCTCCGAGCTGGCCGACCTGTTCCGGCTGGACCACCTCACCACCCGGATGCGCCGCCACGCCGAGGGTCTGATCATCCTCTCCGGCGCCGCCCCCGGCCGGGCCTGGCGCCGGCCCGTCCCGCTGGTGGACGTGGTGCGGGCGGCGGTCTCGGAGGTGGAGGAGTACGCCCGGGTCGAGGTGCACCCGCTGCCGCGCGCCGCCGCCGTCGGCCACGCCGTCGCCGACCTCACCCACCTGGTGGCCGAACTGGTCGAGAACGCCACCGGGTTCTCCCCGCCGCACACCAGGGTGCACATCCGCGGTGAACAGGTCGGCAACGGCTACGCGTTGGAGATCGAGGACCGCGGCCTCGGCATGGGCCCCGCCGCACTGGCCGCCGCCAACCGGCGGATCGCCGCCGCCGAACAGGCCGACCTGTTCGACAGTGACCGGCTCGGCCTGTTCGTGGTCAGCCGGCTGGCCCGGCGGCACGACGTCCGGGTCTCCCTGGTGACCTCCGCGTACGGCGGCACCACCGCCGTGGTGCTGCTGCCCACCGGGCTGCTGGCCGACGGGCGGGAGGGGCAGGGGCAAGAGCCCGAGCCGGTACCGGAGTTGGATGTGCTGCCCGGTCCGGGGGAGGAGCCGGTCGAGGCCCTGTGGCCGGTGGCCCCCGCCGCTCCGGACGTCGGCTCCGGTCCCGTGTGGTGGCCGCAGGACGGACCGGCCCCCGTCTGGGCCGGGGTGGAGCCCGTGAAGCCCGTGGAGCCCGTGGAGCCCGTCCTGCCGGGCGGCGGGGTGGCGGGGACAGAGCTTCCGGCGGCGGGTGGGCCGCCGCCGGAAGGCGGGGCGTTGCTGCCGTTCGGCGTCCGGGGCGTCGACCCCGGGCCGGCGCGCCGCACCCCGCTCCGGGCCTCCGGCGCCCGGACGGCCGGGCCGGCTGCGGACGGGGGCCCGGGTGCGGCCTCCCGTCCGCAGCCCGGTCCGCCGCAGCCCGGTCCGTCGCAGCTCTACGGCGCGGTGGCCGAGACCTTGCCCGGCGTGCGTCAACCAACCGATGAAGCGGGCGAGTTGCCGCGCCGGGTGCGCCAGGCGAGCCTGGCACCGCAGCTGCGGGAGACGCATGCCGCCGCCCCACCTGGCGGCCGCCGGGCCACCGCCGGAGCCGGAATCGCCGGAGTCGGAGCCAGAGCCGGGGCCGGTACGGGGCCGGGCACCCGCAGTCCGGAGGAGGCGAGGGCGGCGATGGCGGCCTTCCAGCGCGGCTGGGCCCGCGGCCTGCGGCCCGAACCCCGGCCCGAAGCCCAGTCCGACACCAGGCCCGACACCAGGCCCCGAGCCCGGCCCGGCGCCCGCAGCGAAGCGCGACCCGACACCCGACCCGAAGGAGACCGGCCGTGATCGGCACCACCCACCGCACGGGAGAACTGAACTGGCTCCTGGACGAGTTGGTCCAGCGCGCCCCCGAGATCCGCTTCACCGTGATGCTCTCCGCCGACGGCCTGGCCATGGGCAGCTCGGCCGGTCTGGCCCGCGAGGACGGCGAACACCTGGCGGCCGTCGCCGCCGGGTTCCACAGCCTCGCCAAGGGCGCCGGACGGCACTTCGGCGCGGGCGAAGTCCGCCAGACCATGGTCGAGTTGGAGGGCGGCTACCTGCTGGTCGCGGCAGCCGGGGAGGGTGCCTGCCTGGCCGTGTTCGCCACCGCCCGGGCCGATCTCGGGCTGGTCGCCTACGAGATGGCCAGACTGGTCCGCCGGGTCGGCGAGCACCTCGGCGCCCCGCCCCGCGCGGTGTACGGCGGGTGAGCCCGGTGCCCCGGCCGGACCGCCCGTACCACCGGGCGGAGCACGCCTTCCACCCGTACCACCAGCGGCATCCGGAGCACCCGCGGGCCGACCCCGACGGGCCGCCCCGGAACCCGCTCGCCGCCGCCCATCGGGCCCGCTGGTACGACGACGAGGCCGGGCCGTTGGTCCGCCCGTACGCCATGACCGGGGGCCGGACCGGCGCCGGTGAGCAGCAGTTCGACCTGATCGCCGTGGTCGTGTCCGACCTGCCCGACCCGGCGCTCGCGCCGGACGGGCCCGAGCCGCCGGTCGGTCCGGAGCAGGCGCGGATCCTCCGCCTGTGCCTGGGCACGCCGCTGTCCGTGGCCGAGCTCGCCGCCGACCTCGACCTGCCGGTGGGCGTCGTGCGGGTGCTGCTCGGCGATCTGCTGGCGGCCGGGCTCGTCCGGGTCAACCGCCCCGTCCCGCCCGCCCTGCTCCCCGACGAGCGCATCCTCCAGGAGGTCATCCATGGGCTCCGCGCACTCTGACCACCCGTCCGACCAGAGGTACCTGTCCGACCAGGGGCACCCGTCCGACCGGACGCAGCCGTCCGACCGGCGGCAGCCGCTCAGCCGGTGGCCGTCCGATCCGGTGGACCCGTCCGACTCGGTGCTCGCGCTCAAGATCCTGGTGGCGGGCGGGTTCGGGGTCGGCAAGACGACGCTGGTCGGCGCGGTCAGCGAGATCCGCCCGCTGCGCACCGAGGAACGGCTGACCGAGGCCGGGCGCGGGGTGGACGACCTGGACGGGGTGGAGCGCAAGTCCGCCACCACGGTGGCGATGGACTTCGGCCGGATCACCATCCGCGAGGGGCTGGCCGTCTACCTGTTCGGCACCCCGGGGCAGGACCGGTTCTGGTTCCTCTGGGACGAGCTGGCGCAGGGGGCGCTCGGTGCGGTGGTGCTCGCCGACACCCGTCGGCTGACCGACTGCTTCCCGGCCGTGGACTTCTTCGAGCACCGCGGCATCCCGTTCGTCGTCGCGGTGAACCGTTTCTCCGGGGCGCGCGAGTACCGCCCGGAGGAGGTCGCCCGCGCGCTGGACCTGGACTCCGGCACGCCGGTGGTGCTCTGCGACGCCCGGCAGCGCGCCTCCGGCAAGGAGGTGCTGATCAACCTGGTGGAGCACGCCGGCCGGGTGCACGCCGCCCGGTTGCTGGCGGAGGTCACCTCGGCCCGGTGACCGGCCCGGTGACCGGGGTGGCGCGGCGGCGGAGTGGGTGAACTCCACCGCTCCGTCCGGCTGATGACGAATTGCACACGAATGACTGCGCGGAACGAAAGGGCGGCCTATGATGTGACCTGTGTCACAACATGTCCGATTGGGGTCGCGACAGGCCCCAACTGGGTGTTCAGGATGCCGATTTCCGGGGAGAACGGCATGGCGGAATGCAGCGGGCGGTACACGGAAGGGCGGCACAAGGACTTCTGTCCGGGGCCGACGGAACACCAATCCGCGGACTTCAACCGGGTGTTCACCGAACTCCTGCCCAGACTCCAGCAGGCGGCCGCGATGCTCACCGGGAGCCCGCTCGCCGCCGGTGACGTCGTCCACGACGCGTACCTGCGGATCGCCCGCCGCCCGGAGCGCTTCCTCGGCCATCCGCAGCCGTACGCCTACGTGTTCACCACGATGACGAACATCCTGCGCGACCAGTGGCGCCGGGAGCGCCGCCGGGCGGCGCTGCGCGAGCTGCCCGAGTCGGCCGAGGCCGCGGGCGGCGGCCGGCCGGCGTTCGATCCGTCGCCCGGTGGAATGGCCGAGCTCCAGGCGCGCTGGGAGGTGGTCCGCCTGCTCGGCTTCCTGACCGTCAAGCAGGCTCGCGCCGTGGTGCTGGTGGACCTCGACGGCTACTCCGTCGACGAGGCCGCCGAGCTGCTCGGCCTGCACCGCAGCACCCTGGCCGTCACCCGTCGCCGCGCCCACGGCCGGCTGCGCGCCGTCCTGGAGCGCGAGCGCCGCCACGACCCCTGACGGCCCGCACGGCCCCGCCCCGGTCCGCGCCGGTCCGCCCGAGCTGGTCCGCGCCGGTCCGCCCGCGCCGATCCTCGCCGGTCCGGCCCTCCCGGTACGGGCGGGCCGCCGGGCCCGACGCACCGAGCCGACGGCAAGTCGGCTGATGCGCCACCCCGGCCCGTACGCTGAAAATCGTGATCACGTACGAGGACCACAGCGTCCGCGCCCTGGCCGAGGACGGCCGCTGGCCCGAGCTGCTCGCCGCCTACCGGCAGGGCCGGGCGGCCGCCGTCGTGCAGGCCGGGGAGCAGGCCGCGGTGGCCCTGACCGCGCCGCTCGGCCACCTGATCGCCTACGCGGCGCCGCCCGAGCTGGCCGTCCGACTGTTCGACGCGGACGGTGGCGCGGGGACCTTCGCCGGAGCGGGGGACCACGACGCCGGCCCGCTCTGGGAGGTGCTGGCGACCCGCCACTCCTGGCTGCGGCTGGCCCCGCTGCTCGGTCCGGCCCCGGTGCGCCGGCTGGTCGCGCACACCCGGGTGCTGCTCGGCGAGGACCTCTCCTACGGGGCCGAGCCCGATCCGGAGGGCGTGCCGCTGCGCCTGGAGTCCTGGGAGAAGGCGGGCTGGGACGAGGCCGCGCGGGTGCGCGAGTACCTGCCCGGCGGGGGAGCGCGCAGCGCGGTGCTGACCCTGCCGGCCAGTCGGGAGGGCCTCGGTGGGGTCGACCTGCCGCGGTCGGCGGCCCGGCCGGGCGGTCAGCGAGTGACCCGGGGACTGGCGGAGCTGGCCGCGCTGGCGCCCTGGGCGGAGGTGGTCTGTGTTCGCGGTCCGGCTCCGCTGGCGGCCGCCGTGCTGTCCCGGGCCCGGCGGGTGGTTGGCGGGTTCCTGCCGTTCGCGCTCGCCTATCCGGCGCTGGTGCAGGCCGCCGCGGTGGGCCGGACGCACGGCTGCGCGCACGGGCGGTTGCGGCTCTGGCGGGCGCTGGGCGCGATGGCCGGGGCGGAGGGGCCGAACCGCCCCGAGGTGGACGCCCTGGTGGCCCGGATGCGCTGCTTCACCTGGCAGGAGCCGACCGCCGGGCTGCGTCATCTGCACGTGGCGCTGGAGGACCCGGCCAGTGGGGTGGCCTGGGCGGTCAGCGGCTCCCGGGAGTTCTGACCGGGGGGTGAGTGTCGTCGGGTCCGGTGGAGCGGGAACGCGGAGCCCCCGGCCCGGCGCCGTTTCCGGGGGAAGGTGGTTGGCGCCGGACCGGGGGAATCGTGGGGCCGCTCAGACGGTGGCGGCCGCGGCGGGGGCGGCGTCCCGGGCGGGGATGGCCTCCGGTGCGGGGGCGCCGCCGTGGCTGTCGACCAGGGTCAGCTCGTCGAACGGCAGCTCGCCGTCCAGCACCCGGCGGGCGCGCTCGGCGTCCAGTTCGCCGGTCCAGTGCCCGATCAGCACGGTCGCGACGGCGTTGCCCGCGAAGTTGGTGAGGGCGCGGGCCTCGGACATGAACCGGTCGATGCCGACGATCAGGCCGACGCCGTCCACCAGTGCGGGCTTGTGCGACTGCAGTCCGCCCGCGAGGGTGGCCAGCCCGGCGCCGGTGACCCCGGCCGCGCCCTTGCTGGCGATCACCATGAAGACCAGCAGCGAGATCTGCTCGCCGATCGACATCGGCTTGTCCATCGCCTCGGAGATGAAGATCGAGGACATGGTGAGGTAGATCGCGGTGCCGTCGAGGTTGAAGCTGTAGCCGGTCGGCACGGTGATGCCGACGACGGGGCGGCTGACGCCGAGGTGCTCCATCTTGGCGATCAGGCGGGGCAGCGCGCTCTCGGAGGAGGAGGTCGAGAGGATCAGCAGGAACTCGCGCCCGAGGTACTTGAGCAGCGCGAACACGTTCACCCCGGCGACCAGGCGCAGCAGCGCGCCGAGCACCACGACGACGAACAGCGCGCAGGTGACGTAGAAGCCGATCATGATCACGGCGAGGCTCTTCAGCGCGTCGACGCCGGTCGCGCCGACCACCGCCGCCATCGCCCCGAAGGCGCCGATCGGCGCGACCCACATGATCATCGACATGATCCGGAAGACCAGTCGCTGCAGGTGCTCGACGCCGCGCAGCACCGGGGCACCGACCGGGCCCATCGCCTGGAGGGCGAAGCCCGTCAGCAGCGCGATCAGCAGGGTCTGCAGCACCTTGCCCTGGGTGAGGGCCGAGAACAGGGTGTCGGGGATCATCCCGAGCAGGAAGTCGGTGGTCGACTGGGCGCCGCCGGCGGCCGCCTGGGCGTGGCCGGATTTGGCGAGCGCGGCGGTCAGGTGCAGGCCGCCGCCGGGCTCCAGCAGGTTGCCGACGACCATGCCGATGGCCAGCGCGATGGTCGACATGACGAGGAAGTAGCCGATGGCGAGGCCGCCGACCTTGCCGACCTTCGCCGCCTTGGTGACCGAGCCGATGCCCAGCACGATGGTGCAGAAGATCACGGGGCTGATCATCATCTTGATCAGGTTGACGAACCCGGTGCCGATCGGCTTCAACTCCACGGCGAAGCCTGGGGCGGCCAGTCCGACCACCACGCCCGCGATCACCGCGGCGATCACCGCGAGGTAGAGGTAGTGGGTCCGGTCCTTGCGTCTGGGTCCCCCCGCCGTGGCGGTCTCGGTGATCGACATCTGCGGCTCCTTCGCCGTGCAGTCCTGGTGGCCCCGGGTGGTGGGCCGCTCCGAACTATGGGCTCCGGGAGTGACGGAGGTCACGTTTGCGTTCATAGAGTTCACGGGGGAGCGGGAATGAGAGCGGGGTCGGGGGTGGTCCGGCGGCCCCGGAGCGCCCGGGGCGGTGGTGCACACTGGCAGGCATGTCCGTGAGCACCGCCCCCACCCGCTCGCGTCGCCGGTGGTTCCCCCTGCCGCGCCGGCTGGTCCGCAGCCTGGCCGGGCAGCTGTTCGTCGTCCAGGTGGTCATCGTCGCCGCAGTGGTCGCGGGCGGCGCGGTGCTCGCGTACCTGTTCACCGCCGAGCGGACCGAGGACGCGGCCCGCCGCGAGGTCACCTCGGTCGCCCACGCCGTCGCCGACTCCCCGTCCGTCCGCTCCGCGGTCGCCGGGCCCGATCCGACCGCGGTGCTCCAGCCGTACGTCGAGCAGGTGCGCCAGGAGGTCAAGGTCTCCTTCATCACCGTCATGGACACCGACGGGGTGCGCTGGACCCACCCGTTGCCCGAGCAGATCGGCAAGCGCTACCTCGGGCACATCGACTGGGCGCTGGCCGGCCAGACCCGCAGCGAGACCTACACCGGCACGCTCGGCCCTTCCGTGCGGGTGGTCACCCCGGTGTGGGACGACCAGCACCGGGTGGTCGCGCTGGTCAGCGTGGGGCTGACGCTGGACTCGATCTCCGAGCAGCTGAGCGGACCGCTGCTCGCCCTGGTCGGGGTCGCGGTGGCCGCGCTCGCGGTCGGCGGGGTGGGCACCTACCTCGCCAACTCCCGGCTGCGCCGGCACACCCACGGCATGGGGCCGGCCGAGCTCAGCCACCTCTACGAGTACCACCAGGCGACCCTGCGCTCGGTGCGCGAGGGGCTGGTCCTGCTGGACCGGGCGCACCGGGTCGTGCTGTGCAACGACGCGGCCCGCGAACTGCTCGGACTGGAGGGCGAGGTGGACGGTCGCCCGGTGGCGGAACTGGGGCTGCCGGAGGCGCTGGTGGCGGCCGTGCTCGGCGAGGAGCCGGTCCGGGACGAGGTACACCTGACCGCCGAACGGGTCGTGGTGCTCAACACCTCCACCATCGGTACCGGCCTCGGCCGGGTGGTGACCCTCCGCGACCACACCGAACTGCAGTCGCTGAGCGGTGAGTTGGACTCCGTGCGCGGCTTCACCGAGGCGCTCGGGGCGCAGGCGCACGAGGCCGCCAACCGGCTGCACGCCGTCGTCTCGCTGATCGAACTCGGCCGCCACGAACAGGCGGTGGAGTTCGCCACCGCCGAACTCGCCCTCGCCCAGCAGCTCACCGACCGGGTGGTCGCCGCGGTCGGCGAGCCGGTGCTGGCCGCGCTGCTGCTCGGCAAGGCGGCCCAGGCGGCCGAGCGGGGCGTGGAGTTGACCCTCACCGAGGACAGCCGGATCGACGACGGGCTGCTGCCGCCCGGGCTCTCCGCACGGGACCTGATCACCGTCCTCGGCAACCTGATCGACAACGCGGTGGACGCCGCGATCGCCGGGGCCGCGCAGAGCCCGGGTGCGCCGGAGGTCACCGTCACCGCACGGATCGACGGCGGCGAGGGCGGTCAGGATGGTCGGGGCGGCGCTGGTGGAGGGGGCGCCTGTCTGCTGCTGCGGGTCGCCGACACCGGCGCGGGCATCGACCCGGCCGCCGTCGAGGACGTGTTCCGGCGCGGCTGGAGCACCAAGCAGGACGGCCGCGGGCACGGGCTGGGCCTGGCGCTGGTCGCCCAGGCCGCCCGGCGCAACGGCGGCACCGTCGAGGTCGGGCGCGACCGCGGTGCGGTGCTCACCGTGCGGCTGCCGCTGACCGGCGGCCGGGCGCGGGGGCAGGAACAGGCAGGGGAGCCTGAACGGGTCGGCGGGCCCGAGTGGGCCGGGGGGCCTGAGCAGGCCCAGGAGCGGGCCCAGGAGCAGGAAGGGGCTCCGGCGTGAGCGACACCGCGGCGGAGGCCGCCCGGAGCGGGATCGCCGTCCTGGTCGTGGAGGACGACCCGGTGGCCGCCGCCGCCCACACCCTGTACGTCGAGCGCGAGCCGGGCTTCCGCGCCGTCGGTACGGTGCACAGCTGCGCCGACGCGTTGCGCTTCCTTGAGCGCGCCCGCGCCGCCGGGACGCCCGTCGACCTCACTCTGCTCGACCTCTACCTGCCGGACGGCCACGGCCTCCAGCTGTGCCGCACGCTGCGCGCGGCCGGGCACGCCACCGACGTCATCGCCGTCACCTCGGCCCGTGACCTCGCGATGGTGCGGCAGGCGGTGTCGGCGGGGGTCGTGCAGTACTTGCTGAAACCGTTCAGCGCGGCCGCCCTGCACGACCGGCTGGTGCGCTACGCCCGCTACCGCGACAGCCTCGGGCGCACCGGCGAGGCGACCGGCCAGGACGAGGTCGACCAGGCGTTCGCCCTGCTCCGCACGCCCGAGCGCAACTCGCTGCCGAAGGGGCTGAGCGCGCCGACCCTGGACGCCGTGGCCTCGGTGCTGCGGGAGGCCTCGACCGGGCTGTCGGCGGCGGCCGCCGGCGCGGCCGCCGGGGTGTCCCGGATCACCGCGCGGCGCTACCTGGAGCACCTGGTGGACACCAGGCGGGCGGTGCGCGAGCCGCAGTACGGGAGCGTCGGGCGGCCGGAGCTCTGCTACCGGTGGAAGGGGCGCTGACGCCGGTTCGGGTTCCGGCGCGACCTTCGGGTGTCGGCGCGACCTTCAGGGGGCGTCGCCCGGCGACCTTCGGCGCTCGTCGCCCGTAACCTTCCGGCGCCCCCGCTCGTTGGACCACGCGGGGGCGGCGCGGGTGGTACCGGGGGAGGTTCACTCACTCGGGTGGTTCTGGGTGCCCCCGAGGCATTCCGGCAGGTCAAGGGCGATAAAGTTAGGCTTACCTAACTTCTTCTGGGGGTTCGCCTTGTCGCTCGCCGCCGTACCCGCCCAGGCCGCCTCCGGGGCCACCGCCGCCGGAGCCCCGCCCGCCGGTGAGGCCATCCTGCGCCGCCAGCGCGTCCGCGAGTCCGCCGCCCGGACGTACGCCCGCTCCTTCCCGATCGTCCCGGTCCGGGCCCACGGCATGACCGTCGAGGGCGCCGACGGGCGCCGCTACCTGGACTGCCTCTCCGGCGCCGGGACGCTCGCCCTCGGCCACAACCACCCCGTCGTGTTGGAGGCGATCCGCCGCACCCTCGACAGCGGCGCCCCGCTGCACCTGCTCGACCTCGCCACCGCCGAGAAGGACGACTTCACCAGCGCGCTGTTCGAGAGCCTGCCCCCCGGGTTCGCCTCCAGCGCCCGGGTGCACTTCTGCGGACCGGCCGGCACGGACGCCGTCGAGGCCGCCCTCAAACTGATGCAGACCGCCACCGGGCGCTCCGGCGCGCTCGCCTTCACCGGCGCCTACCACGGCATGACGGCCGGCGCCCTCGCGCTCACCGGCAACGTCGCCGTCAAGGAGCCGCTGCCCGGCGGCGGCGAAGTCGTCCGGCTGCCCTACCCGTACGGCTACCGCTGCCCGTTCGGGGTCGGCGGCGAGGCGGGCGCCGAACTCGGCGCGACCTACGTCGAACGGCTGCTGGACGACCCCTCCGGCGGCGTGGTGCCGCCCGCCGCGATGATCCTGGAGGCCGTCCAGGGCGAGGGCGGGGTCGTGCCCGCCCCCGACGGCTGGCTGCGCGAGATGCGCCGGATCACCGCCGAGCGCGGCATCCCGCTGATCGTGGACGAGGTGCAGACCGGCGTCGGGCGCACCGGCGCGATGTGGGCCGTCGAGCACAGCGGCATCGTCCCGGACGCGATGGTGCTCTCCAAGGCCATCGGCGGCAGCCTGCCGCTCGCCGTCGTCGTCTACCGCGAGGACTACGACGGCTGGCGGCCCGGCGCTCACACCGGGACCTTCCGCGGCAACACCCTCGCGATGGCCGCCGGGGCCGCCACCCTGCGGTACGTCGCCGCGCACGGACTGGCCGAGCGGGCGGCCGTGGCGGGCGCGCGGATCACCGCCCGGCTACGCGAACTCGCCGCCGAACTGCCCGCGATCGGCGACGTGCGCGGGCGCGGGCTGATGATCGGGGTCGAACTGGTCGACCCGAACGCCGAACCCGACGCCTGCGGTGCCCGGCCGGCCGATCCCGCGCTCGCCGTACGGGTCCGCGAGGCCTGCCTGGCGCGCGGGCTGATCGTCGAACTCGGCGGGCGGCACGACGCGGTGCTGCGGCTGCTGCCGCCGCTGACCATCACCGACGAGCAGGTCGCGGCGGTGCTGGAGCGGCTGGCGGAGGCGATCGCGGCGGCCTCCGACCCGGGGCGGGGGGCGGTTCCGGCCTCGGCTGCGGCGTCGTCGGCGGGCCCGGGGTCGGGTCCGGCTTCGGTCCCGGGGTCGGTCCCGGCTTCGACGGCGCGGGGTGGGGCGTGACCGGCGGCTCCGGGGCGGCGCCCGAACTGCCCGGCGAGGGCGGCGCCCTGGACGCCCTCGCGGGCGGCGCCGGTGGGCCCGGGGCACTCGGCCCGCTGCTGGCCACCGTCCTCGACGCCCTCGACACCGGCACCGCCCTGCGCTCCGGACCGCTGCCCGCCGGCAGCCCGGCCGAGATCGCCGCCCTGGTCGCGGACGGACTCGCCGGCGCCGGAGGACGCGGCGCGCTCGCCCGGCTCACCGAACTGCTCGCCTACGGCGCCGCCGACCCCGCCGACCCGGCCTGCGCCGCCCACCTGCACTGCCCGCCGCTCGCCGTCGCGGCCGCCGCCGACCTCGCGGTCAGTGCGCTCAACCCCTCCCAGGACTCCTGGGACCAGGCCCCCGCCGCGACCGCCCTGGAAACCGCGCTGCTCGCCGAACTCGCCACCCTGGTCGGCTACGACCCGGCGCGCGCCGCTGGGGTGCTCACCTCCGGCGGCACCGAGTCCAACCTCATGGGCCTGATGCTGGCGCGCGACCAGAAGCTCGACGGCATCGTCGAGTTGGACGGCATCCCGGCCGGCGCCCGGCCCTGCATCCTCGCCTCCGAGGCCGCCCACTTCTCCGTCCAGCGCGCGGCCGCCCTGCTCGGACTCGGCGAGCGGTCCGTCCTCGCCGTCCCCGTCGACCGCCGACTGCGCATGCCCCCGGAGGAGTTGGAGCGCTCCCTGGCCGAGGCCAGCTGGGCCGGACGCACCCCGATCGCCGTCGTCGCCACCGCCGGCACCACCGACACCGGTGCCGTCGACCCGCTGCACGCCGCCGCCGACCTGGCCGGCCGCTACGGCGCCTGGCTGCACGTCGACGCCGCGTACGGGGGCGGCGCGCTGCTCTCCGACCGGCTCGCCCCACTGCTCGACGGCATCGCCCGCGCCGACTCCGTCTCCCTCGACTGGCACAAGCTCGGCTGGCAGCCCGCGGCCGCCGGGGTCTTCCTGGTCCGACGGGCCGAGACGTACGTGTCGCTGGCCCGGCGTGCCGAGTACCTCAACCCCGTCGACGACGAGCGGGCCGGCTACCCCAGCCTGCTCGGCCGCTCGCTGCGCACCACCCGGCGGGCCGACGCCTTCAAGCTCGCCGTCACGCTGCGCACCCTCGGCCGCGAAGGGCTCGGCCGGCTCGTGGACGCCTGCCACGACCTGGCGCTGGCCGCCGCGGACGTCGTCCGGGCCGAACCCTCGCTCGAACTGCACGCCGAACCCGTCCTCACCGCACTGCTGTTCCGCTACCGGCCGCCCGGACTGACGGACGAGGCCGCCGTGGACGAGCTGAACGGGCAGCTGCGCCGGCTGCTGCTGCGCACCGGGCGTGCGGTGGTCGGGCGCACCGAGCTGCCGGGGGAGGGGCCGGGGCGGGTGCGGCTGAAGCTCACGCTGCTCAACCCGCACACGACGGCGGGGGAGGTCGGGGCGCTGCTGCGCGAGGTGGTCGGTGCGGGGCGCAAGGTGGCGGGGGAGCGGGCGGGGTAGCGGTGCGCCCGGCCCCGACGGGGGGTGGGGTGGGCGCGGCCGGTCGTGCGGTGCGGCCGGTCGTGCGGGTGCGGTCAGTCGTCCAGCAGGATGCCGCGGGTGAGTTCCCAGGTGTCGGGGTCGGCGGCGACCAGGAGGCCGTCCTCGCAGCCGGGGGCCTCGGGGCGGTAGGGGGAGCCGTCCAGGCGGGCCGCGACGCCGCCGGCCTCGGAGAGCAGCAGCGAACCCGGGGCGTGGTCCCAGGGGAGGGTGCGCCAGTAGAAGATGAAGTCGGTCCGGCCCTCGACGAGGTCCGGGTACTCGATCCCGGCGGCGCTGCGGCCGGGGGAGATCTCGCCGAACGCCGAGCAGTGGGACTCCAGACGGCGGCGTTCCTCCGGGGCGAGGAAGCGGCTCTTCAGGATGCCGGTCAGCTTCGCGGCGGAGGCGGGTGCCGGCGGGCGGGTGAGGCGTTCGCCGTCGCGCCAGGCGCCGGAGCCCAGTTCGGCCCGGTAGGCGGTCGCGGTGGCGGGCTGCCAGATCCACGAGGCGACGGTCAGGCCGTTGCGGACCAGGGAGCACATCACGGCGTAGTCGGGGCGGCCCGCGACGAAGTTGGAGGTGCCGTCCACCGGGTCGACCAGCCAGACGGCGGGCTCGTCGTGGATGGCCAGGGCGAGCGCCGGGTCGGCGGCCACGGCCTCCTCGCCGACCACCGGGACGGGCAGCAGCTCGTGCAGGCGGCGGGCGATGATCGCCTCGGCCTCGCGGTCGGCGATCGTCACGATCTCGCCGGGCGCCTTCTCCATCACCTCGCCGGCGGTCAGCGCCCGGAAGCGCGGTTCCACCGCCTCGGCCGAGGCCTCGGCGAGTATCTCCGCCACCTTGTCCATCAGCACGTTCGCGCTCCCTTCGCCGGTTACCACTCTCGCACGAGTGCGCGGAGGGGGTGTCGGCGGACGGGGGCGCTGACGGCTGACCGCGGACCGCTGACGAATGACAGCTAACAGATAACAGAGAACAGATGACAGATTTCGAAATCTGTCATCTGTTCTCCGTCGGTTGTTCGGCTGTCGACTGTCCGGTTGCTCGCCGTCGGCCGTTCCTCAGCCGCCCGGCTGCCGCCCGTCAGCCACCCAGGTAGTGGAACCCGGGGCGCGGGTGCATCAGGAACTCGTGGTGCGAGATGTTCCACCCGTACGCGCCCGCCATCGCGAACAGCACCCGGTCCGCCGTCCGCAGGCCCGCCGCGCCGTCCGCCGCCCGGGCCAGGACGTCCTTGGGGGTGCACAACTGCCCGGCCAGGGTGGCCCGTCCGGTGGTGACCGCGGGACGCGGCCACGGGTGCGGCCAGGCGTCCACCGGGAGCACCGCGAAGGGCTGGGAGTGCCCGCGGGTGGCCGGGGTGCGCAGGTGGTGGGTGCCGCCGCGGACCACCGCGAAGTCCTCGCCGTGGCTGCGCTTCACGTCCAGCACCTCGGTCGCGTACCAGCCGCAGTAGGCGGTGAGCGCCCGCCCGGGCTCGATCCGCAGGGTCAGTCCGGGGTGGCTGTCGAGCAGCTCGGCCAGTCCCTTGCCGAAGGCCGTCCAGTCGAAGCGGTGCGCCGGGTCGTCGTAGTCCACCGCCATCCCGCCGCCGATGTTGACCTCGGTCAGCGGGAAGCCGTGCCGCTCGGCCAGTTCTGCCGACCAGGTGACGATCTGCTCGGCGACGGCCAGCTGCTCCTCGGCCGCCAGCCCGCTGGCCAGGTGGGCGTGCACCCCGCGCAGGCGAAGCCGGCGCCCGAGCGGACCACCGTCGGTGAGCAGCCGGGCGCACTCCTCGGCGCGGTCCGGGTCGAGCCCGAAGGGGGTCGGCCGCCCGCCCATGGCCAGCGGTACGGCGTCCAGGGCGTCGGTGACCACCGGCAGGTTCACCCGCAGCAGGACGTCCACGACCGCCGCCGGGCGCTCCGCCAGGACGGCGGCGAGCCGGTGCAGCTCCTGCTCGCTCTCGACGTGCCAGCGGTGCACCCCGGCGTCCACGGCGCCGAGGATCTCGGCGGGGGTCTTGCCCGGACCGCCGAAGGCCAGCGGAGCGTCCGGCACGGCGGCCCGTACGTGCGCCAACTCCCCGCCGCTGGACACCTCGTAGCCGTCGACGGCCGCGCGCAGCGCGGTCAGCAGCGGCGCCTCCGGGTTGGCCTTGGCGGCGTAGTACAGCTCGACCCGCTCCGGCAGCGCGGCCCGGACGGCGGCGGCGTGCTCGCGCAGTGCGGCCAGATCGTAGACGTAGGCGGGCAGTTGCTCGGGTGCGAGGGAGGCGACGTGGTGCCGGACGGTGCCGTTCACCGGGATGTCGGTGGTCGGGGTGTTGCTCATCGGACGGCGCTCCCGGTCGGAAGGTGGGCGGTCATGCGGGCGGCCTCGGCGAGCACCGAGCCGGCCAGCGGGGAGGGCAGCCGGACGTATCCGGCCTCGCGGTCGGCCTTGCGCTCCCAGCGGGTCAGCAGGTTTGCCTTGGCGGGCAGCGGGACGCCAGCCAGCAGCGCCCGCAGTCGGGGCGGGCGGCCGTGCGCGGCGGCGTACTCCTCCAGGGAGTCCCGGACGGCCTGCCAGAGCGCGCCCTCCAGCTCCGGGTGGCGGTCGGCCAGGGCGGCGAGCAGCTCGGCGACGTGGTTGACCAGCAGGCAGTAGACCACCCGGTCCCAGCCGCGTTCGGCGTCGTAGGTCATCGGGCCGGCCACCTCGGGCGGCAGGGCGGCCAGCAGTCCGGCGTTCTGCTCGGGGACGAGCTTGGTGCCCTCCAGGTCGCGGAAGAGCACCTGGGCCGGAAGGCCGGCGGCGTCGACGCCGATCAGCACGTTCTGCAGGTGCGGTTCCAGCACCACGCCGTGGTCGAAGTAGGCCGCCAGGACCGGCGGGAGGAGCAGTCGCAGGTACGCGCGCCACCAGTCGAGGGCCGCCGCGCCGTCCGAACTCCCCTCCAGCAGGCGGGAGATGTGGGCCGAGCTGGTCGGGTGCTCGTCGGCGACGGCGCCGGCCAGCAGCGGGGTGACGCCGGGCCGCAGCAGACCGCCGAAGCCCTCGCGCACGATCAGGCCGAAGCCCTCGAACAGCGCCCGGTCGGGGTGGCCGTCGGCGCCGGGCAGGGCGAGGGTGCGGAAGGCGGGCTCGCGCAGCATCGCGGCGTCCGGGAAGCGCCGGGCGAGGTCGGTCAGCACCGGGTCCAGCAGGCGGGTGAGCCGGACGGCGCCGGTGAGCTCGTAGGCGGCGTTCTTGCGCAGGCAGTTGGTGATGCGGACGTTGAGGCTGAACTTGAGGAAGGCGTCCGCGCCGTACAGGGTGCGCACCGAGGCGGTGGCGGCGAAGCGCTCGCCGCGCGGGCCGAGGTCGAGGACGTCGCCGCGGGCCATGGCCGCGCGCAACAGCGGGTGGTCGCCGATGAGTTGGTACTGCCAGGGGTGGGCGGGCAGCAGCCGGTAGCCGTCCGGCACCTCGCCGAGGCCGTCCAGTACGGCGCTCGCCCCCTGGTCCGTGGACTCCTCGGCCAGCAGCTCGGCGCGCACGGCCAGGTGGCGCAGCGGGAAGGCCGCGCGGGACTCGGGCGCGTAGTGGCGCCAGTCGCCCCGGGCGGCGGAGCGGGACTTGGGGGCCGGGTGGAAGCGGTGGCCGAACAGCAGGGCCTGTTCCGACTCCAGGTAGCGGTCCGCCCCGGCGGCCGGGCGGTCGGCCAGGCCCGCGCCGACGCCCTGGTGGCTGGACGCCACCTGGTCGAGGAACTCCTCGTTCACCGTGCCGGTGCGCAGTTCCAGCTCGTCCTGGGCGTACCCGGCGAGCTCGCGCCAGCCCAACTCCCGCCAGCCGTCCGGGGTTTCCTCGTGCGCCGGGCCGGTGAACCGGTGCGCGCCGAGCAGCGAGGTGCGGCGCAGGGCGACCCGCAGCAGGGTGCCGCGGCGGGGCAGGCGCAGCAGCAGGTGACCGTCGTCGACGGCGGTCTGGTGCTCGGGGGCCGACACCTCGCGCAGCAGGCAGTTGAGCAGGGTGTGCGCCACCGCCTCGTCGGCACCGGGCAGTTCGGCGGGGTCCGTGGTCGACGGCGTGCCGGCGAGCGTGGCAGCGAGGGCGGCGGGGAGGGTGGTGGGCCGGGCGGTCATCGGGGACTCCTACGGGTCAGGAGGGCGAGCAGGGCGGCGGCCAGTGCGGCGACGGTGCCGGTGACGACCGGGGCGGCCGGTCCGCCACTGCCGTTGGCGAGCGCGGCGGCCAGACCGGCGGCGACGGCACCGCACTTGGAGACGGTTTCGCGGGTGCCGAACATCCGGCCCGGGGCGCGGCCGCGGGCGGCTTCGGCGGCGAGGACGGCGAGGCAGACCAGGCCGATGGTCATGCCGAGTCCGAGCACCGCCCGGGTGAGGGCGAAGGTGAGCAGTGAATGGGCGGGGGCGTGGCCGGCCAGTCCGAGGGCGACCAGGGTGAAGCCGAGGGCCAGCCCGCTGCGGGGGCGCGCCTCGACGGCGGCGTGCACCCGGCCGGCGCCGACCAGGTAGACCAGGTGCGGCAGCGCGAACAGCAGGCCCGCGACAGTACCGCCGGCGCCCGGCAGCCGCTGCTGGACCAGGGTGATCAGGTACGGGAAGGAGATGATGGTGGCGAAGACGAAGGCGAACTCGAAGGTGTAGAGCAGCCTGAGCGAGCCCGGCGGGTCGGCCGGGGCGGCCTCGCGGCCCACCGGGGTGACGGCCGGACGGACCGGCTCCGGCAGGGAGTTGAGCAGCAGCGCGGCGGTCAGCGGCAGCGCCGCCATCACCAGGTACTGCCGGTGCGGGTCGATCCACGGCGACAGCGCGCCGACCAGGATCGGCGCCGCGACCAGCGCGGCCCGGGCGCTGCCCTGCATCAGGGTGAGCGCCTTGGACAGCTGGGAGCCGTCCAGGGCCGCGGCCAGGTAGCCGTTGGTGGCGGAGAAGGTGCCGCCGAGGAAGCCCTGGAGGACCAACGCGGCGGTGAACGCGGGCAGGCTGTCGGCGGCTCCGGCCAGCAGGAAGGAGACGGCGAGGCCGAGTTGGGCGCGCAGCAGCAGCCGCTTCTGCCCGAAGCGGTCGGCCAGCCGGCCCCAGAGCGGGGCCCCGAGGGCAGTGAAGACGGTCGGCACGACGTAGAGCAGACCGGCCCAGTGGCCGCTGTGGTCCCCGAGGCCGGGGAGGATCTCGGTGAGGTAGGGCGGCAGGCCGAGGGCGGCGAAGGAGGCGACGAAGTAGCAGGCCGCGACCGCGTGCACCTGGCGCCGGTCCAGTCCGACGGCGCCGACCGGCCGCGGCCGCGGCTCGGCGTCGACGGTGGTCATCACGAACGGTCCTTCGGCAGCAGGTAGTTGGGGCCGTCGGTGTAGTGCTTGTTGATGTCGGCGGCGCCGCTGCGCTCCTTGCTGAGCAGGCTCCCGGCGCTCACCATCGCCTTGACCGGCAGGCGTTCGGCGTCCAACAGGTCGGTGCGCAGCGGCTGTCCGGCCGGGCCGAGCCGGTCGACCGCCTCGGTGAGCACGGTGCGCAGCAGCTCCAGGCTCCGCTCCAGCGGCACCCGGCCGTGCGCGGCCAGGCCGAAGGCGAGCGAGGCGGTGCACAGGTGGCCGGTGATGGTGGTGAACAGGTCGGTGAGCGCGCGGTCCTGCTCGGCGAGGATCCGCGGGTCGCGGAACTCATCGACCAGTGCGGCCAGTTCGGCGATCCGGGAGGCGCCCACCCGGGCGGTGTTGATCCGGGGGCCGTCGTTGTCCTTGTAGAGCAGCCGCAGGCCGGTGTCGTCGAGGACGAGCGAGGTGTTCTGCTGGTGCGACTCCAGGGCGATGCCGTGGCCGAACAGGGTGGTCTGCCAGTCGATCAGCAGCCGCAGCAGCTCCTCGTACAGCGCGGGGACGCAGCCGCGGTGGAAGCGGTCGGCCAGGTGGTCGATCACCAGCCTGCCGTCGGGCGCCTCGGCGAGCAGGGCGGCCAGCGGGACGGTGACGGCCCCGTCCAGGCCGTCCGGGTAGCGGCGCAGGAGTACGGCGAGCAGTTCGTCCTCGGCGTGGGCGTAGTGCTGCTCGTCGGCGTGCAGTACCCGCCCGGCGAAGCGCGGTTCACGGGCGGCGACGGTCTCCACCAGGCGCTGCCCGACCGCGCCGTTCACCAGGGTGACTGGCTTGATGGTGCGCCGGTTGCGCAGGCCCAGGGTCGCGGTGGCGAGCGGCAGTTTGAGGTGGCAGGACGGGTCCTCGGCCACGGCGACGGTGCGCATGGACAGCGTCGGCAGCACCGTGAGGTACGGCTCCGGGGCGAGCACCGCGCCCGGCGCGATCTTCGCGAAGTCCTCGTCGGCGGTGAGCGGATGGACCGGGACGGTCAGGAACTCGCCCGGTACGCCAAGCTGTTCGGCGCTCGGCCACCAGGCGGGCAGCGGGCCGTCGCCGCGTACGGTCAGCAGGCCGGTCGGGACGGCGAGCCAGCGTAGTTCGAAGCTCGGGTGGAACTCCGGCGCGTAGGAGCGCAGTTGCTCCTCGGTGAGGCCGGAGCGGCCGCGCGCGGTCGGGTAGACCGGGTGGTCGAGGAAGGCGGCGAGGGCCTCGAATCCGAGTGAGGCGCGCGGGCCGGTCCAGTCGGCCACGTCCTTGCCGTAGCGCTCGGCGAGTTCGGCGTGCACCTCGGGCAGCACCCGGTCGTGCAGCTCCATGGTGGCGAGGGTCTGCCGGCACTCCTCGGCGAAGGCCAGGTGGCCGGGGCGGTCCAGGGGATCGGCGCGCTCCGCCAGCCGGGCGAGGACGGTGGGCAGGTCGGTGAGGCGGACGCCGTCCACCTCCAGCTCCGGCAGCCGGGCGGCGTGGTCGGCCTGGAAGCCGTCCGGGGTGACCGGGAGGGCGAGCGAGCCGTCGCTCAGCCAGGGGCCGTCGGGGCGCTGCTCCAGGGCGCCGCGGGTGCGCAGGCCGAGCACGTCCTCGCGCAGCAGCGCGGACAGCACGCGCAGGGTGAGCTGCTCGGCGGGGGTGCCGGGGGAGGGGGCGCGGGAAGTGAGGGCGCAGGAGGCGGGGGAAGGCGCGGCCGGGGTCATGAGGTGATCTCCCAGCGGTTGGCGGCGATGAACGCCGCCACGGCGCCGTCCACCGCGTCCTGGTCCGGGCCGACCGCCCAGACGATGCCCAGGTAGTCGCGGTTGGTGCGGTAGAGCTCGTGCCGGGCGCCGACTTCGCGCACCGGCAGGTAGGAGAGCGTGACGCCGTCGGCCCGTCGCTCGAAGTACGGCTCGGGGGCCGCGGTCAGGGTGCCGGCCCGCTCCGCGCAGACGCGCTCGTGGCGGGCGCGCTGGTCGCGGCGGGCACCCAGGTCGGCGGGGAGCTCCTCGCCGAGGTGGGCGCGGAGCACCAGCTCGAAGTAGGGGATGCCGAGGATCTCGGCGAGCATCAGGTCGCACTGGTCCCCGATGGCACGGTAGTTGACCTCGATGATGCGGGCACGGCCGTCCGCCTGGAGGACGAACTCGGTGTGGCAGGCGCCGAGTCCGACCCCGAGGGCGTCGAGCTGGGCGAGCACCTGGTCGACCACCGGCCGGGGGTGCTCCGGGGTGAAGGTCAGCACCTCCTCGATGAAGTCCGGCGGCGGGGAGAGGCGGGTGCGGAAGCCGCCGAGGACGTGCCGGGTCCGGCCGTCGCCGAGGGTCTCCAGGGTGCACAGCTCGCCGGCCAGGAACTCCTCGACCACCAGGGTGGCGTTGGGGCGGCGCTGCTGGATCTCCTTGACCCGCTGGGCGAGTTCGGCGGCGTCGGCGACCAGCGTGACGTCCTCGCTGGCGACGCCCTCGCGCGGCTTGACGATGCACGGGAACGACGGGGTGAGGCCGCTCGGGTCCTGCCCGGGCGCCAGTTCGGCGGACTCGACCGCGTCCAGTCCGCACTCGGCGAGGTGGCGGCGCAGCTCACCCTTGTTCTTCGCCCGGAGAGCGGCCTTCCAGTCCTTGCCGGCCAGGCCGAAGTACTCGGCGACCAGGGCGGTCTGGGTCTGCAGGTGGTCGCTGTTGCTGAACACCGCGGCCGGCGCGTGGTGCTGGGATATCAGCCCGATCACCTCGCGGAAGTCCTGGACGTCGCACTCCACCACCTCGCACGTGAACTCCGCTCCGGCGTAGGCGCGTTGGTGGGCTTCGACGTGGTCGGTGAGGACGGTGACGTCGAGTCCGAGCCGGGCGGCGGCGGGCAGGAAGCCGCGGGTGACCGAGTCGGTGGGGTTGAGGGCGAGCAGGTAGAGCCGCATGGGGAGTGTCCTCGGAGGCGTGGTGACGGACGAAGGACGGCGAACAGATGACAGAGTTCGAAATCTGTTATCTGTTATCTGAAAGTTGAACGCTGAAATCTGAATTCTGAAATCTGTTCGCCGTCGGCTGTTCGTGGTCCGCGGTCCGCCGCCCCGCGCACCGGGCGGCGGCGGGCAGCGACGGGCGGCGGCCGACGGCTACTTGGGCGCGTCCACGCCCGCCGCCTTCGCGATGTCGACGAGCATCGCGTCCGCGGCCTGGACGCCGATGCCGGACATCCAGGTCTCGTCCGGCACGGTGAAGACCTTGTTGTTCTTGACGGCGTTCAGGCCCTGCCAGACCGGGGTCTGCTGGACCTCGCTCTCCTTGGTCTTGGACGGGTCGTCGGCGGTGGTGACGAACACCAGGTCGGCGTCCGCCTGGCTGACCTGCTCGGCGCTGACCTCGATGATGTTCTTGTCCACGTCCTGCGAGGCCGGGCGGGTCAGGCCGACGTCCTTGAGCACCACGCCGCTGTAGGAGGCCTTGGCGTACAGGCGGGTCGGGCCGGCCACGAAGCGGACCACCGAGGCGGTCGGCATCGTCCCGTTGTACTTGGCCTTGATCGCCTCGCCCAGCTTGTGCGCCCGGTCCTCGTAGTCGGCCAGGGCCTTCTTCGCCTCGTCCTCCTTGCCGAGCGCCTGGGCGTACAGCGCCAGGTTGTCCTTCCACGGGAAGCCGGTGGTCTCGGCCAGCACGGTCGGCGCGATCGCGTTCAGCTGGTCGTACACCTTGGCGTGCCGGACCTTCGAGGAGAGGATCAGGTCGGGCTTGAGGGAGGCGATCAGCTCCAGGTTCGGCTCGTTCATCGGGCCGACGTCCTTGGTGTCCTTGATCTTGTCCTTGAGGTAGTTCGGGAACCCGCCCTCGGTCTTCATGTGCGGGGACACCGCGCCGACCGGGGTGATGCCGAGCAGCGTGACGTCGTCCAGCTCGCCGCTGTCCAGTACCACGACGCGCTTGGGCTGGGACTTGATCTGGGCGGTCCCGGCGGCGTGCTTGACGCTGCGCGGGAACCCGGCGGCGGTGCCGGCCGAGGCGGTGGAGGAGCCGGAGTCACCACCGGACTTGGCGCCGTCACCGGTGCTGCCGCAGGCGGCGAGGAGCGTGGCGGACAGCGTGACGGCGAGGACGGCGACGGGGAGTCGGCGGTTCATCGGAGTTCCTTGGATCGGGGCGAACGGGGATACGGGACAGGGGGGTAGGGCCTCAGGCCCCGGGGACGGCGGCAGCATCGGTGGCAGTGGCAGCCGCGGCAGCGGCGGCACCGCCGCGCACCCGGGCCCGCGGCACGACCAGCGGAGTGCCGGTCTCGGGGTCGGGCACCACCCGGCAGGGCACGCCGAACACGGCCTCCACCAGCTCGGCCGTCAGCACCTCGGCGGGCGGACCGGCCGCGGCGAGCCGCCCGTCCTTGAGTACCACCAGGTGGTCGGCGTACCGCGCGGCCTGCCCGAGGTCGTGCAGCACCATGACCACGGTGCGGCCGGCCTCGGCGTGCAGGTCGGCGACCAGGTCCAGCACGTCGAGCTGGTGCCGCAGGTCGAGGAAGGTGGTCGGCTCGTCGAGCAGCAGCAGGTCGGTCTCCTGGGCGAGCGCGAGTGCGATCCAGACCCGCTGGCGCTGTCCGCCGGAGAGCCGGTCGACCTGCCGGTCGCGCAGGTCGGCGGTGCCGGTGCGCCGCAGGGCCTCCTCGACCGCGGCCTGGTCGGCCTTGGACCACGGGCTGAGCATCCGCTGGTGCGGGTAGCGTCCGAGCCGGACCAGTGCCTCGACGGTGACCGCCTCCGGCGTGACGGGCTGCTGCGGGAGCAGGCCCATCCGCTTGGCGAGGGTGCGGGCGGGCATCCGGTGGATGTCGGCGCCGTCCAGGGTGACGGTGCCGGCCGCCGGGCCGAGCAGGCGGACCAGGCCGCGCAGCAGGGTCGACTTGCCGCAGGCGTTCGGTCCGACGATCGCGGTGACGGCGCCGCCGGGCAGTTCGAGGTCGAGCCCGTCGACGATGGTCCGGTCGCCGTAGCGCAGCCCGAGGCCGTGGGCGGCGAGCCGGTGGGCGTCCGTACGGGGGGCGGTGCCGGTGCGGGTGCCGGCGGACGTGTCGGTGGCGCTGGTCATCAGCTGCTCCTCTGGGGAAGCCGGCCCTGGCGGATCATCAGCACCAGGAGCCAGGGCGCGCCGAGGGTGGCGGTGACGGCACCGACCGGCAGACCGTGGACGGGGATCACGTGCAGCACGAGGAGGTCGGCCGCGAGCAGCAGCACGGCGCCGGTGAGCGCGGTGAGGCCGAGGGTGCCGACGGTCGGCGGCCCGGCGAGCAGCCGGACCAGGTGGGGGACGGCGAGGGCGACGAAGGCGACCGGACCGGTGAGGGCGGCGGCCAGCGAGGCGAGGGTGATGGTGAGCAGCAGCAGCCAGAGCCGGTCCCGGGCGGGGTTGAGGCCGAGGCCGCCGGCCGATTCGTCGCCGAGGTCGAGGACGGCGACCCGCCGCTGGCAGAGCAGGACGGCGCCGGCGGTGAGGGCGATGGCGGTGCCGCCGATCCACACCTCGGTCCAGTTGCGCCCGTACAGCGAGCCGGTGGTCCACTGCATCGCGGAGGAGGCCAGTTCGGCCGGGAACCGTACGATCATCAGGTTCACGGCGGCGGCCAGCCCCTGCTGGACCGCCAGGCCGACCAGCACCAGCCGGGTGACGGCCATCCTGGAGCGCCAGGCGAAGCCGCCGAGCAGCAGCGCGGCGAGCAGCCCGCCGCCGACCGCGGCCACCGGGATCAGCTGCTGCGAGGCCCCGGTGGCGAGCATCAGGACCGCGCCGAAGGAGGCGCCGCCGGTGATGCCGATGGTGTCGGGGGCGGCCAGCGGGTTGCGGAACAGCCGCTGCAGCATCGAGCCGGCCATCGCCAGCCCGGCGCCCGCGATCAGCGCGGACACCACGCGCGGCGCCCGGAACTGCTGCACCACCAGGACGTCGCCGGGCTGGCCCTGGCCGAACAGGGCGCGCAGCGCGTCCCAGGCGGAGATGCTCACCTGGCCGGTGCCGAGCGCGATGCCGGTCAGCACCACCAGCAGGGCGAGGGCCAGCAGCGACCAGGCGGCGGTACGGGCCCGGCGGCGGCCGATGGTGCCCATCGCGGCGGTTCGCCCGTTGCGCGCGCTCACTTGGCCACCTTCCGGGCCAGCACCGCGAGCAGCGGCGCGCCGAGGAAGGCGGTGACGATCCCGACCTCGATCTCGGAGGGCTGCACCACGAGCCGGCCGAGCACGTCGGCGGCGAGCAGCAGCAGCGGGCCGGTGATCAGGCAGCCGGGCAGCAGCCAGCGGTGGTCGTTGCCGAGCACGGTGCGGACCAGGTGCGGCGCGGCCAGTCCGATGAACGCCACCGGTCCGGAGACGGCGACCGCACTGCCCGCGAGCAGCACCACGGCCAGTCCGCCGACCACCCGGATCCGGGCCACCGGCACGCCCAGCGCCTGGGCGGTCTCGTCGCCCAGGGCCAGCGCGTTGAGCGCGGGGGAGATCGCGAAGGCGGCCACCAGGCCGATCGCCAGGAACGGCAGCACCGGGGTGAGGGTGTCCAGGTGCCGGCCGGCGATCGAGCCGGCCAGCCAGAACCGGGCCTCGTCCAGGGTGCGGTGACTGGCCAGCATCAGCGCCGAGGTCCAGGAGGTGAGCACCACGGTGAGCACGGTGCCGCCGAGCGCGAGCCGGACGGGGTCGAGGTCCCCGCCGCGCCGGGACATGGCGTACGCGGCGACGGCGGCGACGGCCGCGCCGGCGAAGGCGAACCAGACGTACTGGGAGGGGCGGGAGAGGTCCAGCGCGTAGATCGCGGCGACCACGGCGAGGCTCGCGCCGGCGTTGATGCCGAGGGTGACCGGGGAGGCCAGCGGGTTGCGGGTGACGCCCTGGGCGACCGCCCCGGCGACGCCGAGCGCGGCCCCGACGGCCAGTCCGATGAGGGTGCGCGGGACCCGAAGGCCCGTCACCACATCGGCGTCCCCGCCGTGGGCGGCGCCGGTGAGGGCGTCGAGGACGGTGGACAGCGGGATGGAGCGGGAGCCCAGCGCCAGGCTCAGCGCGGCGCACAGCACGAGCGCGCCCGCACCGGCGACCAGCAGCAGCGGCCGCTGGAGCGCCGCGGGACGGGGCGTCGCCGGGGTTGTGGTGGCAGGCGGGTCGGTTCTCAGCACGAGTCGACATCTTAGGTTAGGTTTGCCTAAATTCGTCAAGATCGTGCCATTGGTCGTACGTCACACCCGGCTTCGCGGCCGGGTGGTCGGTGTACTCCCTGAGGCATTGTAAGGTGAGCCTCACCTTAACGATCACTCGGAGTCGATCTCGGGAGTGCCGATGGTCCCCGGAACACCCCTGCCCGTCGCGCCGGACTGTGCCCCGCCGGACTGCGGCCCGCCCTTCTCCGCTCGTCCCGAGGAGCGGCCGGTGGCCCTGACCGGTGACTACGAGCGGCTGCGCGACCTCTGCCCCGCGCTCCGGCTGCACCTGCTCGACCCCGCCGAACCCGACCCCCCGGCCGCCGACGAGTGGTACTCGGGCGCCCGACTCGCCACCGACGAACGGGCGCTGGCCGCCGTCCTGGCCGGCGCGGAGGCCCGCATCGCCGCCGAGCACGGCCGCGCACCCCGCCCGCACGTCACCGCCTCCCGGCTGCTCCACCACTACGCCTGGTCCGTCTGCCTGCTCATCGCCGGCCCCTGGCACCTCGCCCGGCGGGTCCCCGCCGTCGACCCGGTCGACCTCTGGCTGCACGCCCCCACCGGCGACCTCGCGCTGCGCCCGCGCGGGTACGTCACCCTCCCCGGCGACGACGAACTGCGCGCCGAACTGCGGGCCGCCGTGGTCGCCCACCTCGAACCGGTGCTCGCCGTGTTCGCCGGGCCGACCCGGCGCCGCGACCGCGCGCTCTGGGGCATGGTGACCGACGACCTCGCCTCCGCCGTCTGGTACCTGGGCCGGATGCTCGACGCCCAGGACGCCACCGCCGAGGGCGAGTTCGGCGGAGCCGAGGCGGAGGACGCCGCCGTCGCCGCCGCCGGGGCCCTGCTGCCCGGTGGCACCCTGCCGCTGCCCGGAGCCGCCGACTTCCGCCGGCTGCGCACCCCGGACGGCCGCGACCACCACACCCGCACCCGGCTCGGCTGTTGCCTCTACTACGCCGTCAAGCCCGAGGCCCTCGCCTGTCTGACCTGCCCGCGCACCTCCGACGAGGAGCGGCTGCGTCGGTTCTGACGGACGGTCCGCAAGCCCGTCTACCGCTCCGCAGGCCCGTCTACCGCTCCGCGCCGTCGCTATCCGGCCGTCGCAGCACCGCCACGCCCCGGTCCAGGTCCACCCCGAAGTGCGGCGGCGCCCCGGCCTGGGTGTCGTCCCGGCGTGACGCCTGCTCCCGCTTCTGCTCGACCTGGATCCGCTTGCCCGGGCTGAACATCGCGTGCATCTCGTCCAGGATGCCGCCACCGCCGCCGACCCCGACCCCCGGTTCGCGCTCCCGACGGCGCGGTGAGGCCTCGGCCCGGACCTGCAAGCCCGCCAGTATCACCAGCCCGACCGCCGCCGCGACCACGCACGCCACTCCCACGATCAGCCCCATGCCCGGTCCAACGCCTCACCCCCACAGCGGCGTTCCCGGCTCCGGTCCCGCACCGGATACGCTGCCCGCGGACCCTAAGGAGAGCTCTCACCCATGACCGTGCTCGGAACCCTCGTGGACATTCCGACGGCGGACGGCACCGCCGACGCCTACCTCGCCCACCCCGACGACGACCGGCCCCACCCCGGCGTACTGCTCTACCAGGACGCCTTCGGGCTCCGGCCCCACCTGAAGTCCATGGCCGACCGGATCGCCGAGGCCGGGTACACCGTCCTCGTCCCCAACCTGTACTACCGAAGCGGCCGTGCCCCGCTGGTGGAACTGCCCGAGCTGATCGACATCGAGCAGTGCGGCGAGATCTTCGCCCAGCTCGGTCCGCTGCTGGGGCCCGCCAGGGACCCGCAGATCGCCGCCCGGGACGCGGGCGCCTTCCTGGCCTGGTTCGCCGGGTCCCCGCTGGTCCAGGACGGTCCGATCGGCGCGACCGGCTACTGCCTCGGCGCCTACCTGGCCCTGAGCACCGCCGCCGCCCACCCGGACCGGATCGCCGCCGTAGGGGCCTTCCACGGCGGCCATCTCGCCACCGACCGTCCGGACAGCCCGCACCTGGGAGCCGGACGCGTCACCGCCGAGCTCTACTTCGGTCACGCCGACCAGGACGAGTCGATGCCGCCCGAGCAGATCGCCCGGCTCGACGAGGCCCTCACCGCCGCCGGGGTCCGCTACCGGGCGGAGCTGTACGAGGGCGCCGGGCACGGCTTCACCCAGGCCGACACCACCCGCTACGACGCGGTCGGCGACGCCCGGCACTGGTCGGCGCTGTTCGACCTGCTGAAGCGCAACCTGCCTGCGTAGTCCGCGGGTTCGCTGGCCGCCGGGTTCGCTGCCCCAGTGGCCGGCGCGCCCGGCGGTCGTAGAGTGGGCCCCGCCGTGACGGCTGACGGGGGGACGGAAGTGACCAGCAGGTGGAGTGCGCGAACCGGCCGGGCTCCGGTGCTGACCGGAGTCCGGGAGGCCATCGCCGAGGCACTGGCCGAGGGGGTGCCCGGTGGAGTGCGGCCGGGTGAACTCGACCGTGACGGACGGGCGTTGCGCTGGCTGGAAGCGGGGCCGGGGCCGGGTGTGAAGCCGGAGTCGGACCCGGGCGAGGGCGAGGGCACGCCGGTCGTCCTGATCGCGGGCATGGGCGCCTCCTCGCTCACCTGGGCCCCGCTGCTGCCCGAACTCGCCCGTCCGGTACGGGTCGTGGCGTACGACCGGGCCGGACTCGGCGCCAGCGAACCCGACCGGGCCCCGGTCCTGACCCTGGACGCGCAGGTCGCGGACCTGGCCGCGCTGGTCCGGCACCTGGACGCCGGGCCGGCCGTCCTGGTCGGACACAGCTGGGGCGGCCAACTGGCCCAACTCCTGGCCCGGGAGCGGCCGGAGCTGGTGGCCGGCCTGGTCCTGGTGGATCCGGCGCACGAGGAGTTCCGGCCGCGGGCGATCAGTGCGCTCGAGTCGCTGCTGCTCCGGGCCGGAATGCTCCGGACGGCGCCGGCACCCGCCGCACCGGTCGCGGGCGAGGCGCTCGCCCGGGCCGAGGCGGCCGTCCTCGCCCACCCCCACCAACGGCGGGCCGTGCTGGCCGAGAACCGGCTGACGAACCGGGCCACCGGACAGCTGCGCCGTCGCCGGGCCGCCGGGCCGCCGCTCCGGGTGCCGGTCACCGTGCTGAGCGCGACCACGGGGCTGCCCCGCGGGCTGCGCGCCCGCTTCACCGCCGCGCAGGCGGGGATCACGGCCGGTACCGACCGGGGCGTCCACCTGCTGGTGCCCGGTGCCGGGCACGCCGTGCACGCGGACCGGCCGGAGGTGGTCGCGGCGGCCGTCCGGGAGGTGTCCGGACGGGTCCGGACCGCGCGCAAGCCCTGACCCTCCAGGAGCCGGTCCCTGGCAGTCGATCCCCGGCCGTACAGCGGCGGTCGGGCCCGGGGCACGCTCTGGCACACTGTGTGCCGACGACCCGGCGGGGAGGGTCATGACACCTTGGGGGCAGGGGAGATGAGTAGCGCTGGCACCGTGCTCGGCGGGCGGTACACGCTGGTCGAGAAGGTCGGCGGCGGGGGGATGGGGTCGGTCTGGCGGGCCGATGACGGGGTGCTGGCGCGGCCGGTCGCCGTGAAGATCCTCCGCGCGGACCTGTTCGAGGACGGCACCGGCCTCCAGCGGTTCCGCCGCGAGGCCCAGCTGGTCGCCGCGATCGACCACCCCGGGATCGTGGGCGTGCACGACTACGGGGAGAGCGGCGGGGACGGCGACGCCCGCTGCGCGTACATCGTGATGGACCTGATCGAGGGCCGGCCGCTCGACCGGGTGCTCCGGGACGACGGTCCGATGAGCGCCGAGCGCGCCCTGCGCCTGCTCGCCGACGCCCTGGACGCGCTGCACGCCGCCCACCGGCGGGGCATCGTGCACCGCGACCTCAAGCCCTCCAACCTGATGGTGCGCGAGGACGGCGGGGTGGTGATCACCGACTTCGGCATCGCCCGGGCCGTCGCCAGCACCAAGCTCACCGCGCCGTACGCGGTCATCGGCACCGCGGCCTACATGTCCCCCGAGCAGGCCTCGGGGGAGAGCACCGGCCCGGCCTCCGACCTGTACTCGATCGGCGTGGTCGGCTACGAACTGCTGGTGGGGCAGGTGCCGTACCAGGGCGAGGGACCGCTGCAGGTCGCGCTCAAGCACGTCAACCAGCCGGTGCCGGAACTGCCGGAGACCTTCCCGGCGGCGGTCCGGGCGCTGATCGCCACCGCGCTGGCCAAGCAGCCCGAGGACCGCTTCGAGAGTGCGGCCGGGATGGCGGCGGCGGCCAGGGTGGCGGTCGGCCTGCCCGGGGCCGCGCGGAGAGCGGCGGACAGCGGGACGATCGACCTGCGGGCGGACGGCGGCGCGGCCGGCGGTGCGGCCCCGGCAGCCGGGGCCGCTGCCGTTCCCGCGGCGGCTCCCCCAGGGGACGCCGCCACCGGTGCTGCAGCTGGTGCCGCTCCCGGTGCCGCCGTGGTCCCGGCCGGGCCGGAGCAGGTCGTGAAGGTGGACCCGCGGGCGGAGACCGAGCCGGGCCGACGCCGCCCGCGCCGCACCCTGTTGATACCGGTCGTGGTCCCGATCGTCATCTCGATGGGCACGGCGACCGTGCTGCTGGTCGACCGCGGCCCCGGCAGGTCCGACGCGGCCGTGCCGCCCGCCGCCCAGCCGACCGTGGTGGTGACGGTCCCGGCGGTTCCGACCGCCACCACCCCGGCCGCGACCACCTCCGCACCCGGCACCCCGGCGCCCACCGACACCCCGTCGGCCGACCCGGCCGCGAGCCAGCAGGCCACCGCAGGACAACTGCCACCCGGCACCCAACTGCCCGTACCGGTCCCGGTCCAGGGCGGCAACGGTGGCACCCAGGGGCGCGGCGGCTCGAACCCCGGTGGCGGCGCGGCCGCCGGCGGCGCCTCGGGCGGCCAGCCCGCCGGCGGGGGTACGGCGGCCGACCAGCCGCCGGCCAAGCCCGCCAACCCGGCCTCGCAGGGCGGCGGTTCAGGCGCTTCGGCCGGCTCGGGCGGCGCGGCCGGTTCGGGCAGCCCGGGCGGTTCGTCGGCCGGCGGCAATCCGCCCGCTCCGCCGACCTCCGGCCGTCCCGCGTCCTGCGGCGGCAACAGCTGGAGCGGCATCGTCAGCGTCAAGGACGGCCGCCCGATCGGGATGCGCAACGACAACCTGAACGGCGACAACCCGATCCTCCTCGGCGGCGCCTCGCAGTACGGCTGGGTGCGCTCCACCGACCCGGGCAGCTGGATCCTGTTCAACGCCTGCAACAACGGCGGCCCGCAGCTGGTCCAGACCATGGACGGCAAGGTGGTGCTGAGCAACGGGTACAGCTTCCTCACCAGGTGGACGGTCCGCAACGGCAGCACCGCGGGCTCGTACACGCTGGCCGACTACCAGAACCAGTCGTGCATGACGGACAACGGCCCCGGCAACGAGCTCACCATGGTGACGTGCACACCCGGGAACACGGCACAGGAATGGCGGCTGCAGTGACGGGCGCAGGGGCGGACGCGGTGGCCGAGACCGACCGGGTGGTGCTCTACTGGCGCCCCCTGTGCGCCTATTGCATGAAGCTGCGCCTCGGGTTGCTCTTCACCCGCCTGCGCTACAGCCGCCGCTTCACCCGGGTCAACATCTGGAAGGACCCGGACGCGGCCGCCTTCGTGCGCTCGGTCGCGGACGGCAACGAGACCGTTCCGACGGTCACCGTGGCCGGCCGTCCGATGGTGAACCCCTCGTTGCGCCAACTGCTGGACGCCGCAAGGGAATGCGGCGCGTAGGCGGCCGCTCACCGGGTGGCGGTCGCTAGCAGACCGGCGCTCGGGTGGGCAAGGGGGCCCGGTGGCGGGACCTCGCCACTCGGGTGTCAAGGGTGTGTATGGAAAGTTCTACAGAGATGTAAAAGTCGATCGGCCGATGATCGGTCTTGACACTCGATCCGGCGATCGGTGACCGACCCGCCGTCGACGCAGGCGATTGGCCCTGGTTCGAATCGGAACTCCCTGCAAGGCGCTGTGGATTGCCCTGATTTGACCGACCTTTGAATTCCTTTACCAACTGGCGGGACCTGGCCAACAACTGAGGCAGACCTGTCAATTCACCTGCTGGATTGTCATGCTTCTGGTCACCCCCCAGCGGTAGCCCCCCACCCCCACCCCTCGGTGGCAAGCCGCTCGACCGCACGGGGTTCCTGCACGTCAGCGCCCGTTCCGCCCCACAGGTGCCGACCCCGGCCCCCGGGACGTGGTGCGACCGCGCCCACACGCGGTTTCCCGGAAGGACTCGCACGTTGAAGCGTAAGCTCGCTGCTGTCGCCGTACTCTCGGCCACGGCCATGTTGACCGGTGTCGTCCAGGTGGCCACCACCGCCGCCCAGGCCGCCCCCGCGGCCCCCTCGCTGCAGGCGCAGGCCGCCTCGCAGCACGCGGCCGTGCTCGCGGTGGCCAACGGCCAGTCCGCCCCGCTCGCCCAGGTGCTCGGCCTCGGCGGCCAGGAGAAGCTGGTGGCCAAGGACGCGGTCGTCGACCAGGACGGCACCAAGCACCTGCGCTTCGAGCGCACCTACGCCGGCCTGCCGGTGATCGGTGGCGACCTGGTCGTCCACCAGAAGGCCGACGGCGCCGTGAAGTCGGTCGACAAGGCCGTCGCCGCCCAGATCGCGCTGCCGAGTCTGACCCCGAAGATCCCCGCGGACAAGGCCGCCGCCCAGGCCTCCGGCACGGTCAAGGCCACCGTCGGGCAGACCATCGACGCGGACGAGTCCCCGATCGCCGACGTCCACCAGGTCGGCAAGGCCGAGCTGGTCGTGTGGGCCACCGACGGCAACCCGCGCCTGGCCTACCGGACCACCGTCGAGGGCGTGCGCGCCGACGGCACCCCGAGCGCCCAGATCCTGGTCACCGACGCGGCCGACGGCAAGGTCCTCTCCACCCACGAGAAGATCGAGACCGCCGCCGGCACCGGCAACGGCATCTTCGTCGGCCAGGTCTCCCTCAACACCAACCAGAACGGCTCGCAGTTCGAGCTCAAGGACACCAGCCGCGGCGGCCAGTCCACCACCGACATGAGCAACAGCGAGTCGGGCAGCGGCTCGCTGTTCGCCAACCCGAGCAACAGCTTCGGCGACGGCACCAACAACAGCCGCGAATCCGCCGCCGTGGACGCCCAGTTCGGTGCCGCCACCACCTGGGACTTCTACAAGAACACCTTCAACCGCAACGGCATCCGCAACGACGGCGTCGGCGCCCTCAGCCGGGTGCACTACGGCTCCAACTACGTCAACGCGTTCTGGAGCGACGACTGCTTCTGCATGTCGTACGGCGACGGTGCCAACAACAGCGCCCCGCTCACCGAGATCGACGTGGCCGGCCACGAGATGACCCACGGCGTCACCGCCGCGACCGCCGCGCTCAACTACTCGGGCGAGTCCGGCGGCCTCAACGAGGCCACCTCGGACATCATGGGCACCATGGTGGAGTGGTACGCCAACCTGCCCTCCAACCCGCCGAACTACCAGATCGGCGAGCTGATCAACCTGCGTGGCGACGGCAGCCCGCTGCGCTACATGGACCAGCCCAGCAAGGACGGCTCCTCGGCCGACTACTGGGACGCCAACGTCGGCAACCTGGACGTCCACTACTCGTCCGGCGTGGCCAACCACTTCTTCTACCTGCTGTCCGAGGGCAGCGGCGCGAAGACGATCAACGGGTTCAGCTACAACAGCCCGACGGCCGACGGCTCCACCCTCGCCGGCATCGGCCGGGACAAGGCCGCGCAGATCTGGTACAAGGCACTGACCGCGTACTTCACCTCGACGACCGACTACGCGGGCGCCCGTGCGGCCACCCTCAGTGCGGCGTCGGACCTGTACGGCGCGAACAGCGCCGAGTACAACGCGGTCGCGGCCACCTGGACCGCGGTCAACGTCAACTGACTCGGGCCTGAACCGGGTCGGGCCTGAGTTGGGCAGGCCCGGCCCGGAGGTGTGTCCCGAGCAGGGCCCGGTCGGACCGTGGGTGCCGAACGACCGGGCCGGACGGCGGGGGTGACGGTGTGCGGACCGCCGTCGCCCCCGCCTTCGTGCGTGCCCACGCGGACGGGCGGGGGTCAGCTGAGGTCCTGGGCGACCTCCCGCACGTGCCCCGCCGGATCGGCGAAGGCCGCCGTTCGCCGGCCCTCACGCCAGGTCCTTGCGGATCTGGTCCAGGACCAGCCCGGCCCCGGTGTAGCCGATGCCGAGCATCCACAGGTTGTCGTCCACCTGGAACACCCGGCCGTTGCGGACGGCGTCCAGGTTCTTCCACAGCGCCCCCTCGGTGATCCGGGTGTGGTCGGACTTCGCCGGGTCCCCGTACACCGAGTAGAAGATGACGTCGGCTGCCGCCTGGTCCACCTGCTCGGGGCTGATCTCCAGCGAGAACCCGGGCTTGTCCTGGTTGGCCGGGCGGCCGAGCCCGAGGTCCTTGAACAGCGAGCCGACGAAAGTGTCGTCCAGGTAGAGCCGGGTGGGCGCGCCGGCCAGGAAGCGGGCCATCTCGACCCGGGTGGCCGCTGCCTTGGCCGGCCCGCCGAGCGCGGTGACGAGGTCCCGCAGCTTGGTCCGGTACGCCGCGTCCGCGGCCTCGGCCTCGCTCTGTCGGCCCGTCGCCTCGGCGTGCAGCCGGACGTTCTCCTTCCAGGCCGGCCCGGTGGTCCCGGACAGCACGGTCGGCGCGATCTTGGACAGCTGGTCGTAGCGCTTGTCGTCGCGGACCTGGTTGCTCAGGATGAGGTCCGGCCGCAGCGCCGCGATCGCCTCCAGGTCGGGCTGGCCGATCGTGCCGACCGCCTTCGTCCCGGCCAGCCGTTCGGCCGGCAGGTACGCGGGGAAGGGCGCGCCCTCGCTGACGGTGCTGGCGCCGACCGGGGTCAGCCCGAGGGTGACCACCGAGTCCAGGGCGTCGGTGTCCAGTGCCACCACCCGGCTCGCCCGGGCCGGTACGGTGCTCGTGCCACGCGCGTGCCGGACCGTCCGGGTGCCGCCGCTGCCGGTCGAACCACCGCCCGGCGCGGGGGAGTCGGAGCCGCAGGCGGCGAGTGCCAGGCCCGGGGCGAGTCCGGCGGCGAGGCCGAGCGCGGCGCGGCGGCTGAGGGTGCGGGGCATCGGCGGCTCCTCGACGGACTGGCGGGGCGCGGGAATCCCTGCCCGCCCGGCGGTCCCGCTACGCCTCGGAGCCGTACTCCCGCCGCTGGCGCAGCAGTTCGGCGTACTCGGCGCGCACCCGGCGGTCCATCGCGAGGGTGAACTGGGCGTCGGCGACGGTGCGGGCGAGCGGCCGTACCCGCAGGATGCGTTCGGTGAGCCGGGCCGCCTCGCCGGACGCCAGCGGGGTGTCGCCGGAGAGCGCGCTGAGCAGGTGGTCGCTGACCACCTCGATGAAGATCTCGGCGATGGCGTCGACGTGCTCCCTGGTACGCCGGCTGGCGTCCAGCACGGCGGAGAGCGGCACGCCCTCGGCGACCAGTTCGGTGGTGGCGTCCATCAGCCGGCGGCTGACGTGGGTGATCCCGTCATCCTCGACCGTGATGTAGCCCTGGGCGATCGACTCGGCGGTGTTCTCCTCGGTGAGCTGGTCCCCGAAGGCGGACTTCAGCTCCTCCCACTCCAGGCGCACCGGCGTCTCGTCCGACCAGGGGGCGACGATCGCGGCCTCGAGCCCGATCAGTTCGGCGACGTCCCGGCCGCTCTCCCCGGCGCCGATCAGTTCGGCGATCCCGCCCAGGGTGTGGCCGCGGTCGAGCAGCTCGCCGATCATCCGCAGCCGGGCCAGGTGCTCCTGGCCGTACCAGGCGATCCGGCCCTCCTTGCGGGGCGGCTGGAGCAGTTTGCGCTCGCGGTAGAAGCGCAGGGTGCGGGTGGTGATCCCGGCCGCCTCGGCCAGTTCCTCCACCCGGTACTCGCGTTTTCTGTCGTCCGCGACAGCTCTGACCTTGTCCACGGCGATCAGCATAGGTCCGTGACGTCGGCGGCGGGGCCTGCGGGAAGCCGGGGAACTTCGGGTGAATCCGGGCTGTCGTGCTTCTTCCATCCGGTGTCGGCAAGGGCTACCCTGCCAACCGTGCCAGTGATTACTGGCGCGATCGGCAGGGTCCCGGGGCGCGGTCCCCGGGTTTCCGGGGGCACCGCCCCCGGAAGAGCGTGCAGACCACCGCCCCACCCTCAGGAGGAGGCCGCATGGCATCCAGCAGCAAGCGCCCCCGCCCCGGCGCGTCCGCGGCACCCGACCCCGGCGCCGCGGCGGAGGCCGTACCGCACGTGCGGGTCGCGGTGATCGGCTCCGGCTTCGGCGGTCTCGGCGTGGCCGTCCGGCTGCGCCGCGCCGGCATCACCGACTTCGTCGTCCTGGAGCGCGCGGACTCGGTCGGCGGCACCTGGCGCGACAACAGCTACCCCGGCTGCGCCTGCGACGTGCCCTCGCACCTCTACTCCTTCTCCTTCGCGCCCAACCCCGACTGGCCGCGCAGCTTCTCCGGCCAGCCCGACATCCGCGCCTACCTGGAGAAGGTCGCCACCGTCTTCGGCCTCCGCCCGCACCTGCGCTTCAACGCCGAGGTGCTGGAGGCGCGTTGGGAGGCCGAGCAGACCCGCTGGCGGATCACCACCGCGGCCGGCCAGTGGACCGCCGACGCCGTCGTCTCCGCCGCCGGACCGCTCGCCGACCCGCAGATCCCCGACCTGCCCGGCCTGAGCACCTTCCCCGGCAAGGTGTTCCACTCCTCCCGCTGGGACCACGACTTCGACCTCACCGGCAAGCGCGTGGCGATGGTCGGCACCGGCGCCTCCGCCGCCCAGATCATCCCGGCGATCCAGCCGAAGGTCGGCCAGCTGACCGTCTTCCAGCGCACCCCCGCCTGGGTCCTGCCGCGCCGCGACCGCGAGATCACCCAGCTGGAGAAGTGGCTGCACGGCCGGCTGCCGGCCACCGCCAAGCTCCGCCGCGGCACCCTGTTCGCGCTCCGCGAGATCCAGGTCGACGCCTTCGTGCGCCGCCCCGGCCTGCTGCGCATCGTCCAGCGGCTCGCCGAACGCCACATCGCCCAGGGCGTCGCCGACCCGGCGCTGCGCGCCAGGCTCACCCCGGACTACCGGATCGGCTGCAAGCGCATCCTGCTCAGCAACACCTACTACCTGGCGCTCGCCGCCGCCAACACCGAGGTCGTCTCCGCCGGCCTGCGCGAACTGCGCGGCTCCACCCTGGTGGCCGCCGACGGCAGCGAGCACGAGGTCGACGCCATCGTCTTCGGCACCGGCTTCCACGTCACCGACATGCCCATCGGCGCCCGGGTGTTCGGAGCGGACGGGACGAGCCTGGCCGAGGAGTGGAAGGGCGGCATGGAGGCGCTGCGCGGCTCGACCGTGCGCGGCTTCCCGAACCTCTTCTTCGTGATCGGCCCCAACACCGGTCTCGGCAACAGCTCGATGATCCTCATGATCGAGTCCCAACTGAACTACATGATCGACGCGTTGACGACGCTCGACACGGTCGGCGCCGCCGCCATGCAGCCCACCGCCCGGGCCCAGCGGCAGTGGAACCTGGAACTCCAGCACCGGATGGACCGCACCGTCTGGACCACCGGCGGCTGCCGCAGCTGGTACCTGGACCCGAACGGCAAGAACACCGTGCTCTGGCCCGGCTCCACGACCTCCTTCCGCCGGGCGACCCGCAAGGTCGACCTCGGCGAGTACGAGCTGATCATGCGCACCAAGCCGAGCGCCGCCCGTCCCGTCGCTTCCACCGCCGCCCAGGAGGCCACCGCATGAGTGCCGTCCAGCTGCCCGCCGAGTACGTTCCGCCCACGCCCGTCGAGGAGTTGGGCATCCGCTCGGCGGACGGCATCCGGCTGCACGTCGAGGTGCACGGCCAGCCCGGCGCGCCCACCGTGGTGCTCTCCCACGGCTGGACCTGCTCGACCGCGTTCTGGGCCCCGGTGATCCACGAACTCTCCGACCGCTACCGGGTGGTGGCCTACGACCAGCGCGGCCACGGCCGGAGCGAGATCCCGCCCAGCAAGGCCCGCTACTCCACCCGGGCGCTCGCCGAGGACCTGGCCGCCGTGCTCAAGTGGGCCGTGCCGGCCGGGGAGCGGGCGGTACTGGCCGGACACAGCATGGGCGGGATGACCATCATGGCCGCCGGCGGCCGCCCCGAGGTCGCCGAGCGCACCGCCGCGAACGTGCTGATCTCCACCGGCCCCGCCGACCTGGTCGCCGAGCTCACCGTCCTGCCGGCCGGCGTCCGGGTCCCGGGGCTGCGGCGCTTCCTGAACCGGCGACTGCTGCGCTCCCGGATGCCGCTCGGACCGGTCTCGGCAGTGAGCCGGGCCGCGCTCAAGTACGCGACCATGGGGCCGAGTTCGCCCGCCGGGCAGGTCGAGGCGACGGCCCGGATCGTGCACGCCTGCCCGACCGCGGTCCGCTTCCACTGGGCCGGGGTGCTCGAACGGCTGGACGTCCGCGCCGGACTCGGCCGGATCACCGCCCCCACCGCCGTGGTGGTGGGCACCGAGGACCGGCTGACCCCGCCGGTGCACGCCCACCGGATGGTCGCCGAACTCGCCGACCCGCAGGGGCTGTTGCTCCTTCCCGGGGTCGGGCACATGGCGCCGCTGGAGCGCCCGGCGGAGGTCGCCGCCGAGATCCACCGGATGGCCGTCGCCCACCTGGCGAGCGCGCCCGCTGTGGCCGTTCCCGTTCCTGCTCCCGTTCCCGTGCCCGCCGTCGAGAGGACCACCGTCGCATGAACACCATCCCGCCGCTGTCCGCGCAGGTCGTGGTGGTCACCGGGGCCGCCCGCGGGGTCGGCGCCTCGCTGGCCCGCAAGCTGGCCCGGCGCGGGGCCAAGGTCGCGCTACTGGGCCTGGAACCCGAGGAGTTGAAGGCCGTCGCGGCGCAGTGCGGCGCCGCCGCCACCGCCTGGGAGGTGGACGTCACCGACCTGGAGGCGCTCGGCGACACCGCCGAGCGGATCAAGGAGCACTACGGGCGGATCGACACCGTGGTGGCCAACGCCGGGATCGCGATCGGCGGACCGCTGGCCGACAGCGACCACCGGGCGTTCAGCCGGGTGATCGAGGTCAACCTGCTGGGCAGCGTCGCCACCGCGCGGGCCTTCCTGCCGGCCCTCACCGAGAGCCGCGGCTACCTGCTGCAGATCGCCTCGCTCGCCGCGCTGACCCCGGCCCCGCTGATGAGCGCCTACTGCGCCAGCAAGTCCGGGGTGGAGGCCTTCGCCCACTCGATCCGCGCCGAGGTCGCCTACCAGGGGGTCAAGGTCGGTGTGGGGTACCTGAGTTGGACCGACACCGACATGGTGCGCGGTGCCGACGAGGATGCCGTGCTGAAGCAGATGCGCAGCCGGCTGCCGTGGCCGGCCAACAAGACGTATCCGCTGGAGCCCGCCGTGGACCGGATCGTCGCCGGAATCGCCCGGCGCTCCGCCCATGTGTACGCCCAGGCCTGGCTGCGGGGGATGCAGCCGGTGCGCTGGCTGCTGCCGAGCCTGATCGCGGTGGTCGGCTCCCGTGACGTCGCCAAGCTCGCCCCGCAGCTCGCGGCCACCGCCGCCTCCCGGCTGCGCGCCGTCGGGGCCGGTGGCGCCGCCGACACGGCGGCGCGCGGGGAGCGGACGGGGGCGGGGGACTGACGGAGGACGGCTGACAACCCGGTGGCTGGCGGCAGGCGGCAGGCGGCAGGCGGCAGGCGGCAGGCGGCAGGCGGCAGGCGGCTGGCGGGCGGCGACCGGCGGGTGGCGGCAGACGGCTGACAGATGACAACTGACAGATAACAGATGACAGCTTTCGAAATCTGTTATCCGTTATCTGTTATCTGTCAGTTGTCACCCGCCCCCGCGATCCCCGCCAGCACCCGCAGCGCCCACCCGAGCACCGGTAGCGGCGGCGAGGCCAGCCCCACCCGCACCGCGGACGGCGTGCTCCGCGGATCCACCGCGAAGGCCGCCGCGGGCGTGACCGAGATCCCCGCCTGGGCCGCCGCGGCGACGAAGGTCTCCGCCCGCCAGGCCCCCGGCAGTTCCCACCACAGGTAGTACGAGCACGGGTCCGCCCGCAGCCGCTGACCGGCGAGCACCTCCCGGGCCAGCGCCTGCCGGGCCGCCGCGTCCGCCCGCTTCGCCGCCGCCACCGCGGCCGGCGTCCCGTCCCCGATCCAGCGCACCGCCGCCTCCAGCGCGAAGCCGTTCGGCGTCCACCCGCCGGCCCGCAGCGCACCCCCGACCCGCTCGCGCAGCCCGTCCGGGACGACCGCGAACCCGGTGGTCAGTCCGGGGGCGAGCCGCTTGGAGAGGCTGTCGACCAGCACCGTCCGCTCGGGTACGAGCGCCGCGAGCGGCGCCGACCCGGGCCGCAGGAAGGACCAGATCGCGTCCTCGACCACCGCCAGGTCCAGTCGGCGCAGCTCCCCGGCCAGCGCCGCCGCCCGCTCGGGCGGCAGGGTCGTGCCGAGCGGGTTGTGCAGCCGGGGCTGGAGGTACACCGCGCTCAGCGGCGCCGCCCGGTGGGCCGCCGCCAGGGTCTCGGGCAGCGGCCCGTGCTCGTCGACCGCGAGCGGCACCAGCCGGATGCCCAGCTGCCCGGCCACCGCCTTGACCACCGGGTAGGTCAGCGCCTCCACCCCCAGCCGCTGCCCGGGCGGCACCAGCGCGGCGAGCGCCCCCGCGACGGCCTGCCGCCCGTTGCCCGCGAACAGCAGCTCCCGCGGGTCGACGTCCCAGCCCTCGGCGTCCGTCGACAGCAGCTGCGCGAAGGCCCGCCGCGCCGGATCCGTCCCGGCCGCCCCGACCGGCCGCAGCGCCTCGCCGAGCGCGTCCGCCCGCAGCAGCGGTGCCAGCCCGGCGGCCAGCAGTTCGGCCTGCCCGGGCACGGTGGGGTAGTTGAGCTCCAGGTCGATCGGCGCGCCGGCCGGTTCGGCGAGCGCGATCCGTCGGTCGTCGGCCGCCGTACCGCGCCCGGCCCGGACGAAGGTGCCCCGCCCGACCTCGCCGACGGTGAGCCCGCGCCGGGCCAGTTCGCGGTAGACCCGGGTCGCCGTCGAGCCGGCGATGCCCCGGCTGCGGGCGAAGGCGCGCTGGGTGGGCAGCTGCCCGCCGGGTCGCAGGCGCCCGGCCATGATGTCGGCGGCGATCTCGTCCGCGATCAGCCGGTAGTCGTCCATCGGTCTTCCACCCCTTCGCGCCCCGAGAGAGCATTGCACCGAGCGCAAAGCCATCATTGCATCGAGCAGGCCGCGCGTTCTAGCCTCCTCGCATGGACGAGCTGGATGCGTGGGACACGTTGACATCCGCCGTGGACGGCCACGCCGTGCTCGGCATCGCCGCCGTGGCGCTGGGCATGGTGCTGTCGCCGGGACCGAATATGATCTACCTGGTGTCGCGCTCGATATCCCAGGGCCGCCGGGCCGGACTGGTCTCGCTGACGGGCGTCGCGACCGGCTTCCTGGTCTACCTGGTCGCGGTGACGGCCGGGGTGGCCGCCGTGTTCTCGGTGGTCCCGGTGCTCTACACCGCGATCAAGCTGGCCGGCGCCGGGTACCTGCTCTGGCTGGCCTGGAAGGCGGTCAAGCCCGGCGGAACGGCGGTCTTCGCCCCGCAGCAGCTGCCGCCGGACCCGCCGCGCCGCCTGTTCGCGATGGGCTTCCTGACCTGCCTGCTCAACCCCAAGATCGCCATCATGTACATCTCGCTGCTGCCCCAGTTCGTGGCGCCCGAGCGCGGCCACGTCGCCTTGCAGAGCCTGGTGCTGGGCCTGGTCCAGATCGTGATCGCGGTCACCGTGAACGGCCTGATCGCGATGACCGCCGGCGGCATCGCGAGCTTCCTCAACCGCCGCCCGGCCTGGCTGCGCGTCCAGCGCTACGTGATGGGCACCGTCCTCGCCGGTCTCGCGGTGCACATCGCCGCCGACCGGGCCAAGGCGGTCGCCGTCTAGCCGGCGCGGCTGACGGCCCGCAGCACCTCGTACCCCGCCTGCACGAACCGGCCGTTCAGCGCCGGCCCGGTGTTGGCCAGCGCGGCGACGGCGGCCGCGCCCTCCGGCGAGAAGCCGACGAAGGCGGTGAACCCCCGGGTGCCGCCGGAGTGGAAGTAGAGGTCCCGCCCGCCCGAGCGGCGGTGCATCCAGACCAGGCCGATCCGGTCGGTCGAACGCGGCAGCCGCAGCCTCAGGCGCTGGACGTCCCGCACCGCCGCCCCCAACTCGCCTTCCTCCCCGTTGAGGTGGAACCGCAGATAGCGCATCAGGTCGGCCCCGCTCGCCCGTATCGCACCCGCTCCCGGGAGCCCGGGAATGAGCCAGGGCGGCAGTGCCCGTCCGCGCCGGTACCCGGTCGCCCGCCCGGGGGAGTCGGGTGCGCAGCCTGTCGAGTGCAGCCCCAGCGGTCGGCAGACCCGTTCGGTGAGCAGCTGTTCGTACGGGAGCCCCGCGGTCTCGGCGAGCGACCGGCCGAGGAGTGCGACCCCGTAGTTGGAGTAGCCGAACCGGGTCCCGGGCCTGTCCCGCACGGTGGTTCGGGCCAGGGCCGCCCGCAACCGCTCGTCGCCGTACGCGGCGTACGGGTTGCTGAACCAGGCCGGTACGGCGCTGGCTAGCAGCCCCGGCGGCAGGCGGGGCAGGCCCGAGGTGTGGGTGGCCAGGTGTACCAGGCGGATCGGCTCGGTCGAACGGACGTGCACCGGGCGCCAGTTGCGCGGAAGCCGGTTCTCCACCGGCTCGTCCAGGGCGAGTTCACCGCGCGCGGCCATGTCGGCCAGCAGGAGCGCGGTGAAGGTCTTGGTCACCGAGCCGAGTTCGAAGACGGTGTCGGGGGTGCACGGCGGCGCGCCCGGTCGGCGCTCGGCGCGTCCGTGGCAGCGGATGTCCTCCTCGCCCCCGAGCGTCACGGCCACGGTGACCGCGCTGGCGTACGGTCCGGCGGCCCGCACCGCCGCCCCGACCGCGCGGTCGAGCTCGTTCACGCGCTGGCCGGTGTGCCGCCGAGGGCGCGCGACAGGGCGGTCGTGGCGGCCACCACGCCGACCACGGCGGTGTGTTCGTGCTCGCGGAAGGTGTCCTCGGGATCGTCGTAGACGGGGGTCGAGCCGTCCCGCGGAATCAGCCCGTCCGGCTGCTGGACCGCGGCCAGTGCCTCCCAGCCGGACCGTCCGGTGACCGGTTCCCCGATGCAGGAGTCGACGATGAGCAGTTCGCCGGCGAGGTCCCACTGCTCGATCTCCAGCCAGATGTCGAGCCAGACCGGCAGCCAGTCCCGCAGGTAGTCGCGCATCGGTTCGGGCAGGCACTCGGGCCGGGCGCCCCAGTCGGTGAGGTGGAAGACGGTGTGGGTGACGTAGTAGCCGATGACCCAGGCGATGGTCCACGGCTCGGAGAGGGCGCCGAGCCAGGTGGCCCGGGCCAGCGCGGGCCAGTCCGGCTGGGGTTGGAGCCCGGCGATCCGCCGGGCGTTGGCGAGGGCGAGCTGCCGGTTGCCCGGTATCTCGACGGCGTGCACGGAGCGGAGTCGGCCGAGCGAGTCGAGCAGGTCCTCCATGGCGGCGTGGCGGTAGCCGGCCCGGGCGAAGTGGGCGTAGGTCTCCAGCGGGTCGATCACGGTGACGTGCCGCAGCTGCCGCTCGTAGAGGAGGTCGCCGTCGCGGAGCTGGGACCAGGAGGCTTCCAGCAGCTCGCGTGCGAGCCGGGCGTCGTGCGGGCCGGCGACGCCGTCGCGCAGGACCAGGGAGGAGGCGAGCGCGGCCTCGCAGAGCGGCTTGTAGATGTCGTTCGGGTCGGCGAGGTCGATGATGGTGTTGTCCTCGAGCCGGTCGAAGCCGCCCAGGTGACCGGCGTGCAGCCAGGCCAGCGCCCGGGAGCCGAGCTGCTGGGCGGTGGCGAGCACCTGGGTGTCGGTCATCTCGAGGCCCCGTTCAGCAGGCGCCGGGCGATGGCGAGTTCGAGTTCGGAGCGGGCGGTCCCGTCGCCGATGAAGCCGATCCGGTCCAGGACGGGTTCGATCTCCAGCCGGACCGGCCGGCCGTCGGCGCGGGCCCAGCCGAGCCAGCGGGCGAGCCGGACGGCGGTGGTGGGGTCGCGTCGCAGCATGGCGCGGACCGTGCCGCGGGCGAGGTCGAGGGTGTTCGCGCGGGCCGCGTCGTGCACCGGTCCGTCCAGTCCGGGCAGGGCGAGCGCGGACAGCTGGGCCATCCGTACGGACCAGGTCTGCCAGCCGGCGGTCGCCGGGCCGGGCGGTGCCGGCGGCGGGGCGGTGACCGCGGCGGTGCCCCCGTGGGGTGTGGCGGCGAGGATCCGGACGGTCGCCCAGTCCTGCCAGCCGATCACCAGCGCGGCCTCCTCGGTGGCGGGGGCCGGTGCGGGCAGCGCCCGTCGGGCTTCGGCGAGCAGGGCGGCAGTGGCGTCGTCGGGACCGGATCCGGCGAGCAGCTGCGGCGCGAAGAGGTTCACGCCGAGCACTCGTGCGGCGGCCAGCAGCGGACGGCGTGTGGTGGTGTCCGGGTTCGCGGGGTCGGCGAGCGCGGCCGTACCCCCGCCGTCTCGAAGGGCGTCGAGGGTGCGGCCCGCCACTCGCTCGACCGCCGCGGCGTACTCGTCGCGAAGCGTGGTCTCGGCGAACGGCATGGTGGGGTGGTCCTCCTTCGGGAGGTTGGTCTCCGGCGCGGAGTCCCGCGGAGTCCTGGGCGGGGTGCTACGCGCCGGGGCGGAGTATCCGACTACCGGGTCGGCTTCTCCTTCGGCGGCTTCGGCGAAGCCAGCAGCAGGCCCGCCAGCAGGACGGCGCCGCCGGCTTCGGGCAGGTACGTGGGCGCGTCGGACACGACGGCCTCGTCCTCCACCATCAGGCTCGCGAGTGTCTCGGCCTCGGCGAGCGTCGCGCTGCGTGACGCCGAAGCGGTTTCGGTCCGGAACTGAGTAAGCATCAGATGTGCCTCCTCGCCTGGATTTCATCACCCGGTCGGGCGATGCCCCTGTCCGACACTACGAGCACGAACCGGTGCCTGCATCCGCAGCCCGCTGAGCTGGGACGTTGCCCTGGGTGTGGGCTCGGCTGCGGTGAGTCGGTACGGTCTGGGCATGACCACAGCCTTGATCACCGGCGCGACCGCCGGCATCGGAGCCGCCTTCGCCCGCCGGCTCGCCCGCAGCGGCTACCGGCTCGTCCTGGTGGCCCGCGACACCGAACGCCTGGAGCGCGCGAGCGCCGACCTGCAGCTCGAGTACGGCACGGAGGCCGAGGTGCTGACCGCCGACCTCGCCACCGAGGAGGGCATCGCCGCCGTCGAGGCCCGGCTTGCCGACACCGCCCGCCCGGTGGACCTCCTGGTCAACAACGCCGGCTTCGGCAACAAGGGCGCTTTCGGGACCGTCCCGCTCCAGGACGAGCTGGACATGCTGAAGGTGCACATCGAGGCCGTCCTGCGACTGACCACGGCGGCCCTGCCGGGGATGCGCGAGCGCGGCCGGGGCGCGATCGTGAACGTCGCCTCGGTGGCGGCCTTCCTGCCGCGTGGTACGTACGGGGCGAGCAAGGCGTGGGTGGTGAGCTTCACCCAGGGCGTGCTGCGCGACCTCGGCGGGACGGGCGTGCGGATGATGGCGCTGTGTCCGGGCTTCACTCGGACCGAGTTCCACCAGCGGGCGGGCATGGGTACCGGCAACATCCCCTCCTGGTCCTGGCTCTCGGCCGAGCGGGTGGTGAACGAGGCGATGCGTGACCTCGCCCGCGGTCGCTCGGTGTCCGTGCCGGGCAAGCGCTACAAGCTGGCCGTGGCGGTCGCCCGGGTGCTGCCGTCCGGCAAGCTCGGCGGCCTGTCCTCCAAGGCGGCGCGCACCTACCGCACGAACTGAGGCGGACGGGCGGCGGTCGGTCGGATCAGGTCGGGCGTCGGTCGGATCAGGTCGGGCGTCGGTCGGATCGGGTCGGGCGTCGGTCGGTCGGGCGGAGCCGGCTCCAGCGCGAGGGAACGGATACGAGGGAATAGAGCCACCCTCACTATTAGCTTGCCTAACTATGAGCTACTCTCGCTATGCTGGCGTCCGCCCGGCCGCTACACCCCCGTCCGCGCCCGTACCCCGGCGCGCCCGACCCAGGGAGGCCCGTACTTGAGGCCCGCCATCAACTGGACCCCGCCCGAACGCGCCGAGGGCGATCCCCGCCCGCCGGCCCAGTGGCGCCGCATCCTCGCACTGTTCCGCCCGTACCGGGGCCGACTGACCACGGTCGGGCTGCTGGTCGCCGCCTCCGCCGTGGTGTCCGTCGTCTCGCCGTTCCTGCTCAAGGCCGTGCTGGACACCGCCATCCCGCAGGGCCGCACCGGGCTGCTCAGCCTGCTCGTGCTCGGCATGATCCTCACCGCCGTCGTGAACAGCGTCTTCAACGTGCTGCAGACGCTGATCTCCACCACGGTCGGCCAGCGCGTCATGCACGACCTGCGCACCTCCGTCTACGGCCACCTGCAACGGCAGTCGCTGGCCTTCTTCACCCGCACCCGTACCGGCGAGGTGCAGTCCCGGATCGCCAACGACATCGGCGGCATGCAGTCCACGGTGACCTCCACTGCGACCAGCCTGGTCTCCAACCTCACCGCCGTGGTCGCCTCGATCGTCGCCATGGTCGCCCTCGACTGGCGGCTGACCGTGATCTCGCTGGTCCTGCTCCCGCTGTTCGTCTGGATCAGCCGCCGGGTCGGCCAGGAGCGCAAGAAGATCACCACCGAGCGGCAGAAGCAGCTGGCTGCGATGAGTTCGGCGGTCCAGGAGTCGCTGTCGGTCAGCGGCATCCTGCTCGGCCGCACCATGGGCCGTTCCGACTCGCTGGCCCGGGAGTTCACCGAGCAGTCCGACCAGCTCGCCGACCTCGAGGTGCGGTCCAGCATGGCCGGGCGGTGGCGGATGAACACCATCATGATCGTGATGGCCGCGATGCCCGCGCTGATCTACTGGGCGGCCGGACTGACCTCCGCCGCCGGTGCGCCGATCGTCTCGGTCGGCACCCTGGTCGCCTTCGTCACCCTCCAGCAGGGCCTGTTCCGCCCGACCGTCAGCCTGCTCTCCACCGGCGTGGACGTGCAGACCTCGCTCGCGCTGTTCCAGCGCATCTTCGAGTACCTCGACCTGCCGGTGGAGATCGCCGAACCGCCGAACCCCGTCACCCTGGCCGACATCCGCGGCGAGGTCCGCTTCGAGGCGGTCGACTTCCGGTACGACCCCGAGCAGGAGCGCCCGACCCTGGACGGCGTCGAACTCAAGGTCCCGGCCGGGACGTCACTGGCCGTCGTCGGCGAGACCGGCTCCGGCAAGACCACCCTCAGCTACCTGGTGCCGCGGCTGTACGACGTCACCGGCGGCCGGGTCACCCTGGACGGGGTGGACGTGCGCGAGCTGTCCTTCGACACCCTGGCCCGCGCGGTCGGCGTGGTCTCCCAGGAGACCTACCTCTTCCACGCCTCGGTCGCCGACAACCTGCGCTTCGCCAAGCCGGGTGCCAGCGACGCCGAACTGGTCGAGGCCGCCCGGGCCGCGCAGATCCACGACACCATCTCGGCCCTGCCGGACGGCTACGACACCCTGGTCGGCGAACGCGGCTACCGCTTCTCCGGCGGCGAGAAGCAGCGCCTCGCACTCGCCCGCACCATCCTGCGCAACCCGCCGGTGCTGATCCTGGACGAGGCCACCAGCGCGCTCGACAACCGCACCGAACGCGCCGTCCAGCAGGCCGTGGACACCCTGGCCGCCGGCCGGACCACCATCACCATCGCGCACCGGCTCTCCACCGTCCGCGCCGCCGACCAGATCGCGGTGCTCGACCGCGGCCGGGTGGTCGAACTCGGCACCCACGAGGAGCTGGTGGAACTGGACGGGCGCTACGCGGCGCTGCTGCGCCGGGAGACGCCGGAGGCGGCGTCGCTGTCGGACGCCGCCCTCGGTCACGCGTAGCGCGTCCCCGCTGGCCTCGCAGTCCGCGCCGGGTGGACGCGGCGCTCAGGCCGCCTTCGGGACCTCGTTGTAGTTCTCCGCGACCTCCTGGCCGGAGAGCCGCTGGATCGCCGCCATCACCTCGTCGGTCACCTGCCGACGGGCCTTCAGCGAACGGGCCTGCCCGTGCAGCTCGTCGAAGTGCAGCGGCTCGCCGAAGCGGACGGTGACCTTCTTGATCCGCGGGAGGCGCTTGCCCACCGGCAGGATCTGCTCCGGGCCCTCCAGGGCCACCGGGACCACCGGGACGCCCGCGGTCAGCGCGAGCCAGGCGACGCCCGTCTTGCCCCGGTAGAGCCGGCCGTCCAGCGACCGGGTGCCCTCGGGGTAGATGCCGAAGGCCTTGCCGTCCTCCAGGATCTCCAGCGCCGACTCCAGCGAGGCCTGAGCGGAACGGTAGGTGCCGCGCTCGACCGGAACGGCGCCGATCGACTCGAAGAAGCCCTTGGAGAGCCGCCCCTTGAGCCCGGTGCCGGTGAAGTACTCGGCCTTGGCCAGGAAGTGGACCCGGCGCGGAGCGGTGAGCGGGATCACCACGCTGTCGATGAACGACAGGTGGTTGCTGGCCAGGATCACCCCGCCCTTGCGCGGCACGTTCTCGATGCCCTCGATGGCCGGACGCCAGATCCCCCGTGAAACGGGTTTCAGCACCAGCCTGGTGGCGAGGTCGAGCACGGGTTCCCTCCCTGGACGAACGACCGCCCCGGAGGCGTCCGGGTCAGCAATCAGACCCGCAGACTACGACACCCACCCGGGCGCCCGTCCACTCCCGCCGACCGTGGCGAACACCACGGCCGGGTAGGGTACGGCCGTCCGAACCGAGCACCGCATTGCAGTACCCAGGAGGAACGATGGAGAGCGTCGAGGCCATCAAGGAGATGTTCGACCGTATCGACAAGAACGGCGACGGCAAGATCACCCCGGCCGAGTACGCGCTGGCCGCCAACGAGATGGGCGACCACAGCGTCACCCTCTCGATGGCCGAGGCGCTGGTCCACTCGATGGACACCCGCCACCAGGGCTACCTGGACTTCGAGGAGTTCCTGGCCGCCCGCCAGCGCTGAGCCCGGCCGGACGGGGCCGGTCGCCGTACCGGCGGCACCGGCCCCGTCCGGAGGCCCTCGCGGGTCCGCCCGGGGCGGCTGGGGCCCATGCGGGCCTAGTTGTCCGTGCGGTCGTCCGGTGCCACCGGGAACACCCGGCGCACCACCCGCTCCGCTGCCCCGCCGTCGTCCCAGACGCAGAACTTCTCCCGGAACCGCTTCCGCGCCTCCGGCTCCGGATCGCCCGCGCGCAGCGCCCGCGCCAGCCCGGCCGCGTCGACCGTGACCGCGCCCGGCGGCTCCGCGAACAGGTCGAAGTAGACGCCGCGTTCGCGCCGGTACTCCTCCCAGTCCGGGGCGAAGACGACCACCGGCCGGTCCAGCACCGCGTAGTCGAACATCATCGACGAGTAGTCCGTCACCAGCGCGTCCGCCGCCAGGTAGAGGTCCTCGACCACCGGGTGCGCCGACACGTCCACGATCTCCGCCGCGTCCTCACCGGCCGTCAGGTCGCCCGGGCCGTCGGTGTGGAAGTAGTGGGTGCGCACCAGCAGCGTGAACCGCGGGCCCAGTCGCCGGGCCAGCTCCGCGACGTCCAGCAGCGGCACGTAGCCGCCCTTGCCGCCGCGGTGGGTCGGCGCGTACAGCACCGACGTGGTGCCGGGCCGCAGCCCCAACCGCTCGCGCATGGCCCGGACTTCCGTCGGGGTGGTGGTGGCCAGCCGGTCGTTGCGCGGGTAGCCGGTGTCCAGCATCTCGTAGCGGCCGGGGAAGGCCCGGGTGAAGTGCTCGCTGGTGTGCGGGTTGGAGGAGACCAGGAAGTCCCAGCGGTCGACGGCCTCCTGCAGCCGGTCGAAGTCCATCCCCTCGGCGGCCTCGGGGCGGCCCCGCAGGTCCATGCCCATCGCCTTGAGCGGGGTGCCGTGCTGGGTCTGGACGTGCACCGTGCCCGGCCGCTTCGCCATCGTGCGCGGGAAGTTGACGTTGTTCACGAAGTACTTCGCGGTCGCCATCGCCTTGAGGTAGGCCGGGGTGTTGACGATCACGTACGGGACGCCGGGCGGCATCGCGTCGGCCTGCCGGCGGTTCTCCACCACCCACACGCCCCGGATCTGCGGGGCGAGTTCCCTCGCCTTCTCGTAGATCGCCGCCGGGCTGCACGCGTAACCCCGGTGCCAGTACGCGGCGTAGACCGCCAGGTGCTCGTCCAGCGGCAGGCGGCGGAACGCGTTGTACGCCGTGAACCGGGCGCCGCTGCGCACGCCCTTCTTCACCGCGGGGGCCACCGCCCGTGCCCCGCGCTTGAGTTCGCGCGGCAGCCGGCCGGTGCGGCGCAGCTCGGCGTAGGCGATCCGGGCGCCGCGCGCGGCCAGCCGGTACTGCACGCCGCGCACCCCGCCGGGGAAGCGGTAGTCGGCCGGGCGGTGTCGCTCGAAGTGCAGGGCGAGCCGGTGGAAGTAGTCCCTGCGCCGGTCGACGGGGACCAGCCCGGGGGTGTCGTAGACGTTCAGTGCCTGGCGGACGGTCCGGTCGAAGACCAGGGTGCGCAGCGACGGCGGGACGGGCCGGCCGGGGCCGTCCGGGCGCTCGCACCGGTCCAGGAAGGCGAAGATCGCGTCGTACTGGGCGAACACGTCGGCGTGCTTGGGGGAGGCGGTGGCGGTGATCGCGCCGTCCCGGCCGCGCCGGTAGTTGTAGCAGGGGCGGTCGAGGTAGCGCAGCCGCCGGGCGGCGAGCAGCGCGGGGTAGGTGACCGAGATGTCCTCGTAGTAGCCGCGGCCGAAGGCGACGCCGAGGCCCTCCAGGTAGGCGCGGCGGAACACCTTGTTCCAGACCGACATCACGGTCTGGAACAGCGCCGGGTGCTCGGCCACCGTGCAGCCCTCGGCGAGCGGGGAGCCGACCAGCACGTGCCGCCAGGGGTTGGGCTCGCTCCCGCCGTCCGGGTAGACGTGGGTGAAGTCGGTGAGCAGCACGTCGGCGGGCAGTTCGCGGCGGCGCTCCTGCGCCAGCTCGTCCAGGATCACGCCGACCGTGCGCTCGGGCAGCCAGTCGTCGCTGTCCACGAACCAGACGTACTCGCCGCGCACCCGCGGCAGGGCGGCGGCCCGGGCGCCGCCGAGGCCCTGGTTCTCGGTGAGGTGCATCACGTGCAGCCGGGGGTCGCGGGCGGCGTAGGCGTCCAGGATCGCGCCGGAGCCGTCGGGGGAGAGGTCGTCGACCGCGATCACCTCGAAGCGGGTCTCGGCGGCGGGGGTCTCGCCGAGGATCGAGTCGAGGCAGCGCGGCAGGTACCGCTCCACGCCGTGGACCGGGAGCACGATGCTGAGGAGGAGGGACACGCTGGCCGAGTCTACCGATCCACACGGTGCGACCTGCGGGGACGTCCGGCCGGGCGCAGCGGGCCGGGACGGCGGGCGGTCCGGGCGGTGGGACGGGTGGTTCGGGCGGTGCGGAGGGGGCGGCCCGGGGGGTGTGGTGGGACCTGGCCGGGCGGTGCGGCGGTAACGGTCCGGGCGGGCCCGGAACCGCCGGTGCCGGGCCCGAGCGGGGCGGCACCGGCAGTTGGGTGGCGGCCGGGCCGACCCTCTACGGCCGGCCGCCGGTCCGGGCACCGGGCGGGCCTGGCCACCGCAGCGTCGAGGTGGCCGGGCAGTGGCCCGCAGGAGCCGGAGTTCCTTCGAGTCCGAGCCATTCATGACTCGAACACACGAGTGGGTGCGGTGCAGGCACCTTCGTGTTGCCTCAGATATTGCTTGGAGGATTGGCGGGAGTCAATCCCTCGTATGTGTTCACTTCATGAACCCGGCCGCCCGCGGTTCGGCCACCGGTCGGTGATCGTTTTGTCGACCTTGCGACTGTCCCCTATATGGGGGCGATTCGTCGACACCGCCGGAAGTCCCGCCGGAAGAGCCGCTGGACGCCCGCCGGACGCCCCCTGCGCCCGGCGCACACGGCGCGAACGGGCGCCGGGTCCGCGCCTCCTGGCCCTGGTGACGGATGGCGGGTCGTGCACCATCATTGATGCCTAGTCGTGACCGCCCGAGCTGCCCCTGGTGCATCGTCAGTTGACGCCGCACGGTACGGTGGCACAACACCGAGGACGGTTGCGCGGAGGCCGTCCCACACGGATAGTCTTCGCCTCACGGCCCTGGCGCCTCGTAGGGGTGGGAAACTGATGGAACACATGCAAGTGCGGACTCGGCCCCGTGTGCCGGCGATCCAGTGCGGTGTCGGCGCGACCGGCCGCCGGATCGAGCGACACCTGGCCGTGCTCGGCGCACCCGCGCTCTCGGCGGTGGACACCGCCGAGGCGCTCGGGTTGATAAGGGAACTGACGCCGCGCGGCGCCGACGCCCCGGCGGCGGCCCGTCGTCGCCACACCCGGGTCTCGCTGCTGGCGCCGCTGCGCCGGCTGCGCCGGAGCCTCTTCGGCGGGCGCGGCTAAGGCCCTGGGACCAGGACCGCGGGCCTCGGCCCGGGTTCGGTTCCCGAACGACCCGACGGACCACCGGTCCGTCGGGTCGTCGGCGTATCCGGCGCCCGGAACCGCCGTTTTGGTCTGAACCTTTCACCCTACGCGAGGCCGCCGCCCCGGCGCGGGCAGTCGGCGAGGCAGTACGCCCGACCCGCTGACCTGGGTCAGGATGGCGCCATGGCGGACCACAACCACTCCACGTCAGCCGGGTCGACCGGGCCGTTCCAGACCACCACCCTGGAGATCACCACCGGCAGTCGCGAGGTCGCGCTGGACATCACCGACCGCTGCGCGGCCTTCCTCGACGAACGGGCCCCCGGGCGGGACGGACTGCTCAACATCTTCGTCCCGCACGCCACCGCGGGGATCGCCGTCCTGGAGACCGGATCGGGCAGCGACGACGACTTCCTCGCCACGCTGCGCGAACTGCTCCCGGCCGACGACCGCTGGCGCCACCGGCACGGCAGCCCCGGCCACGGACGGGACCACGTGGTGCCCGGCCTGGTCGCCCCGCACGCCACCCTGCCCGTGCTCGGCGGCCAACTGGCCCTGGGCGTCTGGCAGTCGGTGGTGCTGATCGACACCAACGGGGACAACCCGCGCCGCACCGTCCGGCTGTCCTTCCTCGGCTGAGCCGCGGCCCGGCGGCGGGTCAGGGCGGGGCCGGGTCGGGGCCGGCCGCCCTGGCGCGCCTAGGCCACGTGGCCGGCCACGGCCGCGAGGTAGCGCTCGATCGCCAGGTACTGGCAGAGCAGCGCGACCGGCCGGCCCAGCCGGGCGTACCAGGCGGACAGCCGGGAGAACGCGGCCACCTCGAACCACACCTCGCCCTCGGCGTCCATCGACACCAGGAACGACTCCTCCCCGCACTCCGGATGCCCCGGCAGCGTCCCGTACGCGAACCCGATCCGGTCCGGCTCCGACACCGTCCACACCACCCGGCAGGGGATCACCAGCCCCGGCCACCGGCTGCCCGGCAGGCTCAGCCGCAGCAGCACGGTGGCCCCGTCCCGGACCGGCCCGCCGGGGTACACCGCGAACCCGGTCCCCAACTGGCTGCCCCACCCGAGCACGTACCGCCCGGCCCGCTCCAGCACCTCCGGCCCCCGCCCGAGGTGCACCCGCCGCCGCAGGTGCCCGTACCCCTCCGGCAACCGCCCACCCCGGGTCGCCCCCACCTCCCGGTACGTGGGCGCGCCCGCCTGAGCAGCCCGCAACCGCCGCTGAAGATCCCCGACCCCGCCATCCGTGCCAACCATGCCGGCCACGCTAGCCCCCGCCCACGGGCCCGCCTTGCGGCGGGGTGGGGGTGGGGAGTAGGAAGGCGGCATGAGTGAGACCGGGACGGGCGGTGCCGTGGTGGGTGAGGAGGCGGCGGTGTGCGGGCCGGCGTCGGTGGGGGCGGCGGAGGCGGCGCTGCGGGAGGATCCGGCGGCGGAGGGGCCGCGGGCCGACTGCGTGCTGTGCGGTGAGCCGACGGTGCTGCCCGCGAACCAGCCGGGCAGCACCCTGTGCCCGACCTGCGCCTGGCAGCAGGCCCAGCGGATCGCCTGCTCGGGCTGAGCGGACTGGGCGGACTTGGCGGGGGCGGGCGTCAGGCGTCCTCCCGGCCGGCCAGGGCGAGGGTGGAGCCGTGGCGGCCCTTGCGGACCAGGAGCTGGGCGGGGATGCGGCTGCGGAGGTCGGCGACGTGGCTGACGATGCCGACGGCGCGGTCCCGTTCGCGCAGGCCGTCGAGGACGTCCATCACCTCCTCGAGGGACTGCTCGTCCAGGGTGCCGAAGCCCTCGTCGATGAAGAGGGTGTCCAGCGGCATGCCGCCCGCCTCGTCGGTGACCACGTCGGCCAGGCCGAGGGCGAGGGAGAGCGAGGCGAAGAAGCTCTCGCCGCCGGACAGGGTGGCGGTGTCCCGCTCGGTGCCCGTCCAGGCGTCCACGACGCGCAGCGCCAGGCCGGACCGCTTGTTGCCGGTGCCGCGGTCGTCGCTGTGGATCAGCGTGTAGCGGCCGCCCGACATCCGGACCAGCCGGTCACTGGCCGCCGCCGCGACCTGCTCCAGCCGGGCCGCGAGCACGTACGACTCCAGCCGCATCCGCAGCCGGTTCTCGGTGGAGGTGCCGGCGGCCAGGGCGGCGAGCCGGTTGATCCGGCCGTACCGCTCCAGCGCCGGGGCCAGCTCGGCGGCCAGCTCGCCCAGCCCGCGCCCGATCGCGGCCAGCGCCGCACAGCGCTCCTGGGCCGCCGACCGGGCCGCGTGCGCCCGGCCGAGCCGGTCGGTGGCGGCGGTGAGCGCGGCCGCGGCGGCGGGCAGGTCGACCGGCGGACGGGCCGCGGCCTCGGCCAGTTCGGGCAGCGCCAGCTCGTGCCGGACGGCGGCCGACTCCGCGCGGTGCCGCTCCAGCCGGGCCTCCAGCCGGTCCCGCTCCTCGCGCGGCAGCAGGACGGCGAGCGCCGCGCCGGCGTCCGGGAACCCGGCCGCGGCGGCGGCCTTGCCGAGTTCCTCCTCGGCCTCGCCGAGCCGGCCCCGCGCCTCCGCCGTCGCCCGCGCGGACGCGGCCACGGCGGCGACGGCCTCGGCGAGCCGGCCCAGCGTCCCGGCCCGGTCGGCGACCGAGGCCGCCGTGCCGCGCGCCGCCGCCACCTTGGCGGTCAGCGTGCGCTGCTCGTCGTCCAGGCTCTGCAGCCGGTCGGTGAGGACGGCGGCGCGCTCCTTGGCCTCGTTCAGCTCGTCCAGCCGGCGGGCGCGGTCCTGCGACAGCCGGGCGATCTCCCGGCCGACCCGGCCGAGCGCCTCCGCCTGCTGCAGGGTGGTGCGGTGCTCCTGCTCCAGCTCGGCGAGGGAGCGCGCGAGCACGTCCGTACCCTCCGGGCCGGCCGCACCGGTGGCGGTGGCCTCGCGCACCCGCAGCGCGGTCAGCGACCGGTCGGCCTCGCCCCAGAGCTTCTCGGCGGCGGCCTGGGCCCGGCCGGCCCGCTCCTCGTCCTCGGCGCTCACCCGGGCGCCGTCGGCGGCCTCGGCGGGCGCCGGGTGCTCGGCCGAGCCGCAGACCCGGCAGGCCTCGCCCGAGCGCAGCTGCCGGGCCAGCTCGGCGGCCATGCCCGCCAGCCGGCGGTCCCGCAGGTCCAGGCTGAACTCGCGGGCGTCCAGCGCGGCCGTGCGCAGCTCGGCGACCCTCGGCTCGGCGGCCGCGATCTCGGCCCGCAGGCCGTCCCGCTCCCGGGCCGCGCCCAGACGCATGGTCAATTCGGCCCGCTGCCCGTCCAGTTGCTCGACCCGGGCGCTCGCCGTCCGGGCCAGCTCCTGCCGCTCCTCCAGGCGGGCCAGCTCGCCGTCGAACTCGGCCAGCCAGTCCTCGGCCTCCTCGGCCCGCTCCTCCGCGCCGCGCCGCTCCCCGGTCAAGGAGAGCTGCTCGCGGGCGAGTTCGGCGCAGCGACGCTCCTCCGCCCGGGCCGCCTCCAGCCGGACCACCTCGGCGCGCAGCCGCAGCTCGGCCTCGGCCAGCTCGGCGGCCCCGGCCCCGGCCTCGGCACCGGCCGGGAGGTGCTCCCCGAGGTCCGCACGGGCGAGCGCCTCCCGGCGCCGCTGCTCCGTCTCCCGTGCCCGCCCGAGCGCCTCGGCGGCGTTCTCCCGCAGGCGCAGCGCGGACTCCACGCCGACCGCCTCCTGGGCGGCGGCGAGCCGCTGCCGGTCCCGTGCCGCGGCCGGTTCGAAGCCGGCCAGCCGTTCGGCCTCGGCCAGTGCCTCGCGGTGCCGGCGCTGCCGACCGGCCAGCTCCTCGGCGCCCTCACGTTCGCGCTGGGCCGCCCGCTGGGCCGCCTCGGCACCCGCGAGGGCGGCCTCGGCGACGGCGAGCTGTTCGGCCGCACCGCTGCGCAGGATCGCCGCCCAGCCGAGCAGCCCGGCGGCCAGGTCGGCGTCGCCGTCCTCGGCCGGCACCCACGCCCCGGCGGGCTCGGCTCCGGGGCCGGCGGCCTGCTCGGCCTTGCTGGCGAGGTCGCGCAGGCGCCGCCGCCCGGCCTGGACGGCCGTCTCCTGGGTGCGGCGCCGGTCGGCGAGCCAGGCCTCGACGTGCCCGTAGCGCTCGGTGTCGAACAGCCGGCGCAGCAGCTTGCCGCGCTCCTCGGAGTCCCCCTTGAGGAACCGGGCGAAGTCGCCCTGCGGCAGCAGCACCACCTGGCAGAACTGCTCGCGGCTCATGCCGATCAGCCGGTGGATCTCCTCCCCGGCCTCCTGGTGCGACTTGCTGACCGGCCGCCAGCCGGGCGCGCCGTCGCCCGCGTCGGCGGCCCACTCGCGCAGCAGGGTCTGCGGCCGCTCGACGGTGGTGCCGGTGCCGACCTTCTTCGGCCGGCGCTGCTCGGGCAGCCGGGTGATCTGCAGCCGCCGCCCGCCCAGCGTCAGCTCCAGCTCGACCTGGGTCAGCCGCTTGGGGTCGGCGTGGTCGCTGCGCAGCCGGTTGGCCCGGCGGGCGTTCGGCGTCTCGCCGTACAGCGCGAAGCAGACCGCGTCCAGCACGCTGCTCTTGCCCGCGCCGGTCGCCCCGCGCAGCAGGAACAGCCCGCCGGCGGCGAGCGCGTCGAAGTCCACCGTCTCGCTGCCCGCGAACGGGCCGAAGGCGGTGACGGTGAGCCGGTGCAGCCTCATCGGGGCAGGTCCGCCTTCCGGTCGGCGTCCTCGCGGACCTGCTCGAAGCCCTCGCGCAGCCAGCCGAGCTCGTCCGGCTCCGGCTCGGCCCCGGGGCGGACGTGCCGCAGGAAGCCCTCGGCGATCTCCAGGTCCTCCCGGCCGCTGACCCGGGAGGCGTACGACCGGGACGGCTCGGCCCCGCCGTCCTCGGGGTCGAACAGCAGCTGGAGGGTGTGCGGGAAGCGGCGGCGCAGCTTCTCCATCGGCTCGCTCGGGCGGGCCGCGTCGGTGAGCGTGGCCTGTACCCAGGACTGCTCGTCCTCGGTGTACTTCTCGTCGGTGAGCAGCGCCTCCAGCGTGTCGCGCAGGGTGGCGAGGGGGCGCGGCTGCGGGCAGTCGACCCGCTCGGCCGCCACCGAGCCGTCGGCGGCGAGGTCGACCAGCCACATGGTCTTGCGCTGGCGCACCTCGGAGAAGGAGTAGGCGAGCGGGGAGCCGCTGTAGCGCAGGTGCGGGGCGAGCGTCTGGCAGCCGTGCAGGTGGCCGAGCGCGGCGTAGTGCACCCCGTCGAACACCGAGGCCGGGACGGAGGCCACCCCGCCGACGGCGATGTCCCGCTCGCTGTCGGTCTCCTTGCCCCCGGTGACGAAGGCGTGCGCCAGCACCACCGCCCTGGTCCCCTCCGGGCGGGCCGCCAGGTCGGCCCGGACCTGCTCCATCGCCGCGCCGAGCACCGCCGCGTGCCCGCCCCTGGCCAGCCCGAACCGCTCGCGGACCAGGGTCGGCTCCAGGTACGGCAGCCCGTACACGGCCACCGGTCCGTGCTCGTCCGCCAGCAGCACGGGCTCGGCGCACCCGTCGGGATCCGTCCGGAGGTGGATCCCGGCCCGCCCGATCAGGCCGGCGCCGACCCCGAGGCGGCGGGCCGAGTCGTGGTTGCCGCTGATGAAGACCGTGGGGACCTCGAGGTCCGCCAGCCGGTGCAGCACGTCGTCGAACAGCGCGACCGCGTCCAGGCTCGGCAGCGCCCGGTCGTACACGTCCCCGGCGACCAGCACGGCGTCCACGCCCTCGGACCGGACCACGTCCACGAGGTGGTCCAGGAAGGCGCGCTGGGCGTCGTGCAGGCTCTCCCGGTGGAACGAGCGCCCGAGATGCCAGTCGGAGGTATGCAGCAGTCGCATGGTCCCCGACCCTAACGCCCGGCACCGACAATCCCGGTGTGCTCGGTGGCCACGGGGGTTGCCGGGCCGAAGGGGGCGGGCGGAGGGGCGGGTGGAAGCGGGCGGAGGGTGGACCGGGGGGTGGATGGAGGGTGGATCGGGGCGTGGATCGGGGCGTGGAGGGAGGGCGCATTTTTGCCCCTTGGCCTGCTGTGATGCCGCTCGGTAGGGGCAAATATTGCTCCTCGATAGGGTCGCGGACGCTGGTGTTCGATTACTCGGGGTGGATTGTCAGTGGCTCTGTGTATGTTCCGTGGCGTCGGCGACTCCGGAGGTCGGAGGCCGAACGGACGGGAGGAAACCCATGGCTGTGCGGGAGTCGGTGTACGAGGTGCTGGGCGTCGTGGTGGTGCGGAAGCGGCCGCTGCGGGAGCCGGGGGCGCTGCTGTTCGGCGGGCGCAGGCCCGGGTCGGGCGCCGGGGCGGGAAGCGGGCCCGGTCCGGGGGCCTGGTCCGGGTTCGGACGGGGGCCGGTCGGCGGTCCCGGCGGGGCGGTGCCGCCGGGAGGAGGTCGGCCGCCGGGCGCGCGGGCCGTCGGGTCGGGCGGCTCCGGTGCGCGCGGGCGGCGCGGCGGCCGGGCCCGAGGAGCGCCGCCGCAGCCGGTGGCGGTGGCACTGGCCGTCGAGGCGGAGGACTTCGCCGGGCTGGCGGAGTACGGGCTGTTCGGGGCGCTCGGGCACCAGGAGTACCTGGTGCGGGCGGAGGAGCAGCTCAGGGGCCTGTACGAGCAGGGGCTGGAGGTGCACCTGAGGGTGCTGGAGGCGGGTGACTTCGAGGACTACTGCGCCGCGCTCGGGCTCGACCCCCGGGCGCCGGCCGCCCGGGTCGCGTACGCGGGGGATCCCGAGCTGGCCGGGGAGCCCTTCGTCTACGCGGGGGAGCCGATCGGGGACCTGCTCCCGGTGCTGCTGGACGACCACCGGGCGCGGGTGCGGATGTCCCTCGCCTGCGCGTCGCTGCTCCACGCGGTCGGCGACGACCTGGCGGGCCAGCGGCGGATGGCGGCGGTGATGCGGTACGTGACCTCGGTCTACCTGGCGCTGGCCGAGGGCGCGGGCGAGGGCTGCCACCTGCTGACGCTGCGTTGCCACGGGCCGGAGGACGGCGAGCAGCTCACCTCGGCGGTGGACGTCTGCGTGGAGGCGGGGCGCCTGCTGCCCGCCGGGCGGGACGTGGAGGCGTTCTGCGTCACGCTCGCGGCCGGGGTGGCCTCCGGCGGGGAGGGGGCGCTGCTGCTGCACGGCGATCCCTCCGCGCCGCCGGGCCGGCCGGAGGACAGGTTCCCGGGCCGGGTGCCGGGCAGGTCGCCGGGCGAGTCGGCGTGGCCCGCGGGCGCCCTCCGGGGCACGTCCGCGGGCGGGGAGGGGTCCGGACCGCGGGTGCGGGGCTGGGCGCTGGCCGGCGGGCGGCTGCGGCCGATGACCGCGCACGAGGTGTTCGACGAGCTGGCCGACGACGCGGCGCGCGGGCTGGCCTTCCCGCCCGGCGTGGTCCCGCAGCCGGGGTTCCCGCTGCCGGGCTTCCCGGAGGCCGGGGGCGGGGGTGGGCCGCTGGGGTGATCAGGGCGTTCGTGGCCGACGCATCCACCATGCGGCGCTGGGGACTGTTCATCGACCGCCTGTTCGGGGAAGATCGGAGAAGATCAACAGCAGGAGCGCGCGGTACCCCACGCCGCCGCTCCGGTCGCTCCGCTCCGAACCGTGCTCCGCAGGTCCGGCGAGCCCGACAGCGAGAGGGGGGCGCGCGGCATGGGCCGGATCGAGTTCACGGCGGAGATCGCCGAGCTGCTCGGGAAGGTGCGCCGGCGTCCCACGGCGGGCTGGCCGTGGCGGCCGGGTGAGCAGGTGCCGGACGGACTGCCGGTGAAGCAGTCCTGGGGGTGGCTGTTCGCCCCGGACGGACGGGTGCTGACCCTGGTGAACCCCAAGGACGGCATCTGCTCGCTGCCCGGCGGTTCGCTGGAGCCGGAGGACGACGGCGACCCGGCGGCCGCCCTGGCCCGGGAGGCGGGGGAGGAGGCCCAGGCCGTGATCGGCCGGCCGTACTACCTCGGCTACCTGTACGACCGGGTCGGCTCCGCGAACGGCGGGCACGAGTGCGCCCGGGTCCGGATGGCGGCGGCGCTGCGGGCGGTCGGTCCGAGCGCGGCCGATCCGGCCTCGGGCCGGCACTACCGGCGACTGCTGGTCGCGCCGGGGCTCGCGGTCGAGCTGCTGGGCTGGGGCGAGCCCGGGCTGCGCCAGGCCCGGGCGGCGGTCGCCATGGCCACCCACTGGCTCGGCGTGCCGGCCGCCGCGAACGAGGCGATCGAGGAGCTTCCGGTCGAGGGCTGCACGGTCTTCCCCGGCCCCGTGTACCCGGGCGGCGGACGCGCCCCGGGGTACTGAGCCGCGCCCTCGGGGTGCTCAGCCGCGCCCTCGAAGGCCCTCGCGGGGGCGTCATCACCGGGAGGCTGCTGTCGGGGTGGCGGCGGCGGGGGTGGCAGCGGCTGGCAGCCGCCGCAGAACTGACGCACCGGCGGCCGCACGCTGACCTGTGGCTGACGCCGAGCTGACTTCTCGGAAGTTTTTTGTCTACACGCGATGACCGACGCGCGTCGACATACACCCGCACCCACCTGGGCTAACTCACGCTCTGTCGGGGCCAGTTCACTTCTGCGCTATCAGACTGCCCGTCAATGTCCTTGGCATGAGCGCTTCCGCGTCGGGCTACTGCCTGGTATCCCTTCTGTGACCCACGTCATATCAGGAGGTGCCATGCTCCGCCCTGCACGTGCTCTGTCCGTCGCCGCCATGGCGGCCGGTCTCGCCATGACGACGCTCTTCACGGCGTCAGCCGCCAACGCGGCGGGAGTCAACTACGTCGCCCTCGGTGACTCGTACTCGGCCGGTGTCGGTGCCGGCGGCTATCTGAGCGACAGCGGTAGCTGCAAGCGCAGCACCAATGCCTACGCGTACCTGTGGAAGAACGCGAACAAGCCCTCGTCCTTCTCCTTCGTGGCCTGTTCGGGGGCGAGAACCGGCGATGTGCTCAACAGTCAGATCTCCGCGCTGAACAGCGGCACCACGCTGGTCAGCCTGTCGATCGGCGGCAATGACGCGGGCTTCGCCGACACCATGAAGACCTGTGTGCTGGGCTCCGACAGCGACTGCCTCAACGCCGTCAACACGGCGAAGAGCTACGCGACCAACACCCTGCCCGGCCAGCTGGACCGGGTGTACTCCGCCATCCGGGCCAAGGCGCCGAAGGCCCACGTCGTGGTGATGGGCTACCCGCACCTGTACAAGGTCGGCGGCGACTGCCTCTTCGGCATCGGCGACACCAAGCGGGCCGCCATCAACGGCGCGGCGGACGCGCTGGACGGTGTGATCGCCAAGCGGGTCGCCAACGCGGGCTTCACCTTCGGCGACGTGCGCAGCGCCTTCGCCGAGCACGAGATCTGCGGTTCGCAGAGCACCTGGCTGCACAGCACCACCTTGCCGATCGACGAGAGCTACCACCCGAACTCGGCCGGCCAGGCCGGCGGCTACCTCCCGGTCTTCAGTCGCTCCTGAGTCGGCGGCCCCGGGTGTGGCGGTGCGCACCGGCGTGCGCACCGGCGCCCGTCCGTGACGGTCGGTGTGAACTCACGGCGCTGCCTGGGAAGTTCACTTCTTCGCTATCAGACGGTCCGTCAATGTCTTTGGCATGAACGCTTCCGTGTTCGATTACCGCTTGGTATCCCTTTCTGTGACCCGCGTCATACCTGGAGGTGCAATGCTCCGCCCTGCCCGTGCCCTCTCCGTCGCCGCGATAGCGGCCGTCCTCACCATGACGACGCTCTTCGCGGCCTCCGCCGCCAACGCGGCCGGCGTCAACTACGTCGCCCTGGGCGACTCGTACTCGGCCGGTGTCGGCGCCGGCAACTACCTTGGCGACAGCGGTAGCTGCAAGCGCAGCGCCAACGCGTACGCCTCGCTCTGGACGAACGCGAACTCCCCCGCCTCCTTCACCTTCGTCGCCTGTTCGGGGGCGAGAACCGGTGACATCCTCAACAGCCAGATCTCCGCGCTGAGCTCCGACACCACCCTGGTCAGCCTCTCGGTCGGCGGCAACGACGCCGGCTTCTCCAGCACCATGAAGACCTGCGTGCTGGGCTCCGACAGCGACTGCCTCAACGCCGTCAACACGGCCGAGAGCTACGCGACCAACACCCTGCCCGGCCAGCTGGACCAGGTGTACAACGCCATCCGCGCCAAGGCCCCGAACGCCCACGTCGTGGTGATGGGCTACCCGCACCTGTACCAGATCGGCGGCTTCTGCCTCTTCGGCATCGGTGACACCAAGCGTGCCGCCATCAACGAGGCCGCCGACACGCTCGACGGCGTCATCGCCAAGGAGGTCGCCAACGCCGGCTTCACCTTCGGCGACGTGCGTGACATCTTCGCCGGGCACGAGATCTGCGGCTCGCAGGACACCTGGCTGCACAGCACGACCCTGCCGATCGACGAGAGCTACCACCCGAACGACTCGGGCCAGGCCAACGGCTACCTCCCGGTCTTCAGCCAGTCCTGAGGTTCACCGCTCCACCGTCCCGTCGGGCTCCTGGCGTGACACCGGTGCCGCCGTCCCCTCCCATGGTTCGGGAGGGGACGGCGGCACCGCCGCGTCGGCTTCCGGCGTCAGCGCTTCGCGTCAGTGCTCTGCGCGTCGGTGTCCGGAGTTGGTGTCCGGTGTCCGGGCCGGCCGCGTCGGCGGGAAGGGGATCCCGGCGAGCGCGGGCAGCAGCTCCGCCTCCTCGAAGTCGAGGTGGGCCTCCAACTCGACGGACATGCGGTCCAGTTCGGACCTGAGCCGCTCCGGATCGGCGACCTCGATTCCGGCCAGCAGTGCCGTCAGCTCCTCCTTGATCCGTCCGATCGCCCGGTGCTGCTCACCGAGTCGCCGCAGCACCCCGGCGAGCTCGGGGTGGCTGCGCGCGAGGGCGGGGAAGACCGCGGAGTCCTCGCCGGTGTGGTGGTGCGTCAGCCCCTCGCAGAATGCCAGGCAGTGCTGGCGCAGTTGCAGCCCGAGCCCGGGTGGGCGGCCGGGGGTGTGGGCGTGGGCCTCCTCGCGGACGTGGCGCAGCTGGGCCCGCAGCCAGCTGTGCGCCTCCAGCAGCTTGTCGGCCAGGCTGCGCACCTCGCGGGGGTGGCCCGGCGGCGCCTCGGGCCGTTCCAGGGCGACCACCGGCAACTCCCGCTTGGTGTGGGCCTGGTAGTCGCCGTACCCGGGCGCCTTGCGGACGGCGGCGGCGAACAGCCGCTCCCGGCGGGGGCCTTCGGCGGGTACGGCGATGGCGTCGAAGGTCTCGGTGCCGAGCTCGACCCGGACCACAGGACGGGCCAGCAGGTTGCGGTACCACTGCGGGTGTTCCGGCGCGCCGGCCGCCGAGGCGACGACCAGGAGCAGCCCCTCGGACCGGACGTACCCGAGCGGCACGGTGTGCGGTCGGCCGGAGGACGCCCCGGTGGTGGTCAGCAACAGCAGGTCGCCGCCCTCGAACGGGCCGCCGACCCGGCCGCTGTTGGCGCGGAACTCATCGATGACATTCAGATTGAAGGACATGGGCATGGGTGTGTGGTGAAGTCTCCTGCGAGTGAGGGGAATCGCGGCCACACACGGCATCGCGCGACAACGGGCGGACACCGTGGTGACCGCCTGCGTCAGATCAGGGCAGCGGAGAAGGTACTCATCGCGCATCGTCCCTTTGCACATAAGGTGCTGGCTCGGCTGTCGGCCGGCCCACTACTCTGTGGCCGACGCCGCGCTGCACGGCCCCATTAGAGCCAGGGCGCGGGCGTCCTGTCAACGAGCATGATCACTATGAAGCGCACGGACGGGAGCGGACCCAGCGGTGGAGCACGTCGTCGACCTCGACCGGGCGGCCGCTCGGATCACCGCCCGGATCCCGCGCTGGCGCGACGCCGGCTTGATGGTTGCCCCGCTCACCTGGTGGGACCAACTCGCCCCCTGGTCCCAGCCGTTGGAGACGGATCGGACGCGGGTCGAGATCCCGGCGTCGGTCGGGCTCCAGCTCTCGGACCCGCGCACCGGCGCCGAACTGCACGTGGTTCTCTTCTGCGGCGGGTGGGCGGACGTGGACTATCTGGTCGCGGGCTGGGCGGACCGGGACGACGACGGGGGCGTGGGAACGTTCCCGGCGCAGGACATCACGTCGGCCGACGACTTCGAGGCTCGCCTGGTCGGCTGGACGGGCGAGGTGTTCGGGGGCTGAGCGCGGTGCGGACGGATAACGGCGAACGGATAACCGCGAACAGATGACAGCTAACAGATTTCATCATCTGAAATCTGTTAGCTGTCATCTGTCATTTGTTCGCTGCCGGGCCTGCTGTCGGGTCAGCGCAGGTAGTCGACCAGCCCGGCCGGCTTGAGGCCGGCGGCGTCGGCGGCGGCGAGGGCGCGCGGCAGGTCGGTGGCGAGGGTGTCGGTCCAGTGCATCAGGATCACGTCGCCCGGCTGGAGCAGCCCCGGGTGCCAGATGTTGGAGGCGCCCCAGCTGAAGTCGGCGTCGGCGGTCAGCACGGTGCGGATGCCGCAGTTCGCGGCGGCCTGCAGGGTGTCGGCGTTCCAGGAGAAGGACGGCGGGCGGAACACCACGGGCGCGGTGCCGAACAGCCGGGTCAGGGCGTCGCGCGCGTCGCAGATCTCGACCTGCTGCTGCTCCAGCGGCAGCTTGCTCAGGTCGGAGTGCGAGACGCTGTGGTCCTGCACGGAGGAGCCGGGTACGGCGGTGACCCGCTTGAAGAAGTCCGGGTCCATGCCGGCCGGCATCGGCAGCGGGAAGGCCGTGATCGGCAGGTGGTGGTCGGCGATGAAGCGCTCCGCCTCGGGGGTGCGCTGCCAGCCGTCGTCCACGGTGAAGAACACGACCTTGTCGGTGGTCGGGATCGAGCCGGCTGCCACCGCCGGGGCGGGTGCCGGGCCGTCGACCCGCACGTCGTCCACCGAGAACGGGCCCTGCTGGTACCAGCCGTGCACGTACAGCCGGATGCTGTGGGCGTTCGGGCCGGTGGTGAAGCGGGTGGTCAGCTGCTGCCAGCCGCCGGAGGTGGTCTCGGTCCAGGCGGGGGCGACGTCCCGGCCGGTGCCGGTGGCGCCCAGGTGGACGAACGTGCCGCGTACCCAGGCCGAGGCGGTGTAGGTGGTGTCGGGCTGGACGGCGACGGTCTGCGCGCACTCGCCGGTGGAGTCGTCGTTCGCGGGGGTGACGGTGAGCGCCGAGGTGCCGGAGTGTGCGGCGGTGGTGGTGACGGCCGCCTCGGCCGGGCCGCCGGTGCAGCTCCAGCCGGGGATGCTGCCCCAGTCGGCGAGGTTGGGGGAGGGCAGTTCGAACCCGGGGTTGGTGACCAGGTTGACGGTCGGGACGCCGGAGGTGCCCGTGGAGGCGGAGGCCGCCGGGACGGTGAACGCGGTGAGCAGGGCGACGGAAGCGGCCAGCGCGGACAGGCGCGTGGACATCGACACGTGAGGACTCCAGCAGGTGGGGGCACGCCCGTGGGGAGGGCGTGAACGCGGATCTGGACCGTGGAACCAGGGCGCTCCCGGAGGGGCGGGAGCGGGTGGTGCTGGTGCGCCGCACTCGGACCGAAGAGCAACAATGGACTGGACCAATCAGCCCGTCAAGGGAACGGCAGGTGAACCGCACGTCGAACAATCCATCTCTGAACGGGGCAAGACGGATAGTCAGGAAGCTTCTGGAGAACGGTGGTTCACGCACTCGTCGCGGCAGGTCAGGAGAGGTACAGCTCCTCGATGTCCGTCGAGTAGTACTCCGCGATCGCCGTCCGGCGCAGTTTGAGCGACGGCGTCAGCAGCCCCTGCTCCAGGCTGAACTCCCGCGGCAGCAGACGGAACGCACGGATCGACTCGGCCCGCGAGACCGCCGTGTTCGCGGCCGCCACCGCGCGCTGGATCTCGGTGTGCAGCTGCTCGTCCGCGAGCACCGCCCAGGCGTCCAGCTGTTCCCGTCCGTGGCTCTTCAACCAGTGCGCCAGTGCGGCCGGGTCGAGCGTGATCAGCGCGGCCACGTACGGTCGGTCGTCGCCCACCACCAGGCACTGGGAGACCAGCGGGTGCGCCTCGACCCGCTCCTCCAGTGCCGCCGGGGCGAGGTTCTTGCCGCTGCTGGTGACGATCAGGTCCTTCTTGCGGCCGGTGATGGTGAGGTAGCCGTCCTCGTCCAGCCGGCCCAGGTCGCCCGTCCCGAACCAGCCCTCGACCAGTGATTCCGCCGTGCACTGCGGGTGGTTGAGGTAACCGCCGAAGACCGAGCCGCCGCGCACCCAGACCTCGCCGTCGTCGGCGATGGCCACCGAGGCGCCCGGCACCGGCTGCCCGACGGTGCCGAGCTTCTGTCGACCGGCCGGGTTGGCGGTGATCGCGGCGCTGGTCTCGGTGAGGCCGTAGCCCTCGTAGAGCTGGAGCCCGGCGCCGGTGAAGAAGAGGCCCAACTCCCTTCGCAGCGTGGAGCCTCCGCACATCACGGTGCGCACCCGGCCGCCGAGCACGGCGCGGAGCCTCGGGTAGACCGCCCGTTCGTAGGCGAGGTGGCGCAGCCGCAGGGCCGCGCCGGGGCCGGGGCCGCGGCCGAAGGCCTTCTGCTCCCGGGCGGCCGCCCAGTCGACGGCCACCTGCCGGGCCTGCTCGAAGAGTTCGCCGCGTCCGGCCTCCTCGGCGGCGCGCCGGGCCCGTTGGAAGATCTTCTCGAAGACGTACGGGACGGCGTGCAGGAAGCTCGGACGGAAGCTCTCCAGGGCGGGCAGCAGGGCGTCGGTGGAGACTTCGGGGATGTGGCCGATCCGGAAGCCGCCGCGGATCGCCGCGATCTGCACCGCCCGTCCGTACACGTGCGCCAGCGGCAGGAACAGCAGGGTGGCGGGCTGGCCGCCACCGCCGGTGTCGCGGAGCACCTCGCCCCAGCCGGCGAGCAGCGAGTCGGCCTCGGCGGCCAGGTTGGCGTGGCTGATCAGGCAGCCCTTGGGGCGTCCGGTGGTGCCCGAGGTGTAGACGACGGTGGCGATGTTGCCGGCGGTGACGCCGAGCCGTTGGCGGTGCACCAGGGCGTCGGGGACGTCCCGGCCGTCCTCGGCGATCGCGGTGGCGCAGTCGCGGTCGAGTTGCCAGATCCCGGCCAGGTCGGGCAGGGCGTCGCAGACCGCGCCGACGGTCATCGCGGCGTCCTCGTCCTCGACCAGGCAGGCCACCGCCTGGGTCTCGGCGAGGATCCAGCGGACCTGCTCGGGCGCGGCGGTGGGGTAGACCGGGACGGTGATCGCGCCGATCGACCAGAGCGCGTAGTCGAACAGCGTCCACTCGTAACGGGTGCGGGACATCAGCGCCACCCGGTCGCCGTAGCGCACGCCGTGGGTCAGCAGGCCCTTGGCGAGGGCGAGGACCTCGTCCCGGAACTCCCGTGCGGTGACGTCCTGCCAGCCTCCGTCGCGGGTCCGCCGGGAGAGCTGCACCAGGTCGGGGAGGCGGTCGGCGGTGTCGTACAAGGAGTCGGCGAGTCCTCCGGTCGCCTCGGGCCCGGCCGGGGCGGGGGTGGTGAACTCGCGCACAGTCCTCCCCAGTTCGCGTCTCGCGGCGCTGTCCGCCGGCCCCGGCGCACGGATGCCGGGGTGGCGGCGCCCGGTCGCGCGGGGTGGAGCGAAACTATCGGATCGGCCTGTCACTGCCCAGGGTTGTGACGGTGACGCGACGAGATCGGCACCGTTCCGCACGAATGGTGTCGCAGTTGAGGAGGATTCGGGGAGGCGCCCCGGGCCGGCCGGGAGCCGGTCGGAGGTGTCCGGGAGGCCTCCGGAAGGCGCGTGCGGGGCGCTTCCGGATGGTGCCCGTGGAGTGCCTCCGCGAGGCGCCTGCGGAACGCCTCCGGAGAGCGCCCGCGGAATGCCTCCGGAGTGCCCGGCGCAGTGCCTGCCGACGGCTCGGGACGGGGCGGATCAGGGCTGCGCTCTGACGTGTCCGGGGCAAGGTGGAGAAGCGGAATGGTTCGACCCTCGAACGTGTGGTCAGGGCGTAGTAGAGTCTCGCAGACCTGTGACCGGGAGCCTTCCGCTGCTCCCTTCCCGGGCCTCCCCGCATACCGCCCGATCCGCCGTCCCGCCCCTGTCCCCAGTACCTCGAAAGCCCCCCGAACCGCTCCCCGTCCGCGCCTGGCACTTCCCGACCGAGGACTCCATGCGTCTGCGCAGCAGCTCGATCCGCGCGAAGATCATCGCGCTGCTCCTGGTGCCCATCGTCGCGCTCATCGCCCTGTGGGCGTACGCGACGCTCGCCGCCACCGGGGATGCCTGGAGTCAGTTGGCGATCAGCCGTACGTACAAGGACTACGGGACGGCGGTGGACCAGTACACGAGCGATCTGCAGAACGAGCGCCGCGCCGCGGTCCAGCACCTGGCCGACCCGAACTCGCCGGTCGCCCGGGACGGCTTCGAGCACGCGAAGGCGGCCACCGACCGCAGCCTCGCCGTGCTCCGGCAGAAGAAGGACAGCGCCGGGGACCGGCTCTCCGCCGCCCAGCGCGCCCGCCTGGTGCAGATCATCGCCGCCGCCGACCAACTCGGCCCGCTCCGCGCCCAGGTCGGCCGGCTGGCGCTCAACTGGGAGTTCGCACTCGGCCAGTACAGCGACCTGGTCCGGCCGGTGTTCGGCTTCCGGTCCGCCTACGTCGCCCGGCAGAGCGGCCAACTCCCGCGCCAGGGGACCATCCTGATCGAGCTGGTACGCGCCCGCGAGTACCTGACGCAGGAGGACGCGGCGATGGAGGGCCTGCGCACCGGCGCGGCCCGGCCCACCGCCGAGCAGTACCAGACCGCGCTGGACGCCCTGCACAACCAGCAGGCCCTGTTCACCGTCTACATCGCCGAGCTCGAACCCGCCGACCAGGCCGACTACATCGCGCTGCGCGGCGGCGAGGCCTGGGGAGCGCTGGCCCGCGCCGAGGCGGACTTCGTCGGCGCCGGCGGCCCCGACCGGGTGGTCCAGGCGCTCAACGGCGACAACTGGCGGGAGACCGCCGACCGCTCGCTCGGCGACCTCTCCTCGATCAACTCCCGGATCGCCGCCGGGCTGGACGACCGAGGACGCTCCGCCGCGATCGCGGCGCTGTGGCGCGGCGGCATCGCCGGCGCCATCGGCCTGGTCGCCGTCGTGCTGTCGGTGCTGATCTCGTTCCGGATCGGGCGCGGGCTGGCCCGCGAGCTGATCAACCTGCGCAACGCGGCCAACGAACTCGCCAGCACCCGGCTGCCGTCCGTCATGCTGCGGCTGCGCCGCGGCGAGCCGGTGGACGTCGCCGTCGAAGCGCCCGAACTGCGCTTCGGCCAGGCCGAGATCGGGCAGGTCGGCCAGGCCATCAACGCGGTCCAGCGGGCCGCCGTCGAGGCCGCCGTCGAACAGGCCGAGCTGCGCCGCGGCGTCGCGGCGGTCTTCGTCAACCTGGCCCGGCGCAGCCAGGTGCTGCTGCACCGCCAGCTCACCCTGCTCGACACCATGGAGCGCCGCACCGAGGACCCGGCGGAGCTGGCGGACCTCTTCAAGGTCGACCACCTCACCACCCGCATGCGCCGGCACGCCGAAGGCCTGATCATCCTGGCCGGGGGTTCACCCGGACGCGCCTGGCGCAAGCCGGTGCGGATGGTGGACGTGGTCCGCGCGGCGGTCGGCGAGGTCGAGGACTACGCCCGGGTCATCGTCCGGCCCTTCCCCGGCACCGGCCTGCTGGGCAGCGCCGTCGCCGACGTGACCCACCTCCTCGCCGAACTGGTCGAGAACGCCGCGGTGTTCTCCCCGCCGACCACCCAAGTCACCGTCCAGGGCGAGGTGGTGGCACACGGCTTCGCGCTGGAGATCGACGACCGCGGACTCGGGCTGAGCGAACAGCTGCTCGCCGAGATCAACGAACGCATCACCGTGGAGCAGGAGTTCGACCTCGCCGATACCGACCGGCTGGGGCTGTTCGTGGTCAGCCGGCTCGCCCGGCGGCACGGCATCCGGGTCCACCTGCGGCCGTCCCCGTACGGGGGGACGACGGCGGTGGTGCTGATCCCGCGCGAACTGCTGGCGGAGGCGCCGGACGGGCTGCCCGAACCGCCCGCCGCCGGGGCCGGTGGGGCCGCCGGGGCCGGCGGAGGACGACGGCCGGTGGGCCGGGCAGCCGGGCGTTCGGCCGGGCGGCGCGACCTGGTCGCGGTGCCCGACAACGCGTCCGACGGCGCCGCGGGCCGGTTCACGGGCACTGCTTCGACAACGGCTTCGGGTCTGTCTTCGGGCACGTCCTCCGGTACGTCCTCGGGCACGTCCGCCGGCTCGGCGCCTGCCGAGGGTACGGGCGGGCGGCACCGGGGGACCGGCGGTCCGCGGCCGTCCGTGCCTGAGGTGGGGCGCACCGCCAACGGGCTGCCGCGCCGGGCGGCGCGGACCAAGAGCGGGCCGGTGCTGGTGCCCGCGCCGGGGCCGGACGTCGAGGGCGGGCCGGGGACGGGACGGCACCGGCGGGACGCGGCGGACGCGGCAGCGGCCGGGGCGGCCGGCGCCGCGGTGGACGGCACCCTCGTGGACGCCGGTCCGGCAGACGCCATTCCTGTGGACGCCGTTCCGGCGGACACCGCGCCCCGGACGCCGGGCGGGCTGCCCCGACGGGTCCGGCAGGCGAACCTCGCGCCGCAGCTCAAGGAGCAGGCGAAGGACCGGCTCCGCGGGGAGTCCGGGGTCGGGGCTGGGGCCGGGATGTGGACCGGGCAGTCAGCGGTGGAGGGCACCGGGGCGCGGGAGGCCGGCGAGGCCGCGGAGGTCCGGGAGCGTTCGCCGGAGGAGGCCAGGGCCACCTTCGCCTCGTTCCAGCGCGGCTTCACCCGCGGCCGCGGGGCGACCGTCCCGACAGACCGTACGGACCGTACGGACCGTACGGCCCAGCCGGGCGACCGGCCCGTCGCTGTACCGCTCTGGCAGCCGCCGGACCCGTCCCGGCGGGCGATCGCCCCGGCGCCCGCCCCCGCGGCGCTGCCCGCACCCGCGCCCGGGGACGCCGCCCGGGCGCCGCTCGCCCGCCGGATCCCGCCGGGCCAGCCGGTGCGGCGGAACCCTGCGGCCGTCCCGGCCGTACCACCAGTGGAACCCTCAGCACCCGTAGCACCGGCAGGACCCGCAACACCCGCAGGGCCCGTAGGACCAGTAGCACCCGCTACACACGCAGGACCCGCAGCATCCGCAGTGCCCGCATCACCCGCTCCAGCGGAAGGAACTGATTCATGACCACTTCGACGCAGCCGTCCGGGGACCTCAACTGGCTCCTGGACGACCTGGTGGGCCGGGTCGCGGCCCTGCGACACGCGGTGATCCTCTCCAGCGACGGGCTGGCCACCGGTGCCTCGCGCGACCTCGAGCGTGAGGACGCCGAGCACCTCGCCGCCGTCGCGGCCGGGTTCCACAGCCTGGCCAAGGGCGCCGGCGGACACTTCAAGGTCGGCGGGGTCCGGCAGACCATGGTGGAGCTGGACGAGGCGTTCCTGTTCATCACGGCCGCGGGCGACGGCAGTTGTCTGGCCGTGCTGAGCGAGGCCGAGGCGGACATCGGCCAGATCGCCTACGAGATGGCCCTGCTGGTCAAGCGGGTCGGCGAGCACATGGCTGCCGAGCCGCGCACCGAAACCGCCGCGCCGAGGGGCTGAGCGGGTCGATGGCGGATCCGAAGGCGGACGGCTCGACGGCATCGGAAGGCCAGACGGCACCGGACGGCGCGGAGTCGAACGGCGCGGAGCCGGGCGGCGCCGTGTCAAACGGCGCGGGGTTGGACGGCGCGGGGTTGGACGGCGCGGCACCGGAGCAGGACGCCCCGGACGGACCCGAGGTCGACCTGTTCCGACCGCGTACCCCGGTCGACGACCGGTGGTTCGACGACGAGGCCGGGCCGGTGGTGCGGCTCTACTCGATGACCCGGGGCCGCACCCGGCCGGTCGAGGAGGGGCTGTTCGACCTGATCTCGCTGGTCACCGCCAAGGAGCCCGGCCCGGACGCGGGGGCCGTGCCCGCGCACGTCCTCGACCCGGAGCACCAGACCCTGCTGGCCTGGTGCCGCCACGAGCCGCTGTCCGTCGCCGAGCTCGGCTCCTACACCGACCTGCCGGTCAGCGTGGTGCGCGTCCTGCTCGGCGACCTCTACGACGCCGACCTGATCAGCGTCACCCGACCCGTTCCGCTCGCCGAGCTCCCGGACGAGCGCCTGCTGCGAGACGTGATCAATGGACTCCGTGCGCTCTGACCCCACCCAGCCGAGCACTCCGCAGGGCACCCCGCCGAGCGCTGCTCCGAGCGGTCCTCCGACGTCGAGCGATCCGGCGGGGCAGGGCGGGGGCGCCAACGACCCGCACTGGCGCGGCGGTCCGGCCGTCGCGGTGAAGATCCTGGTGGCGGGTGGGTTCGGCGCGGGAAAGACCACCCTGGTCGGCTCGGTCAGCGAGATCCGGCCGCTGCGCACCGAGGAGGAGCTCAGCGAACTGGGCCGCCCGGTGGACGACACCTCGGGCGTGGAGGCCAAGCGGACCACCACGGTCGCGATGGACTTCGGCCGGATCGACCTGCGGCCCGGCCTCGCGCTCTACCTGTTCGGGACGCCCGGGCAGGACCGTTTCTGGTTCGTCTGGGACGAGTTGGCGCGCGGCGCGCTCGGCGCCGTGGTGCTCGCGGACACCCGGCGGCTGGCCGACTGCTTCCCCTCGGTGGACTTCTTCGAGCAGCGCGGCATCCCGTTCCTGGTCGCGGTCAACTGCTTCGACGGCACCGAGCGCTTCGCCCCGGAGGAGGTCCGGGACGCGCTGGACCTCGACCCGGGGATCCCGGTGGTGCTGTGCGACGCCCGGCTGCGGGAGGACGGCAGGGAGCTGCTCGTGGCCCTGGTCGAGCACGCCGCCGCGCTCCGCCACCGGGCCGCCGCCCGGACCTGAGGCTCCGTGGGATCGCTCCTGGTCAGGGGCGCTTCGTACACCCGACGTCTCATTCGGCGGTCCACATGCCGGACAGGCGGTGTGCGGAAGGTTGCCTAGACAGGCTCCGGCGTGGAAGGCTCTGTGGACGAAAGCCGTCCCGGCGCGCACCGAACCACGGGTGCGTGGCCGCGCGGGCAACGGAGCGCGACGAGGCAGGACGAAGGGGGAGGGCAGCAGGGATGACCGTCGGCCAGCGACGCATCACCGCCGTGCCCGGCCCCGTCATGCCGGTGCTCACCGTTCGCCGCTACATCGACCACGCGCTGATCTGCAGCGCCTGTTGTCGCTGACCGCCTCGTCCCACCCCGGTACGTCCCCGGCACCCCAGGCCCGCACCCGGCCGCCGTCCGACGCACCACCGACCCCGTCGACCAGGCCGTAGCGGACCGCCCGTCAGGAGCGCCCGCGGCCGACCGATCCGGCCCCGCCTCGCGGAGAGACCACCAGTGAACATCGTCTGCCCCAGCAATCCCCCCGGCATCGCCGGCCGTTCCCGTCCGCCCGGGCCGGCTCCCGCGATGTGCGCGGGTCCGCGGACCGGACGGTGGAACGGCCGTGCCGACCGCGCCGACCGCACCACGGACGGGCGACGGGGTCGTTTCGACCTCGAACCGTTCTGGCCGTCGCGGCAGCCGTACCTGTTCGATCAGACGTGTCCGGGCTCGCCCAGCGCGTCCCGGCGCTCCGCCCGCTGAACCCGGTCCACCCGGTCCAGCCCCGGCAGTACGCCCGGTCGACGCGCAGACGACTCCACCCCGTCCGTCACGCGCGAAATGAGCGGCACACCATGTCTTCCTCCTCCACGGCCACCCTGCCCCTGCCCACCGCGACCCCGCACCTGCGCGCGGTCCGCTCCGTTCCTCCCGTCTCCGCCGTCCCCTCGACCATTCCGGCCGGCATCCCGCCCGTCTCCGGAGTTCCCTTCGTCCAGCCGACTTCCCCGGGGGCCGGCGCGAACGGCCCGGTCGGGTCGATCGGGTCGCTCCGGCCGGGCGTGGGCCCGGTCATCGGCCCGCAGTCCGGTGTGGTCGCACCGGCGGCGCCCGCCTCGCTGCTCGCCGCACTGCCGGAGGGGGCTGCCGTCGTCGCCGCCCTGCCGCAGGGCGTGCTGCCGCAGGGGCTGCTCGCCCAGTACAGCGCGCAGACCGGCGCGGCCGCGGGCCACCCGATGGTCGGGTACCTGGTGCTGGTGCCGGCCGAGAACCCGGCCGCCGCGCCGGTCGGCCTGCCCGGGCACGCCGCACCCGGTGCGGTGCCGGGAGCACTGCCGGGCGCCGCACCGGCCGCCGTCCGGCCGGTCCGGCCCGCCGGGCGCGGCATCGCGGTCGACGCCGAGCGGCGCAACGCCTACGTCGACGGGCGGCTGCTCGACCTCACGTACCTGGAGTTCGAGCTGCTGGCCCACCTCACCGAGCACCCGCAGCGGGTGCACACCCGGGACCACCTGGTCTCGGCGGTCTGGGGCTACGGCCACGTCGGGGACGGCCGCACGGTCGACGTGCACGTCGCCCGACTGCGCCGCAAGCTCGGCCCCGCCTACCGGGACTCGATCGTGACGGTGCGCCGGGTCGGGTACAAGTACACGCCGGTCAGCTGAGCAACCGGCCGACTGGTCGGCCGGCTGACCGGCTGACCGTAGGAGCGAGGGGCCGACGCCAAGTCGGCCTTCACCGCAGCGGGTTGTCCGTTCCTCTAGTGAACGGGCGGCCCGCTGCGGCGCTTTGGCGTCGCACCGACCGTACGGGTGCTTCGGTCAGGCCCGTTGGTCGGGCGGCAGCAGGAGGACGGAGAGGGCGTCGGCGCAGGTCCGGGCATGGGCCAGGAAACGGTCCAGCCGGTCGTCGGTGAGGTGCGCCGGGGTCGAGCGGACCGCGAGCGCGAACCTGGCCTGGCCCGCGGCGTCCAGGACGGGCACCGCGACCGTCCGCACCCCGGCGGCCGACTCGCCGTCGTTGAGCGCGTGACCGGCGGCTCGCACCCTCGCCAACTCCTCCTCCAGGAGGGCCGGTTCGGTGATCGTACGGTCGGTGAAGGAGGTCAGCGGGCCGAGTGCGGACACCGCCGACTCGCCCGCGCGCGGCCAGGCGAGCAGCACCTTGCCGAGCGCCGTGGAGTGCAGCGGCCGGCGCAGGCCGAGACCGGTGTCCGGGCGGACCGAGCCGCCGACCAGGATCACCGCGTGCTGGCCGCTGCGGATCGCCAGGTCGGCGGTCGTCCCGGTGCGCCGGGACAGCAGCTCCAACTCGGGCCCGGCCAGGTGCAGTCCGCGCTGGTGGAAGGTGAGTTGGCCGAGCTCGGCGACCGCCGGACCGAGCCGGTAGCGGGCCGTCTGCTCGTCCTGTTCCAGGAACCCGGCGCTGACCAGCGTGCGGGCCAGCCGGTGCGCCGTGGAGACCGAGAGGTCCATCCGGCGGGCCAGGTCCGAGGCGCTGAGATCGGGGCCGTTGTCGTGGAAGCAGTGCAGCAGCCCGAGTGCGCGCTGAACGGCCTGCGCACCGGCCGGGGGGCTCTGGACGGCGGTGGCGGCCTCGGGCATGACACCTCGCGTTCGGTTCGTGACTCCGGGCGGACCGCCGGAGGGAGTCTCAGCGTAGGGCAGCCAGTGCTGCGGCCATGTGTCAACGACGTTGCAATGGAATGGCGTTGATGAACAGCTGATCCCACCATGTGGCAAAGGCTTGCTTCCGGCTCGGCCGCCGTGGAACGCTCCTCGCATCGCGCCGCCCGGCTCCTCGGTACGGGCGGCGCGCCATCCCGCCACGCCACTCGCGGCGCGCTCGTGCGCTGCGACGCGTGGATCCCCGTGCGCCGGAACAGGAAGGAGCAGCGCCGTGCCGTCCCACCGGTGTCTCCCTCCTCGTCTCTGTTGTCGCTGAGGCTGCGCAACTTCCCTGCCTTCCCGCTCACTTGCTCACTGTTTCTTCGCGCTCCGTGACCTGAGTCCAGCGCCCCGAGCGCCGCATCCCGTCGTGGGATGCCGGCGTACTCGATCCCCGATGCCTCCGACCACCGTCGGAGCCCCCGAAGAGGACCCCGTCTCGTGCCCAGTCGTTCGCCGAGTTCCCCCGCAGTCCCCGACACCCTCTGGTTCACCCGCTGCCCGGTGCCCACCGCGACCGGGATCGCCGCCGACCAGGGCTGGCTCGCCCGCGAGTTCGCCGCCGACGGGATCGCCGTCCGCTCGCTCCAGGACGCCCCGCCGGAGGTGGCCGCCGACCACCACTACACCCACGCGCTCACCGGGCTCTTCCGTGAGGGCGGCAACGTCCCCGCGCTGTGGGCCCGTTCGCGGGGTGAGGCGACCCGGCTGATCGGGCTGACCTGGATCGAGGAGCGCCAGGTCGTCCTCGTCCGGGCCGGGAGCGGCGTCTGTGAGCCCGGGCAGCTGCGCGGGCTGAGGCTGGCGATTCCACATCATGGGATCGGCATCGACTTCTGGCGGGCTATGGCCCTGGCCGGCTTCCGGGGTGCCCTGGCGCTCGCCGGTCTCGGGCTGGACGACGCCGAGCTGGTCGACGTTCCGGCCATCCCGGGGGGCGGGCAGTGGTCCGCCGAACTGTCCGCATTGCGGGACGGGGTGGTGGACGCGGTGTACGTGAAGGGGGCGTTGGCCGTCGAGGCGGCCCGCCGGTTCGGCGCGGAGGTGGCGGTGGAGCTGGACGACGCGCCGGACCGCCGGGTGCGGGTCAACAACGGGACGCCCCGGCCGGTCACCGTCCATCAGCGGCTGCTCGACGAGCATCCGGAGCTGGTGGCCCGCTTCCTGGCGGTCCTGCTGGAGGCCGCCGACTGGGCCGCTGGGCGTCCGGAGGAGGTGGCCCGGATCCTCCGGGCCGAGACCGGAGCGGGTGCCGAGGGTGTCGCGGGGGCCTATGCGGCGGGCAGTCATCGGACCCTGCAGCTGGACCTGTCGGAGGAGCGTCTGGAGCTGCTCGCCCAGCAGGAACGTTTCCTCGCTGGGCAGGGCTTCCTCGCCGCGCCGGTGGACGTCCACGCGTGGGCCGACCCGGAGCCGCTCCGCGCCGCCCGGGAGCTGCTGCGCGAGCGGCGGCGGTGAGGGGCGGCGGTGAGGGGCGGACGGGCGTGACCGGCTGACCAACCGGTCGTTCCTCCCGTCGTTCGTCCGGCTGTCCCGCACGGCAGGCCGCCGGTCCCGGCGCCCGGCGCCCGGCGAACAACTTTCAACGAACAGATTTCAGCAAACAGATTTCAGCGAACAACTTTCGAAAGTTGTCAGTTGTCATCTGTCACCCGTTTTGGAGACCCCGTGAACACCGCCCGCCTCGCCCTCGCCGCCACCGCGCTGCTCGCCTCCACCGCCCTGGCCGCCTGCGGCTCGTCCGCCGACGGAGGCAGCACCTCCGCCGCCGGCGGGGCCGGTGGCAAGGCCGACATCGTGCTTCGCCTGCCCGACCCGGGGAACAACGGGTTCCTCGCCCGCGGAAAGAAGGACGGCTCGCTGGACCAGGCCCTGTCGGCCGTCCACGCCAAGGTCGCCTGGACCGGTAGCGCCGGCCCCTTCGCCCCCGCCGCGCAGGCCCTCTCCGCCGACCAACTCGATGTCGCCCAGGGCTCGATCACCTCGGCCGTCGCCGCGCTCGCCCAGAAGCCCGGCTTCAAGCTGTTCGCCCAGACCGCCCCCGACGGCGTCGGCGAGGGGATCCTGGTCAAGAACGACTCTCCCATCAAGACCGTGCAGGACCTGGTCGGCAAGAAGGTCGCCGTCTCCCAGGGCGGCACCAGCGAGTACCTCCTGCTCAAGGCACTGGAGAAGAACGGCGTCCCGGCCGAACAGGTCCAGCGGGTCTACCTGCGCGCCGACCAGACCTCCGGGGTCTTCAACTCCGGTCAGGTGGACGCCTGGGCCACCTGGAACACCTTCTCCACACCCACGATCGCCAACGCGGGCGCGCACTTCCTGGTCGACGGCAGGGCGATCGGCTCCGACAACTACGCGGTCTGGGCGGTGCGCAACGGCTTCGCCGACAAGCACCCCGAGGTGGTCAAGGCCTTCTACGCCTACCTGCGCGACAGCGGTGCGAAGGAGAAGGCCGATCCGGCCGCCTACCTCAACGTCTTCACCGACTCCGGCCCGACCGCCGTCACCCCGGCCGAGAAGGACGTCGCGGTGAACGTCAGTCGGCAGGCGGCCACGGCCGGCGGCATCTCGGAGGCCGACACAGCGCGCTTCGGCACCGTCGCCCGGTTCTTCGCCGACCAGAAGGTCACCAAGCAGCTGGTCGACGTCAAGCCGTACCTGATCGACATCGACGCGTTCGGGGGCGGCGCCAAGTGACCTCCCTCGCAACGGAACAGGCCCCCGAGGAGACCCGGGCCGCCCTGGCCGCAGGCCTGGTGACCCCGCGCGCCCAGCTTCGGCGGCCCCGCCCCCGCCTGCTCGCCGTGCTGCTGCGCACGCTCGGTCCGCTGGCCCTGCTCGGCGCCTGGGCGCTCGCCTCCGCCACCGGCGCCCTCACCCAGGACGTGCTTGCCTCGCCTGCCCAGGTCGCCGAAGCGGTCGGTGAGTTGTGGGGCAACGGCCAGCTGGACGACGCCCTCACCGTCTCGCTCACCCGGGCCGGGCTCGGACTGCTCCTCGGCGCCACCACGGGCCTGGTGCTCGGTGTGGTCACCGGGTTCACCCGGCTCGGCGAGGAGTTGCTCGACTCCGCGATCCAAGTCCTCCGCACCGTACCGTTCCTGGCGCTCGTCCCGCTCTTCATGGTCTGGTTTGGCATCACCGAGACGGCCAAGGTCGCCCTGATCGGAGTGGCGACCAGCTTCCCGATGTACGTCTCGGCCTCCGGCGGGGTCCGCAACACCGACCGCAAGCTGGTCGAGGCGATGCGCAGCTTCGGCCTGGGCCGCTGGGCGATCGTACGGACGGTCGTCCTGCCCGGGGCGCTGCCCTCGCTGCTCTCCGGGTTGCGGCTCTCCATGACGCTCAGCGTGATCGCCCTGATCGCCGCCGAGGAGATCAACTCCACCGAAGGCATCGGATACTTGATGGCCCAGGCGCAGAACTACTCGCGCACGGACGTCCTCGCCGTCTGCATCCTGATCTACGGGCTGCTCGGCCTCGCCGCCGACGGCATCGTCCGGATCCTGGAACGACTGCTGATGCCCTGGCGCCCGGCCGTCCGAGGAGTCGCCCGATGACCGTCTCCACCACCCCGGTCCCCACCACCCCGGTCCCCACCACCCTGGCCCCCACCGTGAACGCCACCGCGGCCGCCGTCCCCGTCGGCGCCGAGGCCTCCGAAGCGGCGACCCCCGCCGTCCATCTGCGCGGTCTGCGCCGGGTGTTCGGTACCCGGGCCGTCCTCGACGGCGTCGACCTCTCCATCGCCCGGGGCGAGTTCGTCGCCCTGCTCGGCGCCAGCGGCACCGGCAAGACGACCCTGCTGCGCATCCTCGGGGCGCTGGACCAGGCCGACGGGGGCACCGTGCTCGTGCCGCCGGTCCGTACGGTGGTCTTCCAGGAGCCCCGACTCGTCCCGTCCAAGCGAGTGTTGGCCAATGTCACGGTCGGCCTGCCGCGCGGCGCGGCGACCCGGGAGACCGGACTGAAGGCGCTCGCCGAAGTGGGCCTGGAGCGGCATGCCGAGGCCTGGCCGGCCACCCTCTCCGGCGGCGAGGCGCAGCGCGTCGCGCTCGCCAGGGCGCTCGTCCGCGAGCCCCAACTCCTCCTCCTGGACGAACCGTTCGCCGCCCTGGACGCCCTGACCCGATTGCGGATGCAGGACCTGGTCGGCGACCTGGTCCGCCGCCACCGCCCGGCCGTGCTGCTGGTCACCCATGACGTGGACGAGGCGGTGCGGCTCGCCGACCGCGTCGCCGTGCTGCGCGACGGCCTGCTGGTCCGGGACGAGGTCGTCGGCGTCGATCGCCCGCGCGACCCCGCCGACCCGGCCTTCGCCGAACTGCGCCACCGACTGCTCGCCGACCTCGGCGTCCACTGAACGGCGCCACGTAACCCCGCGCAGCCCCGCAGGGCCCCGCACATCACTCGCAAGATCCCGTACGCACCACCGGAGTTGACCCAATGACCGTCACCCTCGGCGTCCACGCCAGCAACCCCTCGCTCTACTATCTCGCCCGACTGCCCTACCTGGAGGAGGAGTTGGCGCCGCTCGGCGAGAGCGGCGCGTTCCACCACTACACCGACGGCACCCGCACCGGAGAGCTGCTCGCCGACGGCACCATCGACTTCGGCGGCACCGGCTCCACCCCGCCGATCACCGCCCAGGCGGCAGGCCACGACCTGGTGTACGCGGTGGTATCCGCGCCCCGCCCCGACCATGGCGCCCTGTTGGTCCTGGACGCCGGACCGGTCCGTACGGTCACCGACCTCAAGGGTGGCACCGTCGTCCTCGGCGTCGGCTCCTGGCAGACCCATCTGCTCGCCAAGGCCCTGGACGCACAGGGGCTTTCGTACGGTGAGGACGTCACCCCGGCGCGTCCGGCGGCGGGGGAGGACCAGGCGCGGCGGCTGCGCGAGGGCGAGATCGCGGGCTGGATCGCCCAGGGCGCCGAACTCGCCGCGGCCTGTCGCAGCGGGGAGTTCCGCGAGCTGATCCGCACCGGGGACGTCATCACCGACCGCTCGGTCTTCTTCACCCGCCGGGACTTCGCCACCGGACGCCCCGAGGTGGTCGCCGCGATCGCCACCGCACTGCGGCGGGCGGACGCCTGGGTGGCCGCCCACCCGGCCGAGGCCGCCGCGATCGCGGCCGGGGAGCTGGGCGGCATGAGCGCCGACTGGCGCACCGCGCTCGCCGCGCTTCCCTGGCAACTCGAGCCCGCCACCGCGGAGTTCGTGGCCGAGCAGCAGGAGGCGGCGGACATCTTCCACCGGGTCGGCTTCATCGACCGCGTGGTGACCGTCGCGGACGCCCACCTGTCCGCCCTGGAGGCCCCGGTGGCCGCCGCGCTCGGAAAGGACAGCTGAGCCATGGCCTCCGAAGTCCTCTGGTACATCATCCCGCGCGAGGGCCACTACCCCTGGGAGCCGTCCGGCCGCCGCCCGGTGGACCTGCGGTACCTCCAGCAACTGGCGGGCAGCGTCGAGCGTTTGGGCTACACCGGCGCACTGCTCGCCACCGACCTGCACGACGTCTGGACGCTCGGCAGCGCGCTCGCCGCCGCCACCGGGCCGGCCTTCAAGCCGCTGCTGGCCGTCCACCCCGGGCTGGTCTCGCCCACCCTGCTGGCCAAGATGGCGCTCAGCTTCGACCACCTGCACGGCGGACGGCTGCGCTTCAACGTGGTCAACGGTTCCACCGCGCAGCTGCGCGAGTACGGCCTGGACGTCGAGCACGACGACCGCTACCGGCTCAGCGCCGAGTACTGGTCGATCGTCAAGCGCCTCACGGCCGGTGAAGTATTCGACCACGAGGGCGAGTTCTACCGATTGAAGAACGCGGGCGCGAGCCTGCGCGAGCTCACCCCGGTGCAACCCGGCGGCGTTCCGCTCTGGTTCGGCGGCAGCTCGCCGGCCGGCATCGAGATGGCCGCCCAACACGTGGACGTCTACCTGACCTGGGGCGAGCCGCCGCACCTGCTCAAGGAGAAGCTGGACCTGGTCCGCGACCGCGCCGCCGCGTACGGGAGGAGCCTGCGGATCGGGCTGCGGCTGCACCTGATCGTCCGGGACACGGAGGCGGAGGCCTGGGCCGCCGCCGACCGGTTGCTGGACGTGACCAGTGAGGCGACCTACGCCCGGCAGCTGGGCTCGGCCGTGGGGGAGGACGGTGTGGGCTGGCAGCGCCAGTTCCGCCAGCACGGCGGCAAGGTCCCGGCGAGCGCCCGGGAGCTGGAGGCCTATCCCAACCTCTGGCCGGGCATGAGCCTGTTCCGGCCCGGTCCGGGGACGGCGGTGGTCGGCTCGACCGCCCAGGTGGTCGAACGGCTGCAGGAGTTCGAGGCGTTGGGCGTCGACACCTTCATCCTCTCCGGGAACCCGCTGCTGGAGGAGGCCCACCGGGTCGCGGAGACGGTCCTGCCCGCGCTGGGCATCCGCCGCTGAGCGCTGACGGTTGGCGACTGGCGGCTGACAGATGTTGACGAACAGATAACAAGTAACAGATAACGGATAACAGCTGACAGATTTCGAAATCTGTCAGCTGTTATCCGTCATTCGTCACCCGCTCCCCTCACACACTCAGCCGGTCGATCTCCGCGAGCTGCTCCTCCGTCAGCGGGCCACCGGCCAGAGCCTCGAGGTTCTGGTCCAACTGGGCCACGCTGCTCGCCCCGATGATCACCGAGACCACTCGCGGGTCCCGCAGCACCCAGCACAGTGCCAGCTGCGCCAGGGTCTGCCCGCGCTCCTCGGCGACCTTGTTCAGCGCCCGCAGCTGCTCCAGCTTCGGCCCGGTCAGCACCTCCTCGGTGAGGAACTTCCCGACCGACATCCGCGAACCGGCCGGCACCTGTCCGGAGAGGTAGCGGTCCGTCAGCAGTCCCTGGGCGAGCGGCGAGTAGGCGATCAGGCTGGTCTGGGTGTCGCCCACCGCCTCCAGTACGCCGCCCTCCTCCACGTTCCGGTTGAGGATCGAGTACGCCGACTGGTTCATCAGCACCGGCGTCCCCAGCTCGCGCAGGATCGCCACCGCCTCCCGGTGCTGCTCCGCCGGGTAGTTGGAGATCGCCGCGTACAACGCCTTGCCCGAGCGCACCGCGCTGTCCAGTGCCCCCATCGTCTCCTCGATCGGGGTGTCCGGGTCGTAGCGGTGGGAGTAGAAGACGTCGACGTAGTCCAGCCCCATCCGCCCCAGCGACTGGTCCAGGCTGGCCAGCAGGTACTTGCGGCTGCCGCCGTTCCCGTACGGGCCGGGCCACATGTCCCAGCCGGCCTTGGTCGCGATGAACATCTCGTCGCGGTACGGCCGGAAGTCCTGCGCGAACAGGTAGCCGAAGTTGCGCTCCGCGCTGCCGTACGGCGGGCCGTAGTTGTTCGCCAGGTCGAAGTGGGTGACGCCCCGGTCGAAGGCCCGGCGCAGCACCGCCCGCTGCACCTCCAGCGGCTGGGCGTCACCGAAGTTGTGCCAGAGCCCCAGCGAGACGGCGGGCAGCTGCACGCCACTGCGGCCGGCCTTCCGGTAGGTCATCGAGGCATAGCGGTCATCCGCGGCGAGGTAGCTCATGGCGGACATCTTGCCAGCCGGCCCCGCCCGATCAAGCCCTTGCCCTGCCTCCCATGGCTGCTTATCCTCGCGGAGGACCAGGTGGGACGGCGAGGGGCCGGGTGCGGCCCGCGCTGACGAGGCGGAGGGGGAGCACGATGGCAGTCCGAACTGTGACCGCGGTGGCCGCCGCCGTGACCTCCGAGGCCGCTGAGGCCGTCGTGACCGCCCCGCCCCGCTGTTGTCGCCGTCACCGCCGCAGCACCGTGCGCTGACGCCGCCTCCGAGCCGCCACGCCCGCCCCGGTCCGTCCCCCCGGTGCTGCCCGCCCGAGCGCAGCGCCGCCGTACCCGCGTCTCCGGTACCACGACCCCCGCGCCACGAACTCCGCACCGCGAATCCCGCACCGCGAATCCCGCACCGCGAGTTCGGCGCGTCAGCCCCGTACCGGGTGTCCCGCACCCGCAGCGCTCCGGGCGGCCCAGCGCCTCCCGTCGTCCGATCATCGAGCGCCCAAGGAGACCGCCGTGCGGTTCACCGTCTCGTCCCTCGTCGCCAATGCCCCCGACCCCGTCACCGGCATCCACCGCACCCCGCAGCAGAAGCTGTGGAACGTGATCGACCAGGCCGTCCTCGCCGAACAACTCGGCTACGACGGCTACGGGGTGGGGGAGCGGCACGGCGAACCGTTCCTCTCCCCGGCGCCGCCCGTGCTGCTGAGCGCGATCGCCGCCCGCACCACCACCATCCGGCTGTTCACCACGGTGACGGTGCTCAGCATCCTGGACCCGGTCCGGGTCGCCGAGGACTACGCGATGCTCGACCAACTCTCCGGCGGGCGGATCGAGTTGATCATCGGCAAGGGCAACGACCCGCGCCACTTCGGCCTGTTCGGCCTCCCCGAGGAGCGCCAGTGGGCGGCGCTCGCCGAGAACTACGGTCTGCTGCACCGGCTTTGGCGGGAGGAGGAGGTGACGTGGCAGGGCACGACCCGCCCGCCGCTCACGGAGGCCACCGTCTCGCCGCGCCCGCTCCAGGACCCGATCCCGGTCTGGCACGGCAGTGCGACCAGCACCAGCTCGACCGACCTCGCCGCCCGCTACGGCGATCCGCTGTTCTCCGCCAACTCCTTCCATCCGCTGGCCAAGTACCGTGCCCTGGTGGAGCACTACCGCGAGCGCTGGGAGCACTACGGCCGTGACCCGAAGGAGGCCCGGGTGGGCGCTGGCTTCGGCGGACTGTACGTCGCCAAGCGTTCGCAGGACGCCGTGGAGGGTTTCCGCCCGTACTGGGACGCGATGGTCAACTCGGCGGCTGGCAAGCACAACAACTCGCCGTTCCGCTCGCTGGAGGACGCGCTGGAGCAGGGTTCAGCCCTGGTCGGCAGCCCGCAGCAGGTGATCGAGAAGATCCACCGCTACCACGAGGCCTTCGGCAACGAGGTGGTCGGCATCGGCGTGGACGCACTGACCGAGGATGCGCAGCGGGAGCAACTGGAGTTGTTCGCGGCCGAGGTGGCACCGGTGGTCCGGCGCGAACTGCCCTGAGCGCCCGCCCGCGCAATGCGCCGCGCGCCCTGTACGCGGCGTGACGCCCGCCACCGTGCGTAACGTGACGTGCGCCACCGGCTGAGGCCGAATGGGCGTCGGCGGCACGGGGGATGACGAACGGTCGAGGGGCCGTGGCCGCCGGGGGGCGGCGCACGGCCCTCGGTCTTTCCGGCGACCAGCCGCCGAGTCCGCACCGCCGAGTCCGCATTGCCGGGTCCCCGCCGCACCCCCCGCCCCGCCCCGGCCCGTCGCCCCTGATCCGCCGGCCTGATCCGCGGACCCGATCTGCCGACCTCGCCCCCGGTCCGGCGCAACCCCTTCCCTCTGTACCTACTGGTATGTACAGTGGTCCCATGACCACCCAGGACCGCCTCATCGAGAGCACCCAGGCCCTCCTCTGGGAGCGTGGCTACGTCGGCACCAGCCCGAAGGCCATCCAGCAGCGCTCCGGCGTCGGCCAGGGCAGCATGTACCACCACTTCGACGGCAAGCCCGGCCTCGCCGCCGCCGCCCTGCGCCGCAGCGCCGAGCAGCTGCGGGGCATGGCCGAGGCCGACCTGGCGGCGCCCGGCACCGCGTACGACCGGATCGCCGCCTACCTGCGCCGCGACCGCGAGGTGCTGCGCGGCTGCCGGATCGGCCGGATGGCCCAGGACCCGGACGTGGTCGCCGACCCGCAGCTGCGCGCCCCGGTCGAGGAGACCTTCGACTGGCTGCGCGGCCGGATCGCCGAACTGGTCGCCGAGGGCCAGACGGACGGTGAGTTCGCCGCCGACCTCGACCCGGCGGACACCGCGGCCGCCGTGGTGGCCGTCGTCCAGGGCGGCTACGTCCTGGCCCGCGCCGCGGTCAGCGCCGCCCCCTTCGAGCAGGCCGTCCGCGGTGCCCTCGGCCTGCTCGCCGTCCACCGCCGGGCCTGACGAGGGGCAACCCGCCGCGCCTGTTCACCGCGCCCGTTCACCACCGTCGGCCCTGAGCGACGAAGCCCGAGCGCGGAAGCCCGGGTGAGGAAGCGCGACCGAGGAAGACCGCCGACGCCCCGACCCCCGGGAGCCCCGCCGTGCACGCGATGCAGTACGAGATCACCCTCCCCGCCGACTACGACATGGCCGTCATCCGCCGGCGGGTGGCCGACAAGGGCCACCTGATGGACGACCACCCCGGCCTCGGCCTCAAGGCGTACCTGGTCCGCGAGCGCGGCCGGGACGGCTCGCCGGTCAACCAGTACGCGCCGTTCTACCTCTGGCGCACCGCCGAAGGCATGAACGGCTTCCTCTGGGGCCCTGGCTTCCGCGGCCTGAGCGCCGACTTCGGCCGCCCGGTCGTCCGCCACTGGCTCGGCGCGGGCCTGGTCGAGGGCGCCCGCACCGACGCCCCGACGACCGCGACCCGCACGACCGTCCCGCTCCCGGAGACCGCCGACCCCGCCGAGGCCGTCGAACGTGCCCTCGCCGAACTCCCCGGATTCCCCGGTCTCCTCGCGCGCCCCGGCCTCCCCACTCGCCCAGCCCTGCCCGCGCACCCCGCCCTGCACACCGCCGCCGTCGCCGTCGACCCGAGCCGCTGGGAGCTGCTCAGTCTCGCCCTCTGGCACGGTCCGGCGCCGGAGGACGCGCCCGGCACCCGCTACCAAGTGCTGCACCTGTCCCGCCCCGAACTCGACCGGCTGCCCGCCGGCCGCCACTGGTGAAAGGTTTCCCCGCCGCGATGTCCGCCGTGATCCCCTCCGCAACCCCCGCCGTGATCCCCCCGACGGCCCCGCCCGCGGCCCAGCCCGCGACCCCGCCCGCGACTCCGTCCCTGGTCCCCGCCGACCTCACCCGCGCCCCGCTCGACCGCGAGGCCGGCTACGCCCTGCTCGCCGAACTCGCCGGCCCGGCCGCCGCGGCGACCCTCGGCGGCCTGGACTCGCTCGCCCCCGGCTTCGCCGACTGGATCGTCACCAGCCTGTTCGGCGGCACCTACCAGCGCCCCGGGCTCGCCCTGCGCGACCGCCAGATCGCCAACCTGGCCGCGCTCACCGCCCTCGGCGGCGTCGAGCCCCAGCTCGGCGACCACGTGCGCAACAGCCTGCGGATCGGGATGAGCCGTGAGGAGATCATCGAGGTGATCGTCCACCTGGCCCCGTACGTCGGCGTCCCCAAGACCCTGGCCGGCCTCCGGGCCGCCACCGCCACCTTCGCCGCCGCGGACGCCCCGTCGACCGAATCCGCGTCGGCCGGAACCCCGTCGACCGAATCCCCGGCAACCGGGACCCCCGCAGCGGACGACGCCCCGAAGGAGGCCCGGGCATGAGCGCCGCCGCCGGCACCCGCACCGTACGCACCGTCCTCGGCGACCTCGCTCCCGCCGAGCTGGGCGTCACCGACTCCCACGACCACCTCTTCATCCGCAGCCTCCTCCTCCCCGGTCAGGAGCTGGACGACCCGGCCGCCGCCGAGGAGGTGCTGCGCGCCTACGCCGCCGCCGGTGGCCGCACCCTCGTCCAGTGGACCCCGTGGGGCATGGGCCGCGGCGCGGACGCCCTCGCCGCGCTGTCCCGCGCGACCGGCGTCCACATCGTCGCCGCCACCGGCGCGCACCAGAAGGCCCACTACGCCCCGGGTCACTTCTCCGCCGCCGCCCCCGCCGTCGCCGGGGCCCCCGACGGCTCCTCCGCTGAAGCCGCACCGGCCCGCGCCCCGTACGCCGACCTCGCCGCGCGCTTCGTCACCGAGCTCAGCACCGGGCTCCCCGGCGCCCCCGAGGGCGTCCGGCCGGGCCTGATCAAGATCGCCGACGACGCGGGCCCGCTGACCGGGCACACCCGCCGCACGATGGCCGCCGCGGCCGAGGCCCACCACGTCACCGGCGCCCCGATCGCCGTCCACCTCGAACCCGACGGCGACGCGCACGGCGTCCTGGACCGGCTCCACGGGCGGCACGGCGTCAGCCCCGACCGGATCGTCCTCGGCCACCTCACCCGCTTCACCGACCGGTCGCTGCACCGCAGCCTCGCCGCCGAGGGCGTGTTCCTCGCCCTGGACAGCCCCTCCCGGATCGGCCATCCCGCGGACCTCCAGGCCTTCGAGGTGATCGCCGACCTGGTCGAGGCGGGCCACGCCGACCGACTGCTGCTCGGCGCCGACACCACCACCCGGACGGCCCGCGAGGTCGGCGGCCCCGCCCGGCTGCTCACCGACCTCGTCCCGCGACTGGCCCGCGCCTTCGGACCCGAGCTGTGCGACCGGCTGCTGGTCGCCAACCCGGCGGCCGCCCTGGCCGCGGACTGGCGCACCCCCTGAGGAACGCCGGCTGAGGTACGCCGACCGGAGAGCGCCGACCGGGGAACGTCGACCGGCGCGCACCCCCGCGCCTCCTGTGGCCGAGTCCGCCCGTCGGGGTTTGAATCCGAAGAGCCCCTGCCCGGACCACGCCCCAGAGAGGCGGTTCCGACGATGCACTCGTGGCTCGCTCCCGCCAGGCTCGCCGTCGCGGCCTTCCTCGCCGTCGCCCTCTGCTTCTCCGGCTACCACGCGGCGACCGACGGCTCCGGGGTGGTGAACTTCCTCAGCTACTTCACCAACCTCGCCAACCTCGCGGGGCTGGCCGTCCTGGGCTACGGCGGCTGGGCCGGGCTGACCGGCCGCCGGCCCGTACCGGACGCGGTGCGCGGGGCGGTGGTGCTCTACCTGGCGGTCACCGGTCTGGCCTACGGGACGCTGCTGGCGACGTACCCGGCGCCGCTGGTGATCCCGTGGGTGGACGACGTGCTCCACCGGGTGATGCCGCTGCTCGTGCTCGCCGACTGGCTGATCGACCCGCCCGCGCGGCCCGTCCGCCCCCGGGTCGTGCTCGGCTGGCTGGCGTTCCCGCTGGTCTACCTGGCGTACGCGCTGCTCCGAGGCCGCGCCGCCGACTGGTACCCGTACCCGTTCCTCGACCCCGCCCGGCACGGCGGTTACCGCCGGATCGCCGGGGCGAGCTTCCTGCTGGCGGTGGCGTTCCTGCTGGTCGGGGCCGCGGTCGCCGCGGTCGGCAACGCCCTCGCCGCGCATCGCGCCGCCCGGCGGGGCGCGGCGCCGAACGGTCGCCACGCCCGGGCCCGGACCACCGGCTGAGGCCTTCAGGCCGCCGACGAACGCTGAGGCCGCCGACGGGGCCTGTGCCAGATGGGGGATGGCACAGGCCCCGCCGTCGACCGGACCGGCGGCTCACATGTGGGTGCCGCCGTCGATCCGGAGCTCGGTGCCGGTGACGAAGGCGCCGTCGTCGGAGGCCAGCATCGCGATCACGCCGGCCACCGTCTCCGGGCCCGCGAAGCCGTGGCCGAGGGCGGGGGCGAGCTTGGCGAGCAGGCTGAAGTCGGCGTCGGCGGGCAGGCCCGGGTTGTTGGTCATGCCGCTGTCGATGCTGCCCGGCGCGACGCAGACCGCGCGCAGGCCCTGCTTCGAGTACTCCGAGGCGATCGCGTGGGTGAAGGATTGGATGCCGCCCTTGGTCGCGGCGTAGGCGGCCATGTACGGGTGGGCGAAGCTCGCCGAGGTGGAGCTGAAGTTGACCACCACGCCCTTGCCGGTCGCGAGCAGCGCGGGTAGCGCCTCGCGGGTCATCAGGAAGGTGCCGGTCAGGTTCACCGCGAGGAGCTTGTTCCAGAACTCCAGGGTGGTCTCGTGGGTGTGCGAGGAGCGGAGGATGCCGGCCGCGTTGACCAGGACGTCCAGACCGCCCAGGCCCGCGACGGCCTCGGCGACGCCCGCCACCACGGCGGCCTCGTCCGAGATGTCCAGGACCTGGATCGTCAGACGGTCGGCGGTGCCCTCGGCGGTCGCGCGGTCCAGGGTCTTCTTCAGGCCGTCCTCGTTGACGTCGACGGCGACGACCGTGCCGCCCTCGGCGAGGATCCGGTGCACGGTCGCCTGGCCGATGCCAGAGCCGCCGCCGGTGATCAGGACGTTCCGTCCGCTGAAGCGCTCCATGGTGGTACTCCTTCGTTCGTGGTCTCTCGACCTCAAGAGACACGGTACGCCTGGATGGCACGTTGTGCCAATAAGTCTCAATGGGACATTGCGGCGCGGTGTGTCAGGTGGGTGATCGGCTGCGTACGCTGACCCCTGTGACCGGACGCCCGACCCTGACCCAGCGCCGCCGTGACGCCACCCGGCTGGAGATCGCCCGCACCGCCGCCGCGCTCTTCGCCGAGCAGGGCGCCGAGGCGACCACCGCCGAGGAGATCGCCGCCGCGGCGGGCATCTCGCTGCGCACCTTCTACCGGTACTTCTCCGTCAAGGAGGACGCCGTCGCCCCGCTCCTGGCCGCTGGCGGACAGCGCTGGGTGGACCTGCTGGCCGAGAGCCCGACCGACCTCCCGCCGCGCGAGGCGCTGGAGCGCTCGGCCGTCGAATCGCTGACCCCGGCCGACGACGGGGCCGTCGAGGCGATGCACTGGACCCGCAGTCTGCTGCGCGACCCACGGCTGGAGGGCACCTGGCAGCGGGTCCACGCGGGGTCGGAGGCGCGGTTGCGGGAGGTGCTGGCCGCCCGCTGTCCGGAGGGCGCCGACCCGCTGGAGATCCGGCTGGCCGCCGCCGCGGCCACGGCGGCGATCAGGGTCGCGCTGGAGCAGTGGGCCGGCTCCGACGCCGCGGTCACCGGCCCGGGCTCCCCGCAGGACCTCGGTGCCCGCTGCATGCGCGAGCTCACGGCGGGGCTGCGGCTCTGGGAGGGGCGCCGGCAGGGGAGTGGCAGCTGACAGCTGACAGATTTCAGATAACAGCTAACAGATAACAACTTTCGAAATCTGTTATCTGAAATCTGAACTCTGTCATTTGTTCGCTGGCCCCTGTCGCCCGTCCCCCCGTCCCCGCCCCCCGCAGCCCCCCATCAGCTTCCTCCCAGCTCCCGCTAGGGTTGGTGCTCGCGCCCCGGTGGGGGAACCGGGGTGACCTCCTCGGATGTCCCTGAGCGGAGGGGGCGTGGAGTTCGAAGCGTGGGAGCAACTGGGACATGGGTCTGACGAGCCACAAGGTGCTGGCACTGGCCGTACTGATAGCGGTCGTGATGATGGTCGGCACGGTCTGGCTGTGGCCCAGACTCGCCCGGAAGAGCTGGCAGGCGGTGCTCGGCCGGATCGGCACGCTGCTCGCCACCCAGCTGGCGGTGCTCGCCGCGCTCGGGCTGGTGGCGAACAACTACTTCGCCTTCTACAGCAGTTGGGACGATCTGCTGGGAACCGGCAGCACCGGCCCGGTGGTCATCCACAACAAGGCCGACGCCTCCGGCCGACTGCTGGTCGAGACCATAGGCCAGGCCTCGGTCAAGGGCGGCGGCGCGATGGGCCGTGAGCCCGGCCAGTCCGGCGAGATCCGCAAGGTCCGGATCGACGGCAAGGAGAGCCGGCTCTCGACCGAGGGCTACGTCTACTTGCCGCCGCAGTACTTCCAGCCCGAGTACGCGCAGAAGCAGTTCCCGGCCGTGATCGTCAGCACCGGGTTCCCAGGAATCGCCGAGAACCTGATCACCCGCTTCAACTACCCCGGCGCAGCGCTCAAGTTGCTGCAGGAGGGCCGGATGCAGCCGACCGTCATGGTGATGTTGCAGCCCTCACCCGCTCTGCCGCAGGACACCGAGTGTGAGGACATCCCGGGCGGGGCCCAGTCCGACACCTACTTCACCAAGGACGTCACCTCGGCGATCCAGGCGAGCTACCGGGTCTCGACCGATCCGCAGGCCTGGGCGTTCATGGGCAACTCGACCGGCGGCTACTGCGCGGTCAAGATGGCCATGCGGCACCCGGACGTCTTCCCGACCGCGGTCGCCCTGTCCGGCTACTACGACGCCGCCGACGACCCGACCACCGGTGACCTCTTCGGCGGCAGCAAGCAGCGCCGCAACGAGGCCAACCTGATGTGGCGGCTGAAGAACATGCCGCAGCCGAACATCTCCGTGCTGCTGGCCGGCACCAAGAAGGGCGACGGCAACTACAAGCAGGACACCGAGGCGTTCATCGACGCGGTGCAGAGCCCGATGAAGGTCTCCTACAGCATGCTCGAGAACGGCGGCCACAACTTCGAGACCTGGAGTGCCCTGCTGCCGTCCTCGCTGGAGTGGCTGTCCCAGCACCTCAAGGTCCCGAACCAGCCGGGCCACCCGGGTCAGGCGAATCAGCCGAACCAGCCGGGCCAGGCCGTCTGAGCCGTCCACGGCGCCCACGCCGGCGGGGCACACCACGGCTGGCACACGACAGCGCGCACGACACCGAACCCCCGGGAGCCGCGGCTCCCGGGGGTTCAGTCCGTTCCGGCGCCGGTCAGGCGACCCGCTCCAGCGTCCCGGTGTGCAGCTGGCCGACCCGGCCGCCCTCGCCCTCGAAGGTCCAGAAGGCCCGTACGGTCAGTGCGTTGAGGTCCATCACGTGGCTCACGGTGATCCCGCTCTGCTCCGTCCAGCTGATGAAGTAGATCTCCGGTGCGACTTCGGCCACGTGCAGCCGCACGTCCTCCCACTGGCCCGCCGACTCGCCGAGACCCTCCCAGCGCAGCCGGGTGCCGTCGGCCGAGTAGGAGTTGCGGAAGGCTGCGCCGTTGTCGGCCCGGAAGACGTAGGTACGGCCGGCGAAGGCGGGCAGGGACGCGGTCATGGTGGGGCGGGACCTCTTTTCTGGAGCGGGGGACGGGTGGTGCGGACCGTGCGGGTGGTGCGGGTACTGCGGGTGGGACAGGTCGTACAGTGCGGGCCCCGGTGCTCTTGTGCACCGCGGAAAATCCCAGGGTTCCAATTTATCCGACCGGGCGGACTTCGGGCGGCCCCGCGCCACGGCGGCCACGGTACGGTCCGCCACCGCCGTACTGCTCACCGTGTGCGACCGGCACATGGGCGCGGACCGGGCGCCGGTCCTACCGTCCACGCCCATGAGACGTACCCCCACCCGTAGCCGCGTCCCCGCCGCGCTCGCCGCGCTGCTCCTGACCCTCACCGCCCTGCTCCTCGGCGCCCCCACCGCCGGAGCAGCGGCCACCCCCGCTACCGCAGCCGTCCCCGCCGTCCCCGCCGCCCCCCTCACCCTCGAAGCGACCTTCCCCACCCCCGGCAACGGCTGGGCCAGGGTCGAGCGCTACCTCGACCCCACCCCGGGCTTCCGCACCGAGCAGTTCCCCGCCGATGGCCGGGGCGACCAGGACGGCGCCCGCCGCACCTACTTCGGCACCGGCGAGCCCTCCTCCGGCCGCTTCCTGCTGTACTCCGCCGCCGGATGGGACGCCGGCGGCACCGGTACCCCCGTCCTGCTGGTCCACGGCGCCAACGACAACGCCGACCGCGCCTGGGCGAACCCGGGGGAGGGCGGCACCTGCGGGGCGTCCGCCTGCCCGTCCACCGGTCTCGCCCAGTACCTGGCGGGCGGCGGGCACCGGGTGTTCGCCATCGGGTTCGCCCACAAGCACGGCGACAACCTGCTCCAGGCCCAGGCCGTCGGGGACGCGATCGCGCTGATCCGGGCCCGGCTCGGGGTGCCCCAGGTCGACGTGGTGGCCTGGAGCAAGGGCGAGGTGGCCGCCCGGGCGTACGTGTCCTCGGTGCGCCCGTCCTGGGGGCGGGCGTACGCGGGCGACGTGCGCCGACTGGTCACCCTCGGCGGGCCGCACGGCGGGCTCGACTACGTGTACGCGCACGGCTGGGACTTCGACCCGGCGATCTGGCCGGCCTGCGGCGGCACGGCAAACGCGCCGTCCCCGCACCTGACCATGACCTGCTACGGCACGTACACCGCGCAGCCCTGCCTCGGGGTGCTGCCGACCGGCGGCAGCGACTGCTACCCGGGCCAGCGCCAGCTGCTCGCCCGCTGGGACGCCGTCTACGGGGTGGACACCACCGCCCAGGACTGGTGGACCACCTACTACGGCGGCCAGGGCTTCTACACCTCCGGGCAGGGCATCCATGCGGCCATCGACGCCGGCTCGCTGATCGCCCCGCTCCAGCGGGCCGGGATCCCCGCCTCGGTGCCCACCTACCTGCTCGCGGGTGGCGCCGCGGACATCCCGGGCGTGCTCGACGAGAACCGCGGGCCCAGCGACGGCATCGTGTTCACCGCGAGCGCCCTGGACACCACCGGCATCGGCACGGTCGGCGGCACCCGGCTGCTCACCGGGCTCAACCACCTGGAGCTGGCCTGGTCGCCGGACGCCGAAGCCCAGGTGGCGGCCTGGCTCGGCTGAACCCCCACCGCCGCGGCGGCGGACCAGGGGGCGACGCGTTTGATCAACTCGGCCGCCACGCAGTGTCGTTGATCGACACCACTGTGAGCTGTGCGACAACCGGCTTGATCGGGTTGTCCGTTCACGGACGGCCTGCCTAGCCTGCAACCGTCGTCCGCTGTCGCGGACCCCGCCGCCGGGACGCCGAGTCCCGTCCACCCGCCGGCGGGCACCCGAGCACCACAGCGGACGGGAGCGGGGGAACCAAGGTCAGCGCCCGGCCCGTACGCATCGTCGTGCGGGCCGAGGCTAGGGGTGAAGCCGCTCCACAGGCGGCCGGGCAACTGCAGCCCGAATCCGACAGCTCACCTCGCAGGCGTGGCAGAGGACACCCCATGCACCAGCCTGCCCGGCGCCGTCGCGCGCCCCGCCACGCCCTTCCGTCACACCGCAGCCGCAACGCCGCCCTCGCGGCCACCGGGGCGCTCGCCATCGCCGGCGCCGGGCTGTTCGGACTGCCGTCCGTCTCCGGCGCCCAGGCCGCCACCGGGCCGACCGTCACCCAGGACCGGCTCGGGCCCGCCACCATGGTCGCCGGCCGGGCCACCACCGCCTCGCTGAGCCTGCACTCCTCGTCCTGCTTCACCGCCAGGACCGTCGGCGTCGGCGTGCGCGACGCGCGCGGCACCAACCTGGACTTCCCGGGCAACGCCACCAACGTGCAGCTCTGCCCGAGCGGGCTCAGCTTCACCAGCGGCGCGCGCACCCTGCCCGCCGGGACGTACACCCAGTTCGGCTTCTGGCAGGACCTCGGCGGCAGCTGGCACAACCTGCCCTCGCAGCAGCTGGTGGTCTCCCGCACCGGTGCGCCGACGCCGACCGCGACTCCGACCGCGACTCCGACGCCGAGCGCCACCGCGACGCCCACGGCCACCGCGACCCCGAGCGCCAAGCCGTCCCCGACGGCCACCGTCACCCCCACTCCCACTCCCACCGCCACCGCGACGCCGACCGCCAAGCCGACCCCGACGACGGCGCCGACCACCGCGCCGACCACGGCCCCGAGCCCGACCGCGAGCCCGAGCGCCACCGCGACCCCGAGCACCCCGGCGCCGTCCTCCCCGATCGCCGGCAAGTCGCTGACCTGGTCCGACGAGTTCAACAGCCCGATCGACTGGGGCCAGCGCTGGGTCGGCGACAAGAGCAGCGCGTACAAGTACGGGAACCACAACCCGGACGACAACAAGCTCGACTGGCTGAACAAGAACAACGTCACCGTCGCGAACGGCGTCGCCACCTTCACCGCCACCCCGGGCGGGCCCACCCTGGAGAACGGCCAGCAGTCCTGGAACACCGGCTTCCTGACCACCGAGGGCTCCGCCGAGGGCTTCCAGGTCAAGACCGGCGACTACGCCGAGACCCGGGTCAAGCTGCCCGCCGGCACCGGCGCCTGGCCCGCCCTGTGGACCTGGAAGAACGGCAACGGGGAGATCGACTCCTTCGAGTACCACCCCGACAACCCGAACCTGCTGGAGCTGACCAACCACGTCAACCCCGGCAACCCCGACTACTACACCGACCCGAGCGCCGTCGCCGCCGACCAGTGGGTGACCATCGGCACCTACTACGGCGCCAACTCGGTGGACTGGTACGTCAACGGCGTCAAGGTGTTCTCGGACGGCAAGGGCGTGGGCGCCAACTTCTCGGCGTACCTGATCCTCAACCTCTCGGTGAGCGCCGGCAAGTACCACCCGGCCCCGCAGGGGAACACCCCGATCACCATGGCCGCCGACTACGTCCGCGTCTACCGGTAGCCACGTCCACCGGTGAGCGCCTCCACCGGTAGCCACGAACCCGCCCCACCGGTCACCGGAAGCCCGGCAGCCGCTCGCCGGCGCCCGGTGACCGGTGGGGCGTTCCGGTCCGTCAGTCGCCCGGCGTCTCGATGACCCTGATGTCGAACTCCTCCCGGTGGCCCCTGCCACCGGGGTCGTCCGCGCTGCGCACCTCGACCGAGCCGCCCTCCAGGACCCCGAACGGCAGGTCGTCGGAGAGTCGGACCGGGACGAGGGCGGTCACGCTGCGCCCGTCCGGCAGCCCGGGACCGAACACGCAGCGCACCTGCCTGCCGCGCGAGACGACCGCACAGTCCTCGGGGAAGTACGGGCCCTCCGGGATCACCCCGTGCGGCAGGGTGACCGTGATCGTGAGCGGCGAGGCGGTGGTGTCCGGGCCCAGATTGGCCACGAAGGCGTGGATGGTGGTGGCGCCGCCGGGTGGCGCCGGATCCGGGTCGATCCGGACGACCTCCAGGTGGGAGCGGGACGTCGCGGCGACCACGGCAGGCAGCGTGGATGCCATGGGCGCCCCCGGCGCGACGCCCCCCAACTCCGGACGCGCCACCGGATGCCGCACCGCCCAGGACGGGCCGACGGCCAGCGCGGCCACCGCGCAGCCCGCCGTCACCGCCGCCAGCAATCCGGCCCGGCCGAACCTCCTGCGCCCCGCGCCGCCCCGTACTCCGTGCTGCTCCACGCCGTCCACCCTGCTCCCGTGCTCCGGCGGCCCGCGCCGTCGCGGGCCGCGCCCGCACCAGGGTGTCCGAGCCGTGGCCGCGAGAGCGGCACAACTCGCCCGCCGCCACTCGAACGGCGGGCACCGGCCCTCGCCGGATCTACCGTTCACCTGAAGGGGGTTGACGTAACGTCAGGGCGCCAGGACCTGTCCGAGCCGGGCCGCGATCTGGTGCATCACCGGCACCAGCGCGGACGCCCCCGCCTGCTCCTCCAGTGCCCGGATCCGGGCCTCCGGGCCGGATACCGAGAGCGCGGTGGGGGTGGGCGCGCCCGGGACGGCGAGGGCGATGCAGCGGACGCCGATCTCCTGCTCCTGGTCGTCGACCACGTACCCGCGCTCGCGCGCCTCGGCGAGCTGGTCCATCAGCTCCTGCGGGTCGGTGAGGGTGTACTCGGTGTGCGCGGGCAGCGGGTTGGGGCCCAGGACCGCGCGTGCCTCGTCCTCGGGGAGCTGGGCGAGCAGCGCCTTGCCGACGCCCGTGCAGTGCGGCTGGACCCGCCGTCCGACCTCGGTGAACATCCGCATCGAGCGCCGGGACTGCACCTGTCCGACGTACACCACCTCGCCGCCCTCCAGTACCGCCAGGTTGGCGGTCTCGCCGGTGGCCTCCATGAGCTCGGCCAGGTACGGGCGGGCCCAGCTGCCGAGCAGGCGGCCGGACGTCTCGCCGAGCCGGATCAGCCGGGGGCCGAGGGTGTAGCGGCGCGCGGTGTCCTGGCGGACATAGCCCTGCTGGACGAGGGTACGAACCAGTCGGTGGATGGTCGGCATCGGGAGGCCGGAGCTGGTGGAGAGCTCACTGAGAGTGGCCACGCCGCCCGAGTCGGCCAGTGCCTCCAGGAGTTGGAAGGCGCGCTCGACGGACTGCACGCCGCCGCTCGCGCGGTCGGCGCCTGTCGTCGATGCTGTGTCGGGGGTCGCAACCACCGGCGTTCCCTTCGCTGTCGGGGAGGAGTAGAGTCCCGGCGACCTCTTCAACAAACCGTTGAAATTCTGTATCGCGGAAACTAGTCTCCACCTTACAGAATCGAACCCGCCGACAGGTGGGTAACGATCGAGGAAGTTCCCGAGGAAGTTCCCACCGGAGCTCCCTTCGCCAGGCTCAACCGTCTTAGGAGTGTCCTGCTCATGGCTGCAGCTCAGGGGCCCGTCGGCGCCTCCCCCGCCGCTCCGGTCGTCACTGTCGCCGGACCGCGCGTCCATCGGGCCGAGGAGGTGCTCACCCCGGAGGCGGTCGCCTTCGTGGTGGGCCTGCATCGTGCCTTCGAGGGCCGCCGACAGGAGCTCCTGGCGAGGCGGAAGGGCCGACGGGCGGAGATCGCCCGCACCGGCACGCTGGACTTCCTCCCCGAGACCGCCGACGTCCGGGCCGGCGACTGGAAGGTCGCCGAGGCGCCGCGCGCCCTCCAGGACCGCCGGGTCGAGATCACCGGCCCCACCGACCGCAAGATGGTCATCAACGCGCTCAACTCCGGGGCGAAGATCTGGCTCGCCGATTTTGAGGACGCCACCTCCCCGACCTGGGAGAACGTGGTCAGCGGCCAGGTCAACCTGATCGACGCCTTCGAGGGCCGGATCGACTTCACCAGCTCGGCCGGCAAGGCCTACACCCTCAAGCCCGCCGCCGAACTCGCCACCGTCGTGGTCCGGCCCCGCGGCTGGCACCTGGACGAGAACCACCTGCTGGTCGACGGCGTCCCGGTGGCCGGCGCCTTCGTCGACTTCGGCCTGTACTTCTTCCACAACGCCGCCCGGCTGATCGCCAAGGGCGCCGAGGACCCCAACTCCGGCCCGTACTTCTACCTGCCGAAGACCGAGAGCCACCTCGAAGCCAGGCTCTGGAACGACGTGTTCACCCACGCCCAGGCCGCGTTGGGCATCCCGCACGGCACCGTCCGGGCCACCGTGCTGATCGAGACCATCACCGCGGCCTTCGAGATGGACGAGATCCTCTACGAGCTGCGCGACCACGCGGCCGGGCTCAACGCCGGGCGCTGGGACTACCTGTTCTCGATCGTCAAGAACTTCCGCGACGCCGGCGAGCACTACATCCTCCCGGACCGCAACAGCGTCACCATGGCCTCGCCGTTCATGGCCGCCTACACCCGGCTGCTGGTGCGGACCTGCCACAAGCGCGGCGCCCACGCGATCGGCGGCATGGCCGCGTTCATCCCCAGTCGCAGGGACCCGGAGGTCAACGCGGCCGCGCTGGAGAAGGTCAAGGCGGACAAGGACCGCGAGGCCGGCAACGGCTTCGACGGCTCCTGGGTCGCCCACCCGGACCTCGTCCCGGTCGCCCGGGCCTCCTTCGACGCGGTGCTCGGCGAGCGCCCCAATCAGAAGGACAACCCGGGCCCGGCCGAGCCGGTCACCGCCGCCGAACTGCTCGACATCGCCGGCGCCGGCGGCACCTGCACCCGCGCCGGGCTGCACAACGCCGTCCAGGTCGGCGTCCGCTACATCGAGGCGTGGCTGCGCGGGCTCGGCGCGGTCGGCATCTTCAACATGATGGAGGACGCCGCCACCGCCGAGATCTCGCGCTCGCAGATCTGGCAGTGGATCCACAACGGGGTCGTGCTGTCCGACACCGGCGAGAAGGCCACCGCCGAGCTGGTCCGCACCCTGGTCGCCACCGAACTGGCCGAGCTCCGCGCCGAGTTCGGCGACGAGGCCTACCAGGCCGGCCGCTGGCGCGAGGCCGCCCAGCTCTTCGAACAGGTCGCCCTGGCCGAGGAGTTCGCGGACTTCCTGACCCTCCCCGCGCTTCCCCTGCTGGGCTGAGCACCAATCTATCCGCCGGCGCCACCGCTGCCGCCTGCCGGGCCGTAGCAGTCGTGCCGCCCTTTGCTCCGTTCCGTACGGCGACGAATCCACCTGTCCTCTCGTCGCCGTACGGAACGGTCTTTTCTTTGTACGGCCATGTATGGCCTTGTACGGCCTTTTCCTCGTGAGGAGTTCACTGATGGCACGCATCTTCTTCAACGGCCAGGCGATGGTCGGCGGACCGTTCCACGACAAGGTCGCCGACGCCCTGATCGGCCCAGCCCGCACCGCCCCCGGCTACCGCTTCTTCTCCATCGACCACAGCGGCGGGACGGACGTCTGCCCGGGGCTGCTGGCCGATCCGACCGTCGACAGCGCGATCGAGGGCGAGCTGTACGAGATCAGCCTGGAGCGCCTGCGGGACGTCATCCTGCCCGGCGAGCCCAGGGAGTTGGAGCTCGGCGTGATCGCGCTGGAGGACGGCTCCGCGTGCTTCTCGATGCTGCTCGCCCGCGGCGAGGTCGAGCGCGGCGTGCACCGCGAGATCACCCACCACGGCGGCTGGCGCGCCTACCTGGCGACGCTGGGGCGCACGGCCTGAGGTGCGGGCCGACGGCGGCGAGCGGGTAACAGATGACAGCTGACAACTAACAGAAAACAGATAACAGCGAACAGATAACAGATGACGAAAGTTGTCAGCTGTTATCTGTTCGCTGTGCGTTGCTCCCCGCCCCCACCCCCCCCCGCCCCCACCACACGCCGCGGCCCCGAACCCTCGCCGTGGGTTCGGGGCCGCGGTCCGTACGCCCTGGCGGGTGTACGGAGTCCGGGTCACGCACCGTCCCTGGGCGCGCCCCGGAGTCGGTGGGCCGGTCGGGCCGGAGGGCAGCTCCGGCCCGACCGGCGGACCGTCAGACCGGTCGGGAGGCGAGCTCCTTGGCCGCGCGGGCGCAGGCGCGCGCGATCCGGTCCTCGTTGACGGTGGTCAGCTCGCCCTTCTCGACCACGGCGTTGCCGTTGACGAACAGCGTCGCCAGCGGCGGCAGCGCGCCGAAGGTGAGGGCCGCGACCGGGTCGGCGATCGAGGAGTGCATGACCCCGTCGATCTTCCACAGCGCCAGGTCGGCCAGCTTGCCGGCCTCGATCGAGCCGATCTCGTTCTGCCGCCCGAGCACCCGGGCGCCGCCCATGGTGCCCAGCCGCAGCGCCTGGCGCCCGGTCAGCGCGGTCGGGTAGCCGTGCAGCCGGTTGATCAGCAGCGCGTTGCGCAGCTCGGTGCCCAGCTCGCCGGACTCGTTGGAGGCGGTGCCGTCGACGCCGAGCCCGACCGGTACACCGGCCTTGAGCATGTCGGGCACCCGGGCGATCCCGGCGGCCAGCCGGGCGTTGGAGGAGGGGCAGTGCGCCACGCCGGTGCCGGTCTCGGCGAACTTGGCGATGTCGGAGTCGTTCATGTGGACGCAGTGCGCCATCCAGACGTCCTCGCCGAGCCAGCCGACGGACTCGAAGTAGTCGGTCGGCCCCATGCCGAACAGCTCCTTGCAGAACTGCTCCTCCTCGGCCGTCTCGGAGCCGTGGGTGTGCAGCCGGACGCCCTTGCGGCGGGCGAGTTCGGCGGACTGGCGGAGCAGGTCGGTGGAGACCGAGAACGGCGAACAGGGCGCCAGCGCGACGTGCAGCATCGAGCCGAAGGAGGAGTCGTGGTAGCGGTCCACGGCGGCCTCGGAGGCGGCCAGGATGTCGTCCAGCTCCTCGACGGCGTGGTCCGGCGGCAGGCCGCCGTCCTTCTTGCTGCGGTCCATCGAGCCGCGCAGCGCGGTGAAGCGCAGCCCGAGCTCCTGGACGGCCTCGATCGAGGCGCCGAGGACGTCGCCGCCGTCCTTGGGGAAGACGTAGTGGTGGTCGGAGGCGGTGGTGCAGCCGGACTTGAGCAGGGCGGCGGCCGAGCCCTGGCTGGCGGCGTGCACGAGCTTCTCGTCGATCCGGGCCCAGGTCGGGTAGAGGGCGACCAGCCAGTCGAAGAGGATGTTGTCCTGGGCGAGGCCGCGGGTGATCCACTGGTAGAAGTGGTGGTGGGTGTTGACCAGGCCCGGGGTGAGCAGGTGGCCCTCGCCGTTGATCCGGCGCACCACGTTGTCCAGCCACGCCGGGGCGGGGCCGTTGCCGACGGATTCGATCCGGTTGCCGAGGATGACCACGTGGCCGCGGGAGTACTCGGTGTCGACGGCGTCGACGGTGGCGATCGCGACGTTCTCGATCACGGTCCGCTGGTCGGCGGGCGGGGGCTGGACTGCCATGGTGTGACTCCTATGGGGGAGGGCCGGGAGGCGCGCACCGAGTGGTGCGCGCCCCGCCGGACCGGTCAGGACGGTGTCGCCGTCGGCACCGTCGCGCCGGAGGCCTGGCCGGATCCGGGGTGGGTCCCGGGGTGGGACCCGGACTGCGACCCAGACCCCGACCCCGACTCCGATCCGGACCGGCGGGTGGCTCCGACGTGGTGGAACAGCAGGTTGAGCAGGACGGCCATCACGCAGCCGGCCGAGATCCCCGAGTGCATCAGGGTCCGGACCGCCTCCGGGAAGGCGTCGTAGAAGGTCGGTACGGCGATCGGGACGATGCCGACACCGAGTGAGACCGACACCAGGATGGTGTTGGCGCTGGACTCCATGCCGGCCTCCGCGAGGGTGCGGATCCCGCTCGCCGCGACCGTGCCGAAGAGGACGATCCCGGCACCGCCGAGGACGGGCTGCGGCACCAGCGAGACGACCGAACCGAGTACGGGGAAGAGCCCCAACACGATCAGGATGCCTCCGCCGGCCGCGACCACGAAGCGGCTGCGGATCTTGGTCAGCGCCACCAGCCCGATGTTCTGGGCGAAGGCGCTGGCGGCGAAGCCGTTGAAGACGGGGCTGAGCGCGGTGGCCAGTCCGTCGGCCCGGAGGCCGGCGGCGAGCGTGGGTTCGTCGGCCTCGCGCTCGACGATCTTGCCGAGGGCGAGCATGTCGGCGGTGGACTCGGTCATCGAGACCACCATGACGATGCACATCGAGACGATCGCGGCCGCGTCGAACGCGGGCGCGCCGAAGTGGAACGGGGAGGGGAGCGCGAAGACCTTCGCGTCCTGGACCGCGCCGAAGTCGGCCAGCCCCAGCGGGAAGGCGATCAGGGTGCCGAACGCCAGGCCGACGAGCAGGGACAGCTGCTGCCAGAAACCGCGCAGCAGCCGGTTGCAGAGCACCACCGCGACGAGGGTGATCGCGGCGAGGCCGATGGCCCGTACGGACCCGTACCCGGGGGCGCCCGGCGAGCCGCCGCGCGCCCAGTTCACCGCCACCGGGAGCAGGGACACCCCGATGAGGGTGATCACGGTGCCCTGGACGACCGGGGGGAAGAACCGGATGAGCTTGCAGAAGTACGGCGCCGCGAGGAAGCACAGGAGCCCCGCGACGATCACCGCTCCGAAGATCACCGGGAGGGCGTTCTTCGGTCCGTGTTCCTTGGCTATGGCGATCATGGGCGCGACGCCCGCGAACGACACGCCGTTCACGAACGGCAGTCGCGCGCCGATCTTCCAGATGCCGAGGGTCTGGAGCAGGGTGGCCAGTCCGGCGGTGAACAGGCTGGCCGAGATGAGCAGGGCGAGGTCGGTGGCGGAGAGCCCGACGCCGGCGCCGACGATGAGCGGGGGTGCGACGACTCCCGCGTACATCGCGGCGACGTGCTGGAGCCCGGTGGAGATCAGCTTCACCGGGGGCAGCACCTCGTCCACGGGGTGGGTACCGGACCCTGACCCGGACGGCCCGCCGGGGAGGCGGGCCGACGTGCCGTCCGGGCCTGGGGTTCTTGCAGGGGTGGAACCGCCGTCGTTACTGCTGGTGTTGCTGGGTGCCATGTCGAGCCCCTCTTGTGCCCGTGGCTCCCGGCGCGCCCGTGGCGCTGGAGATCCCCCGAGGGCGGGACGGCGGAGCAAGGATCCCTCGGGACGCTTCTCCAGTGCCCCGGGCCGGCCGCCGCGAGGCGAGCACGAACTCCGGTTGGTGGGGGTGGAGAAACAGGTGGAACGGGTGGAGCAGGTGGAACGTGTACGGGTGCTACGGGCAGTACGGGTGCTGCGGTCCGCCCGAACTCGACCGGCCCGTACGGGCCGGAGGGTGCGGCGATCCCGGGCGGAGTCCATGGGGTGCGCTGGATGGGCGGGGTGGGGGCGGTCAGACGACCGGGATGACCGGGACGACGCCCTCGCGGTGCACGGTGCCCTCGATCAGGCCGTACATGCGGTCCGCGGCGTAGTAGACCTCGTTCTCGTTCTTGAGGCCGAACGGCTCCAGGTCGACGAGGAAGTGGTGCTTGTTGGGCAGTTCGAGGCGTACCTCGTCCACCTCGGCGCGGTTGTTGAGGACCCGGGTGCCCATCGAGTGCAGGGTCTGCTGCAGCGAGTAGGAGTAGGTCTCGGCGAACGCCTCCAGCAGGTGCCGCTTCACGTGGGTGTAGGAGCGGTTCCAGTTGGGCTGGGCCTCGCCGTCGCGACCGCTGTAGCCGTACTTCCAGCGGGCGGTGACCTGGGTGGCGAGGATGCGGTCGTACGCCTCCTGGAGGGTGGTGTACTTGTCCTTGATGTAGCCCCAGAACTCCGAGTTGGTGGAGTTCATGACGACGAGGTCCTTGAGGCCGGAGATGACCTGGACCTTCTCACCGTCGTAGACGACCTCGGTGGTGCGGGTCTCCTGGCCGTTGCGGACGAAGGAGTGGCCGACCTCCTCCGAGCCGATGAAGCGGGCCGAGCTGTCCGGCGTGCGGATCCGGTCCCAGGTGTACTCCTCGATCCGGATCCGGGCGCTGTGCACGACGCCGCGCTCGGTGTCGTCGACGAAGTGCCGGGCCAGCAGGATGCCGAAGGCCTCGGCCGAGTCGATGCCGTACTCCTTGGCGAAGGCGTAGACGGTGTTCTTGGTGGTGTCGGTGGGAAGGCAGTTGGCGTTCGACCCGGTGAGGTGGACGTCCTCGAACTCGCCCTGGAGGGAGACCGAGACGTTCAGGTCCTTGATCTCGTGCCGGGTGGAGTCGCGGTAGACCCGGACGATGCGGTTCTCCGCCTTGCCGTACTGGTTCTGACCGAGCACGTGGGCCATGACAGGCTCCTAAGCTTCCAGGTCGGTCTACTAGCTTCCGCGGTAGACCGAGTATCCGAACGGGTTCAGCAGCAGCGGCACGTGGTAGTGGTGCTGCTCGGGCGCGACCGTGAAGACGATCGAGACCTCGGGGAAGAACGGCGGCTCCGCCGACTTCGCCGCGTAGTACGCGCCGGTGTCGAAGAGCAGCCGGACGACCGAGCCCGCCTCCACGGCCGGGAGGTCCTTGACCCGGCCGTCGGAGTCCGTGGCGGAGGTGCCGAGCACCTTCCAGCCACCCTCGGTGTGCAGTGCGAGCTCGACCGGGACGCCCTCGGCCGGGCGGCCGAGGCTGGTGTCGAGCACGTGGGTGGAGATGCCAGTCATGGGTGAAGTGACCTTACTGATGGCAGAGGTGATGGTGCGTCAGGTCGCGCGGGGCGACCCGGCCCGGACGGCCTGGCCCGGGGTCGGGGTCGGGGACGGCCCGTCCACGAAGCATTCTTGACGATGCGTCAGGATGCGTCGAGGAGGCGGTTCAGCCGGATGTCGTTGATCTTGCGCAGCTCGCCCCGGACGATCTCCGCCTCGGTGGCGGGGTCGTTGGGGTGGCGCTCGCGCAGGGCCGCGAGCATGGTGACCGCGGTGCGGCCGGTCGCGCAGATCAGGAACACGTGGCCGAACTTGGCCTCGTAGGCGGTGTTGGCCTCGCGCAGCTCGTCGAGGACCGCTCGGTCCACGCCCTGGATGCCGGCCTGCTCGCGCTCGGAGGTGGCGTCGCCCGTCTTGGGCTGTCCGATCCGGGCGTGTCCGGCCATCGCGTCGCGCAGGTCCGCGGCGGTCAGCCCGGCCATCGCCGCCGCGTTGGCGGCGAGCAGGGCCTCACGGCTGGACCAGGGCTTGGCCTGCGCGACGGCGGCGGCCCAACGGGGGCTGGAGCATACCTCCAGCAGGATCTCTTCCAGCTCCGCGGCATCGGCCGCGGCCAGGGTGTCAAGGGCGTGGGGGTGGTTGGTCACGGGTGGACCTCCTGAAGAGTGGTGCCACCCGGAAAAGCTAGATCGACCCCACCCTGCCGTCAACAGTTTGTTGAACGGTTGGTGGTTACGTTTTGAACCGACCCGCGCTGCGGGGCCCTTTCGTGTGCGATTCGCCAAGTGTGCCCCGCCGCGGGCCGATCAAGACTGTCCACAGCGGCGGGGTCACCCGGTCGGCGGCTCCTCGCGAGCCGCCCCCGGGGACGGCTTCCAGTCGCCCCCGGTGCGGGTCCGAGTCGCCCCGGTACGGCTCCGAGTCGCGCTCAGGACGGCTTGGAGCCGTCCTGGCGGTTCAGGTAGTTGTACACGGTGAAGCGGCTGACGCCCAGGGCCGAGGCGACCGTCTCGACCCCGTGGCGGACGGTGAAGGCGCCGCGCTCCTCCAGGAGGGCGACGACCCGCTGCTTCTCCCAGCGGTCCAGCTCGGCCAGTGGGCGGCCGTCGAACTGTCGGGTCATCTCGGTCAGCAGCCGGTCCAGCGCACTGCTCAGGTGCGGCAGCCGGACGGCCAGGGCCGGGGTGCCCTCCCACTCCAGGACGACGTCCTCGGCCTTCGCCTCGTCCAGCGGGACGGGCGTCGCGCCGACCGCGTCCAGCAGCGGCTTGACCGCCGCGGCGAGCGGGTGCTCCACGTGCTCGGTCACGGCGTACCGCCCTCCTCGCCCAGCACGCTCACCTGGACGGAGATGCGGGTCGCCCCGGCGTCCAGGGTCTCCCTGAGCAGTCGGGTCACCGCGGCGAGGACCTGGTCGGCCTCGCCCTCGGCGCCGGTCCCGAAGGGGCCGACCGACACGTCCAGGCCGGCCTCGTCGACGACCTTGCGGGCCGCCGAGGCGTGCTCGGGGAACGTGTCCAATTCGAACGGTTCTGTCGTGAACTCCACCATCAATCGCACGTGCTCACTGTATCGAGCGGGGGTCGGCGGGGGCAGGGGCCGGATCCGAACCGGTCGGACCTGGGTGATCGAACAGTCGCCGGTCCGGTCGGCGGGCCCCCCGGGGTCGCTTCAACAAAATGTTGCGGCAGCCTTGACACCCACTCGGCGGGCCGGAGATGCTTCCACCACACAGAATCCCTCTTCCGGATCGTGGAAGTTGCGGATGAAGGAAGAGAGAGTGAGAGGTGATGGACGTGACGGCGGCTGCCAAGCACGGCTTCACGGTCAACCTGTCGATCCTGTTCGGCGAACTCCCGCTGCTGGAGCGCCCCGCGGCCGCGGCCGCGGCGGGCTTCACGGCCGCCGAGCTCTGGTGGCCCTTCGGCACCGAACACAGCCCGAGCCGGGCCGAACTCGACGCGCTGCGCAAGGCGTTCAGCGACGCGGGCGTCCGGCTCACCGGCCTCAACTTCCTGGACGACCTCAGCCAGGGCGCCCGGGGCACCGTCTCGCTCCCCTCCGAGCGGGACCGCTTCCGGGCCAACGTCCCGGTCGCGGCCGAACTCGCCGCCTCGCTCGGCGCCACCGCGCTCAACGCGCTGTACGGCAACCGGGTCGAGGGCGTGGAGCCGGCCGAGCAGGACGCGGTCGCGCTGGAGAACCTGGTGCTCGCGGCCGGGGCGGCGCACGAGATCGGTGCCGTCCTGCTGATCGAGGCCCTCAACGCGGCCGAGTCCCCGGACTACCCGCTGGTCTCCGCCGCCGCCGCGGTCGAGGTGGTCGACAAGGTCAACGCCGCGACCGGCCTGGGGAACGCCAAGTTCCTCTGCGACCTGTACCACCTGGCCAAGAACGGCGAGGACCTGGCGGCGGTCATCGACACCTACGCCGACCGGATCGGCCACGTGCAGATCGCCGACAACCCGGGCCGCAACGAGCCCGGCACCGGCGAGCTGGACTTCGAGGACCTGTTCGCCCGGCTCAGCGCCGCCGGCTACACCGGCTCGATCGGCCTGGAGTACCGCCCCTCCACGGGCGTCAGCGCCGACAGCTTCGGCTGGCTGCCGCGCGAGCTGCGCGCGGCCCGCTGACCGGTTCGCCGCTCGCTGACGGCAACGTCCGGCCCGCCACCCCTCCCCACCCGCACACGTAAGGAACCCGACGCGATGAGCGCCTCCCGCAAGATTGCCTTCGTCGGCCTCGGCATCATGGGCAAGCCCATGGCCGTCAACCTGGTCAAGGCCGGCCACCACGTGACCGGCTTCGACCTCTCCCAGGCCTCGATCGACACCGTGGTCGAGGCCGGCGGCCACGGCGCCGCCAGCATCGCCGACGCGGTGAAGGACGCCGAGGTCGTCATCACCATGGTCCCGGCCGACCCGCACGTCGAGGCGGTCATCCTCGGCGAGGGCGGCGTCCTGGCGAGCGTCCGGCCGGGCACCCTGGTGATCGACATGTCCTCGATCACCCCGCAGACCTCCATCAAGGTCGGCAAGGCCGCCCGGGAGAAGGGCGTGCGCACCCTGGACGCCCCGGTCTCCGGCGGCGAGGCCGGTGCGGTCGAGGCGGTGCTGTCGATCATGGTCGGCGGCGAGGCGGCGGACTTCGCCGAGGCCAAGCCGCTGTTCGACGCGCTGGGCACCACGGTCATCCACGTCGGCCCCGACGGCGCCGGCCAGACCGTCAAGGCCGCCAACCAGCTGATCGTCGCGGTCAACATCCAGGTGCTCGCCGAGGCCGTGGTGTTCCTGGAGAACGCCGGCGTCGACCTCGCCGCCGCACTGGACGTGCTCGGCGGCGGCCTGGCCGGCTCCACGGTGCTCAACCGCAAGAAGGGGAACATGCTCAACCGCGAGTTCGCCCCCGGCTTCCGGATCGACCTCCACCACAAGGACATGGGCATCGTCACCGACGCCGCCCGCGCCGTGGGTGCCGCGCTGCCGGTCGGCGCCGTGGTGGCCCAGCTGGTCGCCTCCGCCCGGGCCAACGGCGACGGCTCGCTCGACCACTCGGCGCTGCTGCGCGGCGTCGAGCGGCTCTCGGGCCGCGAGGTCGCCTGACCCGCGGTCGGCTGCTCCGCGGGTCGCCTGATCTGCGGTCGGCCGACCGAAGGGGCCCCGGGCCCCGACAGACTCCTCCTGGTGGCGTGTACCTGATCCGGTCGTGCCCGCGCCACCAGGAGGCCAGACCCGACCGGCGTGCGGGCAGGGGCTCATCCGCCCGCCCGCCGGTCGATCCAAGCCGGTGACGCGCACTCCCTCCCACGGGGGCACTTCGGTCGTGCCCGCTGCGTGTCGCCTGGCCCCCTCCCTCGCCGAGGGGAGCCCCTCGAACGTCGGAAGCGGGTCGAGGGGAACGGCGGGGAGGGGGCGCACCCCTCTTCGGAACGTGGCTCCTCCGGGGGCCGCGTCCCGGGCCGGGTCGCACCACCCGGCCGGGGGGTCGCATCCCCGGCACCACCGGACCCATGCTGGTCCGGACACATGTTCGTCGAACACTGCCCGACCCGCACGGAAGTGAGGACCACCGATGCCCCCCACCCCCCTCCAGGGCCACGTGGTCGTAGCGCCGGACAAGTTCAAGGGCACCCTGGAGGGTGCCGAGGTCGCCGCCCGGATCGCCGCCGGCATCCGGCGCGCGGCGCCCGGCGCCGAGGTGCGCGAACTGCCCGTCGCCGACGGCGGCGAGGGCACCCTGGCCGCGGCGCTCGCGGCCGGATTCAGCCGCGTCCCGGCCAAGGTGGCCGGCCCGACCGGCCTGCCGGTGGACGCCGCGATCGCCGTCCGCGGCGACACCGCCGTGGTCGAGCTGGCCCAGGCCTCCGGCCTCGCCCGGCTGCCCGGCGGCCGGACCGCCCCGCTCGCGGCCGGCTCCTACGGTGTCGGCCAGCTGATCGGCCGCGCGGTGTCGATGGGCGCCAAGCGGATCGTGCTCGGCCTCGGCGGCAGCGCCGGCACCGACGGCGGGGCCGGCATGGTGCAGGCGCTCGGGGTCCGGCTGCTGGACGGCGACGGCGTCGAACTCCCGCCCGGCGGCGCCGCGTTGCGCCGGCTGGAGCGGATCGAACTCGGCCCGCTGGCCGAGCTGCTGACCGGCGTGGACGTCGTGGTCGCCTGCGACGTGGACAACCCGCTGCTGGGCCCGCGCGGCGCCACCGCCGTCTACGGCCCGCAGAAGGGCGCCGACGGGGACGACCTGGTGGTCCTGGAGCAGGGTCTGACCCGCTTCGCCGACCAGGTCGCCGCGGCGACCGGACGGGACGTGCGGGAGGCCCCCGGCGCCGGGGCCGCGGGCGGGGTGGGCTTCGGCGCCCTCGCCCTGCTCGGCGCCACCATGCGACCCGGTATCGAGCTGCTGCTCGAACTGCTGGGTTTCGACGAGGCCGTGCGTGGGGCACGCCTCGTCGTCACCGGTGAGGGCTGCCTGGACGCTCAGACGCTCCATGGCAAGGCCCCCGCCGGAGTCGCCGCGGCGGCTGCCCGGGCGGGGGTTCGGGTGGCCGCTGTGGCGGGTCGGCTGGAGCTGTCCGAGCCCGAGTGGCGGGCGGCCGGCTTCACCGCCGCGATAGCGCTCACCGACCTGGCCGAGCAGCCGGGGGACAGCATGACCAAGGCCGGTGAGCTGGCCGAGGTGGCGGGGGAGTGGCTGGCCGAAGAGCTGCTGCCGGGCTGAGCCCTCGGGCCTTCCGCTGGACGTTCCTCCGTACGTTCCTCCATTGACGTTTTGTTGAAGGCGAGCCTAGGCTCCCGGCAATCCTTCGGTTCCACCCGTGTTCCGCCACCCCCAACTCCCAGGTTTCGGAGGTTCCCATGCCGTTCAGCCAGCCAGCGGTGATCCGCTCCCGCCGGGCGGTGCTGCCCGACGGGGAGCGCCCCGCGGACGTGCTGATCCGGGACGGCAGGATCGAGCAGGTCGCCGCCCACGGATCGCTGGTGGTCGGCGACAGCGAGCTCGTCGACCTCGGCGACACCGCCCTGCTGCCCGGCCTGGTCGACACCCACGTGCACGTCAACGAGCCCGGCCGGACCGAGTGGGAGGGCTTCGCCACCGCCACCCGGGCCGCCGCGGCCGGCGGCGTCACCACGATCATCGACATGCCGCTCAACTCCGTCCCGCCCACCACCACGGTGGCGGGGCTGGAGGTCAAGCGGAAGACCGCCGAGGGCCAGGCCTGGGTCGACCTCGGCTTCTGGGGCGGGGCGATCCCCGGCAACGTCGCGGACCTCGAACCCCTGCACCGGGCTGGTGTGTTCGGCTTCAAGAGCTTCCTCGCCCCGTCCGGCGTCGACGAGTTCCCGCACGTCGAGGCCGCCGACCTGGAGGCCGCGCTGGCCGAGCAGGCCCGGATCGGGGCCCTGGCGATCATCCACGCCGAGGACCCGGCCGTGCTGGCCGCGGCGCCGCAGCAACCCGGCGTCCACTACCGGGACTTCCTCGCCTCCCGGCCGGCCGGCGCGGAGACCGCGGCGGTCGCCCGGCTGCTCGACACCGCCCGGCGCACCGGCGCCCGGGTGCACATCCTGCACGTCTCCTCGGCGGCCGTGCTGCCGCTGCTGCGCCAGGCCCGCGAGGACGGCGTGACGGTCACCGCCGAGACCTGCCCGCACTACCTGACCCTCGCGGCCGAGCAGGTGCCGGACGGCGACACCGCCTTCAAGTGCTGCCCGCCGATCCGCGACGAGGCCAACCGGGACGCGCTCTGGGAGGCCCTGGCGAACGGCGAGTTCACCGCCGTCGTCTCCGACCACTCGCCGTCCACCCCCGACCTCAAGCTGCTGCCCGAGTTCGGCGGCAGCGGCGACTTCGCGGCGGCCTGGGGCGGCATCGCCTCGCTGCAGCTGGGCCTGCCCGCCGTCTGGACCGAGGCCCGGCGCCGCGGTCACACCCTGGCCGACGTGGTGCGCTGGATGTCCGCCGGACCGGCCGAACTGGTCGGCCTCACCGGCACCAAGGGCGCCATCGCGGCGGGCTGCGACGCGGACCTGGTCGCCTTCGACCCGGACGGCGAATTCGCCGTCCACGCGGGCGAGTTGCACCACCGCAACCCGGTGACCCCGTACGCCGGGCGGACCTTGAGCGGCGCCGTCCGCACCACCTGGCTGCGCGGCCGGGCGGTGGACACCGGTGCCGAGCCCTTCGGCCGCCAGCTGGTGCGCCCCGCCGACTCCCGTTCCACCGGTGCTTCCTGAGCCGCCCCCGCCTCCCGAACCACCGGGTTTCCCGTACCACCGGGCCTCCCGTCCCCCTGGGCTTACCGAACCGCCACCGTCTTCCGAGGAGAGTCAGTGACCACTGCCGACACCCCGAGCGCTCCCTTCACCGAGCTGGTCAACCTGGCTTCCCGGCTGCTCGGCGCGGGCGTCGTCGCCACCAATGAGGACACCTTCGCGGACGCCGAGAACCTGCTGGTGGCCAAGCCCGCCGAGTTCCGCCCGCACACCTTCGGCCACAAGGGCCAGATCATGGACGGCTGGGAGTCCAAGCGCCGCCGCGGCGTCTCCGCCGACCAGCCGCACCCCACCGACCAGGACCACGACTGGGCGATCGTCCGGCTCGGCGTCGGCGGCGCGGTCCGCGGCGTGATCGTCGACACCGCCCACTTCACCGGCAACTACCCGGAGAGCGCCGTGGTCGAGGCCGCCTCCGTACCCGGGCACCCCTCGCCCGAGGAGCTGCAGGCCGCCGACTGGACCGTCCTGGTACCGCGCACCCCGCTGCGGGGCGACACCGCCCACGAGTTCGCCGTCCAGGACGACACCCGCTACACCCACGTGCGGCTCGCCATCTTCCCGGACGGCGGCGTCGCCCGGCTCCGGGTGCACGGCGAGGTGCTGCCCGACCCGCGCGAACTGGACGGCCTCACCTTCGACCTGGCCGCCCAGGAGTACGGCGGCGTGGCCGAGGCGGCGTCCGACCGCTACTTCTCCTCCCCGCACAACCTGAACGCTCCCGGTCGCGCCTCCGTCATGGGCGAGGGCTGGGAGACCCGGCGTCGGCGCGACAAGGCCAACGACTGGGTTCAGATCGCCCTGGCCGGGGGCGGTGAGGTCCTGGCCGCCGAGGTGGACACCACCCACTTCGTCGCCAATGCCCCCGGCTGGGCCGACCTGATCGGCTTCGACGCCTCGACCGGGCACGACCCGGCCGACGGCGAGTGGTTCGAGATCCTGCCCCGCACCCGCCTGCAGCCCGACACCCGGCACCGCTTCCGGCTCGACGTCGGCCGCCCGGTGACCCACGTGCGGATCAACGTCTACCCGGACGGCGGCCTCGCCCGCCTCCGGCTCACCGGCCGCCTCACCGAGGCCGGCCGCGCGGCCCTCGCGCTGCGCTGGTTCAACGCCGTCCCGGCCGCCGAGGCCGCCGCCGCCCTCGTCGACGCCGGCCTCAGCGCGGAGGAGTCCGCCGCCCTGGCCGCCGCCCGCCCGCTGGCGGACCCGGCCGCGGCCACCGCGGCGGTCGCCGCCCTCCAGCCGACCGACGGCCCGGACGGCGAGCACTCCGCCCGCCGCCGCTCGGCGCTGTGGCGCCTGCTGGGCGTCTGAGCGGTCCGCCCGCCCGCCCGCTCGCCCGCTCCACCTCTCCACGCACCGCCTTATCGACACCTGAAGGACCCTCCATGTCCAAGATCCTGACCACGGAGTCCGGCGCCCCGGTCGCCGACAACCAGAACTCGGCCTCGGCCGGCGAGTACGGCCCGCTGCTGATCCAGGACCAGCAGCTGCTGGAGAAGCTGGCCCGGTTCAACCGCGAGCGCATCCCGGAGCGCGTCGTGCACGCCCGCGGCTCCGGCGCGTACGGCTACTTCGAGGTGACCGACGAGGTCTCGAAGTACACCCGGGCGGCGTTCCTGTCCGAGGTCGGCAAGCGCACCGAGGTCTTCCTGCGCTTCTCCACGGTGGCCGGCAACCTCGGCGCCAGCGACGCGGTGCGCGACCCGCGCGGCTTCGCGCTGAAGTTCTACACCGAGCAGGGCAACTACGACCTGGTCGGCAACAACACCCCGGTGTTCTTCATCAAGGACCCGGTCAAGTTCCCCGACTTCATCCACTCGCAGAAGCGCGACCCGTACACCGGCGTGCAGGAGGCGGACAACGTCTGGGACTTCTGGGCCCACTCGCCGGCCTCGACCCACCAGATCACCTGGCTGTTCGGCGACCGCGGCATCCCCGCCTCGTACCGCCACATGAACGGCTACGGCTCGCACACCTACCAGTGGGTCAACGCCGAGGGCGAGGCCTACTGGGTGAAGTACCACTTCAAGACCAACCAGGGCATCCGCAGCCTGGACGGCGACCAGGCCGCAGAGGTGGTCGGCGCCGACGCCGACTCGCACCAGCGCGACCTCCACCAGGCCATCGAGCGCGGGGTGTTCCCGTCCTGGACCCTCTACGTCCAGCTGATGCCGGTCGCCGAGGCCGCGGACTACCGCTTCAACCCCTTCGACCTCACCAAGGTGTGGCCGCACGCCGACTACCCGCTGGTCAAGGTCGGCCGCCTGGTGCTCAACAAGAACCCGGAGAACGTCTTCGCCGAGGTCGAGCAGTCCGCGTTCTCGCCGAACAACTTCGTGCCCGGCATCGGCCCGTCCCCGGACAAGATGCTCCAGGGCCGGCTGTTCGCCTACGCCGACGCCCAGCGCTACCGCCTCGGCGTCAACCACACCCTGCTGCCGGTGAACGCCCCGCACGCCACCGAGGCGAACAACTACGGCCGGGACGGCTTCATGGCCGCCAACAGCGCCGGCCGCGGCAAGAACTACGAGCCCAACTCGTACGACGGCCCGGCCCAGAGCGACGCCGCGCTCGCCGCGCCGGTCAAGGTCGACGGCTACACCGGCACCTACACCACGCCGGCCCACACCAAGGACGACGACTTCTTCCAGGCCGGTGAGCTGTACCGGCTGATGTCGGAGGGCGAGCGGACCCGGCTGATCGGCAACATCGCGGGCTTCCTGTCGCAGGTCACCCGGGACGACGTGGTCGAGAAGAACCTCGCCCACTTCCACGCCGCCGACGAGGAGTACGGGGCCCGCCTGGAGGCCGCCGTCGCCAAGCTCCGCGCGGGCGACGAGGGCTGATCCACCGCAGGGTCGACGCACTCCGTACCTTCCGCACCCTCAGGACCGCCGGGGCCCGCACCCCGGCGGCCCCGTGACGGGCCTCTCCCCCTGGGCAGTGGGGGAGGGGCCCGTCGGGCTTCGTGGGGGCGCTGCGGCGGACGGGGTGCCGGGTGCGGGTTCCGTTCGTGCGTGTGCGCGGGGCCCCTTGTACCAGCCGACCGGCCGTGCTCCACGGAATGTTCACGGATATTCACGGACAGCAGCCGCCCGAGCCCCGGGGTGGATAGGCTGGAGACCGCCCGCGGTCGCTCCGTGGGGGGACATCGGAAGGGGACGACATGTCGACACCAGCCCCGGGTCGTCACGCCGCGCTGGACCAGGGCCCGACGGGCCCGTTCACCTCCCTGCAGCACGCCCTCAGACTGCTGGAGGCCGTCGACCGGCACCCCGACGGAGCCACCCTGGTCGGCCTCGCGCGGGAGACCTCGCTGGGCCTGCCGACCGTGCGCCGGCTCGCCGAGATCCTCGAGATCGAGGGCTATCTCCAGTGCCAGGACGGCGGTTGGGTGCTCGGCGGCACCTTCGCCCTGCTCGGGCAGCAGAACCGGGAACAGCTCGTCAAGGCCCGGCTGAACCGCAAACTCGCCGAACTCCGGGACGAGTTGGGCGCCGCGGTGTACTTCAGCCGGTACCACGACGGGGAGTTGTCGGTCGAGGCGGTCTCGGCCGCCGACTACGCGCCCGCCGTGCAGGAGTGGGTGGACTTCCGCGCCACCGCGCACGCCAGTGCGATCGGCAAGTGCCTGCTCAGCCAGCTCGACGCGGACGGCCGGCGGGACCACCTCTCCCGGCACCCGGTCGCCCGGCTCACCTCCCGGACGGTCACCGACGCCGACCAGTTGATGCACCGGCTGGAGCGCCAGCCCGCCACGGTGCCGGTGCTGGACATCCAGGAGTACGCGCTCGGCACGGTCTGCGCGGCGGTGCCGATCACGGCGGGCAGCACGGTCGGCTGCCTGGCGACCTCGATGCCGGTGGACAACATCCACAAGCTCAAGGCCGCCGCGGAGCTGCTGGCCGCCCGGGCGGCGCCGCTGATGCTGGCGATGGCGGTCTGACGCCACCGCACCTGACAGCCGGGGCGGGTGGCCGCCCCTGACGGGCCCCGCCGGACGTGTCACGTCCGGCGGGGCCCGGCCGTTTTCCGGGGAGGGGTTTCCGGGGGCCTCCGCCGGTGCACGTCACTTATTAGACTCGATGTCGATAGGAGTTGTCCAAACCCTTGTCGCGGTGGCTACCGGCGAGTACGTTTCGCAGGGTCGAGCCGCCGCCCCCAGGTCAGGAGGGCCTGCCATGCCCCGCCCCACCCCCGTCCCCGCCGTCGCCGCCCCCGCCGCGCGGGTGCACGAGAGCCTCGTCCTGGAGCCCCGGGACGTCCGCTTCGACTGGGCCCGGCTGCCGCTGCACTGGGTGCCCGACGAGCCGATGGCCACCCACATCCTCAACGTCCTCCACCTCCTCCTCCCCGAGGGTGAGCGCTGGTTCGTCAAGGTGTTCAAGGAGGCGCTGCCGCTCGTCCGGGACGAGCAACTCCGGGAGGAGGTACTCGGGTTCATCGGCCAGGAGGCCATTCATGCCGAGGCCCACCAGGAGGTCCTGGATCACTTGCTCGGCCAGGGGCTCGACCCGAGGCCGTATGTGCGCCAGGTCGCCTGGGTCTTCCAGCGCGTGCTCGGGGACCGGCCCGGACTGAGCCCGGCGAAGCGCCGCGAGGCCCTCATCGAGCGGATCGCCGCCATCGCGGCGATCGAGCACTACACCGCCTTCCTCGGGAACTGGATCCTCAACTCCCCGGGGCTGGACCGGGCCGAGGCCGACCCGACGATGCTCGACCTGCTGCGGTGGCACGGCGCCGAGGAGGTCGAGCACCGCAGCGTCGCCTTCGACCTGCTCGTCCACCTGGACCCCGGGTACGTGCGCCGGGTGCGCACCATGGCGATGGCCGGCCCGCTGCTGGTCCACCTCTGGGTCCGCGGGGTGCGCTTCCTGCTGGCCGCCGACCCCACGCTGGACGGGCGGCTGCGCCCGAGCTGGCGCGAGGCGTACCGGATCACCCGGCGCGGGCTGCTGCCCGATCCGGTCAAGTCGATCCGTTCCGGCCTGCGCTACCTGCGCCCCGGCTACCACCCCACCCAGGAGGGCTCCTCCAGCCAGGCGCTCGGCTACCTGGCCACCTCCCCGGCCGCCCGGGCCGCGGCGACCGCGGGCCACTGACGGCTGATGGGTTTCAGCGAACAGATGACAGATGACAGCGAACAGATAACAGATAACGTTATCTGTTCGCTGAAATCTGAATTCTGAAATCTGAACTCTGTCAGTTGTCACCCGCACCCCCTCCCACGCCAAGGACCCGCCGGATGGACCAGCTCACCCCGCCCCCCGACCTCTACGGCCGCCCCCGCGCGGACCGCTTCCTGCACGGCCTCACCGCGATGCAGGACCGCTACGTACAGGCCCTCGGCGGCCCCCTGCTGCGCCGCAACCCCCGCCGCCCGCTCAGCCGCCCCACCCCGCCGCTCCGGCTGGTCGTCGCCGAGCGCCGCCAACTAGCCGCGGCCGTCATCGAGTTGACCTTCGCCGACCCCTCCGGTGGCCACCTGCCGCCCTGGCAGCCCGGCGCCCACCTGCGCCTCGCCCTGCCCTCCGGCCGCGAGCGCCACTACTCGCTCAGCGGCGACCCCGCCGACCGCCGGCACTACCGGATCGCCGTCCGCCGGCTGCCCGGAGGCGGTGGCGGGTCCGTCGAAGTCCACGACACCCTGCACCCGGGCACCCGCCTCACCGCCCGCCGCCCGCGCAACGGCTTCGCCTTCTGCGCCGAGCCCGCCGTCCTGCTGCTGGCCGGCGGCATCGGCGTCACCCCGCTCCTCCCGATGGCCCGCGAGGCCCAACGGCACGGCCTCGACTGGCGGTTGGTCCTCGTCGGCCGCAGCGCCGACACCCTCCCGTACGCGGACGAGCTGCGCGCCCTCGACCCGCACCGGGTCGTGCTGCGCACCGACGACGAGCACGGCGGCGTCCCCACCGGCGCCGAACTGCTCGCCCACGCCCCGCGCGGAGCCGCCGTCTACTGCTGCGGCCCGGCCCCGATGCTCGCCGCCGTCCAGGCGGCACTGGACGAATCCCACGCCACCGCCCTGCACTTCGAGCGCTTCGGCGCCGCCCCGATCGCCGACGGCGAGCCCTTCGCCGTCCGGCTCGGCGCCGACGGCCCGACCCTGGACGTCCCCGCCGACCGCTCCGCCCTGGACGTGCTGCGCGAGGCCCGCCCCGACCTCCCGTACTCCTGCCACCAGGGCTTCTGCGGCACCTGCGAGGTCCGCCTCCTGGCCGGCACGCCCGAGCACCGGGACCGCCGCCTCACCCCCGAGCAGCGCGCCGCCGGCGCCCTGCTGCCCTGCGTCTCCCGCGCCGCCGAGGGTGAGACCCTCGTGCTCGACCTCGACGTCTAGAAGGAGCCCCCGATGCCCCCGACGGCGCACGCGATGCCGACGTTCCGCTACACCGAGCGCGACCTCGCCCGCTTCCGCGAGACCCAGCAACTCGCCTACGACTGCGCCGAACAGGTCGCGGCCTGGATCGAACCCGGCGTCACCGAGCGCCAGGCCACCGCCGAGCTGCGCCGCCGCCTGGTCGCCGCCGGGGTGCAGGACTTCTTCCACGTCCCCTTCGCCTGGTTCGGCGACCGCACGGCCTTCCGGCACTTCCACACCCCGCTGCAGTTCTTCGCCGGCAACCGCCGCCTGGAGGAGGGCATGCCGTACGTGCTGGACTGCGCGCCCGTCGTGGACGGCTACACCGCCGACATCGGCTACGGCGGCAAGGTCGGCGAGAACAAGGTCTGGGACCGGCTGGCCGCCGACCTCGAGGTCTACCGCGCGCTGATCCTCGCCGAGGTGCGCGCCCGCAAGCCGCTCAACGAGGTGTACGCGGCGGTGGACGCGCAGATCGCCGCGCACGGCTACGACAACCGGCACCAGGTCTACCCGGGCCGGGTGATCGGCCACCAGGTCACCCGCAACACCGCGCGCGGCCCGGCCGGGGTGAACGTCTTCGGCTTCGGCGTGCGCACCCTGCAGACCCTCGGCCGCGAGCTCATCTCCGAGCGCCTGCACGGCCGTTCGCCGCTGTGGGCGGACGGTCGGGCGTCCCGGCACGCGCCCACCCCGGGGCTGTGGGCGGTCGAGCCGCACATCGGATTCCGCGGCGTGGGCATCAAGTTCGAGGAACTGCTGGTGGTCACCGAGGACGACGCCTACTGGCTCGACGACGACCTCCCGCACGTCCGCCGCTGGACCGCGCCCGCCGAGCCCGCCGCGGTGGCCGAGCCCGCCGCCGAGCCGTCCGCCACCCCCGAGCCCGCCCCCGAGCCGTCCGCCGCCGAGCCCACCGCCCAGGAGGCCACCCGATGACGACCCCGACCCGCCGCCGGACCGTCCACTCCGGCGGCCTCCCGCTCGCCGTCTTCGAGCAGGGCGACCCCGAGGCCCCCACCGTCCTCCTGGTGCACGGCTACCCGGACACCCACACCGTCTGGGACGACATCGCCGCCGACCTCGCCCGCGACCACCACGTGGTCCGCTACGACGTGCGCGGCGCCGGCGAGTCGGGCGCCCCGGCGCGCCGCGAGGACTACCGCCTCGAGCGGCTCGCCGACGACCTGTTCGCCGTCGCGGACGCCGTCAGCCCGAACCGCCCGGTGCACCTGGTCGCCCACGACTGGGGCTCGATCCAGTCCTGGGAGGCCGTCACCGCCCCCGGCGCCGAGCGCCGGATCGCCTCCTACACCACCCTGTCCGGCCCCAGCCTGGACCACATGGGCCACTGGCTGCGCCACCGGATGCGCCGCCCCACCCCGCGCCACCTCGGCCAACTGCTGCACCAGGGCCTGCACTCCTGGTACATCACCGCCTTCCACCTGCCCTTCCTCGCCCCGGCGGTCTGGCGCCTCGGCCTCGCCCGGGCCTGGCCGCGGGTGCTGCGCGACCTGGAGCACGTCACCCCGCGCGCCGACCACCCGCAGCGCACCCTGCGCCGCGACGCGGTCCGCGGCATCGAGCTGTACCGGGCCAACTTCCGCCCCACGCTGGGCAGTCCGCGCGAGCGGCGGACCGAGGTGCCGGTCCAGCTGGTCACCCTCACCCGGGACCGCTACGTCGGCACCTACCTCTCCGAGGGCCTGGAGCGCTGGGTGCCCCACCTGACCCGCCGTACGCTGCACGCCGGCCACTGGTCGGCGCTGCTGGAGAAGGGAGCCACCGTGGCCGGAATGGTCCGCGAGTTCACCGCCCGGATCGAGACCGGGAGCGCCGGAGGGGCCCAAGAGCCGGACGGGGACGGCCGGTTGGTGGTGGTCACCGGCGGCGGCAGCGGCATCGGACGGGCCACCGCGCTGGCCTTCGCCGAGGACGGCGCCCGGGTGGTGGTCTGCGACCTCGACCTCGCGGCCGCCGAGCGCACCGCCGAACTCGCCTCGCTGATCGGCCCGCAGGCGCACGCCCACCAGGTGGACGTCTCCGACGGCGCCGCGATGGACGCCTTCGCCCAGCGCGTCGCCGCCGAGCACGGCGTGCCCGACGTGATGGTCAACAACGCCGGCATCGGCCACTCCGGGACGTTCCTGCAGACCACCGAGAAGGAGTGGCAGCGCGTCCTGGACGTCAACCTCTGGGGCGTGATCCACGGCTGCCGCGCCTTCGGCACCCTGATGGCCGACCGCGGCCAGGGCGGCCACATCGTCAACGTCTCCTCGGCCGCCGCCTACCTGCCCGCCAAGGCGCTCACCGCCTACGCCACCAGCAAGGCCGCCGTGTTCATGCTCTCCGACTGCCTGCGCGCCGAGTTCGTCGACCACGGCATCGGCGTCTCCACCATCTGCCCGGGCATCGTGAACACCAACATCACCCGCACCTCCACCTTCTCCGCGACCACCGCCGCCGAGCAGTCCGCCAAGCAGGCCCGCGCGGCCAAGCTCTACGCCCGCCGCGGCTTCCCGCCGGAGAAGGTGGCCACCGCCATCGTCACCGCCGTCCGCACCGGCAAGCCCGTCGTCCCGGTCACCCCCGAGGCCAAGGCCGCCCGCCTCCTCTCCCGCCTCAGCCCCGGCCTCCTCCGCCTCGCCGCCCGCCTCAACGTCACCTGAGCCGCCGCCCGAGGCTCCGCTGCCCCGCAACTCCGCTGCCCCGCAACTCCGCCGGTACCCGGCCCGGTATCCGGTCCGTACCCAGGTCCGTACCCCGGCCCGGACTCGGGCGGCCCGCAGCGGCCGCGCGGGGCTGTGAGAGCATCGCGGTCCATGGAGATGACGACTGCCCTGTGGTCCTTCGCCCTCGTCGTGGGGCTGCTCACGCTCGCGCCCGGGCCCGATACCGCGGTGATCCTGCGGACTTCCGCGCTCGGGCGGCGGAGTGAGGCGTGGGGGGTGGTGCTCGGGGTGCAGACCGGGACGTTGATCTGGGGGACGGCGTCGGCGGCCGGGGTGACGGCGCTGCTGACGGCCTCCCAGGTGGCCTACCAGGTGGTCCGCTGGGTCGGCATCGGGTACCTGCTGTGGCTCGGCGTGAAGCTGCTCCGGAGCCGGGGCGAGGAGACGGCGGCGAGCGAGGACGCGGCCGCCGGCGGGTTCGTGCAGGGCTGGCGCCGTGGCGCGTTCACCAATCTGCTGAACCCCAAGGTAGGCGTCTTCTACGTGGCCGTGCTGCCGCAGTTCATCCCGGCCGGGGCCCCGCACTTCGCCGCCGGGGTGGCGCTGACCTGCGTGCACGTCGTGGAGGGCCTGCTCTGGTCGACGGTCCTGCTGGCCTTCGCCCAGGTGCTGCGGGGCTGGCTGCGCCGTCCGGCCGCCCGGCGCCTGATGGACCGGGTGACCGGCGTGGTGGTGGTGGGCTTCGGCGTGAAGCTCGCCCTGGCCGACTAGCGGCCCAGCCGGGACAGGCCTTCGCGCAGGTCCTCGGCGTTCATGCAGATGTGGGTCTGGACGGTCGCGTTGAACTCCAGCCAGAACGGCTCGCAGATGGACGGCAGGGCGGCCTCGTCCGCAACGTCGATCACGATGATCTGGGCGCGGCGGCCGTTGCGGTTGAAGAAGTAGGCCGCCTCGGGTTTGAGGTCGGCCATGATCCGTTCGAACTTCTCGCCCACCGTCCCGTCGGCGATCTGCCGGTTGGTGGTCGGGGTGTCGATCTCGATGTCGAGCAGCACACGCATGGCCGCTGCTCCTTCCCCGGGCTCGGGGTGAGTCCGCACCTCCAGACTCCCGCTGCCGACTACCGTCCGCAACGTCACCCGGGCGGTCGCAGCGAGTGGCCGGTGCGGACGGTCCGGGCTGCACTGGGTACGCCGTTTCCCAACCGAAGGAGCCTCTGATGGCGATCGTCGTGGTCTTCGACATCCCCGGTGCGACCCAGGCCCAGTACGACGCGGCGATCGCCGCACTGGTCGGCCCCGGCAAGAGTTTCAACGTGCCGTCCGACCTGCCGGTGCCCGGCCTGATCTCGCACGTGGCCGGCCCGCGCCCCGGCGGCTGGCACGTCACCGACGTCTGGGAGTCCCAGGCGGCCTTCAACGCCTTCACGGCCGTGCTGATGCCGATCCTGGCGGGAGTCGGCATCCCGGCCGTCCCGCCGAAGGTCTTCGAGGCCCACAAGTACGTGCACTAGGACGAGCGAGGGCGTCACGCCGCGTGCGGTGAGCGCCGGTCGGCGGGCTCCTGGGACTCCTGCGACTCCGGTGCGGCGGTGTCGTGGTGGATCGGTCCGTCGCCGGCGCTCAGCGGCAGGCAGCTGCCGCCGCGGCGGTGGGCGATGATCTCGGCGGCGACGGAGACGGCGGTCTCCTCGGGGGTGCGGGAGCCGAGGTCGAGGCCGATGGGGGAGCGCAGCCGGGCGAGTTCGGTGTCGGTCAGTCCGGCTTCGCGGAGCTTGGCCTGCCGGTCGCGGTGGGTGCGCCGGGAGCCCATGGCGCCGACGTAGCCGACCGGGAGACGCAGGGCGCGTTCGAGCAGCGGGACGTCGAACTTGGCGTCGTGGGTGAGCACGCAGAGCACGGTGCGGCCGTCGAGCCGGCCGAGCTGGGAGTCCAGGTAGCGGTGCGGCCAGTCGACGACGACCTCGTCGGCCTCGGGGAAGCGCCGGGTGGTGGCGAAGACGGGTCGGGCGTCGCAGACGGTGACGTGGTAGCCGAGGAACTTGCCGATCCGCACCACGGCGGCGGCGAAGTCGATCGCGCCGAAGACGAGCATCCGGGGCGCGGGCACGTAGGACTCGACGAAGCAGGTGACCGTGCCGCGGTCCTCCTCGTCGCAGGGCCGGCCGTCGAGTCCGAGGACGATCCGCCCGGTGTGCCCGGCGTCCAGCATGGCCCGGGCCTCGGCGATGAGTGCCCGCTCCAGCGCGCCGACGGTGGACGGTCCGACCGAGAGCGCCCCGACGGCGCCGTCGGCGGTGACGGCGAGGGTGGCGCCGAGGAGTCCGGCCGGTCCGGCGATCACCCGGGCGAGGGCGACGGGCGTCCCGTCGGCGATGTGGGCGAGGCCGGCGTCCATCCCCGGGTCGGTCCCGGGCACGACCGGCTGGACGAACACGTCGAGGACTCCGCCGCAGGTCAGGCCGACGGCGAAGGCGTCCTCGTCGCTGTAGCCGAAGCGTTCCAGGACGGGTTCGCCGGATTCGAGGGCGGCCTGGCAGAGCTCGTAGACGGCGCCTTCGACGCATCCGCCGGAGACGCTGCCGACGGCCTCCCCGGCGGCGTCGACGGCCAGGGCCGCGCCGGGGTCGCGCGGGGCGCTGCCGGAGACGCCGACGACGGTGGCCACGGCGAAGGAGCGCCCGGACGCGTGCCAGGTCTGCAGCTGCTCGGCGATGTCCTGCATGTCGGATGCTCCTTACACGGTTTCGACAGTAGCGGGGGACGCCGCCGTACGGGAAACGATCCCGTACGGCGGCGGTGGTGATCAAAGGCCGGTGATGGTCAAAGGCCGGTGACGGCCGAGGACGGTGACGCCCGGGGAGCGGTCAGTGCACGCCCAGCCAGGACTTGACCGGGCTGAGTGCGAAGTACAGGACGAACACGCCGGTGAGGATCCACATCAGCACTCCGGGCTCGCGCCACTTGCCCTGGCCGGCCTTGATCACCGTGTAGGAGACGACGCCGGCGGCGACGCCCGCGGTGATGCTGTAGGTGAACGGCATCAGCACGCAGGTCAGGAAGGCCGGGATGGCGACCTCGCGGTCGGACCAGTCGATGTGCCGGGCCTGGCTCATCATCATCGAGCCGATCACCACCAGGGCGGCGGAGGCGACCTCGACCGGGACGATGCCGGCCAGCGGCGAGAAGAACAGCATCAGGGCGAACAGGCCGCCGGTGACGGTGGAGGCGAGGCCGGTGCGGGCGCCGTCGCCGACGCCGGTCGCGGACTCGACGAAGACGGTCTGCCCGGAGGCGCCGGCCAGGCCGCCGACCGCGCCGCCGGCGCCGTCGATGAACAGGGCCTTGGACAGGCCGGGCATCCGGCCCTGCTTGTCGGCGAGCCCGGCCTCGGTGCCGACGCCGATGATGGTGGCCATCGCGTCGAAGAAGCCGGCCAGCACCAGGGTGAACACGGCCACGGAGGCGCTGATCGCGCCCAGGCCCTTGCCGCCGAAGGCGCCGAACAGGTCGACGTGGCCGAAGAGGCTGAAGTCGGGGGCGGCGACGGGGCTGCCGGGCCACACCGGGACGGAGTTCGCCCAGGCCTTGGCGGGTACGTCGGCGAGCTTGTTGACGACGACGGCGACCACGGTGCCGCCGGCGATGCCGATCAGGATCGCGCCGCGCACGCCGCGCGCCATCAGCACGAAGATCGTGAGCACGGTGAGGCAGAAGATCAGGACGGGCCAGCCGGAGAGTTCGCCGAAGGGGCCGAGCGACAGCGGGGTGGGGCCGCCGGTGTGCACGAAGCCGGCCTTGTAGAGCCCGATGATGGTGACGAACAGGCCGATGCCGATGGTGATCGCGTGCTTGAGCGGCAGTGGGATGCCGTTCATGATCTTCTCGCGCAGTCCGGAGACCACCAGCAGCACGATCAGCAGGCCGTAGATCACGCACAGGCCCATGGCCTGGGACCAGGTGGTGTGGGGTACGACGAGCGCGGAGACCGCGCCCGAGACCGAGAGCCCGGCCGCCAGGGCGAGCGGCACGTTGCCGACCACGCCCATCAGGATGGTGGTGACGGCGGCCGCGAGGGCGGTGGCGGTGGTCAGCGCGGCGTGGTCGAGCTTGACGCCGTTGACGTCCGCGCCGCCGAGGATCAGCGGGTTGAGCAGGATGATGTACGCCATCGCCATGAAGGTGGTGAGGCCACCACGCAGTTCGTTGGCGAGGGTCGAGCCGCGGGCCGAGATCTTGAAGTACGCGTCGAGCGCGCCCTTGGGCTCCGCTGCCGGGGGAGAGGGGTGGGTCTCGTCCTCGGCGGGTCTGTCTGCTTCAGTGGTGCCGGGCTCCGTGGGGATCCTGGTCATGTCCACTCCCAAGTGTCAAAGGGGGTTGGGGTGGGCGAGCCGACCTGACTGCCAGTCAACGAAGTTGGCACAGGGGGACGGTATCGACTCACTGGAGGCACTCGTCGGAGAGTGCCTGCGGTGCGGGTGGGGTGCTGCGGTACGGCAGGTGCAGGTGCACGTACGGGTGGTGCACGTACGGGTGGTGCAGGTGCGGGTGGTGCGCACCACTGCGGAACCCCGGCGTGGGCAGGGCAGCGGATGTGGGGGGTCCCGGGGCGGCGGGGAAGACGTGTCGCCGCCCCGGGAAGTACGGCCGTGGTGGGGCCTGTGGAGCCTGGCTGGTCGAACTCCCGGGATCAGCCGGGCTGTTCGGTGGTCAGGTGCTCCGGCCGGACCGGGATCCGGTTGAGCGCGAGCCCGGTCGCGTTGCGGATCGCCGCCACGATCGAGGGGGTCGCCGACACGGTCGGCGCCTCACCGACGCCGCGCAGCCCGTACGGGGCGTGCGGGTCGGGCAGTTCGAGGACGTCCACCGGGATCGGCGGGGTGTCCAGGATGGTGGGGATCAGGTAGTCGGTGAAGGAGGCGTTGCGCACCTTCCCGTCCCGGACGATGATCTCCTCCATCACGGCGAGCCCGAGCGCCTGGGTGCAGCCGCCCTGGATCTGGCCGACCACGGAGAGCGGGTTGAGCGCCTTGCCGACGTCCTGGACGGCGGTCAGCTCGACCACCTTGACCAGGCCCAGCTCCACGTCGACGTCCACCACGGCGCGGTTGGCGCAGAAGGTGTACTGGACGTGGCCGAAGCCCTGGCCGGTCTCCTTGTCGAAGGCCTGGGTGGGCCGGTGGTGGTGCTCGCGGGTGAGGTCGATGGCCTCGTCGCCGAGCAGGTCCACCATGGGGACGAGCACGCCGGCGCTCTCCGAGACGACCTTGCCGCCGGTCAGCGTGATGTCCTTGTGGGTCCAGCCGTAGCGGCGCCGGCCCTTCTCGATCAGCTCCCGCCGGACGGCCTCGGCGGCGAGCTTCACGGCGCCGCCGGTCATGTACGTCTGGCGCGAGGCGGAGGTCGAACCGGCCGATCCCACTTCGGTGTTGGCCGGGTGGATGGTGACCTGCTCGACGCCCAGCTCGGTGCGGGCGATCTGGGCGTGCACGGTGACGCCGCCCTGGCCGACCTCCGCCATCGCGGTGTGCACCATGGCGACCGGCTCGCCGCCGATCACCTCCAGGCGCACCCGGGCGGTGGAGTAGTCGTCGAAGCCCTCGGAGAAGCCGACGTTCTTGATGCCGACCGAGTAGCCGACCCCGCGCACGATGCCCTCGCCGTGCGAGGTGTTGGAGAGTGCGCCGGGCAGCGCGCGCACGTCCAGGTGCTCGGTGTCCAGCGGCGGCGGCAGCGGCATGTCCTTGGCCCGCTGCAGCAGTTCGGCCACCGGGGCGGGGGAGTCGATCTGCTGGCCGGTGGGCATGAAGTCGCCCTCCGACATCGCGTTCAGCTGCCGCAACTCGACCGGGTCCATGCCGAGTTCGGCGGCCAGCTTGTCCATCTGGGTCTCGTAGCCGAAGGCCGCCTGGACCGCCCCGAAGCCGCGCATCGCCCCGCAGGACGGGTTGTTGCTGTAGAGCGCGATGGCGTGCATCTTCACGTTCGGGATCACGTACGGGCCGTGTCCGAGCGAGGCCGCGTTGCCGACGACGGCGGGGGAGGCGGAGGCGTACGCGCCGCCGTCCAGCACGATCCGGCAGTCGGCGAAGACCAGCTTGCCGTCGCGGGTGGCGCCGTGCTCGTAGTGCATCCGCGCCGGGTGGCGGTGGACGTGCCCGTAGAAGGACTCGTCCCGGGAGTACACGATCTTGACCGGCTTGCCGGTGTGCAGGGCCAGCAGGCAGGCGTGGATCTGCATCGAGATGTCCTCGCGGCCGCCGAAGGCGCCGCCGACGCCGGCCAGGGTGAGCCGGACCTTCTCCTCGGGCAGGTCCAGCACCGGGGCCATCTGCTCCCGGTCCACGTGCAGCCACTGGGTGGCGATGTAGAGGTCGATGCCGCCGTCCTCGGCGGGCACGGCCAGGCCGGACTCGGGGCCGAGGAAGGCCTGGTCCTGCATGCCGACCTCGTAGTCGCCGCTGACGATGACGTCCGCCAGCGCCCGCACCTCGTCGGTCACGCCGAGGCCGGAGACCAGCCGCTGCTCGTGGCAGATGTTGCCGTACGCGTGGGACTTGTACTCGTGCGGCTCGTGCACGTACCCGTGGGTCTCCGGGTCCAGGCACTGCTCCTCGGTGACGATCGGGGTGAGCACCTCGTACTCGACCTTGATCTTCTTCACCGCGCGCCGGGCGGTCTCCGGGTGGTCGGCCGCGACCAGGGCGATCGCCTCGCCGTGGTAGCGGATCCTGTCGATCGCCAGGGCGGGCTGGTCCTGGATCTCCAGGCCGTAGTACTTGGCGCCGGGGATGTCCTCGTGGGTGAGCACCGCGTAGACGCCGGGCACCTTGAGCGCCTCGGAGATGTCCACCGAGAGGATGTTCGCCCGGGGGTGCGGCGAGCGCAGCGCCATGCCCCAGAGCATGTCCTCGTGCCACATGTCCGAGGAGTAGGCGAACTCGCCCTTGACCTTCAGGTTGCCGTCCGGGCGCAGCGGCGAGCCGCCGATGCCGTCCTTGGAGGCCTGGTTGATGTTCTGCAGGTTCTTCTGGCCCTGGATCGTCCGGGTACTCATGCCGTAGCCCCCTTGCCCGAGCACTTGCGGGCGGAGGCGAGCCGCACCGCGTCCATGATCTTCTCGTAGCCGGTGCAGCGGCACAGGTTGCCCGACAGCGCCTCGCGGATGTCGTTGTCGCTCGGCTGGGAGTCCTGCTCCAGCAGGGCGTCGGTCTGCACCAGCAGCCCGGGGGTGCAGAAGCCGCACTGGACGGCCCCGGCGTCGATGAACGCCTGCTGGACCAGGCCCAGTTCGCCGTTCTCGTCGGCCAGGCCCTCGACCGTGCGCACCTCGCGGTCCTGCACCTGGCCGGCCGCGACCAGGCAGGAGCAGACCGGCACGCCGTCCAGGTAGACGGTGCAGGAACCGCACTCGCCCTGCTCGCAGGCGTTCTTCGAGCCGGGCAGGCCGACGCGCTCGCGCAACACGTAGAGCAGGCTCTCGCCCTCCCACACGTCGTCGGCCTCGACCGGCTTGCCGTTGGCGGTGAACGTGACCCTCATGCCGCGCTCCTGATCTGCTTGCTGTAGTCGTTCCAACACCAGGTGAGGGTGCGGCGGGCCATCACGGCCAGGGAGTGGCGCCGGTAGTCGGCGGTGCCCCGGACGTCGTCGATCGGGGAGGCGGCGGCCTTCACCAGCTCGCCGAAGCGCTGGATGACCTCCGTGCCCAGCAGCTCCCCGGACTCCCAGAGCCCGCGCTCGGCGAGCACCCCCTGGAGGTACTCCTCGGCCTCGACGGCGCGGCGCGGCGTGGGGGCAGCCGAACCGATACCGGTGCCGACGGTGCCGTTCTTCGGGTGAAGGGCGAAACCGAAGGCGCAGACCGCGATCACCATGGCGTTGCGGGTGCCGATCTTCGAGAACTGCTGCGGGCCGTCCGCGACCGGGATGCGTACGGCGCGGATCAGCTCGTCCGCCTCCAGGCTGTTGCGCTTCACCCCGACGTAGAACTCGTCGATCGGGATCAGCCGGGTGCCGCGCACCGAGGCCGCCTCGACGAACACGTCGCGGCCGGCCGCCAGCAGCGCGGGGTGCGCGTCACCGGCCGGGGAGGCGCCGCCGAGGTTGCCGCCGACGCCGCCGCGGTTGCGGATCTGCGGCGAGCCGACGGTGTGGGCCGCCAGGGCGAGCCCGGGCAGCGGCCCGGCGAGCTCCGAGATGATCCGGGCGTACGGGACGGAGGCGCCGAGTCGGACGACGCTGCCGTCGTTCGTCCATTCGGTGAGCTCGGTGACGCGGTTCAGGTCGAGAATCGCGGATGGCCGGTGCACGTCGAAGTTCAGCTCGACCATGACGTCCGTGCCGCCCGCGATGGGCAGCGCGGTCGGGTACTCAGCCTTCGCCGCGAGAGCCTCGTCCCAGGTGGCGGGCCGAAGGAACTCCATGCGGGTTTCTCCTCAAGTCTTCGCCGGCCGGGTGTCCGGTGGCGTTTCGCCCAGTGAACTCCTGTGACGCGGCCCACTGGCAGTCACCGATGGCATGAAGCCCCGGCTGTGAGCCCGCCCGGCATCCTGTACGTTCCTCTAAGCAGGAGAATCCGCAGCCCAGGTGTTCGCCGAGTGCTACCTACGACCGTAATCCGGCCGTGATTCGCGGGCTACGGGCCCGTAACCCGACCGCTCGCTGGTACGTAACGCCGAGCACGTATGTTCGGGCACACTGTCACCCCCGGACCGCGTGCCCGGCCGCCTCCACCCCCCGATCCGGCCCCCACCCCGCCCACCGGCCCCGAGCCCCACCCGCTCGTCCCACCCCCTGTTCCAGCCCCCGTTAGGAGTCCGCGGATGCGTGTCCGTGACCTGCTCGCCCCCGGCGCCCCCCGACTGCGCCTGCTCGCGGCGGAGGAGGAGCTGGACCGGCAGGTCAGCGGCGTGATGACCACGGACCTGCACGACCCCGGCCGCTACCTGCACGGCGGCGAGCTGGTGCTCACCGGGATGCTCTGGCGCGGCGGCCCCGCCGACTCCGAGCGCTTCGTGCGGACCATCGCGGCCGGCGGCGCGGTCGCCCTGGCGGCCGGCGAGGCCGAGGTCGGCCCGGTGCCCGAGGACCTGGTCGAGGCCTGCCGCCGGCACCGGATGCCACTGCTGGCCGTCCCCGACGACATCGCCTTCGGCACCGTCACCGAGTTCATCGGCCGCCAGGTCTCCGCCGACCGCGCCGCCGACCTGGCCGCCCTGGTCGACCGGCACCGGCTGCTGGTCTCGGCGGCCGGCGGCGGCGGCCTGGACGCCGTGCTGGACCTGCTCGGCGGCGACCTCGACCTGGACTGCTGGGTGCTCACCCCGACCGGCGCGGTGATCGCCGGCCCGGCCGACCGGCTCACCGCCGAGGACCGCGACCAGCTGGTCCGCGCCCACCTGGCGGCCCAGCGCCAGCGCCGCCGCCCCCCGCACCGGGCCCGACTGGCCGCCGGCGCCTACTCGCTGCTGCCCGCCGCGGCCTCCGCCGAGCACGAGGCGCCGCTGGTCGACTGGGTGCTCGCGGTGGCCGGCGACGTCACCGAGTGGACCACCAAGCGCCAGCAGCTCGCCGAGAACCTGGCCCGCCTGGTCGCCGCCGAGCGCCAGCGCCGGGACGAGGGCCGCCGGCTGCGCCGCCGACTGGCCGACGAGCTGCTCGCCCTGCTGCGCCGCGACGCCGACCCGGCCGAGATCAGCCGCACCCTGTACGCGTCCTCGGCGATGGCCGCCCGCTACGAGAGCCCCGAGCCCAAGTCCCCTTCCCAGGAGGCCTCCTGGCTGGTGCTCAGCGCCGAGGGCACCGGCCTGCCGGAGGGCACGGTGCGGGCCGTGCTGGAGGAGGCGCTCGGCGGCACCACGGACCGCGCCCTGGTCGCCGGGGCGGGCAACGGCGCCGTGGTGGTGCTGCCCGTACTGGACAGCCCGGTGCCCGCCGACACCCTGCGCGAGCTGCTCGCCCCGCTGGAGGCCGGGCTGGGCTCGGAGGGCCGGATCACCCTGGGCGTCTCCGCCCCCGCCTCCGAGGCGGGCGGCCTGCGCGGCGCCCTGGAGGAGGCCCGGCACGCCCGCCGGATCGCCGCCGCCCGGGTCGGCCGGGTCTGCGTGGCGGGCCCGGAGGAGCTGGCCTCGCACGTGCTGCTGCTGGCCGCCGTCCCGGACGAGGTCCGCCGGGCGTTCCGCAGCCGGCTGCTGGACAAGGTGATCGCGTACGACATCGAGCACCAGGCGGACCTGGTCCGCACCCTGGAGGCCTTCCTGCGCTCGGACGGCTCCTGGACCCGCTGCGCCGGGCAGCTGCACGTCCACGTCAACACCCTGCGCTACCGGATCGGCCGTATCGAGGAGCTGACCGGGCGGGACCTCTCCCGCCTGGAGGACCGGGTGGACTTCTACCTGGCGCTGGAGCTGGCCTGACCGTTCCTCGGGCCGGTACGGACCTGACCGGTTCCTGACCCGTTCCTGGTCGTTTCCCGACCGTTTCGGGGCTTCTCCTGGGAAGTCGCCGACAGAGCCGACAGAACCGACAGAACGGCCGAGGGCCCGCCGCGAACGTTCGCGGCGGGCCCTCGGCGGTGGCGGTCGGTCACTGCACGGGGATGATCGTGGTCAGCCACTCGAAGGCGCTCGGGACCATCCGCTTCCACATGTCGGTGGTGTGCGGGCCGGTGCTCTCCTCGACCTGGACCTTGGTCGGCTCCTTGGCGGCGGCGGCGATCGCCTGGCCGTCCTCGTAGCCGTCGCCCTTGGCGCCGCTGACCAGCAGGGCGACCTTCGGCGGCTGCTGGGCGGACTTGAGGATGTTGACCGGGTTGTTCGCCTCGCGCAGCTTCGGGTCCTTGCCGACCAGCGAGTCGCCCTCGGTGGCCGGGTCGTTGTAGCCGGACATCGCGATGGCGGCGCGGTAGCGGTTGGGGTGGGCGACCGACAGCTTGGCCGCGCAGTGGGCGCCGGCCGAGTAGCCCGCGATCGCCCAGCGGTCCGCGGACGGGTCGGCGCGGAAGTTGTCCATCACCATCTGCGGGACGTCGCGGGTGATCCAGGCGTCCGCGTTGATCTTGCCGGGGATGTCGGTGCAGCCGGCGTCCTGGTGGCTGCCCAGCAGCAGGGTGCGCGGCGAGACCAGGATGAAGGGCGCGACCTTGCCCTGCTGCATCAGCGGCTTGAGCTGCTCGGAGACCTTCAGGGTGCCGTACCAGGTGGAGGAGGAGCCCGGGTAGCCCGGGATCAGCTCGACCACCGGGAACTTCTTGTCCTTGAACGCCGGGTCGTTGTACTGCGGCGGCAGCCAGACCAGCACCTCGCCGTCGACCCCGGACACCTGGCCCTTGAGGTCGGTCTTCTGGACGTCGCCGGGCACCGCCGGGTCGTTCACGCCGCCGAACTTCTGCAGCACCTTCGGCGGCTGCTTGGCGGCGTCGCCGGACTGGCCGTTCTGGCCGTTGCCGGCCGGGTCCACCGGCGGGACCGAGGGCACGGCCCGGACGTGGTCACCGGTGCCGAGCAGGTCGTCCCAGTTGCCGTAGATCAGGTTCGCGTTGTTGACCATCACGAAGACCATCAGGACGGCGGTGACCTGGCAGAACATGATCATGACGATCCGGGACAGGGTGCGCACCGGCTGGGGGCCGCGCACCTTCCCCCAGAAGAGCAGCGCCACTGTGATGGACACCGGCACCAGGATGACGGTGAGGATGAAGAATGGCGTACCTGTCAGTTCCATCAAGTTCTCGTATCCGGGTCGCTCGCCGCCCGGGCCCCACTCGCCCGAACGCACGTCAATGGCATCAGACGGCAGTCGACGGATGATCGGTTGCCGTCCGAATCTGTGCGGAACCTGAGAGGAACATCACGTTTCCGAGCTGTTCCCGCTTCGGGTCGGCGCCTAGTCTGTCACCCGGACGGTCGTGGTCCGGACCAGATGTTCAGCGAACTTCCAGGAAGGTCCCCCGGGGCACCTTACCTGCCGCGCCGATCGCACTGCCGGGCGAGGCGGTGCGATCCCGCGCGGCCGGGCCAGAGAGACTATGGGGATGAGCACTACCCGCTTTCGCCCGTCCCGCCGCTTCTGGCCCGTGTGCGCCGTCCTGGCCCTCGCGGTCACCGCGGCCGGTTGCAGCAGTACCGGAGGCAGACGCGCCGAGGAGGCCCGCGCCAAGGCCGCGGCCGCCGGCGGCAGCGCCGTGACCACCCCGCGCTGGAAGGTCGCCATGGTGACCCACGCCGGCGCCGGCGACGCCTTCTGGGACAGCGTGCGCAAGGGTGCCGAGCAGGCCGCCGCCAAGGACAACATCACCTTCCTGTACTCCAACGACGCGCAGACCCAGAACCAGGTCCAGCTCGTCCAGGCCGCCATCGACCAGAAGGTCGACGGCCTGCTGGTCACCCTCGCCAAGGGCGACGCGATGGCCGACGTCCTCGGCAAGGCCAAGGCCGCCGGCATCCCGGTGATCACGATCAACTCCGGTCAGGAGTTCTCGGCGAAGTTCGGCGCGCTGACCCACATCGGCCAGGACGAGTCCTCGGCCGGTCAGGCGGCCGGCGCCGAGCTGGCCTCGCGCGGCCGCAAGAACGTGCTGTGCGTGATCCACGAGCAGGGCAACGTCGGCCAGGAGCAGCGCTGTTCGGGCGCCCAGTCCAAGGCGGGCGGCGGCTTCCAGGTGCTCTACGTCAACGGCGTCGACATGCCCGACGCCCGGGCGTCGATCTCCGCCAAGCTCCAGGCCGACCCCTCCATCGACACCGTGCTCACCCTCTCCGGCCCGATGGCCGCCACCGGACTGCAGGCCGTCCAGGACGCGCACCGCGGCGTGGAGCTGGACACCTTCGACCTGGGACCGCAGGTGGTCGCCGGGCTCAAGTCCGGCAGCGTCGGCTTCGCCGTCGACCAGCAGCCCTACCTCCAGGGCTACGAGGGCGTCGACCTGCTCTGGCTGTACAAGTCCAACCTGGACATGCTCGGCGGCGGCAAGCCCGTCGCGACCGGCCCGCAGATCCTGACCAAGGACAACGCCGACGCGCTCGCCGAGTACGTGGCGAGGGGGACCAGGTGAGCGGCTCGACCACCCCGGACCTGCTCGTCCAGGACCGCCCGGCCGCCCTGCGGCGCCTGCTCGCCCGCCCGGAGCTCGGCTCGCTGATCGCCGCCGTCGCGGTGTTCGCGGTCTTCGCCGCCGCCGCCGAACCCTTCCTGCGGGTCTCCTCGCTGGGCACCGTGCTCTACGCGGCGTCCACCATCGGGATCATGGCCGTGCCGGTCTCGCTGCTGATGATCGGCGGCGAGTTCGACCTGTCGGCCGGCGTGCTGGTCACCACCGCCGCGCTGACCTCCTCGATGGTCTCGTACCAGTTCACCGCCGTCACCTGGGTCGGCGTCCTGGTCTCGCTGGCCACCACGCTGGCGATCGGCGGGTTCAACGGCTGGATGCTCGGCCGCACCAGGCTGCCCAGCTTCATCGTCACCCTGGGCACCTTCCTGATGCTGACCGGCGCCAACCTGGGCGTCACCAAGGCGGTCTCCGGGACGGTCTCCACCAAGTCGATCTCGGACATGCAGGGTTACCAGACCTGCCGGTGGCTGTTCGCCTCCGAGGTGAACATCGGCGGGCTGACGGTCAAGGCCACCGTCTGGTGGTGGCTCGGCCTGCTGGTGATCGGCAGCTGGGTGCTGCTGCGCACCCGCTTCGGCAACTGGGTCTTCGCCGTCGGCGGCGACGCGGCCGCCGCCCGCGCGGTCGGCGTGCCGGTCGCCCGGACCAAGACGGTGCTCTACCTGGGCGTCGGCTTCGGCGCCTGGGTGCTCGGCCAGCACCTGCTGTTCTCCTTCGACACCGTGCAGTCCGGCGAGGGCGTCGGCAACGAGCTGATCTACATCGTCGCGGCCGTGATCGGCGGCTGCCTGATCACCGGCGGCTACGGCTCGGTGGCCGGCTCCGCGCTCGGCGCGCTGATCTTCGGCATGGCCAGCAAGGGGATCATCTACGCCCAGTGGAACCCGGACTGGTTCAAGTTCTTCCTCGGCGCGATGCTGCTGCTGGCCGCGCTGCTCAACGCCTACGTCAAGCGCCGGGCGGAACGGGGTCCGCGATGAACGACGAACTCCTGAACGACGAACTCCGCTCCGGTACGGAGCTGTTGGCGCTGGAGGGCGTGGGCAAGACCTACGGGACGGTCCGCGCGCTGCAGGACGTCTCGCTGACCCTGCGGGCCGGCGAGATCAGCTGCGTCCTGGGCGACAACGGGGCCGGCAAGTCCACCCTGATCAAGATCATCGCCGGGCTGCACCGGCACGACGAGGGCGTCTACACCGTCGGCGGCGAGGAGGTCCGGCTCGACTCCCCGCGCCAGGCCCTGGACCGCGGCATCGCCACCGTCTACCAGGACCTCGCCGTCGTCCCGCTGATGCCCGTGTGGCGCAACTTCTTCCTCGGCTCCGAGCGGGGCACCCGCCGCTGGGGCGGCCTGCGGCTGGACGCCGAGGGCATGCGCGCCACCACCCGCGAGGCGCTCGCGCGGATGGGCATCGACCTGCACGACGTCGACCGGCCGATCGGCACCCTCTCCGGCGGACAGCGCCAGTGCGTGGCCATCGCCCGCGCCGTGCACTTCGGGGCCAAGGTGCTCATCCTGGACGAGCCGACCGCGGCGCTCGGCGTCAAGCAGTCCGGGGTGGTGCTCAAGTACGTCACCGCGGCCCGCGACGCCGGGCTCGGGGTCGTCCTGATCACCCACAACCCGCACCACGCCTACCTGGTCGGCGACCACTTCACCCTGCTGAAGCGGGGGCGGATGGCCGGCAGCCACCCGCGCGCCGAGATCAGCCTCGAACAGCTGACCACCGAGATGGCCGGCGGCTCCGACCTCGCCGAACTCTCGCACGAGCTGGCCCGTCCGTCCGTACCCGGTACCACCGAAACCGGTGATACCGGACCCGGCAATACTGAACCCGGCATCACCGAACCCGACTCTCGTGAGGAGCGTCCGAAGCCGTGAACAGCCCCCAAGGCAGCACTCGGCCGGCCGTCCTGCCGACCCTGCTCGGCCTCGGCCCGCGCGCCGAGCGCCGCCGCCGCGCCCTGCCCGCGGGCATACTGCGGCTGCCCACCATCGGCGTCGACATCGGCGGCACCAAGGTGGTCGCCGGGGTCGTCGACGGCGAGGGGAAGGTGCTGGAGAAGCTCCGCACCGACACCCCGCACAAGAGCAAGAGCGCCAAGGTCGTCGAGGACGTGATCGTCGAGCTGGTGCTCCAGCTCGCCGACCGGCACGACGTCCACGCGGTCGGCATCGGCGCGGCCGGCTGGGTCGACGCCGACCGCTCCCGGGTGCTCTTCGCCCCGCACCTCAACTGGCGCAACGAGCCGCTCCAGCAGGTGCTCAGCGAGCGGCTGCGGTTCCCGGTGATCGTGGAGAACGACGCCAACGCGGCGGCCTGGGCCGAGTGGCGCTTCGGCGCCGGGCGCGGCGAGGACCACATGGTGATGCTCACCCTGGGCACCGGCATCGGCGGCGCGGTCGTCCGGGACGGCTACGTCGACCGCGGCAAGTACGGCCTGGCGGGCGAGTTCGGGCACATGCAGGTGGTGCCCGGCGGCCACCGCTGCCCGTGCGGCAACCGCGGCTGCTGGGAGCAGTACTCCTCCGGCAACGCCCTGGTGCGGGACGCGCGGGAGCTGGTCGCCGAGGAGTCCCCGGTGGTGCAGTCGCTGCTCGCCCGGGCGGGCGGCACGGTCGAGGGCATCACCGGGCCGCTGGTCACCGAGGCCGCCCGGGAGGGCGACCCGACCGCCACCGAGCTGCTCTACGAGGTCGGCACCTGGCTCGGGGTCGGCATCGCCAACCTGGCCGCCGGCCTCGACCCGGGGCGCTTCGTCATCGGCGGCGGCGTCTCCGAGGCCGGCGACCTGCTGCTCGGCCCGGCCCGGGACACCTTCCGCCGCACCCTGACCGGCCGCGGCTTCCGGCCCGAGGCCAGCATCGTCCACGCGGCCCTCGGCAACGAGGCGGGGCTGGTCGGTGCCGCGGACCTGGCGCGCCAGGTCGCGCGGCGGTTCCGCACCATCAAGCGGCGGCGGGTGGAGCGCGCGCTGTAGGGGTGGGGCGGGTGACGGCCTTCGGCGAACGGGTTTCAGCGAACAGATAACAGATAACGTTATCTGTTCGCTGAAATCTGAAAGTTGAAATCTGTCAGCTGTCACCCGTCGGCCGTCATCCGTCGCACTCGCCTCGTCCGCCCCCTCCGTCACGTCAACTACCCGTTGGTAGCTGTGCGTTGTGGTTGTCGGAGTCATGCCTCCTGTGGAACAACTGGGATGACGTCGACTCAGGAGGACTCGGATGAGGGCTCTGACCCGTTTAGCACCACCACTGCTGCTCGCCACCGCACTGGTCTGGGCCACCACCGGGCCTGCCGGGGCCGCGGCACCGCCGCCCAAGGCGCCGGAGGCGGTGGGCTGGGGCGGGGCGGTGGCCTCCGTGGACGCCGATGCCACCGCCGCCGGGATCGAGGTGCTGCGCAAGGGCGGGAACGCCGTGGACGCGGCCGTGGCCGCCGCTGCGGCGCTCGGCGTGACCGAGCCCTACTCCTCCGGGATCGGCGGCGGCGGGTACTTCGTCTACTACGACCACGCCACCGGCCGGGTGCACACCATCGACGGCCGCGAGACGGCCGGCCGCACCGCCGACAGCGGACTGTTCCTGGAGGGCGGCAAGCCGCTCGCCTTCGCCGACGCCGTCACCAGCGGACTGTCCGTCGGCGTCCCCGGCACCCCCGCCACCTGGGACTCCGCACTGCGCCAGTGGGGCACCCGCTCGCTCGCGCAGAACCTCGAACCCGCCGAGCGGATCGCCGAGGACGGCTTCGTCGTCGACGGCACCTTCCGCGGCCAGACCTCCGACAACTACAGCCGGTTCAAGGACTTCCCGGCCACCGCCAAGATCTTCCTGCCGAACGGCAAGCTCCCCGAGGTCGGCTCCGTCCTGCGCAACCCCGACCTCGCCGCGACCTACAAGCTGCTCGCCAAGGACGGCGTGAAGGCCTTCTACCAGGGCGAGTTGGCCAAGGACATCGCCAACACCGTGCAGCGGCCGCCAGTTGACCCGGCCTCCGGCCGCAACGCCCGCCCAGGGAAGGTCGACACCGCCGACCTGGCCGCCTACCAGGTCCGCCGCCAGGCGCCCACCCACGTCGCCTACCGCGACTACGACGTCTACTCGATGGCCCCGTCCAGCTCCGGCGGCACCACCGTCGGCGAGGCCCTGCACATCCTGGAGGACGGCGACCTCTCCGGCTACAGCAGCACGCAGTACTACCACCACTTCCTGGAGGCCTCCCGGATCTCCTTCGCCGACCGCAACCGCTGGGTCGGCGACCCGGCCTTCAGCGACGTCCCGACCAAGCAGCTGCTGTCCGAGCGCTACGCCGCCTCCCGGGCCTGCCTGATCAGCCCCGACCACGCGCTCACCAGCCCGCTCGCCCCCGGCGACCCGCGCCACCCGGCCGACTGCGCCGACACCGGCCAGGCCCTCCCGGAGCCGTACGAGGGCCCCAACACCACCCACCTGACGGTGGCGGACCGCTGGGGCAACATCGTCTCCTACACCCTCACCATCGAGCAGACCGGCGGCAGCGGCATCACCGTCCCCGGCCGGGGCTTCCTGCTCAACAACGAGCTGACCGACTTCGACTTCTCCCCGCTCGCCGCCGGCGTCCCCGACCCCAACCTGCCCGGTCCGGGCAAGCGGCCGCGCTCCTCGATGTCCCCGACCATCGTGCTGCGCGACGGCGAGCCGCTGCTGGGCACCGGCAGCCCCGGCGGCGCGACCATCATCACCACCACCCTCCAGGTGCTGCTCGGCCGCCTCGACCGGGGGCTGAGCCTGGAGCAGGCCATCGCCGCGCCGCGCGCCAGCCAGCGCAACAGTGCCGTCACCCAGGCTGAGCCGGGCTTCCTGGCGCTGCCGGAGCGCAGCGCCCTGGAGGCCCTCGGGCACCGGTTCGCCGACGGCGGCGAGATCGGCGCCGCCACCGGCGTGGAACGCCTGCCGGACGGCCGCTGGGTGGCCGCCGCCGAACCGGTGCGGCGCGGCGGCGGCTCGGCCGCGGTGGTACGCCCCGCGGGCTGACACCCTGCGGGCCGGAGCGCCGCGGCCGTACGCCCCGCGGACCGGAGTGCCGGCCGCCCGGCCGGGGCGCCGGTCGGGCCGGGTTGTCGGTGCCGGGCGGTATGTTCGGGGTGGGCCTCCCTCGGGGGCCCACCCCCGTCCGTACGACCGAACCACCGGGAAGGCCGCCCGCCGTGACCGTCCGCATCGCCACCTGGAACATCAACTCCGTCACCGCCCGGCTGCCCAAGCTCCTGGAGTGGCTGGAGAGCGCCAAGCCCGACGTGCTCTGCCTCCAGGAGCTCAAGTGCGCGGCCGACGCCTTCCCGTACGAGGAGGTCCGCGAGCTCGGCTACGAGACGGCCGCGCACGGCAACGGCCGGTGGAACGGCGTCGCCATCGTCTCCCGGCTCGGCCTGGACGACGTCGTGCGCGACCTGCCCGGCCAGCCCGGGTACCTGGCCGACGGCGCCCTGCTGCCCGACGTCGAGCCGCGCGCCATCGCCGCCACCTGCGGCCCGGTCCGGGTCTGGTCCGTCTACGTGCCCAACGGCCGCGAGGTCGACCACCCGCACTACCACTACAAGCTGGAGTGGCTGGAGGCCCTGCGCAAGGCCTCCGCCGAGGACGCGGCCGGCCCCCGCCCCTTCGCCGTCCTCGGGGACTTCAACATCGCCCCCACCGACGCGGACGTCTACGACGTCGCCGCCTTCGAGGGCCTCACCCACGTCACCCCGGTCGAGCGCGCCGCGCTGGACTCCCTCGGTGAGATCGGCCTGCACGACGTGGTGCCGCGCCCGCTGAAGTACGACCACCCGTACACCTACTGGGACTACCGCCAGCTGGCGTTCCCGAAGAACCGCGGCATGCGGATCGACCTCACCTACGCCAACAAGCCCTTCGCCGACGCCGTCACCGACAGCTACGTGGACCGCGAGGCCCGCAAGGGCAAGGGGACCTCGGACCACGCCCCGGTCGTGGTCGACCTGGAGCTCTGAGCGGCCCCGGGCGGCGGCCCCGCGCGGTGGCGACAGCGGCGGCGGAACCGGCGGTGGTGACACTAGGTGACGGTTACGCCGAGTGACGGGCCGTCGCCCGAACGGTCCTGAGCGGTGGCCGGGCCCGACGGGCCTCCCTACCGTCGGTGAATGACCGGGTGCGGTTGACACACCACGTGGACATGGGAGTCCCCGGCCGCGCCCGAGAATCCCGGAGGTTCCGGCATGCGCTCCACGCGTACGGCCGCCGCCGCCCTGATCGGCGCGACGGTGCTGACCGGTCTGACGGCCCCCCTCGCAGCAGCCAGGGACGGCGCGGCCTCGGTCAGCCCGTCCCAGGCCGCACCGGGCCAGACCGTGACGGTCACGGTCTCCTGCGAGAAGTCGGACAAGCCCGACGGCAAGACCATCACCGCCCACTCCGCCGCCTTCGAGGGCGGCCCCGCGACCCTCACCCTGGGTGCCGACGGCAAGCACAGCGGATCCGCCCGGCTGGCCTCCCAGCACAACGGGGACAGCAAGGTCGACGGCACCTGTCCGGACGGCGGCGCCTTCTCCACCACCGTCACGGTCTCCACGGTGACCGCGAGCGGCCCGGACAAGGGCCTCGGCGACTGGGGCAAAGCGGCGGGGGAGTGGGCCGGCTCGCTCGGCCAGTCCGGCGCCGGCAGTCAGCAGGTGGCCCCGCACGGAGCGGTGAAGACCGGCCTCGGCGGCTCGGTCGCGGCGAACCCGGCGGAGCTGGCCGGAGGGCTGGCCCTGGTCGCGGGCGGCGTCGGCGGCTTCTGGCTGCTCCGGAGGCGCAGTGCCTGAAGGCCCACCCGCCCCGCACGCGCGCGCCGCCGGACCCTGAGCGGGTCGGCGGCGCGGCGGTGTGTCGGCGGACGGGCGGTGCGGCGGTGGACGGGCGGTGCGGCGGTGCGTCAGAGGGCCGCGCGCTCCTGCCGCTCCTCGTGCTGGAGGAGGCCGGTGGCCAGCAGGTACTGGGCCAGCACGTACGTCGCCATGATCCAGAACTGATGCCCCGGCAGCTCGCGCCACTTCGCCAGCTGGGTGGCGATCAGCGTGTCGGAGAGCAGGAACAGCGCCCCGCCCAACCCGGTCCGCCAGCCCAGCCCGGCCGCGGTGACCGCCGTCGAGGCGAGCAGCAGGCTGTAGCCGGCCACCGGGGCCTTGAGGTCCCCGAGGTCCGGCCAGAGCTGACCGATCATGCCCGCCCACGCCGTCGCGTACGCGGCCGCGACCACCAGGGCGCGCCGGCGGTCCGTGAACGCCCCGCGCTGGACGAACATCGTGACGTAGCAGACGTGCGCGGCCGCGAACGAGCCCATCCCGGCCAGGAACGCGGTGTCGTCGTTCAACTGCAGCAGCACGTCCCCGCCCGCGCTCGCCAGCAGCGCCGGGGCCAGCAGCTTCGGGGCCTCGCGCTCGGCCCGGGCCGCCGCCGCCACGCTGTGCGCCGCCAGCAGCGGCATCAGGGCCGGCTTGGTGGCGTTCCGCAGCACCGAGGACCCGGACAGGATCGAGCCCAGGTGCACCGCCGAGGTGGCCGCGAAGCCGCCGAGCAGGCCGGTGGCCGAACGCAGGCGCCCACCGAGGCCGGTGGCGCGGGTGATGGTCGTGCTGATACTCATGCGCCCGCCTCGCTGCGCTCGGCAGGGGCATTCGCCCATGCGCACCTCTTGATGATTCGCTCGCTGCGCTCGCTCATTCGGCGCGTTCCTCCGGGGGTGGCGGTGTTCAGGGACCCTGGGCGGTGTTCACCGACCCTAGAGGACCGGGTGAAGCCGGGGAAGAGCAGGTTACCGGTGCGTAACCCGGTCCGGGCGCGGCGGCTGACGGCGCGGCCGGGAGAGCGGAGCGCCGGCGGCCGCTTCCAGGGCTCCTGCGGAGACTTCCTCAGGAGGACGGTTGCTGCCACCGGGTGAGCGGTCACCGTCTACGCTGGACCCCGACATGGAGCAGCAGGAGTACGCGGTCGGCGCCACCCGGGTGGCCGCCGGCAGGCCGGACGGACGCACGGGCGGGGCAGGGCGGGGAACCGCCGCCGCCGTCCTCGCCGTACGCGGACCCGAAGCCGCCGGCGCAGCCGGGACCGCTGCTGAACTCGCCGCCGCCGCCGACACCGAGAGCGTCGCCGAGAGTGCCGCCGGGACCGCTGTCGGCGCCGACCCCACCGGGCTCGCCGACCCGGCCGATGCCGTGGGCGGGAGCCGTGCTGACGGCCCGCAGGAACCCGCCGAAGGGCTCTCGCCCGACCCGGGCCTGCTGCGGCTCGCCCACTGGTTCGCCGCCGCCGCCCCCGCCGACGCCGACGACCTCTGCACCGCCTCCTTCGGCCTCTACCCCGCCCGCCACCTCGGCGCCGCCGCCGAGCCCGGCGACCCCGCCGTCAGCTGGTGGCACGGCCCGACCGCCCACGCCGCCTCCGCCCCGCGCGCCCGCGAGGACCGTGCCGACGGCGGTCTGCGGCGCGCCCGGCGCGACGCCGCCGCCCTGCCCGTCGTCCGGTCGGGCGCCAAGCCCGGCAGGCCCGGCCGGCACCGCAGGCCGGAACGCACCCGGGCCCTCCCGGAGCTGCCCTGCGACCTCCCCGACCCGGTGGCCGTGGAACTCCCGGACGCCGAACGCCGCATCGCCGCCCGGCTGTTGCTCGCCCACCCGCTGGTCACCGCCTCCGGCCCGCACGCCGACGGCTTCCCGCTGATCCGCCGTCACCGCGACTGGCTCACCGAACGCTTCGACACCCTGCTCGGCTACCGCCTGGTCGTCGGCCCCTGGCACGCCCGGCTCTGCAAGGCCGGCCTCGGGCCCGGCGCCGCCCGCCGCCTCGAACACCCCGCCACCGGCGCCCCGTTCACCCCGGCCGACTACGCCCAGCTCACCCTCGCCCTGGCCCTGCTCGTCGACGCGCCCGAACAACTCCCGTACGGGCAGCTGCTCGACGCGATGCGGGCCGCCGCACCCGAGCTCGCACCCGAGCTCGCACCCGAGCTCGCACCCGAGCTCGCGGCCGGGGCCGCGACGCCCCCGGACCGCGCGGCCCTCGGGATGGCGCTCGCCGCGCTGGCCGAGTGGCAGGTCCTCGGCGACCTGCCGGCCGACCCCGCCGACACCGCCTTCGTGCTGACCGTCGACCGCGAACTCGCCCGCGCCGTCCCGGCCGGCCCGCCCGCGCTCGCCGACGACGCCGCCGACCTCATCCGCCGCGCCGCCGAGGCCGAACCCGCCACCGCCGTGCGGCGCCTCCTCGCCGAGACGCCCGCCGTCCTCGCCGCCGACCTCCCCGAGGACCGGCGCGCCTGGCTGCACGAGCACCGGCTCAGCGGCCCGGCCGCCCTCGCGGAGTTCCTCGGACTGGAGGCCGAACTGCGGGCCGAGGGCGTCGCCCTGCTCGACCCGGCCGCCGAACTCACCGACCTCGCCCTCCCCGGCACCGGCACCCTCGCCCAGGCCACCCTGCTGCTGGTCGAACGCCTGGTCGAGGAGGTCCGGCCGCTGCCCGGCGAGGCCGCCGACGGCGACGTCCCGATCGCCGACGCGCTGATAGACGGCCTGCTCGGCGACATCGCCGACGACCACGACCTCCCCGCCCGCTACCTCGCCGACCGCACCGCCCTGCGCCGCGACGCCCTCGACCTGCTCCACCGCCTCGGCCTGATCACCCCCACCCCCCGCACCACCTGGCTCCTCCGCCCCCCGGCCGCCCGCTACGCCCCGGCCCCCGACCTCCACCCCACCCCCGGCACCGGCCGCCACTCCCGCCCCACCACCCCACCCCGCGAGGGCACCCGGGCGTAGGGGGCACCCCCCCGTGGCCGGGAGTTCGATGACGGACCCGGGGAGGCTGGTCCTGACCCGATGCGCGGACCGCGAGCCCGGCTCCGCCGACCCCGTTGGCCGCCGGCCTTCGCTTGGTGTCGGCGGATGGGGCGGCGTGGCCCGTGAGGCGAGGCCCCGTTCGTGGCGTCCCGGCCCCTGATCGCTATGCCGCACGGCAGGGAGGGGGTGGGCCCTCGTCTGCCGGCTGGTGGTGCTCGCCGTCGGGTGCGTCCGGTCGACAACTCTCCGGCGTGCCAGTGGCCTTGGGTCTGCCTTGCTCCCCGCTGCCCAGGTGTCGGGCGACACCTGGGCGGCGGGCCGGGGAAGGTCAGGCCGGGATGAGGGCGGTCCACTGGGCGCGGGTGGGGCCGTCGTGGGCGGGGGTGAAGTCGGGGCGGGCGGCCAGCCAGGCGGTGAGGTGGCGGTCGACCTCCTCGCTTCCGTAGGCGTCGTCGGGGGTGCGGACGAGGTGGCGCACGTGGGCGCGGGCGCGCATGACGACCGGGTCGTCGAAGGCGCAGGCGGCGAGGGCGGCGGCGCGGCGGTCGGGGAGGGCCGAAGTGTCCAGGAGGCGCTGTTCGTTGGCGCGGTCGGCGGTCACCTGGGCGTCGAACCAGGGGCGCAGGGTGCGGGTCGCCCAGGCGTGGTAGCCGGTGGGGTCGGCGGCGACCCGGTCGGCGTGGCCGGCGAGGTGCTGGGCGGCGAGCAGGCCGAGGGCGACGCCGTGGCCGAGGGTGGGGTTGGTGTGGACGAGGCTGTCGCCGGCGTTGACCAGGCCGGTGACGACGGGGCCGGCGTCGTCGGTGAGGGAGGTCCAGCGGTTGTCCAGGCCGGCCATCGCCAGGACGGGCGAGCGGGGTTCGGGGTCGAGGTCGAGCCAGGCGGCGCAGGCGGGGAATCGGCGCAGTACGGCCTCGAACACCTCGGGGTCGAGGAGTGCGCTGCGGGTCGGGTCGCCGGTGGAGAGCACCATGCTCAGCGCGAAGGTGTCGTTGTCGGAGGGGAAGACGCCGGCGAGGGCGAACCCGGCGGCCGAGCCGGTCTTCACCCGTCCGGGGTCGCGCGGGCCGTCGGCGCGCAGGCGGTACCAGCGGCACAGGTAGGTGATGCCGGTGCGGTGGCTCTCGACGACGGGCGGGCGGCAGCCGGCGGCGGCCAGCCAGCCGGGTACCGGTGAGCGGCGGCCGGCGGCGTCGACGACGAGGTCGGCCGGGTGGGTCTCGGTGTCGACCCGCAGGCCGGTGACCCGGGGCGGTCGGCCGTCCTCGAGGGTGAGGGCGCTGACCCGCCGGCCCAGCCGTACCTCGACGCCGGGTTCCCGCCGTACGGCCTCGGTCAGGGCGGCTTCCAGCACGATGCGGCGGGTGCGCAGGGTGATCAGTTCCTCGTCGCCGTCGCGGTGCGGCGGGTGCCGGTCGAACCAGTCGAAGTCGTGGTACTCCCGGGCGCCGCGCGCCAGCAGGTCGGCGTAGACGTCGGGGGCCTCGGCGCGCAGCACCGTGCGGACCGGGGCGAGGAAGGAGTGGGGCTGGTCGGCCTGGGGGACGCGGGGGCGCTTCCAGCGGAAGAAGTCCTGGTCCGGGTCGGTTCCGGCCTGCCGGGTGTCCTGTTCGAACAGGGTGACAGCATGTCCCCTTCGGCCGAGCATGAGGGCCGTTCCCAGCCCGCTGATCCCGCCACCGATGATTGCAACCCGCGCCACTGCATCCCCTTTGCGTCGTGTTGCGGAACGATCATAGGGCTTGCCGATCTTCGCTTTGACATGCCCCCCCACTCCACTCCGGTACGGCGCCGGAAAAGGCGAAAGCACCGCGTCCGGAGCCGGACGGCGGTGCTGGGGTGGGGCGGGGTCGGTCGGTTACTTGCTCGCGCTGGCGGTGGCGAGCGGGCCGTGCTGGACGGTCTCCACGGTGGCGCCGACGCCGAGGGTGCCGAGGGCGATGGAGGCGAGGACGGCGATGCAGGCGAGGAGGCGGCGGTGGCGCTGGGGGAGCGGGAAGCGCGGTTCCTGGTAGGGCGCCTGAGGGCTGGCGTTCATGACAGGGAGGCTCCCAGTGCGGTGTGAACGGTCGGTACGCGCGGGTGAAGTCCGGACGGGGATCGGGCGTCGGTTGGCCGCATACGCCCCACCGGACGGCCGGGTGGGGCGTATGCGCTGGTCAGCGCGGGGCTCAGCGGGCTCAGCGGCCCCGGCCGCGCTCCGCGAGCGCCTCGCCCACCGCGACCCGGACGGCGTCCCGCAGGCCGTGGGCGGGGTGGAAGCGGGAGGGTCCGGCGGCCGGGTCCTCGCGGAGCTCCTTCACCAGGGAGACGCACAGCAGCAGCATCACCACGACGAAGGGCAGGGCGACCAGGATGGTGGCGTTCTGCAGCGCGGTGAGCCCGCCGGCCAGCAGCAGGGCGGCGGCGACCCCGCCCATCAGCACGCCCCAGACCACCACCAGCGGGGTGCGGGGGTGCAGCGAGCCGCGGCTGGAGAGCGAGCCGAGCACCAGGGAGGCGGAGTCGGCGCTGGTGATGAAGAAGGTCATCACCAGCAGCACCGCGATCACGCTGGTGACCGAGCCGAGCGGCAGCGAGCGCAGCATCTCGAACAGCGAGGCCTCGGCGCCGCGCGGGATGGTCGCGACCAGGTCGGCGGCACCCGTGCCGACCAGGCGGATCGCGGTGCCGCCCATGACGCAGAACCAGATCACCGTCGCCCCGCTGGGCACCAGCAGCACGCCGAGCAGGAACTGCCGGATGGTGCGGCCGCGCGAGATGCGGGCGATGAAGGTGCCGACGAAGGGCGCCCAGGAGAGCCACCAGGCCCAGTAGAAGATCGTCCACGAGCCGAGCCAGCTCTCGTCGGTGAAGGCGCCGGTCTGGGTGGACATGGCGAGCAGGTCGGAGAGGTAGCCGCCGACGGTGGCCGGGATCGAGTCCAGCGCGAAGACCGTCGGCCCGAACACGAAGACGAAGGCCATGATCAGCGAGGCCAGCACCACGTTCGCGGTGGAGAGCCACTTGACGCCCTTGTGGACGCCGGAGAAGGCGGAGAGCACGAAGGCGGCGGTCAGCGAGCCGATGATGACGAGCTGGGCGTTCTGGGTGTTGCGGACGGAGGTGATGTACCCGAGGCCGTCGGCGACCTGGAGGGCGCCGAGCCCGAGGCTGGTCGCGGAGCCGAAGACGGTGGCGAAGACGGCCAGCAGGTCGATGGTGCGCCCGGCCCAGCCGTCCGCGCCGCGCTGCCCGATCAGCGGGACGAAGGCGGCGGAGATCCGGTTGCCCCGGCCCTTGCGGAAGGTGGTGTAGGCGAGCGCGAGGCCGCCGACCGCGTAGATCGCCCAGGGGTGGAGGGTCCAGTGGAAGAGCGAGAACTCCAGTGCCTGCTGGGCGGCGGCCGCGCTCTGCGGTTCGAGGCCGGAGCCGGGCTGCGGGGCGGCGAACAGCTGCAGGGGCTCGCCGACGCCGTAGAACATCAGGCCGATGCCCATGCCGGCGCTGAACATCATGGCGACCCAGGCGAGGGTGGAGAACTCGGGTTCGTCGTCGTCGCGGCCGAGCCGGATCCGGCCGAAGCGGCTGAACGCGAGCAGCACGGTGAGGGCGAGGAACACGTCGGCGGCCACCACGAACAGCCAGCCGAAGTTGTGCAGGACCCAGCCGAGCGCGGTGCTGGAGGTGCGGCCGAGCGAGTCGTCGGCGAACACGCCCCAGGCCACCACCGCCAGCACCAGGACGGCGCTGATGCCGAACACCGCCCGGTCGGTGGGGAGGGTGGCGGCGGGTTCGCCGGGCTCGTCGGGCTCCTTCACACGAGGGGAGGGCTGCGGCGGCTGGCTGCTCATCGGGCGGACCTCTCGACATACTCGGAATACGGGGATTCAAGATGTATGTCGCACTATGTCCAGTCGGTGGCGCGAGTGGCGGGAGGGCGCGCCGGGCAGGCGGAGGGTGGGGACCTACGTCCCGGGGAGGCGTGGGGACCTACGCCCCCGGGGCGCATGCGGGCCTGCGTCCCGGGGAGGCGTGCGGACCTACGCCCCGTCAGGCCGCCTGCTCCTCCTCGCCCGGCGCGTGCGCGGTCGCGAGGTAGTGGGAGAGCACCCGGCGGCTGCGGCTGAGGTCGTCGATCCGGGCGTCCAGGTCGGCGAGTTCGCCGCGCAGGGTGGCGAGCAGGTTCGGGCAGGCCGTCAGGGCGGGGGTGGGGCCGGTGGCGCAGGGCAGGATCCCGGCGATGACCCGGGTGGGCAGGCCGGCCGCGAGCAGGCTGCGGATCTGCCACACCCGGACGGTGTCCTCCTCCTGGTACTCGCGGTAGCCGGCCGTGGTGCGGGCGGGCTGGAGCAGCCCCTGCTCCTCGTAGTAGCGGAGCAGCCGGGCGGACACCCCGGTCAGGCGGGCGAGTTCTCCGATGCGCATGACCGGGCCAACGCGGGCCGGGGCGGGGGTGTTCCCGGGGCTCGTCGCGGTCGCGTGGCTCAGCTCGTCACGAACTCGAGCACGGCTTCGCGCAGTTGGGGCAGCGCCTCGGCCATCGGCAGGTGCCCGCTGGGCAGTTCGACGTAGCGCGCGCCGGGGATGCCCTCGGCCAGCAGGCGGTGCTGGGCCGGCTGGACGAGCATGTCCTCGGCGGCCCCGACGACCAGGGTGGGCACGGTGATCGAGGCCAGTTCGGCGCGCACGTCGGTGCGGGCGGCGAGCCGGAACTGCTGCGGGAACCCGGCCGGCAGCGGGGACTCCAGCCCCTTCCGCAGCGCCGCGAGCCGGTCGGCGGGCAGCGCGTCCACCCAGCTGTGGCCGAGGACGACGGTGAGCATCAGGTCGGCGAGCTCGGCCGGCCGGTCGCGCAGCCGGACCATCAGTTCGGACAGCGCGCTCTGCCGCGCCGAGCCGCCCGCCAGGCCCGCGATCAGCAGCAGCGAGCGGACCCGCCCGGGGTGGCGGGTGGCGATCCGGACGGCGACGGCGGCGCCCAGCGAGAAGCCGGCCAGGTCGAAGGTGTCGAGGCCCTCCTCGTCGGCGGCGGCGACCAGCCGGTCGGCGTACTCGTCCAGGGTGGGCTCACCCGGTTCGTACGGGCTGTCGCCGGAGCCCGGGTAGTCGGGGGCGACGACGGTGCGGTGCGCGGCGAGGTCGGGCAGCAGCGGGCCCCAGTTGTCCCGGGCGCTCCCGGCGGCGCCGTGCGCGAGCAGCAGGCCGGGGCCGGAGCCCTGGACGATCCGGGCGAGCGGGGCGAAGGCGGGGGTGGCGGACGGCACGGGGGCTCCTCGGGTTCGGTGCGGCGGGGCTTGTTCCGACGCCGGGAACGCTAGGAGTTCACACCGGTGGGAAGGTCAAGGCCGGGGCCCGCGGAAACTCCCGCCCGCCGCCGTGGTCACGGAACGCGCCGGAGCCCCTACGCTGGGAGACGGAGCGCCATCCGGACAGTGCCGTCCGGATGCCGCCGCGCTCCGCCGGGGCGCCCGCGTGCCCGCGTTGGCCGCGCCGGTGTTCGCCCCGGGCCGGGCGGCCGCCGAGGAGGTGCCAGGCCCGTGCCCGGAAGCGTCGACCCGCCGGTGCGCATCGATCCGCCGGTGCGCATCGAGATGCCGGAGGCCATCGAACTGCCCGGAATCGTCAAGCCGTTGCCGGCCCGGTGGTTCGTCCGGCGCGGCACCAACGCCGAGATGCGCTGGGACGCGCTGCGCGACGCCGACGGCGGGGCCGCCGTCGGCCGGCACGTCCCGGTGGAACGGTTCTTCGTCCGCAACCACACCGGCACCCCGCTGATCGACCCGGCCGACTGGCGGCTGAGGCTGTTCGGCAGCGGCCTGCGCGGCGCCCCGGCGCCGGAGCGGGCGGTCGAGTTCGGCCTGGACGACCTGCGGGCGCTGCCCGCCACCCGGACCGACGCGCTGATCGAGTGCGCCGGCAACGGCCGCAGCTACTTCCACCGCCAGCAGGGTCAGCGCGTCCCCGGCACGCCGTGGACGCTGGGCAGCATCGGCTCGGCGGCCTGGCGGGGCGTGCGGCTGGCCGAGGTGCTGCGGGCGGCCGGGCTGACCGACGCCGCCGTCGACGTGCTGCCGACCGGCCTGGACCCGGACTACGTCCTCGACGGCACCAACCACGGCCCGGTGCGCCGCCCGCTGCCGATCGCCAAGGCGCTGGACGACGCGCTGCTCGCGTACGAGATGAACGGGGATCCGCTGACCCCCGACCACGGCGCGCCGGTGCGGCTGGTGGTGCCCGGCTGGGTCGGCATCGCCTCGATCAAGTGGGTCGGCAGCATCGAGGTGGCCGACCACCCGCTCCACTCGCCCTGGAACACCGTCTTCTACCGGATGTTCGGCCCGGGCCACCCGCCGGGCGGCGGCGCCGCGCTCACCACCCAGGTGGTCAAGTCCGCCTTCGAACTGGCCGAGGGCGCGCGGCTGGAGGCCGGGCGCGCGCACCGGCTGCACGGGCGGTCCTGGTCCGGCACCGCCCCGGTGCGGCTGGTCGAGGTGAGCACGGACGGTGGCCGCAGCTGGCGGCCCGCAGAGCTGGACGAGGAGCCGCCCGCCGGTGACTGGACGCGCTGGAGCGTCGACTGGCGCCCCCCGCGGCCCGGCCGGTACGAGCTGCGCGCCCGCGCGACCGACCGCGGGGGCGCGACCCAGCCGGAGCGGGCGGCGTTCAACCGCGAGGGCTACCTGTTCGGCGCGGTGGTGGCGCACCCGGTGACGGTCGTCTGAGGCGGGTCCGGGCCGCACCGGCAGCCGTCCGGGCAGCCGTCCGGCCGCCCCGGCTCAGCCGGTGGACTGGACCTCGTACGGGGCCGGGTAGTGGGTCTCGTACGGGGTCAGCACCAGCCGCACCACGTCCTCCAGTCGCCGTCGGGCGTCCCCGAGGGTGGTGCGGCCGGTCACCCAGGCCGTCAGCTCCCCCTGCCAGGCGTGCGCCACGATGTGCCGCACCAGGTCGCTGGCCGCCGCCGGCACCTCGGCCGTCACCGCCTGGAGGGCGGCGCTGTCGGCCCGGGCCATGCCTTGCAGGGCCTCGCTGGCGAAGGGGTCGGTGGAGGCGGCGACGGCGACCCGTAGCCGGGCCAGCTCGGGTTGGCGCTGGTAGGCCCGCATCCCGCCGCGGACGTACCGGACGGCCCGGTCGGTGGCTCCCAGTCCGGCGCGCGGTCCCCGCAGCTCGGCCACCAGGTCCGCCAGCAGCAGGCGGTGCCACTCGGCGATCGCCGCCGCCAGGAGGTGGTCCTTGGAGGAGAAGTAGCGGTACGCCGTCCCCAGGGCGACTCCGGACCGCTCGCAGACCTGCTTCATCTGCAGCCGCTCGACGCCGATCTCGTTCACCAGGGCGAGGGCGGCCGCGATCAGGCTTTCGCGGCGTTCGAGCTGACGCGGAGACATCGCCTCCACCGGCCGTGGTGACAGGTCAACCTTGGTCACCCGCACCATGATACGGGCCGGGACCGCTCAGGAGTATGACGCCGACCGGCCCCCTTCCGTTCGCCCGGCGGTCACCGCGGTCCTCCGGAGCGCGTGCCGGGGCGCCCGGCGGACCTCCGGGCGGCTCCCGGCGGCTCCCGGCGGCCGTCGGAGCGCCGGGGGGCGGGTCCGGGGACGGGTCCGGCTCAGGGCATCCTGCGGATCAGCGCCTCCTGGACGGCCGAGGCCACCAGCAGGCCGTCCCGGTCGTAGAACTCGCCGAGCGACAGGCCGCGGCCGTCCGAGGCGGAGGGGCTGCGCTGGGCGAACAGCAGCCAGTCGTCGGCCCGGAACGGGCGGTGGAACCACATCGCGTGGTCCAGCGAGGTCATCAGCAGCCGGGACGGCCCGGTGCGCTGGAAGAAGTTCGGCTGCTCGTGCAGCCCGGCGGTGGAGGCCAGCGTGAGGTCGGACAGGTAGGTGAGCGCGCAGGTGTGCAGCAGCGGGTCGGTGTCCGGCAGCCGGCCGGTGACGCGCATCCAGACGAACTGCTGCGGCATCCCGGGGACGGCCGGCGGCAGGTCGGGGGCGTCCGGCGGCACGAAGCGCAGTTCGAGGCCGCGGAAGCCGTTGGAGGCCTTGACCGAGGTGCGCAGCCCCTCGTCCGAGTGGGAGAAGGCGTCGGGCAGGGTCTCCGGGGCGGGCAGTGGCGGCACCTCGCGCTGGCGCTCGCCGCCGGAGGCCGGTTCGGGGCGCTTGAAAGAGGCGCTGAGGTTGAAGATCTCCTTCCGGTCCTGCACCGCCCGGACCCGGCGGGTGGCGTAGGTGAAGCCCTCGCGCAGCCGGTCGACGTGGTACTCGATCGGCCGGGTCGGGTCGCCGGGCAGCAGGAAGTAGCCGTGCAGCGAGTGCACCGCGCGCTCGGCGGCACTGGTGCGTCCGGCGGCGACGAGGGCCTGGGCGGCGACGTGGCCGCCGAAGGCGCGCATCGGGGCCCCGGCGTGGCAATGGCCCCGAAACGTGTTCTCGTCCAGCTGCTCGATCTCCAGCAGTTCGGCGAACGGGGCGGCCGGGCCGGGGGCCTGCTCGGCCGCGATCTGCTCTTCTCTCAGGTCGGTCACCGGCCCATAGTGGCAGAAGCCAACCGTGCGGCGGTGTGACCTGGGCAACGCCCGGCTCAGGTAGAACGTGTTTCATTACGGTGCGCGGTCGGGGGACTGTCGGACCCGTCACCTAGCGTGCTGCGCATGATGCGATCCGCACAGGCGTACGCCTATCTGCGGCCGTCGGCCGTCCTGGACACCGCCGCCGGCCGGAGCCTCGACCTGGCCACCTCCGGCGGCGCCACCCCGCTCGGCGCAGCCGCCAACCCGCGCTTCTTCGCCGGCTTCCTGGCCGACCCGGCCCCGGCCGCCGCCGCGCTGCTCGCCGTCGCGGACGTCGCCGCCGCCCGCTACCACCAGCCGCAGCTGCGCGCCTCGCTCGACCCGGTGGTCACCGCGAACGGGGACCGGCTGCGCTTCGAGTCCTTCTCCGGCTGCTGCGGCGTCTACGCCCGGCTCGACGTGCTCCGGGCCGGGCTGGACGGCGACGACATCGGCCGCGGCACCACCAATGTGGACGTCAACAACCCGCTGCGGGAGGCGCTGAGCAGGATCCGCCCGGCCGACCCCCTCCACCTCGCGGTCGGGCCGGACGCCCTGGAGGTCACCGGCTTCGACGGCCCGCTGGTGGAGAAGAAGGTGCCGCTGCCGGAACGCTGGCTGCGCGGCTTCGCCGAGACCCAGGTGGTCGCCGCCGGCTTCGACCTGCGCGCCGAGCTCGGCGCCGCCGAGGCCGTGCGCTTCCTGCGCGCACTGCCGCGCGGCGGCCGCGGCGGCGTCGGCTGGGTCCTCCCGGCCGGGCGCACGCTGCGGCCCACCACCCGCCCGGTGCCCGGCGCGGTCTGCCTGCCCGGGCCCGAACGGCTGGTCGCCCTGCAGCGCGTGCTGCGGCACGCGCTCGCCCTGCGGGTGTACGGGCCGGTCGCGGGCCCGGCCCCGACCGCCTCCGCCTGGGAGGTCGTGCTGCCCGGCATGCGGCTGACCCTCACCCTCTCGCCCGACGCCTCACGCGGCTTCTCCGGCGAGGGCGGCGTGCTCGGCGCGCTCGCCACCGCGACCGCCGAGCAGGACGCCGAACTGATCGCGGTGCTGCTCGCCTGGGAGCCCCGGATCGAAGTCGGCGAGCTGGCCGAGCAGTCCGGGCTGAGCGCCGAACGGGTCCGCGCCGCGCTCACCCGGCTCGGCACCGCCGGGCAGATCGGCTACGACACCGCCGAGGCCGCCCACTTCCACCGCCGGCTCCCGTACGACGCCGGGCGCGCCGAGGCGGCCAACCCCCGGCTGCGGGCCGCCCGGGAGCTGGTCGCGGCGGGCGCGGTACGGCTGGAGGGCGACGGCGCGACGGCCGTCGTCACGGTGGACGACCACATCCAGCGGGTGCGGACGGACGAGGCGGGGCGGGTGAGCTGCACCTGCCTGTGGTGGGCCAAGTACCGGGGCGGGCGCGGGCCCTGCAAGCACGCGCTGGCGGTCGGCATGGTACGGGAGGCGGGGGCGTGAGCGAGCGGGAGAAGGTCGTGGGGGAGATGACGGGAGCGGTCGGGGAGCTCGGGGAGCTCGGGGAGGTCGGGCCGGTCGGGGAGCTCGGGGAGCTCGGGCCGGTCGCGGAGCTGTTCGAGGCCGTCCGGGGCGGGTTCGTCGGGGCGGTGCCGGAGCTGCTGGCCCGGCTGGACCGCGCCCAACGGCGGGACTGCCTGGCCGAACTCAGGCGGTGGCGCAAGGAACTGCGCGTCGACTGGTCGCCGAACGCGACGGACACCAAGGGCGCGCTGCTGGTCGCCGGGGCCGGCTGCCACCCCGGCCCGGCGGGCGCCGCCACCTGGCTCGCCGGCACCGACTTCGGCGGCCGCGACTGGGCCCGGCACCCGGCCCTGCACGCGGTCGTCGAGGCCCAGCCGCGGGAGTGGCAGATCGCGGTGGCCACCCGTCTCGCCGAGCGGCCCGTACGCTCCTGGGGCTGGTCGATGCACCCGCTGGTCGAGGCGATCGTCCGGCGCACCGGCTGCGCCGTGCCGGTGGGCGAGCCCTTCGTCCGGGGCTGGTTCGACGGCCTGCCCGGCGAGTCCGGCCCCCGGCCGCCGCTGGTCGAGCGGCTGCGGGTCGACGCCCTCGCACCCGTGCTGCTGCCCCGGCTCCTCGAACTCGCCGACATCGGCGGCTCGTTGACCTGGCGGTACAGCCCCCGCCGCGGGGACGTCTGGACCGAGGCGATCGCCGACCTGGCCGCGGCCGGGGCGGTGGACCGGGTCGAACTGCTCGACCGCTGCCTGGCCCGGCTGCTCCGCGGCGGCAAGCCCGCCGACCAGCGGGCCTTCCTGGAACTGCTGCGCGCGCTCGACCCGACACCCGAGGAGTACGCGGCCCGGGTGCGGGACGTCCTGGCGCTGCTGGACGGGCTGTCGGTGCTCGCCGGCCACGCCCAGCAGGTGCTCGCCGGACTGGACGAGGCCGGGCTGATCGAGCCGGAGACGCTCACCGAGGCCTCCGCGGTGGTGCTGTTCCGGACCGAGAAGAAGCTGGTCCGGGCCCAACTGGCCTGGCTGGAGAAGGCGCCCGGCGCGCGCCCGAACGCTCCGGACCGGTGGTGCTCGCGGCGGCCGAGGCCTTCGGCCACGCCGACCCCGGCGTCCAGGAGCGGGCGCTGAACGTGGTGGCCCGTCACCTCGTCGCGGCGGGCGAGGCCGTGCTGCCCGAGCTGCGCACCGCCGCCGAACTGCTGAACCCCGCCCACCACGCCCGGGCCGGCGAGCTGTTCGGCGCGCCGGTCGGCGGCGGCGAGGGCGACGAGCCGGACACCGGGTGGGACGAAGTCCTGCCGCCGGTCGCCCCGCCGCGCCCGCTCGGGGCACCGATCGGCTCGGCGGCCGAACTGGCCGAGGAGCTCTCCGCGCTGCTCGCGGCCCGGGAACCCGAAGTCGCCTCCTTCGAAAGGGTGTTGGACGGGCTGGTCCGCCACGCCCACCTGGACCGGGCCGCGCTGCTCGCGGCACTGGAACCGGTCCGGCGCACCCACCCCTGGCAGGGCAGCGGCCACTGGAGCGACTGCACGCCCCGGGACATCACCTACGTGGTGGCCGCGGTGGCGGGCCTGACACCGCCGCGCCGGCTCTGGGACGCGCTCAGCCGCAGCGGCCGCACGCCGCTGCGCGGCTCCCGCACCACCCTGCACGGCGCCGTCCTCGCCGCCCGGCTGGAGGAGGCCGCCTGGCAGGTGACCGCCCACCGGCCGCCCTACCTGCTCGCCGTCCCGACCGACGCCACCGGGGCGATCGAGGCGGCGGTGCTGGTCGAACGCCTCGCCGGGTACCAGGCGGCGGGCATCACCCCGGGCCAGGCCGACCTGAGCGCGGCCCTGCTCCGGGTCCGGCCGGAGGCGGAACCGGCGGTGCTTTCCGCCGCCGAGGCGCTCGGCTCGCCCGCCGGGCGGTGGCTGGCGCACTGGCTGCGCACCGGCGGCCTGCCCGGACAGCCCTCCGAACGGGTGCTGTTCGCGCCCGGCCAGGGCCTGAAGAGCCGTCGGACCTACCCGGACCGCTGGTGGGAGGACGTCCAGCGGACCGTCGTCGCCCAACCGGGCATCGGCGCCGGGCCGACGGGTCCGGCCGGCGAGCGGCTCGCCCCGGAGTTCCGCAGGCTGCTCAGCCCGACCGAGCCCAGTGTCTCCCGGGCCCGCGCCGTCGAGGAGTGGGTCTGGCGGCCCGTCCCGCACTGGGCGGCCGTCCTGCCCCACCACCGTGAGGAGCTGGCCGCCCGCTGGCTCGACCACTTCGCGATGGGCGCCGACCGGAACGAGCGCGGGGCCGGGCGCCACCTCCCGCTGCTCGCCGAAGCCGGCGGCCCCGCCGGACTGGCGCTGCACCTGGCGCTCGCGTACGGGCTGGGCGCCCGGCACACCGAGGACCGGACCGGCGCCGTCGACGCCCTGCTGGTGCTCGCCGCGCGCGGGGAACTCGACGGCGGGCTGCTCGGGCGCGAACTGGGCGAACTGGTGGCGCGCGGCACGGTCAAGCCGACCCGGCTGGTGGCGGCGCTCGGCCTGGCGGCGGAGACCGGCGCCTACCGGACGGCTTGGACGGTGCTGCGGGCGGCGCTGCCCGGGCTGCTCGGCCCGGCCGAGCCGTCCGTCCGCGGGCTGGGGGACCTGCTCGCCCTCGCCACGGACTGCGCGCGGCGCACCCGGGCCCGCGGGCCGGTGGCCGAGGTGACGGCGGCGGCGGGGAGGGGCGGGTCGGGCCGGGTGGTGAAGGAGGCCCGGGCGCTGCGGGACGTCCTCGCGGGCTGAGCGGGGGCGGTGATCCGTCGTCGGCGGGGGCCGGGGGCGAAGAGATGACGGCGAACAGATGACAGAAAACAGATAACAGATTTCAGCGAACAGAGTTTGAAATCTGTTCGCTGAAACCCGTCGCCTGTTCCCGCACTTCCGTCCACTCCGCGACCAGCGGCTCGATGCCGCGCGGCCTGGCCGCGACGGCGCGCCACCACAGCCGCAGCGCCGGTGGGTCGGCGGGTTCGAAGGGCTTGCCGGGGCGGGGGACCGCCAGGTGGGCGCCGAGCGCCTGGGCGGCGGTGACGACGCGTTCGGCGGGTTCCTCCCAGGGGTGGATCGCGAGGTTGAAGGTGCACCAGTGGATCGGCAGCAGCAGTTCGCCGCCCAGGTCCAGGTGCGCCCGGACGCCCTCCTCGGGGGTCATGTGCACCTCGGGCCAGAACTCGCTGTACGCGCCGACCTGCATCATCGTCGCGTCGAACGGGCCGAGCCGGCGGCCGATCTCCGCGAAGCCGGGGAAGTAGCCGGTGTCCCCGCTGTGGAAGATCCGGTGACCGCCGCCCGCGATCACCCAGGACGCCCAGAGGAACAGCGCGCTGGTGCGCGGGCCGCGGCTGCAGTAGTGCCGGGCGGGCGTGGCGGTCAGGGTCAGCCCGGCGACCTCGGCCGACTCCCACCAGTCCAGCTCGACGATCCGCCCGGTCGGCACGCCCCAGTGCTCCAGGTGCGCCCCGACCCCGAGCGGTACGGCGAACACCGCGTCGCCGCCGGCCAGGGCCCGCACGGTGCGCATGTCGAGGTGGTCGTAGTGGTCGTGCGAGATCACCACCACGTCCACCGGCCCGAGTTCGGACAGCGGCAGCGGCACCGGGTGCAGCCGCTTGGGGCCGGTCCAGCCGAACGGGGAGCAGCGCTCGCCCCAGACCGGGTCGATCAGGACGCGCCGTCCGCCGATCTCGGCGAGCACGGTGGCGTGCCCCAGCCAGGTGAGCCGCAGTCCGGAGGTCGGCGGGGCGGCGAGGTCGACCGGGAGCAGCCGGTGCACCGGTACGGCGGCGGCGGGCGCGCGGCGGGTCTTGTCCCCGCTCAGCTGGGCGAGGGTGATCTCCAGCGGGCTCCGCTCGTAGACCAGGCGGCGGGTCGGCACCGGGTTGCGGAAGGCGCCGTCGGCGAACTGGGGCGAGCGGCGGATCCGGGCCAGCCGCTCGCCCCGGGGGTCGGCCCCGAAGGCGTCGGTGCGGACCCGGTGCCAGGCGGCGCGCGGCAGCCCGGCCAGGCCGGGGACGGTGCGGTCCGGGGTGCCGCGGCCGAGCGCGGCACGGTCGGCGTCCGGTGCGGTGGGGGGCGGTGCGAACTGTGAGGTCAGACCGGCGAGGCGGGAGAACCACGGAACGGGGCGGGGCACGGCTCCTCCTGGGACGGTCACGGCTACCGGGCAGGCCGGGGCGCGTACCCCGGGGACCGTGGGGTCACTGGGGTACGACAACCATCTCGTCGGACGTTACTCGCCGTGGGCCGTTCGGACCCGGTGAAGAGCCCGGCACGGTCCAATCGGCGTACCCGGGGCCCGCCGCCGGGCCCGTGCCCCGCGCTCCCGCCGCTACGCGTAGAAGCGGGTGATCGCCTCCGCGACGCAGTGCGGCTTGCTGCTCCGCTCGCTGGTGATGGTGAAGCGGACCACCGCCTGGACCCCGCCCGGCACCTCGGTGGCCGAGAGCAGTTCGGCGGTGGCCCGGATCGCCGTGCCCACCGGCACCGGGGCCGGGAAGCGCACCTTGTCCGAGCCGTAGTTGAGCGCCATCCGCACGCCCTCGACGCCGTAGCACTCCTTGGCCAGCACCGGGATCATCGACTGGGTCAGGTAGCCGTGCGCGATGGTCGAGCCGAACTGGCTCTCCTTGGCCCGCTCCGGGTCGACGTGGATCCACTGGTGGTCCCCGGTCGCCTCGGCGAACAGGTCGATCCTCCGCTGGTCGATGGTGTGCCACTCGCTGGTGCCCAGCTCGGTGCCGACGGCGGCGGTCAGCTCGGCGAGGGAGGCGAAGGTCGTCACGGTGCGCTCCTGGTGGGGACGGCCCCGGGGAGGGGTCACGGGGGCAGGACGCCGGAAGCGTATGCCTACCCGCCGGTACCTGTCAGGAGCGGAGTGCGAAAGCCGAGCTCAGGGCCGCAGCAGCGGTCGGCCGAGCGAGCCCTGTCCGGCCGGGAACAGCCGACGGCCGCTCACCAGTTCCGGCACCAGGGCGATGAACAGCGGTTCGGGATCCCCCACCCACGGCCGCAGCCCGGAGCGCAGCACCCGCCGTACCTGCGCGGGCTCGCTGACCGCGTCCGCCCGCCCGTGCACCAGCACGCTCCACCCGGTGCGGGTGACCGGGTCCAGCTGGTCCGCCTGGAAGGCCACCACCGTGCCGTCAAGCCCGCGCGCGGTGGCACTTCCCCGGCGCACGGCGAGCACCAGCCGCCCGTCCAGGACCTCGAAGGAGACCGGCAGGACGGCCGGCAGCGCGTGCTCGGTGTACACCACGCGCCCGACGGGCACGGTGCTGAGCAGCCGCAGGCACTCGGCCTCGCTCAGGGTCTCCACACGGTCCTCACGCTCCATGCGTCCGATCGTCCTCGGTCGGCGCGGGCGTCGATAGGGCCCATGGTCCCTGGGCGGACGGGCCGGGAGCCCCGTCGGCGCCCGCCCGGAGCGGTAGCCTGCCCCGCGGCGGGATCGGTGGAGGGGCGGGCGCAGGAGGGGGCGGACGGATGGCCGGCGGAGTCGATCTGGTGGTGCTCGGGGCGGACGGCGGGCCCGACCGGGCCTACGGCGGGTCGGCGCACGCCCCGGCGGGCGCCCGGCTGTTGGCCGAGGTGCTGCCCGGGATGTGCTTCGACACCGGTGCCGCGGGCTGCCGGGTGACGTCCGTCGCGCCGGACGCGGACGCCAACGCGATGCTGACGGCCGTGCGGGACGCCGCCCAGCACCCCGGCCGCTGGCTGGTGGTCTGCCTGGTCGGCCAGTTGGTGGCCGACCCGCGCGGGCGCCGGCTCGCCCTGGTCACCCGGGGCAGCACCCCCGGCAACGCCTACCGCCGCGGCCTGGCCTGGGACTGGGTGGTCAGCGCGATGGTGCACGGGGACCAGGAGGAGGCGCTGCTGCTGGTCGACGCGGTGGCCGACCGGGACACCTGGACGGCGCTGGAGCGCTCCGGCGAGGACAGCGCGGGCGAGCTGCTCAGCTACTCCAGGGTCCCGCTGTGGGGCCGGATCGGCCGCTACGCCCCGGGCAGACGCGGCCGGGACGCCGTACTGCCGGGCGAGGAGGGCTCGTTCAGCCGGGCGCTCACCGCCGTCCTGCGGCAGGGCGTCCCTGGGGCCCCGGCGGCGGTCTCCCCGCTGGACCTCCAGCCCGCCGTCGCCGGGTTGCTGGACGGGGGTGATCCGCCCGGTAGTTCGGGTGCGCCGGGCGCGCGCCTGCTCGTTCCGCCGCACGGTGGGCGCCTGTTGATGCGCAATCGGGCCGCCGTCCGGGGCGCATTGGCCGGATTGTCGCTTTCCGAAGAACTGTTGGCCGTTCTGTGGCGGGAAAACGCCCCGACGGAACCGCCTTCCGCGTAAGGTCAGGGGGCCTGAGGTGTTGCCGTGATGGGGTGGGTTGGCGAAGAATCGATCCCCAGCGGAAACATCGGCGGGACTTCGGAATTCTCCTGGCGGCCGTTGATCACGGATCGGCTCGGTCGCGACGAGGTGGGGCGATGCGGCAGCGCGGAAATGTGTTGCGCCCTGGGGCGGTTGGGACTGGCGGGGCGGTTCTGATGCTGCTGCTCGGCGCTTGTGCGAGTGGTGGTGGCGGCGGTTCCGTCGATCATCTGGGGTCGCCCGTGCCCACGGTTGCGGGAGTGGATCCGTTAACTCCTTCGGGTGGTTCGGCAAACGGCTCGATCGCGCCGACCGACGGGCCGGAAGGGGCCCGGGGGCGGCTGGCCCTGAGGACGTATCAGGACTGGTGGCAGGCCCAGGCCACGGCCTACGGGCGTACGGACTCGGACGGTTCCGCGCTCGAGGCGTACTCCTCCGGACGGGCCCTGTCCGATGCCCTGGTCGACCTCCGCCAACTCCACGACGCCAAACTGGTGATGACCGGAATGCCGCGGAATTCGGCCGTGGTGAAGGCCGTCGACCTGAATGCCGATCCGCAGACCGCCGTGATCGAGGACTGCGTCGACCTCTCGGACTGGCACAGCGTCGATGCCGTCACCCGCACCGCGAAGGATCCGGTCGGCCGACTGAACCGTTATGCCGCGACCGCGTCCCTGCGATGGTTCCAAGCGCACTGGCTGATCTACGACTTCAAGCGGGAGGTGGACCGGACATGCTGAACTCACGGAAACCGGCCCGGCGGTTCGCGGTCGTCGCTTCGTTGTCCGCCGGGCTGTTGTTGTCCTCGGCGTTGACGGCGGCGGCGGACGAACCACCGGGCACCGGGGCGGAGACGTGTTCCCTGAACGTGATCTGCTCGCACACCGGCACCGGCGGCAGCAGCACCAGCACGCCCGGCACCTCGCAGGGCGGGGGCGACACCGGGGGCAGCGGGCCGCAGTTGTGCAGCTACCACGACACCCAGTGGGCCTGCTACGACCCGGAGCGCGGCTACTTCAACAGCGACGTCGGGTGCTACTTCCGGCCCCTGGACCAGCAGCCGGCCGAGGGCGACAAGGCCTGGGAGGGGCACAAGCCGTCGGAGGGCACGGTCTACTCCAAGGTCTGCCCGCAGACCGCCGGCGGGCAGGACGGTCTGCAGACCCAGTTCGTGAGCAACGCGGCGGGCGCGACCCCGGTGATCAACCTGACCGTCCAGGCGAAGCTGCTCGCCGACCGGATGGTCTTCCCGGCCCCGAAGGCGGGCCTCGCGCCCAAGGAGACCGCGGTGGTGAAGGCGCCGGTCTGGCTCTGGGCCGAGGGCATGGTGGCGCCCAAGCCGAGTTCGCTCACGGTGCCGGGCGCCTCCGTCACCGTCACCGCGCAACTGGACGGCATGACCTGGGACTTCGGCCAAGGGATGACGGTGGACTGCGCCACGGCCGGGACGCCGTACGACCCCGTGTACAAGGACGCGAAGTCCCCCGACTGCGGCTACGAGTTCGCGTCCGGCTCGGGCACCCGGAAGGGCGGTGTCTTCACCGGCACCGTGACCGCGCACTGGCGGGCCCATGTGGTGATCACCGGGCCGCAGGCCAAGACCTTCGACATCGACATGCCGCGCGGATCGGACCTCGCGCTCAAGGTCGCCGAGGTCCAGGTCCTCAACTGACCGTGCCACACCGGCCGTTCGGCCACTGACGATCCGGAAAGCGAAAGAGGAAGGGCGGAACCCGGTGGAGAACCGTACATTCGCGACGCCGGGGACCGGCACACCGGCGGGCGCCGCGGTGTCCGTGACGGTACCGGAGCAGCAGGACCAGGGCCGCGGCCGGGCCACCCCGCACGCGCCCGGCCGCACCCTGCGGGCCCGGCGCCGGCGCCCCGCGGTGCTCGCGATGGCGGTCGCGCTGATCGCGGCCGGCGGGCTGGGCGGCGCCGTCCTCTACAACAGCACCGGCCAGCGGGTCGCGGTGCTGGCGCTGGCCCGGGACGTGCCCTGGGGGCAGGTGATCACCGACGACGACCTGGTGGTGGCCCGGATCGCGGGCGACCCGGCGCTGCATCCGGTGGCCGCCCAGGACCGGAGCAGGGCGGTCGGCCTGCGGGCCGCCACCGACCTCAAGCGCGGTGCCATGCTGACGGGTTCGGACCTGGCGCAGGGCCTGTCGGTGCTGCCGGGGCAGATCGTGGTCGGGGTGTCGGCCAAGCGCACCCAGCTGCCCGCCAGCCGGCTCCAGCCCGGGGTGCAGATCGTGGTGGTCAACACCCCCGACAACGGCCGGCCGGACTCGCTCGCCGCGACGGTCATCACCGTCGGCCGGGTGGACACCGACGGCAGTCAGGTGGTCGACGTGGCGGTCGGCTCGGCGGACGGGCCGCGGCTGGCGCAGTGGGTGGCCGGCGGCCGGATCCAGGTGCTGCTGGCGCCGCGCGCCGCCGCGGGCGGGAGCGGCCAGGCCGGCGGCGCCCCGGCCTCCCCGTCGGCGGCCCCCTCCGGCACGGCGCCCTCGGGTACGACGCCCTCCGGCGGTGCGTCCTCCGGAGGGGCCGGCGCGCCCTCGACCCAGGCCGGAACGGGTGGCGCCTGATGGCGGTGATCGCGGTCGTCGGCGGCCCGGGCGCGCCCGGTGCGACCACGACCGCCCTGGCGCTGCTGCTGGCCTGGCCGCTCCAGCCCGGCCGGCGGATCCTGCTGGTCGAGGCCGACCCGGACGGCGGCGCCGTGCTCGCCGGAGCCCTCGAGGGCCGGGTCGAGGCGGTGTACGGGCTGCGCAACCTGGCCGTCGCCGACCGGCGCGGACTGCTCGCCCAGACCATCTGGGAGCAGCTGATCGACCTCTCGCCCGAGGGCAACGCCGAGCGGCTGCTGCTGCCCGGGCTCACCGACCCGGCCCAGGCCTCCGGTCTCGCCTACACCTGGGAGCCGCTCGCCGAACTGCTGCACGGCATCGAGCAGCAGGGCTACGACGTCATCGTCGACCTCGGCCGCTCCGGCGCCACCGGGACCAGCGCGGTGCTGGCCCGCCGCGCCGACGTGGTGGCGGTGACGGTCCGCAGCACGCTGCGCGGACTGAGCGCGGCCCGCCCCCGGCTCGCCGCGCTCGGCGAGGACCTCGCCGCCGCCGGGACCGGGACGGACGCGCTCGGACTGCTGCTGATCGCCGAGGGGCCGTACTCGGGGGCGGAGGTCTCCCGCGAGTTCGGCCTGCCGGTGCTCGGGGAACTGCCGTACGCCACCCGCACCGCCCGGGTGCTCTCCGACGGCGGGGACACCACCGACCGGCGGTTCATCCGCTCGGAGCTGATGCGCACGGCGCGGTCGGCGGCGGACGAGGTGCAAGCGCTGGTCCGCCGACGGCGGCAGCGGCTCGCACCGAACGCGGTCGCCGCGGTCGCGCCTGCGGCTGTACCCGCCGGGCCGGTGCCGGTCGGGCCCGTCGCCCCGGTGCCGCCGACGCCGGCGGTGCCCGTGCCGACCCCGTACGGGCAGCCGACCTACCCGGACCAGACGTACCAGGGGCATCAGGCGTACCAGGCGCACCAGGGACACCGGGCGCAGCCCCAGGGCCAGCCCGGCTACGCCCAGCCCGCGTACGGCCAGGCGGCCCCCGGCCCCGGCGCGGCCGAGCCGCCCTCGTACGCCCCGCCGGTGATCACCACCGGTCCGGTCGCGCCGCTCGCCGGACTGGCGCCGCAGCCCGCCGCCCCGGCGCCGTTCCCGGCGCACGTCCAGGGGGCCGGGCGGGCCGACGAGGACGGCCCGTACCAGCTCCAGCAGCCCACGGTGACGGATCGTCAGGACGACGACCAGTACCCGTACAACCCCGGGGAGGTGCTCCGTGCGCGGTAGCCCCCTGCACCAGCATCCGACGGCCGACCCGGCCGCCCTGCCCTGGGCCGCACCGGTACCGTCCGCCGCCCAGCCCCAGTCGCAGCCCCAGTCGCAGGCCCAACCACAGCCGCAGGCGTACCGGCCCGGCCCGGTCGCGCCCCAGCCCGTGGCCCCGCAGCCCGTCGCCCCCGCCGCCGGGCCCACCGCCGTGCCCGCCCAGCTGCCCTCGCTGGACGTGCGCGGGACCGCCACCCGGCCGGCCGTCGACCCGCAGGTCGCGCGCGAGCTCAAGCGCCAGGTCGCGGCCGAACTGCACCAGCAGATCACCCGGTTGACCACCACCTCGGGCGCCGAGCCGGACCGGGCCACCCGCCGTCAGCGCGGCCGCGCGCTGATCGAGGAGGCGGTCGCCCGCTGGTCCGACGCCTACGCCCAGACTCACGGCATCCCGCCCACCCGGGACCAGGACCGCGCCCTCGCCGAGGCCGTCTTCGACCTGCTGTTCCGGGCCGGCCGGCTGCAGCCCTACCTGGACGACCCGGAGATCGAGAACATCCTGGTCAACGGCTGCGACGACGTCTGGGTCTCCAAGGTGCACCAACCCCTGCGCCAGGTACCGCCGGTGGCCGACAGCGACGCCGAACTCGTCGAACTGCTCCAGGACCTGGCCCGGCAGCACGGCGGCGGCGAGCGCAGCCTGTCCACCGCCAGCCCGACCCTCGCCCTGCGGCTGGAGGGCGGCATGCGCCTCCAGGCGCTGACCGAGGTGACGCCGCGCCCGTACGTGGCGATCCGCCGCCACCGGGTGGCCTCGGCGACGCTGCCCGAGATGGTCGAACTCGGCACCCTGGACGGGACCTTGGCGGCCTTCCTGGCCGCCGCGATCCGGGCCAGGAAGAACGTGATGATCACCGGCACCCAGGGCGTCGGCAAGACCAGCCTGCTGCGCGCGATGGCCGCCGAGATCCCGCCGGACGAGCGGATCGGCACCCTGGAGTCGGAGTTCGAGCTCTGGCTGCACACCCTCGGCCACCTGCGCCAGGTCGTCCCGATGGAGGCCCGGGAGGGCAACGGCGAGCGCGTCGAGGGCCGTCTGGCCGGGGAGTTGTCGATCGGCGACCTCATCCCGGCCGCGCTGCGGATGACCCTCTCGCGGATCATCGTCGGCGAGGTCCGCTCCGGCGAGGTCGTCCCGATGCTGCGGGTCATGACCAACGGCGAGGGCGGCTCGATGTGCACCCTGCACGCCCGCGGCCCGCACATGGTGGTCGACCGCATCGCCGAACTCTGCCTGGAGTACGGCTCGCACATGACCGACGCGCTCGCCTACCGGCTGACCGCCAACGCCCTGGACCTCATCGTGCACGTCTCCATGGTCGACGAGACCGCCGTCGGCGGCCGCCGGCACCGCTTCGTCTCCCACGTCCTGGAGGTCACCGGCCTCGGCGAGAGCGGCCGGCCCGCGCTGAACACCGTCTTCGGCCCCCGGCCGGAGCTGGGCGAGCCGCGCGCCGTCCCGCACACCCCGCCGCAGTGCCTGGACGACCTGCGCCGGGCCGGCTTCGACGCCGCGCTGCTCGGTTCCCGGTACGGCAGTTGGGCCGCCCCGCTGCAGCTGCGGATCGGCGGTGGCGCGCGGTGATGCTGCTCTTCGCCCTGTGCGGGCTGGCGCTCACGGGCGGCCTGGTCGCCCTGGTGGTCTGGGTGCGCGGCAGCGAGCCCGCCGACCAGGACGAGCCCGCCGCCCCGGCCAACCCGCTGGCCGGCCGCGCCCACGTGTTCTGGTACGGCGCCCCCGGCAGCGCCTCGCTGCGGATGGTGCGGCTGCGCCGGATCCAGCTGCCGCTGGCACTCGTCGGCGCCCCGCTGGCCTGGCTGTTCACCGGCATCCCGCTGACCGCGCTGCTGGTGCCGCTGGCCGTCTTCGGCCTGCCCTGGCTGTTCGACACCACCCGCCCGGACACCCACCGGATCGAGCGGCTGGAGGCGCTCTCCGAGTGGACCCAGCGGATCGCCGACGTGCTGCTGCTCGGCGTCGGCCTCAACCAGGCCATCGTCACCAGCCGCCGCACCGCCCCCGCCGCCCTGGAGGACGAGATCGCCGAACTGGCCGCCCGGCTGCAGGCCCGCTGGCGGCCCGAGGAGGCGCTGCACGCCTTCGCCGACAGCCTGGCCGACGCCACCGCCGACAAGGTGCTCGCCGCCCTGGTGCTGCGGGCCGGGGACAGCGGCCCGGGCCTGGCCCGGACGCTCTCCGACATGGCCGACTCGGTGCGCGAGGAGGTCCGCCAGCGCCGCGCCATCGAGGCCGACCGGGCCAAGCACCGCACCACCATCCGCTGGCTGGTCGGCATCATCGTGCTGGTCGTCACGGTCGGCTCCTTCAACACCGAGTACACCCGCCCGTACGGGACCTTCCTCGGCCAGATCGTGCTGGCCGTGGTCGCCGCCCTGTTCGTCGCGATCATCGCCTGGATGCGGGCCCTGGCCTCGCACCCGCCGGTGCCCCGGCTGCTCGCCCCGGACCGGCGCAGCAAGGGCGGGCGCCGGCTGCGCGGTGCCGGTCCTGAGCCGGTCGAGCAGCTCGGGGAGGTCCGGTGATCTCCCCCTGGTCCGTGCTGGCCGGCGCCGTCGCGGCCGGCGGCCTCGCCCTGCTGGTCGCCGAACTGCGGCCCGCGCCACCGGACCTGCGCCAGGCGCTGGACCGGCTGCACCGCACCCCGGCCGACCGCGAGCAGGACCCGGACGAGCGGCCGAGCTGGTACGACCGGATCGGCGAGCGCTCGCTCACCCTGCGCGGGGTGACGATCCCGCGCCGCGAACTCGCCCTGATCGGCCGCACCCCGGCCCGGTTCATGGTGCACAAGCTGCTGTTCGCCGCGCTCGGCCTGCTGCTGCCCGCCTACCTGGGCGCGATGGCCGTACTGGTGGACGTCGGCCTGCCGTTCGCGCTGCCGCTGGTCGTCGGGCCGCTGCTGGCCGGACTGCTCTGGTTCGTCCCGGACGCCGTGGTGCGCGGCGAGGCCAAGGAGGCGCGCACCGAGTACCTGCACGGCATCGCCGCCTACCTGGAACTCGTCGCCATGGAGCGCGCCGCCGACTGCGGGCCCGCCGAGGCGCTGCGCCGGGCGGCCTCGGTCGGGCAGGGCGTGGTGTTCGGGCGGATCCGCGACGCGCTGGAGCGCGCCGCCACCGACCGGCTCCCGCCCTGGGCCGGACTCGACGCGCTGGCCGAGGAGTTGGGCCTCAGCCCGCTGCAGGACGTGGCCGACATCATGCGGCTGTCCGGCACCGACGGCGCCGCCGTGTACGACACCCTGCGGGCCCGCGCCAAGGGCCTGCGCGGCGAGCTGCTCGCCGAGGACCTCGCCCGCGCCAACGCCGACAGCGAACGGATGGTCGCGCCGGGCGCCGCTCTGACCCTGCTGATGACCGTCCTGATCGTGTTCCCCGCGCTCCACCAGATGCTCGACTGACGGGTCCGACGACGTGCCCGAGACCGTGCCCGACGACGTGCCCGAGACCGTGCTCGAAACCGTGCCCGATGAGCTGTCCCCAGCAGCCGACACCACACACCACACCCCCGGGAGACCCCGATGACCGTACGACTCGCCCAGCTGGCAGGCCGGGTGCTGCGGCCCGTCCTGCTGCCCGTGCAGTTCGCCCTGCTGTTGTTCACGCTCCGGCTGGGCCGGCTGCGGGCCGCCCGGGCGCGCGGCGACCGGGGTGCCATCAGCATCGAACTCGCCCTCGCCATCATCGCGTTGGTGTTCGTCGCGGGGGCCGTCGCGACCGCGCTGTACCTGTTGAAGGACAAGGTGGTCACCAAGGTCGAGCAGGACCCGAACCTGCCCGGCGGCGGCGCCGCGGGTGGCGCGGGCGGCGCGGGCGGCGCCTCCAAGTGATCCGGGCCCGTCGTCGTCCGCTCCGCCGCCGGGGCGACCGGGGATCGATGAGCATCAGTCTGGCCATCGTCTTCCCGGTCGTCCTGCTGCTCCTGCTGCTGGTCGTCCAGGCCGCGTTGATCTGGTACGACCGGCAGGTCGCGCTCACCGCCGCCCGCGAGGGCGTGGACGCCGGCCGGGTGCAGGGGAACGCGACGAAGCAGGCGGCGGACGAGGCCGCCGCGCGCCAGGCCCGGGACTTCCTGGACCGGCAGGGCGTGCACGCGTACCAGGTGGGGACGGGCGACAGCACCGACAAGACGATCAAGGTCACCGTGGAACTGACGCCGCCGCTGCTGATACCCGGCCTCACCGGGCCCAGCATCCGCCAGTTCGCCGAGGCGCCGCGCGAGCGCTTCATCCCCCCGGAGGTGAAGCCGTGAGACGACGGCTCGGGAGACCCCGGCGGCCCCAGCGGCTCCGGCGCCCGGACCGGGGCGGGATCGCCATCGAGGCGGCGATCGTCGTCCCCGGCGTGGTGGGGCTGGTGCTGCTGGCGATCGCCGCCGGACGGGTGCAGACCGCGGCCGGCACGGTCGAGGCCGCGGCCCGCACCGGGGCCCGGACCGGCTCGCTCCAGCGCAGCGTCGCGGGGGCGGACGGGCCCGCCAAGGAGTCCGCGCTGGCGGCGCTGCGCCAGCAGGGCGTGTCCTGCCGCACCGCGGACGTCCACGTCGACGAGGGCACCCTGGACCTGCCGGGCGGCCCGGTGGCGACCGTGACGGTCAGGGTGACCTGCGACGTCGAACTCGCCGACCTGCTCGGCGGACCGTCCGGGCTGCCCGTGACGAAGCACCTCGTCGGGGAGTTCACCTCGGTGATGGACCGCTACCGCGGCACATGACGGCGGCACGGGGCGGCGCGCGGGCCGCAACGGGCGCGGCAGGGGGATTGGGGACGGCCCGCGCGGGGGAGACGCAAGCGGAGAGCGCTCGGGGGATGACGCAACGGCACCGAGGGGCGTCCGGTGGGGAGCCGGTGGGGAGACATCGTGCGGATCAGGGGGAGGGGGTGCGGGTGCTGAGCGGGCTGAGCGGGCTGAGGGACCGCCGTCGGCGTACGGCCGGGCGACGGTCCGACCGGGGCGCGGTCGCCCTCTTCGTGGCGATCTGCGCCGCCTACCTGGTGCTCGTCATCGCGCTGGTGATCGACGCGGGCGGCCGGCTGCGGGTGGCCGAGCGCACCGACGCGTACGCCCAGGAGGCCGCGCGGGTCGGCGGACAGCAGCTCGACCAGGCGGCCGTGCTGCAGGGGGCGGGCTTCAAGGTCCGCCAGGACTACGTCCGGCAGGCCGCCGGCAGCTACCTCGGCCGGTACGGGCTCCAGGTCGACGACGTCGTCTTCTCCGATGACGACAAGGTCGTCACCGTCACCGTGCAGGCCGACTACCGGCCGGTCCTGCTGGGCGCCCTCGGGCAGCGGAAGGTAACGGGCAGGGGCAGTGCGACCCTCGTCCACGGAGTCGAGAAAGCGGAGAACCACTGATGGCCGCGCCACGTGCCAAGGACCAGGCCGGTACCGCCCAGGCCCGTACGGGCGGGGCCGGTACCGGCCCGGGCGGAAACCGGAACGGCGGAACCGGGAAGGGTGGAGCCGGGAACGGCCGAGCCGGGAAGGCCGGCAAGCCGACCGTGCGGGGGCATGCCCGGTCCGGGCGCCGCCGACCCGGCCGCGGTCGCGGCGGCGCGCTGCTCGGCGCGCTCGCCGCCCTGGTCACCCTGCTCGCCCTGCTGTTCGGCGTCCCCGCCCTGCTGCTGTACGGCACCCAGGCGGTCGCCTCGATGGGCGAGGTCGCCTCCGGCGGGGTGGGCGAGGCGCTCACCAGTCCGGACGACGGGCGGCTGTTCCTCTGGCTGCTGGTGGTGGTCGGCTGGCTGGCCTGGGCGTGCTTCGCGCTCTCCGTCCTGCTGGAGGTCCCCGCCCAGCTGCGCGGCCGGATCGCCCGCCGGATCCCGGCCTTCGGCTGGAGCCAGCGGATGGCGGCGGGGCTGGTCGGCTCGGTGCTGGCGCTGCTGCCGGTGGCCGGTTCGGCCTTCGCCGCGGTGCCCGAGACGGCCCACGGCCCGTCCGTCCAGGCGCAGTTGACCCCGGGCGTGCAGCGGGCCGCGCTGCCCGCCGCCCAGCCCGCGGCCGCACCGGTCCAGGCGGCGGACCAGCACCCCACGTACACGGTGCGGGACAGCCGGCCGGCGGACAGCCTGTGGTCCATCGCGGAGCGCCAACTGGGCTCCGGGGAACGCTGGGTGGAGATCGCCAAGCTCAACGACGGCCGGGCGATGGACGATTCGGGCATCCGCTTCGACGCGGAACGGCCGATCCAGCCCGGCTGGGAGCTGCTGATGCCGGCGGACGCCAAGCCGGACGAGGCGAAGGCCCCGGCTCCGGCGCCCGCCCCCGCGCCTGCTCAGACCCAGACGCCCGGACAGGCCCAGACGCCCGGACAGGCCCAGACGCCCGGACAGGCCCAGGCCCCGTCGCCCTCGGCGCAGGTGCCGCAGGCCGGGACGGAGCCGGGGGCGGGCGGACCGAAGACGGTGACCGTCCGTTCCGGGGACAGCCTGTCGGCCATCGCCCAGCGGGAGTTGGGGGACGCCGAGGCCTGGCCGAAGCTCTTCGAGGCGAACAAGGGCGTCCAGGCGCCGGACGGGGAGCGGCTGACCGACCCCGACGTGGTGGAGCCGGGGATGGTGCTCACCGTCCCCGGAACGGCCGCCCCGGCCGATCCGGCCCCCGCGCCTGCCCCGGCCCCGGCCGCCGGTTCCGGTTCCGGCACCGGCGCCGGTCCGGCGACCACGCCCGAGCCCGCCCCGGCCACCCAGGCCCCGGCTCCCGCCCCCTCCCAGGGCGCGTCGCAGCCGGCCCCGGCGCCGACCCACGCGCCCGCCCACACGCCCGCGCCCGCCCCCGCCGCGCACGCCGCCCCGGCACCCAGCGGCGACTACGGCGTCGCCCTCACCGCCTCCACCGTGGGCGTGCTGCTCGCCGCCGTGATGGTCGGCACCGTCGCCTACAAGCGCGGCACCCAGCAGCGCGGCCGCCGCCCCGGCCACCGCATCGCGATGCCCGAGGCCGAGGCCGCCGCCTTCGAGAACGAGCTGATGGTCCGCCAGGACCAGGCCGGCCTGGAACTGCTGGACCGCGCCCTGCGCACCCTGGCCCGCAACACCACCCGGGGCGGCAAGCGGCTGCCCGCGATCGTCGCGACCCGGATCACCCCCGACCACACCATCGAGCTGCACCTGTCCGGCCCGGCCACCCCGATCGCGCCGTTCCGCGCCGCGCACGCCGCCAACGTCTGGTGGTGCAGCGAGGAGTCCGGCGACCTGCTGAGCCCCGCCCAGGCCCGCAAGACCCCCGCGCCCTACCCCGCGCTGGTCACCCTGGGCACCTCGCCGGACGGCTCGGTGGTCCTCGCCGACCTGGAGGCCGTCCGGCTGCTGCACCTGTCCGGGCACCCCGACGACGCCCGCGACGTGCTGCGCACCCTCGCCATCGAGCTCGCCCACAGCCCGCTGGCCGACCGGCTCCACCTGCACCTGGTGGACCTCGCCGAGGAGGTGTCGATCACCGGACCGGCCGCCGAGCGGGTCCACCGCCACCCCACCCTGGAGGCCGCGCTCGCCGCCCTCGGCCCGCGCACCGCCAAGGCCCGCGCCACCCTGGTCGCGGCCGAGGCCACCAGCCCGCGCGAGGCCCGCAGCCGGGGCCAGGCGGACGAGTCCTGGGTGCCCGAGATCGTGCTCTGCGCCCAGCAGCCCGGCGGCGACACCCCCGCCGAGCTCGGCCGCCTGCTGGACGCCCGCCCGCGCACCTGCGTCGCCGTCATCACCCGGGCCCCCGAGCGCGGCACCGGGCCGGTCGCCCGCTGGACCCTGCCGACCACCGGCCAGGCCGCCATCCCCGGACTGCACCTGACCGTCGAACTCCAGCGGCTGGACGACCACCGGTACGACCAGGTCGCCGAGCTGCTCCGGGCCGCCGACGACACCACCCAGCACCCGGCGCCCGCCTGGACGCTGGACGGGCCGGGCCTCGACCCGGATCCGGACGAGGACCCCGACACCACCGAACTCCCGCTCGCCGTACCGGTGCTGGCCGCCGTCGGCGCTCCGGGCGGGACGGCCGAGGAGGAGGCGGGGACGGCTGCCGGGCCCCGGCTGCTGGCCCGGGTCATCGGGACCGGCGCCAGCCCCTTCGCGGGCACCGACCCGGTCACGCCCGCTCCCGCGCCCGTACCCGTGCCCACGCCGGCCGGTCCCGCGCGCTTCGCCGTCAACGGCCAGGGGCGGCAGGCGGCCACCGGTACGGAGCAGCCCGCCGACGAGGCCACCCGCGACCTGCGGCTGCCGGGCGGGCCCGCGGAGCCGGTCGAGTCGGTCGAGTCGGCGGAACCGGCCGAGCCGGTCGAGCCCGGTGAGGCGGAGGCCGCCGATCCGGAGGCCACCGGTACGGTGTCGGCGCCGGCGGAGGCCTCGGCGCCGGTGCTCCCCGTCCAGCCGGTGCGGCCCGTGGTGCCTGTGGTGCCCGCCGTACCCGCCGAGCCCGTGCCGACGCACCAGAGCGCGCCCGCGCCCACCGGTGCCGACCCGCGCGTCCCGGCCCGGCCGGAGCCCGGCGTCGGTTCCGGACCCGGCCCCGAGGGCACCTCCGGCGGTACGGCGCCGACGACGGGAACGGCCGTGGTCGAGCCCGGCCCGGCCGCCGTCGCACCCGTGGCCCGGACCACCCCCGGCCGCAGCGACAGCGACGACCTGCTCGCCATCCTGCGCTCCCCGGAGGCGCACACCCCGCGCAACGCCCCCCGGATCCGGCTGCTCGGCCCGGTCGACGTGGCCGGTACCCCCGGCACCGTCGAACCCGGGGCGCTGCCCCGCCTCACCGAACTCGCCGTCTACCTCGCACTGCGCCCCGGCGCCGACCACCACGCGCTCGACCACGACCTGCACCCGGGCGCCGCCCACCTCGACCCGCACCCCACCGCGTCCGACGCCGGGAGCCCGCTGCCGGCCAAACTCGCCGACCTGTCGGCCTGGTTCGGCAGCACCCCCGACGGCCGCGCCTACCTGCCCACCGACACCACCGAGGGCTACGCCTTCGCCCCCGCCGTCACCTGCGACTGGGACGAGTTCCGCAGCCTCTACCGGCGCGGCATGCGCAGCACCAGCGCCACCGCGGACGCCGCCCTCGCCCACGCCCTGGCCCTGGTCCGCGGCGCCCCGTTCGCCGAGGCCCCGCCCGCCTCCTACGGCTGGGCCGAGGCCGAGCGCCAGGACATGATCGCCGCGATCGTGGACACCGCCCACGAACTCGCCGCCCGCCGGCTCCAGTACGGCGACCACCGCAGCGCCGAGGCCGCCGTCTTCCGCGGCCTCGCCGTCGCCCCGGACGTCGAACTCCTGCACCGGGACCTCTTCTACGCCTACGCCTCGGCCGGCGCGCGCGACCAGCTGCTGCGCGCCGTCAACCGCCTCGACGCGCTCAGCCGCCGGACCGGCCGGGACCTGGACGCCGACACGGTCGCCCTGCTGCGCGACCTGCTCGCCGGGTCGTGAGCAGGGTTCCTCGGAGGGGAGTTGACGAAATGGCCAAGCGTGCCGCTGCCAAGGAGCCCTCGGCAGCCCGTCGGATCGCGGACGCACTGCGTGCCGAGATCCTCGACGGCCGGATCGGCGCCGGCGAGGCGCTCCCGACGGTGCGCGAGCTCTCGATCCGCTTCGAGGCCAAGGGCGCGATCATCCGGCAGGCCCTCCAGCTGCTGCAGGGAGAGGTGTATGTGCGGCCGGGCCCGGCCGGCAGGTTCTACACGCCCAGTCTCGATGTGCACTGGATGTACGGCGGGGCCTTTGACGGTTTCGCCCCTGCTGCCCAGCCGGACCGGTGTCCCGCGCGAGACCTCCCGTAGGCCGCCGGGCGGTGGTCATTCCTCCCAGGAGAACGGGCGGCAGGCGCAGGCGCCGTCCCGCGCGGGTGCGGAGGCCGTGTGGACGTCCTGCACGGATGCCGTCGCCAGCCTGGCCACGGCCACCATGACCCGTCGGGGGTCCGCCGGGGTCCGCGCGAGCACCTCGGCGCCCGCCTGCTCCTCCGCCGTGGCCCGGACCAGCACGCTGAACTCGTACGCCCCGTCCTCGACGCGGTAGCCGTCCGCCCACAGTTCGAGCAGGGCCCCGTCCCGCAGGGTCAGGTGCCAGCGGGTGGGCGGTCCGGCCTCGTACTCCATGGCGGGGGAGTGTAGCGGGGGCGGGTGGGTCAGGCGGTGCGCAGCCAGGCCTCGAGGGCCGCGAAGTCGGCGTCGGTGAGGCCCACTTGGTGATCGACGCGGTGCAGCAGCGTGGCGGCGGGGGAGTGGGCCGCGACCCAGTGGCGGTCGGCCCGGGTGAGCTCGTCGTCCACCCAGGCGAACCGGCGTCCGGCCGCCCAGGCGACCAAGGTTCGGGTCTTCCAGTGCAGTTGGGCGTCCGTGCCGGTGCCGTCGCCCGGTTCCTCGGAGACCGGCCAGTCCACGTAGGGGAGTCGGGGCAGGCCCAGCCGGGGCGCGAGGCAGTCGTTCGCGTCCGCCAACCAGGTGGTGGCCCACACCAGTTGACAGGGCAGGTCGAGCAGCCGCGGCCCGAGCCCCGGGTCGACCCGGGCCACCAGCGGATTGCCGGACGGGCCCGCGCCCGGGCCGGGGTAGGCGGGGTAGCCGCCGGGGGGCGGGGCACCGAAGGGGATCAGGGGTCCGTCGACGTCGAGGAACAGCAAAGGCAGTCCGGGGCCGGTCATGACGGCACGATAGCGGCCGGTGCCCGGGGCCTGGCACGCCGATCGGCCACCCGGCCTGGCTCGGGCGTGCCGGGATCTCGTAGGGTGGCGCGCACGGGACGTGGTGGCAGGCACCACGAAGGCAAGGGCATCAGACGCCGTGGACGCGGCGGGGCGGGGCGGTGACCAGAAGATGGCGGAGACGACAGCTGTTTCCGGAGGTCCCGAGCCGACAGCGGACTCGGGCCCCTGGGACGCCGTACCGCCGCCGCCCGCGGACCGGCCCGCCGAGGAGCACCCGCCCGGGCCCGCCGCGCTGTACGAGCCGCCGCCCGTGCCTCCGGTACCGCCCGCGGCCTTCGCCGCCGTGGTGCCGCCCGCGCCGCCGGTCGCGCCCACCGGATGGACCCTCACCGGCCTGCCCGCCGCGGGCGCGGGCGCCCCGGCTCCGGCGGCGGTTCCGTCCGCCGCTCCGGCTCCGGTTCCGGCGGCTGCAGCTGCGGCGGGTCAGGGCGGGCTCGGTGCGACACCGCGCGGCCGGATCCTGGTGGTCGAGGGCGGCTACGGCAACTCCGGCCGCCGCACCTGGGGTCGGGGCGGCGCGGCCCAGGCGCCGGTGCTGTCCGCCATGCTGGCGGCCGTGTCGCCGCAGGTGCTGCTCGCCGCGGACGGGGTGGACGCCGTCCACCTCCCCGGCGCCAGCGACCCGCACACCGTCCTCGCCCACCTGCGCGCCGCCTCCCGGCACCCGGGCCCGCTGCTGGTCCACCTGGGCGGGCACGTCGTCGCCGACAAGCGCGGCGGGCAGCTGCAGCTGACCCTGCGCGACGCCAAGCAGGACGGCCTGCCCTGGCAGGCCATCGCCGCCGAGCTGAGCCACCGGCCGGCCGAGTGGCAGACCCTGGTCATCGCCGACCTGAGCGCCGACCAGAACGCCTGGCCCTACCTCCAGGGCACCGTCTCGCCGCTCAGCGAGGGCATCCCGCTGTGGGCGGTGGTCAGCCCGGACCCGGAGCAGATCGGCACCTTCACCCGCGCCCTGATCGAGGCGCTGCACGGCGGCCGCCCGGGCGCGGGCGAGGTGCTCGCCCCCGAGCAGCTGCGCCAGCAGGTGTACTCGGTACTGCGGCCGGACGTGGTCATCCTGGCCACCCACACCCCGGACCGCCCGGTCTTCCGCAACACCGCCCGCCGGGGCGAGGCCCCGGTGGCGGACGTCGTGCTGCCGGTGCCGGAGGCGCCGTCCCTCGCGGACGCGGTGCCCGTCTCGGACGCGGTGCCGTCCGAGCTGCCGCTGCCGACCGTGCCGCCGCTGCCGCCTCTGGCGGAGCCGCAGGACGCTGTGGTCGAGCGGGCGTCGGCGGCTGTCGCCCCGGCGCCGGTCACACCCGTCGGCGGGCCGGTGAACCTGGTCAAGCCCGGCGTGCCGCCCACGCCGCCCCGAGCGGCCCGCCCGGTCAGCCTGCGCAAGGCCGGAGAGCAGCCCGTGGAGCAGCCTGTTGAGGCGCCCGTCGAGCCGTCCTTTGAGGAACCGTCCAGCGTGAGCCTGCGCAAGGCGACCGCCGTCGAGGCCGATGCCGCGGTGTCGGCGGAGGCGGTGCCCGCGGCGGGCGTCACGCTGCGCAAGGCCCGTCCGGAGCCGGTGGAGGCCGTCGAGGCGGTCGAGGCGGTCCTCCAGGCCACTGTCGAGGTCGCCGAGGACACTGACGTCACCGAGGTCGCCGAGCCGGCCGAGGAGCCCCGGGACGCCGTTCCGGCCGAGGCCCGGACGACGGAGGAGGCGCCCCAGGACGCGGTGCCGGCCGACGCGGTGCCCGCCGAGCAGGCCGAGACCCCGGCCGCCAACGCGCCGCGTGAGGACTATCGCGAGGTCATCGGACGGATCGTCCGCAGCGCCGACGCCGGGGACCACGCCGCCGCCACCGATCTCGCCTTCGCCCTCGAACTGGAGGCGATCGCCGAGCACGGGGCCGTCTCGGAGCCGGTTCTCCAGGTGCGCCAGGTGCGCGCCCACGTGTGCCGGCTCGCGGGCCGACCCGCCGAGGCGGCCGCCATCTACCGCGAGGTGGCGATGACGCTGCTGCGCTCGCAGGGCGCGGACCACCCGGAGACCCAGCGGGCGGCCACCAACGCCGAGGCCTGCTGGCGTTCGATCGCCGACCGGGCGGAGGCCATCCGGATCGCCCCGGAGATCATCGAACTGCGCGCCTTCCTCCCGGGCACGGACAACCGCAAGCTCCGGGCCGCCGAGCGCTACCTCGCCCAACTGGCCGCCGCCGCACCGGCGGTGGCCGACCAGGCCTGACGTCACGCCTGCACGGCTGCCGACCGCCGGTCGGCAGCCGACGCGGCACGGCGCACAGCTGAGACAGCTGAAACAGCGGAAGCAGCCGAAACGGCTAAAGCAGCTGACAGCGCACAGCCGACGGCGAACAGATCACAGAAAACAGATAACAGAAAACAGCGAACGGATAACAGATGATGAAATCTGTTATCCGTTCGCTGTTACTTGTCAGCCGTCAGCCGTCAGCTGTCAGCCGTCAACCAGCAGTCGCGACTCGTTCGCCGCGCACCGCTCGTTGTTACTGCTCGTCGCCCTGGCTGTTGTCGTCGAACTGCACGTCGCCGGCGATCGCGTGGACGAACTTGGCGCCGTCGATGGTGCCGAGGCCGCTCGCGAGGTCGTAGCCCTCGGTGGCGTTGTAGCCGGTGACGCCGCCCCAGCCGTTGTCGCCCTCCTTGACGTCCACGATGCCGCTCCACTTGCTCGGGAGCAGGCTCAGGCCGTACAGGCTCGGGTTGAGCTGGCCGAGGCGGTGGCCGGCGAGCTGGTCGGCGAGCGCGACGATGCCCGAGAACAGCGGGGTCGCCTCGCTGGTGCCGCCGGTGAGGTGCCAGCCGACCGCGGTCGGGTCGTAGGACTCGTAGGTCCAGGCGGCGCCGTCGACGGCGGCGCTCATGCTGATGTCCGGGGTGCCGCGGTGCTCGCCGGTGACGTCGGAGACGCCGGCCTGGTACCACGGGCGGGAGAAGATGCCGGACACGCCGCCGCCGCCGGCGCCGGACTTGTCGTGCCACACCTTGTCGGCCGCGGTGCGCTTGCCGTTGTCGTCCAGGGTCAGCTGGGTGCCGCCGATGGAGGTGACCAGCGGGTCCGAGGACGGCCAGGAGTTGACCTTGAAGTTGTACAGGTCGGTGCCGTTGGACTGCGAGTCGGTGGCGCCGTTGTCGCCGGAGGCGGCGAGCACGGTGACGTTGCGGTCGGCGGCGGCCTTGAAGGCGTAGCGCAGGTCGGTCAGCGACTTGAAGTCGCCCTTGTCGTAACCCGGGAAGGTGTTCTCGGTGGCGCCGAAGCTCTGCGAGATGACGTCGCCGACGCCCTTCTTGATCAGGTCCTTCTCGGCGTCCATCATCTCGGGCAGGCCGGTGGTGCCCTCGGTCTCGGCGACACCGGTCTCGACCAGGACGATGTGGGCGTCCGGGGCGATGGCGTGGGCGTACTCGACGTCCAGGGTGGTCTCGCCGGCCCAGCCGGTGTGGTCGGGGTTCTTCGGGTCGAAGGCGGGGACGTTGCCCCACTTCCGCACCTCGACCTGGGTGTCCTTCAGGCCCCACTGCTTGTCGAAGACCTCCAGGTCGTGCTGGATGGTCGGCGAGCCGAAGGAGTCGACGATGACGATCGTCCGGCCCTTGCCGGTGATGCCCTCCTTGTACAGCGGCGCCAGGTTGTAGGCGGCCTGGTACTGGACCGGCGAGTAGCAGTGGATGCCGATCTGGCTGACGCACTGGGTGGTGGTCAGCGGCGCCGGGCGGGTGGTGGCGAGGTGGTGGCCGAAGGAGGCCGGGCGGACGTGGACGCCCGAGAGGTCGTGCGCGGGGGCTGCGGTCGCGGCGCCGACGGCCGGTACGGCAACGGTGCCGGCGGTGAGGGCGGTGGCCCCCACGGCGAGCAGAGCCAGGGCACGGCGGAGGGAGGCGGGGCTGCCCATGGGACTCCTTGGGACGCAGAGGGCCCGACCAGGTCCGGTCGGGTCGGTTCGGACATCCCATCGAGTGCCGCATGATCATGCCATAGTCATTTGGTGGGGTCACTTGACCAGGCGCATGGTCATGATCGGCCACGCGAAAAGGTAAAGGCCGTCCCAGGGAAAAGTAACCATGCACCTGGGACGGCCTTGTGATGACGCGTCAGTAATATTCAATGAATATTAACCGTATCTACCCGGCGCCCACGCATTTCAATCGAGGATGCCGGAAATGCCACCTCGAGCGGAACTACCGGGCCCCGCCGTTGACGTAGAGTGTCTGCCCGCTCACGTACGAGGCCTCCTCGCTCGCCAGGAAGGCCACCACCGAGGCGATCTCCTCCGGCTGCCCGACCCGGCGCAGCGGCGTGCGGGCCGCCACCTCGGTCTGGTGGTCCTCGGTGCTGGCGCCGACCCGCTCGGCGGTGGCCGCGGTCATCGGGGTGGCGATGTAGCCGGGGGCGACGGCGTTGACGTTGATGTTGAACGGCCCGAGCTCGATCGCCAGGGTCGCGGTGAGCCCCTGGATGCCGGCCTTGGCGGCCGCGTAGTTGGCCTGGCCCCGGTTGCCGAGCGCGGAGCGCGAGCTGAGCGAGACGATCTTCCCGTACTTCTGCGCCACCATGTACTTCTGCGCCACGTGGCTGCAGTTGTACGCGCTGGTCAGGTTGACCGTCAGGACGGTGTCCCAGTCGGCCTTGGCCATCTTGAAGAACAGGTTGTCCCGGGTGATCCCGGCGTTGTTGACCAGGATGTGCAGCCCGCCGAGCTCCTCGGCGACCCGCGCGAACACCTCCTCGACGGCGTCGTAGTCGGCCACGTCGCAGCCGTAGGCCCGGGCGGTGCCGCCCTTGGCGGTGATCTCGGCGACCGTCCCGGCCGCCCGCTCGGCGGTCAGGTCGAGCACCGCGACGGCCGCGCCCTCCTCCGCCAGCCGGCGGGCGGTGGCCGCGCCGATGCCCTGCGCCGCGCCGGTCACCACGGCGACCTTCCCTGCGAACCGCGTCATGTCCGTTCCTCCGCTCACTTGATGCTTCCGTCAGACGTTCTCGACCAGCACGGCCGTACCCTGCCCCACGCCCACGCACATCGTGGCCAGGCCGCGCCGGGCGCCGGTGCGGCGCATGCGGTGCAGCAGGGTGGTGAGGATGCGGGCGCCGGAACCGCCCAGCGGATGGCCGAGGGCGATCGCCCCGCCGCTGGGGTTGACCACCTCGTCGGCCCGCTCCGGGCTGAACCCGATGCCGTCGGCGGAGGCCAGCGCCTGGGCGGCGAAGGCCTCGTTCAGCTCGGCGGTGTCCAGGTCGGCGAGGTTCCACCCGGCCCGGCCGAGCACCTTGGCGGTGGCCGGCACCGGGCCGATGCCCATGACGTCCGGGTGCACCCCGGCCGAGGCCCCGGCCACGTAGCGGCCGAGCGGCTGCAGCCCGAGGTCGCGCAGCGCCTCCTCGCCGACCAGGACGAGCCCGGCCGCGCCGTCGTTCATCGGCGAGGCGTTCCCGGCCGTGACGGTGCCGCCCGGGCGGAAGGCCGGCTTGAGGCGGGCGAGCTTCTCGAGGCTGGTGTCCTCGCGGATGCCCTCGTCCTGGCTCACCGTCACCCCGTCCGGCCGCTCGACCGGGATCAGCTCGGCGTCGAAGTGCCCGTCCTTGCGGGCGGCGGCGGCCCGCTGGTGGCTGCGCAGCGCGAAGGCGTCCTGGCGCTCGCGCCCGATGCCGTACCGGCCCGCCACCTCCTCGGCGGTCTCGCCCATGCTGAGCACGCCGTGCAGTTCGGCCATCCGCGGGTTGGTGAGCCGCCAGCCGAGCCGGGTGTCGTAGGTCTCGATCCGGTGCGGCAGCGCCTCGTCGGGGCGGGGCAGGATGAAGGGCGCGCGGGTCATCGACTCGCAGCCGCCGGCCAGCACCACGTCGGCCTCGCCGGAGCCGATGGCCCGGGCGGCGAGGGTGACGGCCTCCAGGCCGGAGGCGCAGAGCCGGTTGACGGTGGCGCCGGGGACGCTCTCCGGCAGGCCGGCCAGCAGGACGGCCATCCGGGCGGCGTTGCGGTTGTCCTCGCCGGCCTGGTTGGCGGCGCCCCAGTAGACGTCGTCGATCCGGGCCGGGTCGAGGGCGGGTACGTCGGCGAGCAGGGCGCGCAGCACGGTGCCCGAGAGGTCGTCCGGCCGGACCGTGGCGAGCGATCCGCGCAGTCGGCCGATGGGTGTGCGACGGGCTGCGGCGAAGTAGACAGGGCGCACGTCGTGCTCCTTATCGGGTGTTCGGGGTGGTGGGTCAGAAGGCGTTGACGCCGGTCAGGGCGCGTCCGATGAGCAGTTGGTGGATCTGGCTGGTGCCCTCGTAGAGGGTCATGACCCGCGCGTCGCGCAGGTACTTGCCGACCGGGTACTCGTCGATGAAGCCGTAGCCGCCGAACACCTGGAGCGCGTTGTTGGCGGCCCGGACGGCGGCCTCGCTCGCGTAGAGCTTGGCGACGGAGGACTCGGTGGCGAACGGGAGGCCGCGTTCGATGTGGTCGGCGACCTTCCAGGTGAGCAGCCGGGCCGCCTCGACGTCGACCGCGATGCCGGCCAGCAGCTGCTGGACGAGCTGGTGCGAGGCGATCGGCTTGCCGAACTGCTCGCGCTCGCCGGCGTAGCGGACGGCGGCCTCCAGGCAGGCCCGGGCGATGCCGACGCAGCCGGCCGCGACCGACATCCGGCCCTTGGCCAGGGCCGCCATCGCCACCGTGAAGCCCTTGCCGACCTCGCCGAGCCGGGCGCTGTCGGGCACCCGGACGCCGTCCAGGGCGAGTCCGGCGGTGGCCTGGCCGCGCAGGCCGAGCTTGCCGTGGATCTCGGTGCGGCCGAAGCCGGGCAGGTCGGTGGGGACGAGGAAGGCGGTGATGCCCCGGTGGCCCCGCTGCTCGGGCCGGTCGCCGCCGGTGCGGGCGAAGACCAGGGCGACGTCGGCCCAGGTGCCGTTGGTGATGAAGGTCTTGGCGCCGCTGATCAGCCAGTTGTCGCCGTCGCGCACCGCCCGGGTGGTGAGGTTGGCGGCGTCCGAGCCGGTGCCGGGTTCGGTGAGGGCGAAGCAGGCCAGGGCCTCGCCCGAGGTGAGCCGGGGCAGCCAGTGCCGCTTCTGCTGCTCGGTGCCGTAGGCGTTGATCGACTTGCCGACCAGGCCGAGCGAGACCGAGACGATCCCGCGCACGGCGGAGTCGCCGCGTCCGAGCTCCTCCAGCACCAGGCAGTAGGCGAGGTGGTCGCCGCCACTGCCGCCGTACTCCTCGGGGATGGTCAGGCCGAGGAAGCCGACCTTGCCGAGTTTGCCGATGATCGCGCGGTCCACCTGCTCGGCGCGGTCCCACTCGGCGGCGTACGGCACGATCTCGCGGTCGGTGAAGGAGGCGGCGAGCTCCCGGACGGCGGCCTGCTCCTCGGACAACTCCAGGTTCACGACGGTGCCCACCTCGTTAAACTAGCGCTGCAAGTTTTACGAGGGGACTGTAGACCCCACCAGCCCGCGCTGGGAAGGGGCACCTGCCAGAATCGGTCCCCACCCCACCCGACCGGAGGTAGCGACCCGATGGCTCGCCCGCGCACCCCGCTGCTCAGCCGTGAGCGCATCGTCACGGCTGCCCTGCGGCTGATCGACGACGAGGGGCTGGAGGCACTCTCCACCCGCCGCCTCGCCGCCGAGCTGTCGGTCAGCGGGCCCTCGCTCTACAACCACTTCGCCACCAAGGACGAGCTGCTGGACGCGGTGGTGGACAGCGTCATCGGCGAAGTCGACCTATCGATGTTCGAATCTCAGGACACCCCCTGGACCCGGGCGCTGCGCGACTGGGCGCGCTCCTACCGCGCCGCCCTGGCCGCCCACCCCAACATCGTCCCCGTGCTCGCCCAGGGGCCGGGGCGGCGGCCGAACGCGCTGCGCCTGGCCGACGCCGTCTTCGGGCACCTGGTCGGAGCCGGCTGGCCGCGCGGCCAGGCCACCCGGATCGGCGCGCTGATGCGCTACTTCGTCACCGGCTCCGCGCTGGCCTCCTTCGCGGCCGGCTTCCCGGCGGACGCCGAGGTCTACGACGCGGCGGACTACCCGCACCTCGGCGAGGCGCACCGGCTCGCCGGGCACCGGGGGGCGGTCGACGAGGGGGCCTTCGAGACCGGGCTGGAGGCGCTGCTGGACGGGCTCGCGCTGCGCTTCGAGCGCCTCGCCGTGCCGTCGTCGTAGCCCCGGCGGCCCACCGGGCCCGCCCCGGGCCGACCGGGCTCGCCAGGGCTCGCGGGCCAGGAAGGCCGGCCGCTGCTCCGGGTCCACCGGGTCGTAGTACCGGTGGTAGACCGGCGTCAGCCCGCCGGAGACCGGCGGCACGATCCAGCTCCAGTCCGCCGGGGTCGGGCGGCCGAGCCGCTTCTCCTGGGCCACGTGCTTGAGGAAGCGCTCCGACTCGGTGTGGTGGTCGGCGATCGTCACCCCGGCCTCCTGGAAGGAGTGCAGCACCGCGAGGTTGAGCTCGACCAGGGCGCGGTCGCGCCAGAGCGTGCGGTCGCTGGAGGTGTCCAGGCCCAGCCGCTCGGCGACCGTCCCGAGCATGTCGTAGCGGTCGGCGTCGGCGAGGTTGCGGGCGCCGATCTCGGTGCCCATGTACCAGCCGTTGAACGGCGCGGTGGGGTAGCGGACCCCGCCGATCTCCAGGGTCATGTCGCTGATCGCGGGCACCGCGTACCAGCGCAGCCCGAGTTCGGCGAACCAGGCGTGCTCGGGGTGGCTCAGCGGCACCTCCAGGGTGGTGTCGTCCGGCAGCCCGTACCAGTGCGGACGCTCGTCCGGGCGCTCCTGGATCAGCAGCGGCAGCACCTCGAAGCGGTCCTCGGCGCACTTCCAGCCGAGCTCGCGGGCCCGGTCGGTGAGCACCGTGCCGGCCGGGTCGCCGACCACGGCGCCGTCGACCCGGTGCCCGGCGTAGCGGACCAGCTGCTGGTTGAGGATCCGCGGGGCCGGGCGGCCCGGGCGGTCGGGGGCGAACACCGAGACCACCGGGCGGATCCGGCCGCCGTTGCCCGCCAGTCGCAGGTGCTCGAAGCACTCGGCGGCGATGTCGTCGGGGGCGGACAGGTGGCGCAGGTCGCGGACCACCAGGCTGCGCCAGTACAGCCGGCCGATGCAGCGGGCGGCGTTGCGCCAGGCGAGCTTGGCGCCGTGGGCGAGTTCGGCGGGGGTGTGGTGGTAGCTGCCGGTGCGGTCGATCTCCTCCCGGACTGCGCGCAGCCTCGGCTCCGGGTCACCGGCGGCGGGCTGCTCGCGGTGGAACTGGCGGATGAACTCGACGGCCTGCTCGGGATCGGTGAACGGCGGTGGTGCGGGGGGCAGTTGAAGGTCCGCCGGTTGCCGTGCGGTGGGCGTCGCAACGGTCTGCGCGGACGTCGGAACGGTCTGCACCGAGGCCGGAACGGTCTGCGCGGACGCCGGAACGGTCTGCGGGAACGCGCCCGGTGCCTGGGCATGGGTGTGGGCGTGGGCGTACGGACAGCCGCCGCTCGGGGCGGTGGCGGTTCTGCGGGTACGGAGCCGGTTGAAGATCAAGGACACATCCCTCCTGGCGAACAGGAGTACCGGAGGTGCCCGGTTCGGCGCAGAGAGTGAACGATTCGGCCCCCGCACCCGCGCTCAGCGCGCTAGGGTGCGGGGGCCGAAGGTCGGACTGTACGACCGGTGGGCGCGGGCCTCGGTCAGCCCATGTCCTCCAGGCGGACGCCCTTGGTCTCCTTCATGTACTTCGCCACGAAGACCAGCGACAGGGCCGCGAAGGCCGCGTACACCAGGTAGGTCGCGGAGAGGTTCCAGCGCGAGAGCGACGGGAACGACACGGTGATCACCCAGTTGGCGACCCACTGCGCGGAGGCGGCGACGGAGAGCGCGGCGGCGCGGATCCGGTTCGGGAACATCTCGCCGAGCATCACCCAGACGACCACGCCCCAGGACATCGCGAAGAACAGCACGAAGGCGTTGGCGGAGATCAGCGCGACGGTGCCCTGGAGGTCGGGCAGCGTGACGTTGTCGCCGGAACCGGTCGCGGAGGAGAACGCCCAGCCGGCGGCGGCGAGGGTGACGGCCATGCCGGCCGAGCCGATCAGGGCGAGCGGCTTGCGGCCGATCCGGTCGACCAGCAGGATCGCGATCACGGTGCCGAGGATGTTGATGACCGAGCCGATGAAGCTGATCAGCAGCGAGTTGCTCTGGTCGATGCCGACCGACTGCCACAGGATCGACGAGTAGTAGAAGATCACGTTGATGCCGACCAGCTGCTGGAAGACCGACAGCCCGATGCCGACCCAGACGATCGGGAGCAGGCCGAAGCGGCCGCCGAGCAGGTCGCGGAAGCGCGGGCGGTGGTCGGAGGCGATCAGCGACTGGACCTCGGCGATCCGGGCGTCGGTGTCGATGCCCTCGCCCTCGACCTCGGCCAGCACCTTGCGGGCGTCGTCCAGGCGCTCGGCCTGGATCAGGTAGCGCGGGGACTCGGGGATCACCGAGGCGAGCACGAAGTAGACCGCGGCCGGGACGACGCAGATGCCGAGCATCCACTGCCAGGCCTCCAGGCCGAGCAGCCGACCGCGGGTGTCGCCGCCGGCGGCGTCCGCCAGCACCCAGTTGACCAGCTGGGATATCGCGATGCCGAGCACGATCGCGGCCTGCTGGAAGGAGGCCAGTCGGCCGCGGTACTTGGTCGGCGCGACCTCGGCGATGTAGGTCGGGGCGATCACCGAGGCGATGCCGATGGCGGCGCCGCCGAGGACGCGCCACGCGGCGAGGTCCCAGGGGGAGAACGGCAGCATCGAGCCGACCGCGCTGACCGCGAACAGCAGCGCGCCCGCCTTCATCACCTTGATCCGGCCGTACCGGTCGGCGAACCGGCCGGCCAGCGCGGCGCCGACCGCCGAGCCCAGCAGCGCGGAGGAGACGATCAGGCCCGTCTCGCCGCTGCCGACCCCGAACTTCCCCTGGATGCCGGAGACGGCGCCGTTGATCACGGAGCTGTCGTAGCCGAACAGGAAGCCGCCGAGAGCAGCGGCGGCGGTGATGAAGACGACGAAGCCGAGGCGGCCGGGCGCGGTGGCCTCGGCCGCCCCGGAGGGCTTCTGGGTGACGCTCACGATCTTGACTCCTGGTACTCAACGCTGAGCTCGGTAGCCGAGATCGTAACCCTTATTCATTCAAGCCTTGTAAGCGGGGAGGCCCAAGCCTTGCTCTGAGAATTCGTAAGGTGAACAAGCAAATTGGGCCTTCCCGGCGCTCCGCCCGTTCCGCTGTGGGCGCCCGGCTCAGGCCGGGGCGGACAGCGAGAGCCCGAACCGGCCCTCGGGGTCCGTCCACCAGTGGGTCAGCCGCAGCCCGGCCGCGGCCAGCTCCCCGGTCACCCGCTCCCGGCGGAACTTGGCCGACACCTCGGTGCGCAGCTCCTCGCCCCGGTCGAAGTGCACCGGCAGGTCCAGGGCCGGGATCTTCACGGTCTGGGTCCGCAGCGAGCGCAGCCGCATCTCGATCCACTCCTGCTCCGGGTCCCAGAGCGCGACGTGCTCGAAGGCCTCCGGGTCGAAGTCGGCGCCCAGCTCGCGGTTGAGCACGTTGAGCACGTTGCGGTTGAACTCGGCGGTCACCCCGGCGCCGTCGTCGTACGCGGCGACCAGCACCGCCGGGTCCTTGACCAGGTCGGTGCCGAGCAGCAGGAAGTCGCCCGGGTCGAGGGCGGCGCGCAGGCCGCGCAGGAAGGCGGCGCGCTCCTTCGGCAGCAGGTTGCCGAGGGTGCCGCCGAGGAAGGCGACCAGGCGGGGGCCGCCGTCCGGGGGCAGGCCGAGGCGGGCGGTGAAGTCGGCCAGCACGCCGTGCACGGCCAGTCCGGGGTACTCGGCGGCGAGCGCGGTGCCGGCCGCGACCAGCGCGCTCTCGCTGACGTCCACCGGGACGTACGTCTCCAGGTCGCCGGTCGAGCGCAGCGCGTCCAGCAGCAGCCGGGTCTTCTCGGAGGAGCCGGAGCCCAGCTCGACCAGGGTGCGGGCGCGGGTGGCGGCGGCGATGTCGCCGGCCCGGGCGGCGAGGATGGCCCGTTCGGCGCGGGTCGGGTAGTACTCGGGCAGCCGGGTGATCTCCTCGAACAGCTCGCTGCCCCGTGCGTCGTAGAACCACTTCGGCGGCAGCCACTTCGGGTCGGCGGTCAGTCCGTGCCGCACGTCGTGGTGCAGCGCGGTGCTGAAGTGGTCGGCGGGCAGCAGTCGGGTGAGATCGAATGTGTCCATGACAGGGTGGTTCCTCTGTTCAGAAGATGAAGGGAGGGTGGAGGGTCAGTAGTGGCTGGGGAGCTGCCGGACGGCGACGCCCCCGGCGTCGGCCAGCAGCAGGGAGCCCTCCGGGACGGGAGTCCAGCCCGGACCGTCGTCGTACGGCTCGGAGGCCACCACCGTGCCGAGGTCGGGCAGGCTCCGGTGGTGCAGGGTGTCGCCCCAGGCGGTCGCGGCGATCGCGGTGCCGTCGGTGAGCAGCAGGTTGAGCCGCCCGGTGGTGTGCGCGGCGACGTCCGCCACCGTGCCCGCGAGCGCCTCGCCGAGGCCCTCGCCGCGGCGCAGCCGGTGCAGGGTGAGGGCCCACAGCAGGGCCGAGTCGGTCCGCGCCTCCAGCTCCAGCAGCTCGGCGGGCGGCAGCAGGGCGGCGAGCGCGTCCAGCTTGCCGGGCCAGCCGGCCACCGCGCCGTTGTGGCTGAACAGCCAGCGCCCGGCGGCGAACGGCGCGGCCGCGGCCGCGCCCGCCGCGCAGCCCTCGGTGGCGGAGCGGACCGCCGCCAGCAGTGCCCGGGTGCGGATCACCCGGGCGAGGTCGGCGAAGGTCGCGTCCGCCCAGATCGGCCCGGCCCGGCGGTAGCGGGCGGGCAGCTCGTCGCCGTCCGCGTACCAGCCGAGGCCGAAGCCGTCCACGTTGACCGTCCCGTGCCGCTGGGTGCGGGGCGCCCAGGACTGCCGGTGCAGCGCGTACGGCGGGTGCACCAGCAGCTCCTGCGGCGCCACCGGCTCACCGAGATAGGCGATATGACGGCACATCAGAGCCCCTCCCGATCGCGCTCCGGGCCGCGGGCGTCGTGCTGCGGGTCGCGGGCGTCGAGTTCCGGGCTGCGGGCGGTGCGGAAGCCGGAGAAGATCTGCCGCCGCACGGGGTAGTCCCAGTTGCGGAAGGTGCCCCGGCAGGCGACCGGCGCCACCGCGAAGCAGCCGCCGCGCAGCACCTTGTACTCGGGCCCGAAGAACACCTCCGAGTACTCCCGGTACGGCCAGGCCCGGAACCCCGGGTAGGAGTGGAAGTCGCTGGCCGTCCACTCCCACACATCGCCCATCAACTGGCGGACGCCGTACGGGGACTGGCCCTCCGGGTAGCTGCCGGCGGCGGCCGGGCGCAGGTGCCGCTGGCCGAGGTTGGCGTGTTCGGGGCCGGGCGGGCCGTCGCCCCAGGGGTAGCGGCGCGAGCGGCCGGTGGCCGGGTCGTGCCGGGCCGCCTTCTCCCACTCGGCCTCGGTCGGCAGCCGCCGCCCGGCCCAGCGGGCGTACGCGTCCGCCTCGTACCAACTGACGTGCAGCACCGGCTCGTCCGGTGGGACGGGCTCGACCGCGCCGAAGCGGCGGCGCAGCCACTGGCCGTCCTGCCGCTCCCAGAACAGCGGGGCGGTCAGGCCCGCGCGCAGGCGGTGCGCCCAGCCCTCCGGGGTCCACCAGTGCGGTTCGTCGTAGCCGCCGTCCGCGATGAAGCGCTGGTAGGCGGCGTTGGTGACCGGGGTGGTGTCCAGGAAGTAGGCCGGCAGATCGACCCGGTGCGCCGGGCGCTCGTTGTCCAGCGCCCACGGCTCGGTGTCCGTGCCCATGGTGAACGGGCCCGCGGGGACGAGGACTTCGGCGGGCAGGGCGGCCGCGTCGGCGGGTGCGGGCGGCGGTGGGGGAGCGGCCAGGGCGGGCTCGCCCCGGCGGAGCTGATGGGTGATCAGCATCGTTTCGTCGTGCTGCTGTTCGTGCTGGGCGATCATCCCGAAGGCGAACCCGGCGTCCAGCAGCGGAGCGCCCTCCAACGGGCTGGCGGCCAGCAGGTCCAGCACCCGGCCGCGCACCTCGTGGGCGTACGCGCGGGCCTCGGCGGGCGGCAGCAGCGGCAGGCCGGGGCGCTCCGCCCGGGGGTGCTGGAACGCGTCGTACAGCGGGTCGATCTCGGGGTGCATCGGGTCCCGGCCGCCGACGTTGCGCAGCAGCCAGAGCTCCTCCTGGTTGCCGATGTGCGCGAGGTCCCAGACCAGGGGCGACATCAGCGGGGAGTGCTGGGCGGTGAGGTCGGCGTCCTCGACGCAGTCGGTCAGCGCGGCGGTCCGGGCGCGGGCGGCCAGCAGCTCGGCGGCGATGCTCTCGCGCAGCGCCTCGGTCCCGGCCGCCGGGGCGGCGGTGCCCGTTCCGAGGGTGGCGGTGCCGGTTCCGGGGGCGGCGGTGCCCGGTCCGGGGTGGGTGGGCGGTCGGACGTCGGTCATGATGCCTCCTCCGGGGGAGTGCGTCGGGTGCCGGAGCGCAGGGCGTCCAGCTGGTCGTCGGCCGGGCAGCGGCCGCGCGCGGGGTAGCGCTCGGCGAACTCGGCGACGGCGGCGCGCAGTCGCCCGGCGCCGGGCAGGCGGCCCAGCGCGGCGTCGGCGACGGCGAAGCAGGTGAGGGCGGCGCGGCGCAGCTCGGGATCGGCGACGCCCAGGGTGGCGGCGCGGCGCCAGACCCCGCTGCGCGGCGGGCGCGGGCCCGAGGCGCAGTCGAGCGGCTCCAGCGCGGCCAGCGCGGTGTCGGCGGCCACCGGGTCGTCCAGCAGTGCGGTGACCAGGGCGGTGGGCACCACCCAGCCGTCGCCGGGCTGGGCGTCGATCATCCGCAGCTCCAGGTGGCCGCGCGGGCGCACCGGGGGGAACAGGGTGGTGCAGTGGTAGTCCAAGTCAGCCAGCGTGGGCGGGCGTTCACCCGCGCCGCGGGTCCAGTCCCGGAAGGTCAGGCCGGCCGGGGCCGTCCAGGGCAGCCCTTCCGGTCTCTGCACGCACAGGACTTGGGCATCCAGCACGTACTGGGCCCAGGCCTCGCGCGGGTCGCCGTGGTCCGGCTCGGGGGCGAGGGTGCGGGTCGGGTCCATCCGGGACCACACGGTCTGCCGGGTGGACCGGTGGCCGGTCGGCTTCCCGTCCAGGAGCGGGGAGTTGGCGAAGGCGGCGACCAGCACCGGGCCCAGCCGGTGGACCAGCTGCCAGCGCCGCTCGACCGCGTGCGGACCGGCCGCGTCACCGGCGTCCAGGCACACCTGGACCGAGGCGGTGCCGGTCATCATGACCCGGCCCCAGGGCCCGGCCGAGTCGAAGAAGCGCTCCATCGCGAGGTAACGGGGGTGGTCCAGCACCATCTGCCGGGGGCGGGCGAGCGGGTCCGTCCCGGTGCCGGTGAGGCGCAGGCCCTGTGCCGCGAAGGCGGCCCGCAGGGCGGTCAGATCGCGTCGGGTGTCCTCGACGCAGGCCACTAGGCCGGTGGCGGGCGGGGAGCTGAGCTCTACCTGTCCGCCGGGTTCGAGCGTGAGGCGCGAACCGGAGGGGAGCGAGGTGCCGTCGGCGCCGCCCAGGGGCAGCGATCGCAGTGCGGCGTGGAGCAGTTCCGGGGCGACCGGCCGACCGGGACATCGGTCGTCGTGGACGAACCACTCGACCTCGACCCCCACCAGGCGGGGCGGTCCGATCTTGAAACAGACGCCCGACACGTGGCTGCGCGCCCCCGATTCGGTCAACGGGGTCACCCCCGTCGGGGGCGGTGCTGCGCTCTGCCGGTCGGGCGGAGTGGTGCGGGATATCGGTATCACCGGACTCACCATCCTCGGGATCACGATTGCGGCCCGGTCTACTTTGCCCAGTCTGCTACGGAGCATGCGGAGGCGCTTCGCAAATATCGCGTGAATGTTCGTTTCCGCAGGTCAGGGGCGTGGCGAAAGGGTGAATGCGGGCTTTGCGGGGCGGTTCGGCACACGGCGGCCGACCCGGGCACGTGCCCCGGTCACGGGCGGTCCAGGCGGTCCAGTCGCGCCAGGACGGTGTCCAGCAGCGGGCCCGGCAGGGCGTAGTTGAGGCGCAGCGAACCGGCGCCGCCCGGACCGAAGTCGGCGCCGTCGGAGGCCTCCAGGCCGCAGCGCTCCAGCAGCGCCGCGCGGGCGTCCTCCGGCGGCAGGCCGAGGGCGGCGGCGTCCAGCCAGAGCAGGTACGAGGCCTGCGGGGCGGAGCGGACGGCGGGGCCGAGCCGGTCGGTGAGCCGGGTGCGGGCGGCGGCGAGGTGGGCGAGCAGCGCGTCCAGCCACAGGCCGCCCTCGCCCAGCGCGGCCCGCTGCACGGTCTGCTCCAGCAGGCCGCCCTCCCAGAGGCCGTAGCCGGCCAGGGTGTCGGTGAGCCGGGCGCGCAGCCCGGGGTCCGGGACGAGGGCGAAACTGCTGGGAATGCCGGAGCAGTTGAAGGTCTTGCCGACGGAGTTCAGGGTGACGACGGAGGGGCGGTCCGCCGGATCGGCGGTGGTCACGGCGACGGGGTGGGCCCGGCCGGGGTGGGTGAGGTCGCCGTGCACCTCGTCGGAGACCAGCAGCGCACCGCTCTCCGCCGCCCAGGAGGCGAGACCGCGCACGGTGCCGGTCGGCCAGACCCGGCCGGAGGGGTTGTGCGGGTTGCTCAGCAGTACGGCGGAGGCCGGGCGGGGGAGCGGGCCGCGCGGCAGTCGGTAGCCGCCCGGGGCGAGGTGCAGCGGCAGCTCGTGGTGGGCGAGGCGCATGGCGCGGCAGAGCTGGGCGAAGCCGCCCCACTCGGGGGTGGGGAAGAGGACGGGGGCCTGCGGCCGTACGGTCTCCAGGAGCAGGCGCAGGGCGGTGCGGGGGCCGCAGGGGAGCAGCAGGACCCAGTCCGGGTCCACCTCGGCGCCGTGCCGGGCGCGGTACCAGTCGGCGACCAGGGTCCGCCCGGCCGGGTCGCAGACGGTGTACCCGTAGGCCCGGTGGCGGGCGCGCCGCTCCAGGGCCTCGGCGACGGCGGGCGGGCCGGGGAGGTCCATGTCCGCCAGGCCCATCGGGATGACCCCGGGGGCGGTGGCTCGGGCCCACTTGCTGCTGCCGGTGCCGGTGCGGTCGAAGGGGGCGTCGAAGCCGAAGTCCGGGGCGGGGGCGGGGTCCGGGGCCGGGGCCGGGCTGGAGCCCGGGCCGGAGCCCGGCGAACAACTGACAGCTGACAGATTTCGAAAGTTGTTATCTGTTCGCTGAAATCTGTTTTCTGTCATCTGTTCGCCGTTCCTCGTTCGTCGTCGTCGTCGCCGCCGTCTTCGCCGCCTCCGCCCGTCAGGTACGCCGCCAGCCCACGGCGTCCCCGGTGCATCATCACCGCGTGGTTCGCCCGGAACAGCAGGTGCAGCGGCAGGGCCAGGCGCCGCAGCAGGGGCTTGCCGGGCCGGGCGTCCTCCTCGAAGAGCACCCGGCACCGCGTGCCGCCCGGGCCGTCCGCCGTGACGGTGAACCGCGACCACCCGTCGAGGTCGCCCCGCATCGTCGCCTCCAGCACTCCGGCCGCCGGGTCCTGCCGTCGCGCCTCCAGGTCGATCACCAGCCGGTACGGCAGCAGTGCCCGGACCACCGCCTGGCCGCTCCGTGCGCCGGTCTCCCGGACCTCGAGGACCTCCGGCCACCACAGCGGGTAGCTCCGGACGTCCTCCAGGGCCGCGTACACCGCCGGGGCGGGTGCCGCGAGCCGCCACACGCCCCGGAAGCGGTAGTGGTTGGGATCCACGCGTCCACCCTAGTGGGGCGCCCGTCGCCCGAGGGGTGAACGGGACTGGCTCGCCGTCGAGTTGGCGGCAGCCGTCCGGATCCCGCCGCCCGGTCGACCCCGCTCGGGATCGAACGCCCGGCAAATACCGGGCAAAGAGTGCCATTCGTGAGGAGGGGAGCACTCCGCTTGCACCCGTTCGGGGTGCGGGGGAGGATCTTGTGTGCTTGTAGTCTCATCAGTCACAGCAGTCGCCCCAGGCGCTGCGCCCCCGGAACCGGAGTGAAGGAGTCACAGGCATGCGGCGACCGAGCTGGGTACCGGAAGGTACGGACCTGGACAAACCGAACGCCGCACGGGTCTACGACTACTACCTCGGGGGCTCCCACAACTTCGAGGTCGACCGGGAGATGGCCCGCAGGGCGATGGCCATGTGGCCCGAGCTGCCCCAGATCATGCGCTCCAACCGGGCCTTCCTGCGCCGCGCCGTGACCTACCTCGCCGAGCAGGGCGTCACCCGCTTCCTGGACATCGGCTCCGGCATCCCGACCTTCGGCGCCGTGCACGAGATCGCCCGGGCCATCCGCCCCGGGACCGAGGTCGTCTACGTCGACCGCGACCCGGTCGCCGTCGCGCACAGCCGCCTGCTGCTCCAGGACGACCCGCGCAGCGCCGTCGTCCAGGCCGACCTGCGCGACGGCGAGGACCTGCTGGACCGCCCCGAGGTGGCCGCACTGCTGGCCGGGGGCGAGCCGGTGGCCGTCCTGCTGGTGGCCGTCGCCCACTTCGTCAGCGACGACGAGGACCCCTGGAAGCTGATCGCCACGGTCCGCGACCGCCTCCCGGCCGGCAGCGCGCTGGTCCTCTCGCACGCCTCCCTGGAGGCCCGTCCGGACCAGGCCGAGAACCACCAGGAGCTCTACCGGATGACCCCGACCCCGCTGACCATGCGCACCCGTGAGCAGGTCACCGCGATGTTCGACGGCTTCGAGCTGGTCGAGCCGGGCGTGGTCCACCTGCCGCAGTGGCGCCCCGACCAGCCGGGCACGGTCGGCGAGCACCCCGAGCGGATCGCCGGGGTGGCGGGCGTGGGGTTCCGCCCTTGAGCGGTCGCGACGCGAGAGCAACCGACGGCCGCACGCCCCGCGCGGCGGCCGGGACCGGGGCGGCCGGGACCGGGGTGGTCCGATGAGCGGCGCGGCCCCGGCGGACGGCGGGATCCCGGCCGACGGTCCCACCCCGGCGGACGGTCCCACCCCGGCCGACGGCCCCACCCCGGCGGGCGGCGCCGCCGAGCGGTTCCACGAGGACTGGTCCCGGCTGCTGTCCGCCGACCACGGCATCGCCGTCCACCCCGGCCTGCTCGGCCGACTGGCCGCGCGCACCGCCGCGCTGCTGCACCGGGCCCAGCAGGACGACCCCTTCGAGCCCCGGCTGGCCGCCCAGGCCGGCGCCGAACTGGTCGACGGGCACTTCACCGACCCCGTCCTGCTCGCTCGCGCCGTCGAGCTGCTCCAGGCCCAGCCGGTCCACGACGGCCGCGGCCCCGCCCTCACCGGCGCCTTCGCGGCCGGCTGGGCGAACGCCCTGCGCGAGCGCACGCTGCGCGAGCAGGAGGCCATCCGCACCGCCGCCGACGCCGCCCGCCTGGAGGCCGAACGCGCCCTGCGCGCCTCCGAGGCCCGGTTCCGCGCCCTGTTCGAGAGCGCCGCGATCGGCATCGCCATCGGCGACACCGACGGCAACATCCTGGCGGTCAACAAGGCCGTGCAGGAACTGTTCGGGGCGGGGCCGGAGGACATGGTCGGGCGCCGGGTCGACGACCTCGTCCACCCCGAGGACACCCCCGGCGTCTGGGAGGCGTACGAGGAGCTGATCAGCGGCAAGCGGGAGTACTTCCAGTTCGACAAGCCGTACTACCGCCAGGACGGCGAGGTGGTCTGGACCCACCTGACCGTCTCGCTGATCCGCGACGACGACGGCACCCCGCAGTACCAGGTCGCGATGCTGGAGGACGTCACCGACCGCTACCGGCTCCAGGAGCGGCTGCGCCACCAGGCCACCCACGACCCGCTGACCGGCCTGCCCAACCGCGCGGCCTTCTTCGAGCGGCTGGAGAAGCTCTTCGAGGATCCGGAGCCCGGCGCCCGCTTCGGCCTCTGCTACGTCGACCTCGACGGCTTCAAGGTGGTCAACGACAGCCTCGGGCACGACATGGGCGACCAGCTGCTGTCCGCCGTCGCCGCCCGGCTGAAGGCCGCCCTCACCCCGCTCGGCCACCTGGTCGCCCGGCTCGGCGGTGACGAGTTCGTCGTGCTGCTGGAGCACTGCCGCGGCGAGCAGGAGGCGGTGGCCGCCGCCAAGACCGTGCTGGGGGCGCTGGCCGGGCCGGTGCTGATCGGCGACCACAAGCTCGCCGTCGGCGCCAGCGTCGGCGTGCTGGAGCGGCGGGTGTCCACCACCACCCCCGGCGCCGCCGTCCGGGCCGCCGACCTGACGCTGTACCGCGCCAAGGAGGCCGGCCGCGGCCGCTGGACGCTGTTCGACCCCAAGGAGAACGCCCGCGCGGTCAGCCGCTACGCGGTCTCGGTCCGGATGCCGGCCGCCCTGGACCGCGGCGAGTTCTTCATCGACTACCAGCCGCTCTACCGCCTCGCCGACGGCCGGATGGCCGCCGTGGAGGCGCTGGTGCGCTGGCGCCACCCGCAGCTCGGCGTGCTCGGCCCGGACGAGTTCGTCACCACCGCCGAGGAGACCGGGCTGATCATGCCGCTCGGCCGCTGGGTGCTGGAGCAGGCCTGCGGCCAGGCCGCGGACTGGATCAAGCACTACGGCGACGCCGCGCCGCAGCTGAACGTCAACCTGGCGGTGCGGCAGGCGCGCAGCGCCGCGCTGGTCACCGACCTCAGCCGGATCCTGGACAACACCGGACTGGACCCGGCCCGGCTGCAGTTGGAGATCACCGAGTCGACCGTGGTCGGCCCCGAGGACGAGGCGCTGCGTACCCTGCACGGGCTGGTCGACCTCGGTGTGTCGCTGGCGGTGGACGACTTCGGCACCGGCTGGTCCAACCTCGCCTACCTGCGCGACCTGCCGGTCTCCGGGCTCAAGATCGCCGGCTCCTTCGTCGGCGACCTGCACGACCCGGCGAAGGACGGCGCCACCGGGTGGCGGATCGTCAGCGGCCTGGTGTCGATGTCGCACGCGCTCGGCCTGAACGTCACCGCCGAGGGCGTGGAGACCCGCAAGGACGCCGAGCGGCTGCGCGAGATGGGCTGCGACTGGGCGCAGGGCTGGCACTTCGGCCGCCCGGTGCGGCCCGCCGAGATCGACCGCCGGATCGTCGAGGAGCCGGAGGGGCGCCCGGTCGAGGAGGGGTGACCCCCGCCCCGGCCCCGCTCCCGTCCCCGCCCCGGTCCCCGCCCCGGCAGGGGTCCCGGCAACGGTTCCGTCAACGGCTGCGGCACGGGTTGGGGCAAGGGTTGCGGAACCGTTCCGGAAAGCGCCCTGCGGCCCTGCCCGGTATGCGGGATGATGGCGCGTCAAAATCACCACCCGGCACCGGTGCGCCCGTGGTCACGGCCTTCGCACCGGCCCCGGGGAGCGGGGAGGGGAACGCCGCGATGGGCGCAACGGAGGGCTCCGGTCCGGCCGAGGGGGACCGGGGCCGGGGGTGGACCGGGGAGTCGCCGCGGACCAGGGTCGACTGGGGGTCGCGGGAGCGGGGATCGCGGTTCCGGGGGGCGTGGGAGCCGCGGCGCGGTGACCAGGGCGGGGCCGGGGGCGGTGCGGGTTCCGGTGCGGGCTCCGGTGCGGGCTCCGGTACGGACCGGCCGTCCCGGCTCGGTGCCCGGCGGTCCGGCGGGGTGGACCCGGAGGCCGCGACCCGCCGGATGCCCCCGCCCCGCCACGACCCGGAGGCGGAGACCCGCCGCGTGCCCGGGCCCCGCCACGACCCGGAGGCCGCGACGAAGGTCCGGCCCGGCGGCGGCGCGGGGCGGTTCGACCCGGAGGCCGACACCGAGGTGGTCCGGCCGCGCTCCTCGGACGGCCCGTCCTGGCAGGACAACATCGGCCCCGGGCCCAGCCCGAGCGGCCGACCCGTCCCCGGTGGCGGACCCGCGCCGGAGGGTGGACCCGCGCCGGACGGCGGGCCGGGGCCCGCCACCCGCGGCGGCCCCGTCGAGGACGACTTCCCCGACGCCCTGCGCGACCGCTTCACCCCGCTGGGCAGGGCGGGCGCCGGCGCCGAGGGCACCGTCTGGTACGTCCGGCGCACCGACGGCGGTGCCGACGCCGCGGTCAAGGTGTCCGCGGTCGGCCAGCCGATGGACCACGACCTGCTCGCCCACCTGCGCAACGACGGCTTCCGCCGGCACGTCCCGCACCTGATCGACTACGGGCGGGTCCGCCACCACGGCGCGCTGGTCGACTGGGTGGCGATGGAGTACCTGCCGGTCACCCTCTCCGCGCACGTCGCCGCGCTGCGCCGGTCCGGCGCCCACGCCGACCCGCGGACCACCGAGCAGATCGTCTACGAGCTGGTCTCGCTGCTGGAGTTCTGGCAGCGGCGGATCCAGCGCAACCCGCTGGACTTCAAGCCGGCCAACATCCTGGTGCGCCCCGGCCGCGGGCCCGGGGAGTTCGTGATCGCCGACTTCGGCGGCGTCGACCGGCTCACCGACAGCCGCCGCTTCACCTCCACGATGATGGTCACCGTCGCCTACATGGCCCCCGAGCAGCTGGCCGGCAAGAACCACGAGGCCGGGCCCTGGTGGGGCCTCGGCAACGTGCTGTACGAACTGTTCGTCGGCCGGCCCCGGTTCGTCGGCGCGGACGGCGAGCGGGCCGCCGACCACGACCTGGAGCTGGAACTGGTCATGGGCGAGGAGGTGGACCTCGCCGCCGTCACCGACCAGCGCCAACTGCTGCTGCTCCAGGGCCTGTTCACCAAGAAGCCGGAGGACCGCTGGACGGCGGCGGAGGTCCGCAGCTGGCTGGCCGGCGGCAGCCCGGAGGTGATCCGGCGTCGGCCGCAGGCCCGTCGGCCGATCACCTTCCTCGGCGACCCGTTCACCGACCCGGTCCGGCTCACCGAGGTGCTGCTGCGCAACTCCGGTGCCGCGGCGCGCTGGCTGGCGGCGGTCGGGGCGGAGCGACTGCGCGACTGGCTGCGCGACGAGGTCAAGGACCCCGTGTTCGACCTCCACTACCTCACCGACGTGGTCCGCACCCCCGGCTCCCGGCGCGAGGCGGTGGCCGGCGTCGCCGTGCTCGCCCTCGGCGCCGCGTACGCGCCGTCGGCCGTCCCGCACTACCGTGACCGCCCGGTCGACCCGGTCGGGCTGGAGCGGGTCGCCACCGAGCCGGACGGCGCCGCGTTCATCGACGAACTGGTCCGCGGCGGGGCTCCGGCCGTCGCCGCGCGCTACGACTGCTTCCACCCCGAGTGCTCCGGCGAGCACTGCTCGCGGCTGCTCGCCCTCGCGGCGCTCCCGGAGGTGCTCGCCGAGGTGGAGCGCACCGCCCGTACCGTCGGCGGCGGCCGGCGCGGTGACGGCGGACTCAGCCCGGAGGAGCGGGAGGAGGCGCACCGGCTGGCGGTCTGGCTGAGCATCCGCCCGGAGGAGCGGTACCGGCTGCTCGGCCGGCTCTCCCCGCTGCCCGCCGCGCTGCACCGGCTGCCGCTGCCCGTCCGGGTGTCGGAACTGGCCGCGGTGGTCGCCTCGGCGGTGGTGGACGGGGCGCTGACGGCCGGTGCCGGGGTGCGTACGGCGGTGCGCTCGGCGGCCCGGCGACCGGCGCCCGACCCGGCGGCGGCCACCCCGCGGGACGTGGTGCGGCGGCGCTGGTCGGCGCTGCGGCGGCAGGCGGTGGGCGCCGATCCGGGGCAGGTCGCGGGGCGGGCGGCGCTGGTGGCCGCGGAGGCGGTGCGGCGGCGCGGCCGGGGCCGGGCGGAGCGGCCCGAGCAGGAGCCGGGCGTGCTGCGGGAGGGCCGGGCGCGGGCCGGCCGGGTGGCCCGGTTGTGGGCGGAACGGCGCCGCCGCCCGCCGGTGGACTGGCCGGCCCGGCTGCGGCTCTGGTGGCCGTACGCCCGCACCATGCTGCCGCGGCGGGCGGCGGCGGTCGCGCTGCTGGTGGTGGGCCTCGGGCTGCTGCTGTGGGCGGGGGCGGTGGTGCGCTTCCCGGTCGAGGCCGGGCACCAGCTCGACCTCTCGCCGGACCTGTTCGGCGGGCCGCTGCGCCTCGCCGGGCGGCACGCCGCCGAGCAGGCGGCCGGGAAGCTGGGCGCGGCCTTCACCGCGGCGGCCGTGCTCGCCTTCTTCCCGGCCCCGGTCGGCTTCGGCACGGCGCTGCTGACCGGGGCGGGCGCGTTCGCGATCGGCTACCTGCGGCTCGGGCCGCCGATGACGGCGGTGGAGGCGCCGCAGCCGGTGGCCGACCGGGTGGTCATGTTCGAGGGCGGGATGGGGAGTTGGGCCGGGATAGCGGCGGTGGTCGCGGTCGTGGTCGCCGTGGTGCTGATCGAGCGGGGGGCCAACCGGCTGCTCAAGCCGGCCCAGCAGGCCCGGCGGCGGGTCCGGGAGGCCTGGCGGGACCTCGACCGGCGGGCCGCGCGGGCCGCCCGGGTCGCGGGGGGCGGCGCGGGCGCGGGCTCGGGCGCGAGGCAGGGCGCGGGTTCGGGTTCGAAGACGAGCTCGAAGGCGGGCACGGGGTCGGGCACGGAGGTCGCCGGGGCGTGGCGGACGGGCCGGGCGGGTACCCGGGACCGGCTGCGGTTCGCGCTCACCAGCACCGGGGTGCTGGTCCTGCTGCTGTGGGCGGCGGTGGAGGTGCGGCTCGCGGCCACCGGGGTGCACCGGACGCCGGAGTCCTGGGGGACGGGCCAGACCGGTGCGGCCTACCAGGCGGGATTCGTCGTCCTGCTGGCGGCGGTGTCGCTGCTGAGCACCCTGGGGACGCTGGTCACCGCCCGCGTCCTGTTCGTCGGCTGGATCCTCGGCACCCTGTTCCTGGGCGCCTGGCCCGGCGTCCTGGGGCCGGTCGAGGCGCTGCGGATCCCGGTGTTCGAGGGGCTGTTCGGCACCGTCGCCGGCTGGTGGGGCCACGGCGCCTTCTGGGCCGCGCTGCTGGTGGCGCTGCCGCTGGCGGCGTACGGGGTGCTGCGGGCGGTGCGGGGGCGGGCGGCGCTGGGGTGACGGGGCGGGGGGTGACGGGGCGGGGTGACGGCGGGCGGCCGTGGTCGGCCACCCGCCGTGCTCAGCCGACCAGTCGGGAGAGCTCGATCGAGTGCCCGGTCCGTTCCACCTTCGCGGTCAGGTAGCGGACGTTGCTCGCGGACAGGTGGACGCCGGTCGGCACCCGCCGGCGCACGGTGATCCCGAGCCCGGCCAACTGGGCGGCCTTGTCCGGGTTGTTGCTCAGCAGGTCGATGCCCTCCACGCCGAGGGTGGCGAGCATCTGGGCGGCCGCGGTGTAGTCCCGGCCGTCCTCGGGCAGGCCCAGCGCGGTGTTGGCGTCGTAGGTGTCCAGGCCGGAGTCCTGGAGGGCGTAGGCGTCGAGCTTGTTGTACAGGCCGATGCCCCGGCCCTCCTGGCGGAGGTAGAGCAGGTAGCCGCCGGCCTCGCTGATCCGTTCCACCGATTCGCGCAGCTGCGGGCCGCAGTCGCAGCGGTCCGAGCCGAAGACGTCGCCGGTCAGGCACTCGGAGTGCAGGCGCACCAGCGGGGTCCCGCCGTCCGGGACGGTGCCGAGGGCGAGCGCGAGGTGCTCGGCGCCGTCGGCGAGGCCGTGGAAGGTGGAGACCTCGGCGTCGGCGCGGTAGCCGTCGGGGAAGGTCAGCGGGATGCGCACACGTGAGCGCACCGTGGCGGAGCCGGGCTGAGGCATGGTTGGGCCTCCGTCGATCGGGGGTGGACCGGGTTGATCGCTCCGGATCCGGAGGGATCCGGTCGGGTCGGATGTCGACCGTACTCGGTTGTTCCAATTTGAACAACTGCCTACTTTCGGTGACCTCCTTGACTACGGAGGCGAACAACACCCCACCCGCCCCTACTGTTCCCGTACGGCGTTCCAACATGTGGAACGGACCGGACCCGAGGTGTGGACACTGCGACACTTCCTCCCGTTTCCTGGGCACGGGAACGCCTCGCGCACGACCACCGACGACCACGGAAGGTCCTGATCAGATGCCCACGAGCCGCGCCACCACCCCCTCCGCCCCCACTCCCGTCACCCCCTTCGCCGACCGGTCCCGCCTCGACGCCGAACAGCGCGCGATCGAGTCGCTCTACGCGGACGTGGTCCGCCGCAACAAGGGCGAGACGGAGTTCCACCAGGCCGTCCACGAGGTGCTGGAGACCCTCGCCCCGGTGCTCGCCCACCGCCCCGAACTCCTCGACGCCCGCATCATCGAGCGGATCTGCGAGCCCGAGCGGCAGCTGATGTTCCGGGTGCCGTGGACGGACGACTCCGGCGACATCCACGTCAACCGGGGCTTCCGGGTGGAGTTCAGCAGCGCCCTCGGCCCGTACAAGGGGGGCCTGCGCTTCCACCCCTCGGTGAACCTCGGCATCGTCAAGTTCCTCGGCTTCGAGCAGATCTTCAAGAACGCGCTCACCGGGCTGGCGATCGGCGGCGGCAAGGGCGGCTCCGACTTCGACCCCAAGGGCCGGTCGGACGCCGAGATCATGCGGTTCTGCCAGTCCTTCATGACCGAGCTGCACCGCCACCTCGGCGAGCACACCGACGTGCCGGCCGGTGACATCGGCGTCGGCGGCCGGGAGATCGGCTACCTGTTCGGCCAGTACAAGCGGATCACCAACCGCTACGAGGCGGGCGTGCTCACCGGCAAGGGCCTCGGCTGGGGCGGCGCGCAGGTCCGCACCGAGGCCACCGGCTACGGCTGCGTGCTGTTCACCGCCGAGATGCTGGCCAGCCGCGGCGAGGGCCTGGACGGGCGCCGGGTGGTCGTCTCCGGCTCCGGCAACGTGGCCGTGTACGCGATCGAGAAGGCCCAGCAGCTCGGCGCGACCGTGCTGACCTGCTCCGACTCCTCCGGCTACGTGGTGGACGAGAAGGGCATCGACCTCGACCTGCTCAAGGAGGTCAAGGAGGTGCGGCGCGGCCGGGTCTCCGACTACGCCGAACTGCGCGGCAGCCACGTGCGGTTCGTCGAGGGGCCGGGCGTGTGGAGCGTGCCCGGCGAGGTCGCGCTGCCCTGTGCCACCCAGAACGAGCTGACCGAGGCCGACGCGCTCGCCCTGGTCCGCAACGGGGTGCTCGCCGTCGCCGAGGGCGCCAACATGCCCACCACCCCCGAGGCGGTGCGGGTCCTCCAGGAGGCCCGGGTGGCCTTCGGCCCGGGCAAGGCGGCCAACGCTGGCGGCGTCGCGACCAGCGCGCTGGAGATGCAGCAGAACGCCTCGCGCGACTCCTGGACCTTCGAGCGCACCGAGGAGCGGCTGGCCGGGATCATGAAGCACATCCACGACTCCTGCTTCACCACCGCCGAGCGCTACGGGCACCCGGGCGACTACGTGGTGGGCGCGAACATCGCGGGCTTCGAACTGGTCGCGGACGCGATGCTGGCCCAGGGCCTGGTCTGAGGCCTGGTCACGGCTGGCTGAGGCCGGTCATCCGGCGATCGGTACCCGACCGGAGCGGGCACCGATCGTCGGGTACGGCAGGGTGGGTCCTTCCTACGGTGGTGATCAGCAAGGGAAGGACGGGGTTGAAGTGCTGGAGCACCTGAACCGGGCGATGGACCACATCGAACGGAGCCTGGACCAGGAGATCGACGTGGCCGAGCTGGCGCGGATCGCGATGACGTCGGAGTACCACTTCCGGCGGCTGTTCTCGATGCTCGCCGGGATGCCGCTGTCGGACTACGTCCGGCGTCGGCGGCTGACCGTCGCCGGGGCCGAAGTCCTCGACGGCGGGCGGACGTTGCTCGACATCGCGGTCAGCTACGGCTACACCTCGGGGGAGGCGTTCGCCCGGGCGTTCCGGGCGATGCACGGGGTCGGGCCCGGCGAGGCCCGGCGCGAGGGTGCGACGCTCATCTCCCAGCCCCGGATGTCCTTCCGACTCATCGTGGAGGGAAGCAGCAGCATGCAGTACCGGATCATCGAGAAGCCGGACTTCCGGATCGTCGGCAAGAAGGCGCGGGTTCCCCTGATCTTCCAGGGGGTCAACCCGCACATCGCCGAGTTCATCCGGGGCATCGGCACGGAGACCGTCGAGCGGATCAACGCCCTGACGGTGAAGGACCCGCTCGGCATCGTGTCGGTGACGGACGACTTCTCGCCCAACCGGGAGGAGGGGTCCGAGGTCGACTACTGGCACGCGGTGGTGGCACGGGAGGACGCCGTCGTTCCGGACGACCTGGACGTCCTGCACGTCCCGGCCGGGACGTGGGCGGTGTTCACCAACACCGGTCCGTTCCCGCAGGCGCTCCAGGAGATGTGGGGGGACACCTACAGCCAGTGGTTCCCGTCCAACCCGTACGAGACCCGGCGGGGCCCGGAGATCCTGAAGACCCGGTTCATCCCGGGGACGGGTGACGCGGAGGCGGAGCTCTGGCTCCCGGTGGCGCGGGCCGCGCGGGACTGACGGGTGACAGCTGACGGCTGACAGCGAACAGATAACAGCTGACAGATAACAGCTGACAGATAACAGATTTCGAAATTTGAAATCTGTTATCTGTCAGCTGTCTTTTGTTCGCCCACCCCCGTTCGGCCCACCAGCGCCCGCCCCGCCCCGCCGTGCCCCGCATGCTGGGGCGGGGGGCAGGGGCCGCAGGCCGCTACCCGAGGAGTGGGATCACCGATGGCCAAGGCATTCGGCTTCGTCGACTACGGCGGACCGGAGACGCAGGAGTTCCTCGACCGTCCGGTGCTCGACCCCGGTCCGGGCCAGCTGGCGATCACTGTCCGGGCCGCCGGGGTCAACCCCGTGGACTGGAAGATCCGCCGGGGCCTCCTCGGCCGCGAACGCCAACTCCCGGCCGTCATGGGCCAGGAGGCCGCCGGCGTGGTGCAGCGGATCGGTCCCGGGGTCACCGGTTTCACCCCGGGCGACGAGGTGTTCGGCCTCGTCGCCGCCGGGGCCTTCGCCGAACAGACGCTGCTGCGTGCCGAATTGAGTGCCCTCAAGCCAGAGGCCGTGGGCTTCGACCTGGCCGCCGCGCTCTGCGTCTCGGTCGCCACCGCCGACGACGCGCTGCGCCAACTCGCCCTCGGCGCCGGGCGTACGCTGCTGATCCTCGGCATCGCCGGCGGTGTCGGCAGCGCGGCCGCCCAGATCGCCCGCAGCCAGGGCCTGATCGTGCTCGGCACCGCGAGCGACACCAACCGGTCGTACGTGGAGTCCCTCGGCGCGACGCAGATCCGCTACGGCGACGGCGTGGCCGAGCGGATCGCCCAAGCCACCCCCGACGGCGTCGACGGCATCCTCGACCTGGTCGGCGGCGACGCCCTGCGGGCGGTGGCCGGTGTCCGCGCCGACCGTACCGAGCTGGTCAGCGCCGCGGACCCGGCCACCGCCGCCGAGCTCGGCGGCCGCTACGTCACCCGCTCGACCACCTCCGAGACCCTGGCCGCCCTCGCCGCCCTGGTCGCCGCCGGCGACCTCGACCCCCAGGTCACCGCCCGCTACCCGCTCGGCCGCGCCGGCGAGGCGCTCGCCGAGGTCGAGTCCGGGCACGCCCGCGGCAAGGTCGTCCTCGAAGTCTCGTGAGATGCAAGCAATCTGATGCTTCGTCAAGTCCGTGCCGCAGCACCGCCCGAGAGCCCAGTCCGAAAGCCCGGCCCCCGCGAGCCCGCCCCTGAGAGTCAAGAGCCGAGAGCCATGAAGCAGACCTCCGTCACCACCAACGCCCCCTGCTGGGTCGAGCTGGGCACCGACGACCCGGCCGCCGCGCGGACGTTCTACGCCGAACTGTTCGGCTGGCGCCCCGACAGCGACGTCCGCCCCGAGGACGCCGGTTACACCCAGATGTTCCTCGGCACGGCCCCGGCCGCCGCCGTCACCCCGCGGTACGCCCCGCAGCAGCCGACGGCCTGGACGGTCGCCTTCGCGGTCGCGGACGCCGACGCCACCGTGGCGAGGATCGAGGCGGCCGGCGGAGCGGTCCGCAAGGAGCCCACCGACGTGTCCGACCTCGGCCGCTTCTCGGTGGCCGCCGACCCGTCCGGCGCGGTCTTCATCCTCTGGCAGGCCCGGGCCTTCGCGGGCGCCGGGGTGTTCAACGAGCCCGGCTCACTGGGCTGGGTGGAACTGGCCACCCGGGACGCCTCCGGGGCGACGGCCTTCTACCCGGCGGTCTTCGGCTGGTCCGTCGCGCCGTCCGAGCACTACACCCAGTGGGGCCTGGACGGCCGGGACTTCGGCGGGATGCTGGTGATGGGCGACCGCTTCCCGCCCCAGGTGCCGCCGCACTGGCTGCCGTACTTCGCGGTCGGCGACGTCGACAACACGGTCGGCCGGGCGGTCCTGATGGGCGCGGAGGTGCTGATGCCGGCCTACTCGATGCCGGGCGGCCGCCGGATCGCCGTCCTGCGCGACGCCCAGGGCGCCGCGTTCGGGATCTACCGCGACGGCGCGGAGGTCTGAGCGTCCGGCCCACCCGCGCGCCGCCGGGCGGAGCGCGAGCGCCAGGCCGCGGCCCCCGCGCCGGCCGTGACCAGCAGCGCGCCCAGCGGCACCACGTCGCCGATCCGGTCGTACCAGGTCAGCGTCCCCGGCGCGGTGAGCGGCAGCCGTACGGTCAGCGCGCCGGTGGAGTCGGTGCCGAGCCGGGCGAGCTGCCGGCCCTGGGCGTCGAAGGCGGCGGAGACCCCGGTCAGCGAGGCCTGGACGGCCGGGCGCCCGGTCTCGGCGGCCCGGATCGCGGCCAGCGAGACGTGCTGCTCGGGTGCCCAGGTGTGCTGGAAGGTCGAGGTGGAGGACTGGTAGACCAGCACCCGGGCGCCGTCCCGGGCGGCGGTGCGCGCCATGTCCGGGAAGGCCGACTCGAAGCAGATCAGGGCGCCGACCGGCAGCGGCCGGCCCGAGCGGTCGGTGGCCGGCAGCACGTGGAAGGCGGTGCCGGGGGCCCGGTTCTCGCCCGCGGCCCGGCTGACCCCGGCGATCCAGCCGAGGACGGGCCGCAGCGGGATGTACTCGCCGAAGGGCACCAGCCGGATCTTGCGGTAGCGGTCCACCACCCCCGCCGGGGAGACCAGCACCGCGTCCTTGGAGATCCGCCCGTCCGCCTTGCGGGCGTCCTCCCCGGCCATCAGCTCGGCGCCGGTGGTGACGGCGAGCCGGCGCAGCGCGTCCAGGGCGGCCGGGTCGCGGTCGAGGTCGGCGGTGGTGCTGCTCTCGCCCCAGACCACCAGGTCGACCGGCTGGCCGACCAGGCCGGCGGTGGCCCGGGCGCTCGCGTCGAAGCGGGCCTGCGGGTCCTCGACGATGCCGGGCTGGACGAGCGCCACCGTGACCGCCCCGGCCCCGACCGGTGCCGGGCGCAGCGCGAACAGCAGCGGACCGGCGGCCAGCACCAGGACGGTCACCAGCGCCGCGACCGCCCGGGGCCGCCGGGGCACCGCCGTGAGGATGATCAGCACCCCGGTGTTGACGGCCGCCACCGCGGCGCTGACCAGCCAGATCCCGCCCGCCGAGGCGAGTCCGAGGATCGCCGGGTGCTGCCACTGGGTGGCGCCGAGCAGCGCCCACGGCCCGCCGAGCGCGTGCCAGGAGCGCGCGTACTCGGTGCTCACCCACACCGCGGGGACGACCAGCAGGGCGAGCAGGGCCCGACGGGTGGTCAGCGGTGGGCGCAGCAGGCGGTGCACCGCGTACCCGACCGGTGCCTGCAGCGCCCCGAACAGCACGGCGAGTACCGGCAGCGCCGGTCCGACGGAGGGGACCAGCCAGTACATCGCGGTGAGGATGAACCCCGCCCCGAACCACCACCCGCGCACCGCCGCCTCCCGCCCCGACGGTGCCCGCTGGGCGAGCGCCAGTCCGGGGACGAGCGCGACCCAGGCGAGCCACGCCTGCCCCGGCGCCGGGAACGCCAGCACCGGTACGGCCCCGGCCGCCAGCGCGGCGAGCCGCGCCCGGTACCGGTGCGGTGCGTGCGGCTCCCGTTCGTCCGTCGGGGCCGTGCTCAGGGCTGGTCTGGCGGGAGCGGTGCGGCGCGACATGCCCCGTATTGTCCGCTCGGGCGACGGCCGGTGCCAGATGGCGGCACACGCGGTTGACGCCGGTCCTCGGAACGGTGCCGGTCACTGGAACAAATGGGCTGATCCCGCACTCAACTGCGGCGGGTTGCCCCCGACACGACAACGGCCGGCCGCGCCCCCGGAGGAGCGCGGCCGGCCGTCGACCGGGCGGAGGGCGTCAGCCCTCGTCACCCTCCAGGTCGCCCTCGGTCTCCAGGAACGCGGCCTGCAGCTGCTCGATCAGCTGCGGGTCCGGCTGCTCCCACAGCCCGCGGCTCGCCGCCTCCAGCAGGCGCTCGCTGATCCCGTGCAGCGCCCACGGGTTGGCGCCCGCCAGGAACTCGCGGTTGACCGGGTCGAGGACGTACTCCTGGGTCAGCTTCTCGTACATCCAGTCCGCGACCACGCCCGTCGTGGCGTCGTAGCCGAACAGGTAGTCGACCGTCGCGGCCATCTCGAAGGCGCCCTTGTAGCCGTGGCGGCGCATGGCCTCGATCCAGCGCGGGTTGACCACCCGGGCGCGGAAGACGCGGGCGGCCTCCTCGGTCAGGGTGCGGGTGCGGACCGTCTCCGGGCGGGTCGAGTCGCCGATGTAGGCGGTCGGGGCCTTGCCGGTGAGGGCGCGCACGGTGGCCACCATGCCGCCGTGGTACTGGAAGTAGTCGTCCGAGTCGGCGATGTCGTGCTCGCGGGTGTCGGTGTTCTTCGCGGCGACGGTGATCCGCTTGTACGCGGTCTCCATCTCCTCGCGCGCCGGGCGCCCGTCCAGGCCGCGGCCGTACGCGTAGCCGCCCCAGACGGTGTAGACCTCGGCGAGGTCGGCGTCGGTGCGCCAGTCCCGGCTGTCGATCAGCTGGAGCAGGCCCGCGCCGTACGTGCCCGGGCGGGAGCCGAAGACGCGGACGGTGGCCTTGCGCTCGTCGCCGTGCACCGCGAGGTCGGCCTGGACGTGGGCGCGGACGAAGTTGTCCGCCGCCGGCTCCTCCTGGGCGGCGGCCAGGCGCACCGCGTCGTCCAGCAGGGCGACCACGTGCGGGAAGGCGTCCCGGAAGAAGCCGGAGATGCGCAGCGTGACGTCGATGCGCGGGCGGCCGAGCTCGTCGAGCGGGATCGGCTCCAGGCCGGTGACCCGGCGGGAGGCGTCGTCCCAGACCGGGCGGACGCCGAGCAGGGCGAAGGCCTCGGCGATGTCGTCACCGGCGGTGCGCATCGCGCTGGTGCCCCAGAGCGAGAGCCCGACCGAGGGCGGGAAAGCGCCGTCGTTGTCGGCCCGGTAGCGCTCGACCAGCGAGCTCGCGAGCGCCTGGCCGGTCTCCCAGGCGAGCTTGCTGGGGACGGCCTTCGGGTCGACGGAGTAGAAGTTGCGGCCGGTCGGCAGCACGTTGACCAGGCCGCGCAGCGGCGAGCCGGAGGGGCCGGCCGGGACGAAGCCGCCCTGGAGCGCGTGCAGTACGGCGTCCAGCTCGTCGGTGGTGGCGCCCAGTCGCGGCACCACCTGGGTGGCGGCGAAGGTCAGCACCGCGCGGACGTCCTCCTGGACGGCCTCGGGCAGTTCGGCGGCGACCTTCTCCACCGCCTCGGGGGCCCAGTCCTGCGCCTCCATGGCCTCGACCAGGGCGCGGGCCTGCGCCTCGGCCGCGTCGGTGGCGCCGAGGGTGAGGGCCGCCTCGTCCAGGCCGAGCGCCTCGCGCAGGCCGGGCAGCGCGCTGACGCCGCCCCAGATCTGCCGGGCGCGCAGGATGGCGAGCACGATGTTGACCCGGTCGGTGCCGGCCGGGGCCTGGCCGAGGACGTGCAGGCCGTCCCGGATCTGGGCGTCCTTGACCTCGCACAGCCAGCCGTCGACGTGCAGCAGGAAGTCGTCGAAGCCGTCGTCCTCGGGGCGCTCGTCCAGGCCGAGGTCGTGGTCCAGCTTGGCGGCCTGGATCAGGGTCCAGATCTGGGCGCGGATCGCGGGCAGCTTGGCCGGGTCCATCGCGGCGATGTTGGAGTGCTCGTCGAGCAGCTGCTCCAGGCGCGCGATGTCGCCGTAGGAGTCGGCGCGGGCCATCGGCGGGACGAGGTGGTCGACGAGGGTGGCGTGGGCGCGGCGCTTGGCCTGGGTGCCCTCGCCCGGGTCGTTGACCAGGAAGGGGTAGATCAGCGGGAGGTCGCCGAGGACGGCGTCCGGGCCGCACTCGGCGGACAGCGCGGCGGTCTTGCCGGGCAGCCACTCCAGGTTGCCGTGCTTGCCGAGGTGGATGACGGCGTGGGCGCCGAAGCCGCCGTCCTCCTGGGTGGCCTGGATCCAGCGGTAGGCGGCCAGGTAGTGGTGGCTCGGCGGCAGGTCCGGGTCGTGGTAGATCGCGACCGGGTTCTCGCCGAAGCCGCGCGGCGGCTGGATGAGCACCAGCAGGTTCCCGGAGCGGATCGCGGCGAGCACGATGTCGCCGTCCGGGTTCTGCGAGCGGTCCACGTACAGCTCGCCGGGGGCCGGGCCCCAGTGCTGCTCGACCTGCTCGCGCAGGCCCTGCGGGAGGGTGGCGTACCAGCGGCGGTAGTCGGCGGCGGGGATGCGGACCGGGTTGCGGGCCAACTGGTCCTCGGTCAGCCAGTCCTGGTCGTAGCCGCCGGCCGCGATCAGGGCGTGGATCAGCGCGTCGCCCTCGTGGGAGGTGTCCTCGCCGCCGTCGGTGGCGGCGTTGAAGCCGGGCAGCTCGGAGCCGAGGTCCATGCCCTCCGCGCGCAGCCGCTCCAGCAGGCGCATCGCGCTGGCCGGGGTGTCCAGGCCGACGGCGTTGCCGACCCGGGAGTGCTTGGTCGGGTAGGCGGACAGCACCAGGGCGAGGCGGCGCTCGGCGGCCGGGACGTGCCGCAGCCGGGCGTGGCGGACGGCGGTGCCGGCGACGCGGGCGGCGCGCTCCGGGTCGGCGGCGTAGACGGTCAGGCCGTCCTCGTCCAGCTCCTTGAAGGAGAACGGGACGCTGATCAGGCGGCCGTCGAACTCGGGCACCGCGATCTGGGTGGCGGTGTCCAGCGGGGACAGGCCGTCGTCGCTGGCCTCCCACTGGGCGCGCGACCAGGTCAGGCAGAGCGCCTGGAGGATCGGGCGGTCGAGGGCGGCGAGCGCACCGGCGTCCCAGGCCTCCTCGTCGCCGCCGGCCTGGGCGTCGGCCGGGCGGGTGCCGCCGGCGGCGAGCACCGTGGTGACGATCGCGTCGGCCTCGCCGAGCGCGGCCAGCAGCTCGGGCTCGGCGCCGCGCAGCGAGGCGCAGTAGTAGGCCTTCGCCCGGGCGCCCTGGTCCTCGACGGCCCGGCAGAGCGTCTCCACGAAGGCGGTGTTGCCGCTCATGTGGTGGGCGCGGTAGTAGAGCACCGCGACGGTGGGGCCGTCACCCGTACGGGCTTCGCGCTCCAGCGGGCCCCAGGCCGGGGCGGAGGCGGGCGGGGCGAAGCCGTGGCCGGTGAGCAGCACGGTGTCGGAGAGGAAGGCGCCCAGCTCGGCCAGGTTGGCCGCGCCGCCGTGGGCGAGGTAGGCGTGCGCCTCGGCGGCGATGCCGGCCGGGACGGTGGACAGCTCCATCAACTGGGCGTCGGGGGCCTGTTCACCGGTCAGCACGATCACCGGGCGGGGGCCGGCCAGCAGTGCGTCCAGGCCCTCCTGCCAGGCGCGGCGACCGCCGAGCAGCCGGACCACGACCAGTTCGGTGCCCTCCAGCAGTGCGGGCAGGTCCTCGGGGGTCAGCCGGGCCGGGTTGCCGAGCCGGTACGGGACCGGTCCGGTCGCGGCGCGGGCGCTGAGCAGGTCGGTGTCTGACGTCGACAGCAGCAGGATCATGCGAAGGCCCTCCCGGCCTCTTCGGTGGCCAGGATGGCCGCGGTGGTGGCCGGGTCGGCCGCGGTGGTGGCCGGTGGAACGGGCGCGGGCATGCGACAGCGCTGGTGCATTTCTGCCTTCCTCGGGGTCCGCGCCCCGGGCCGGTGGAGGACGGCGGGAGTTCCTGGCTCCCGCGGCCGACCGGTTTCCCGGTGAGCCGCGGTCACAGTGGCGGGACCGCACCGGGTTCGCACCGGTTTCCTCCCCTGCGCCGTCGCTGGCGTCGGACGGCCCGCTGGGGACCGTCCGCCTGCATCGTACGGGGTACGGCTGACCTGGGGGAGGGCCAGCTCCGCCCAGCCCGGCGCACGGGCAGGCTGTCGCCCGGCGCACGGGCAGGCTGTCGCCCGGCGCACGGACGGGCTGACGCCCGGCGCACGGGCGGGCGCACGGTGCTCACGGGTGCCGGACGGGGGCCCGGGCGGGCCGCCGCCGTGCTGCCGGACGTGCTGCGGGGTGTGATGCAACGGACGGAGGCAAGCGATCGGATCATCTGTATGCTCGCCGCCATGCCACCGACACCCGACGCCACCGCGCCGGGCGCCGCCGTGCCCGACCGGGGGCGCGCCGACGCCTGCCCCGGCGCGCTCCGCCTGCACACCGCCGACGACGGCGGGCTCGCCCGGGTCCGGCTGCCCGGCGGACTGCTGACGGACCGTCAGGCGCTGGCCCTGGTCGAGGCCGCAGAAGCCCTGGGCGACGGGGAGTTGGAGACCACCTCGCGCGGCAACGTCCAACTCCGCGGCCTGGCGCCGGACTGCGGGGCCGAACTCGCCGACCGGCTGCGCGCCGTCGGACTGCTGCCCTCGGACACCCACGAGCGGGTGCGCAACATCGTCGCCTCGCCGCTGGCCGGGCTGGACGCGGCCGGGACCGCCGATGTGCAGGCCTGGGTACGGGAGCTGGACGCACGGCTGTGCGCGAGCGACTGGGCGGCCGGGCTCTCCGGCAAGTTCCTGTTCGCGCTGGACGACGGGCGGGGCGACGTCGCCGCGCTCGACGCCGATGTGACATTGATCGCAGCCTCGCGCGGCCCCGCCCTGCTGCGGCTCGGCCGGGCCGACCACGGGCATCCGGTCGAGGCCGGGCGGGAGGTGACGGCCGTGCTGGACGCGGCCCGCGCCTTCCTGGACGCGCTGCGCGGCGCCGGCCGCGCGGCCTGGCACCTGCGCGAGGTGCCCGAACTGCTGCCGGCCGGCACCGTACCGCTGCCCGGGTTCGCCGGGACCGCCGTCGCCGCCCCGGTCGGGGCGCTGCCCGGCGGGCTCTCGGTGGGCCTGCGGTTCGGGCGGGCGAGCGCCGCGCAGTGGCGCGCGCTGGTCGCCGCCTCGGCCGGCGAGCTGCGGCTGACCCCCTGGCGGGGCGCGGTGCTGCCCGGTGCGCCGGCCGACCGGCTGCCCGCGCTGGCGGCGGCCGGGTTCCGGACCGAGCCCGGCTCGGCCTGGGAGCGGGCCACCGCCTGCACCGGGCTGCCGGGCTGCGCCAAGTCGCTGGCCGACGTACGGGCCGACGCGGCCCGGGCGTTGGATGCCGTGGCGTTGGATGCCGTGGCGCTGGACGGCGGGGCGTGGGGCGGCGGACTGCCCGTCCACTGGTCGGGTTGCGAACGCCGCTGCGGCCACCCGGCCGGGCAGTGGGTGGACGTGCTCGCCACGGGGCAGGGCTACCGGGTGACGGTGAACGGGCCGGCCACGACCGCGGGCACCCCCGCGGGCGTTCCGGTGGACGTGACGAACGAGGAGATGGCCGCGGCGGTCGTCGAGGCCAGGAGGACCACGAAGTGATCGAGTACGAGAAGGACGGCGCGTCCATCTACCGCCAGTCCTTTGCCACCATCCGCGCGGAGGCCGATCTGGCGGCCCTGCCGGCGGACGTCTCCCAGGTCGCGGTGCGGATGATCCACGCCTGCGGGATGACCGATCTGGTCGAGGACCTGGTGTACTCGCCCGGCGTGGTCGCCTCGGCGCGCGCTGCGCTGCGCGCCGGTGCGCCGATCCTGTGCGACGTCAACATGGTGGCGAGCGGGGTCACCCGCAAGCGGCTGCCCGCCGACAACGAGGTGGTCTGCACCCTCACCGACCCCTCGGTGCCCGAGCTGGCCCGCGCCATGGGCAACACCCGCAGCGCGGCGGCCATGGAGCTGTGGCTGCCCCGGCTGGAGGGTGCGGTGGTGGCCGTCGGCAACGCGCCGACCTCGCTGTTCCGGCTGCTGGAGATGATCGAGGCGGGCGCACCGCGCCCGGCCGCGGTGATCGGCGTGCCGGTCGGCTTCATCGGCGCCGCCGAGTCCAAGCAGGCGCTGGCCGAACACCCCTCCGGTCTGGAGCACTTGGTGGTGCGCGGCCGACGCGGCGGCAGCGCGATGGCCGCCGCCGCCATCAACGCGATTGCGAGCGAAGAAGAGTGACGGACCGTCAGATCGCTTCCGCCGGACCCGAGGGGACCGGCCGACTGTACGGCGTCGGGCTCGGCCCGGGCGACCCCTCGCTGGTGACCGTCCGCGCGGCCGAACTCATCGGCAAGGCCGACGTGGTGGCCTACCACAGCGCCCGGCACGGCCGCTCCATCGCGCGCTCGATCGCGGAGCGCTACCTGACGGGTGGTCAGATCGAGGAGAAGCTGGTCTACCCGCTCACCGTCGAGACCACCGACCACCCCGGCGGCTACCGGGGCGCGCTGGACGAGTTCTACGAGGAGGCCGCCGCCCGGCTGGCCGCCCACCTGGACGCCGGGCGCGACGTCGTCGTCCTGGCCGAGGGCGACCCGCTGTTCTACGGCTCCTACCAGCACATGCACAAGCGCCTCGCGCACCGCTACCCGACCGAGGTGGTGCCCGGCGTGACCTCGGTCAGCGCGGCCGCCGCCCGGCTCGGGCAGCCGCTGACCGAGGCCGAGGAGACCCTCACCGTCATCCCGGGCACGCTGCCCGAGGAGGAGCTCACGGCGCGGATCGCCTCCGCCGACTCCGCGGTGATCATGAAGCTGGGCCGCACCTTCCCGACCGTCCGGCGGGCGCTGGAGCGGGCGGGCCGGCTGGAGGACGCCCAGTACGTCGAGCGCGCCTTCATGGAGGGGGAGCGGATCGCCCCGCTCGCCGAGATCGACGGGGAGAGCGTCCCCTACTTCTCCGTCGCGGTGCTGCCGAGCAAGGTCGCGCCGCTGGAGCCGACCGTACGGCTCTCGGACGGCGTGGGCAGCGTGACCGTGGTCGGCACCGGGCCGGCCGGTCCGCTCTGGCTCACCCCCGAGGCGCGCGGCGCCCTGGCCGAGGCCACTGACCTGGTCGGCTACACCACCTACCTGGACCGGGTGCCCGAGCGGCCGGGGCAGCGGCGGCACGGCTCGGACAACAAGGTCGAGTCGGAGCGCGCCGAGTACGCCCTGGACCTCGCCCGGCGCGGGCACCGGGTCTGCGTGGTCTCCTCGGGCGACCCGGGCGTGTTCGCGATGGCCACCGCCGTGCTGGAGGTCGCCTGCGAAGCGGACTACCGGGACGTGCCGGTGCGGATCGTCCCCGGGATGACCGCCGCGCACGCGGCCGCCTCCCGGGCCGGCGCCCCGCTCGGGCACGACTACGCGGTGGTCTCGCTGTCGGACCGGCTCAAGCCCTGGGACGTGGTGGCGAAGCGGCTGCGCGCCGCGGCCGAGGCGGACCTGGTGCTCGCGCTGTACAACCCGGGCTCGAAGTCCCGCACCACCCAGGTCGGCCTGACCCGGGACCTGCTGCTGGAGTACCGGGCGCCGGAGACCCCGGTGGTGATGGCCCGCGACGTCGGCGGGCCGACCGAGCGGATCCGGATCGTCCGGCTGGGCGAGCTGGACCCGGCGCTGGTCGACATGCGGACCATCCTGCTGATCGGCTCCTCGCAGACCCAGGCGGTCGAGCGGGGCGGCGAGGTGGAGGTCGTCTGGACGCCCCGGCGGTACCCGGAGGCGTGACGGTCGACGGCTGACCGCCGACAGGTGTCGGCGAACAGATGACAGCGAGCAGATAACAGATAACAGCTGACAGATGATGAAATCTGTCAGCTGTTATCTGTCATTCGTCAGCTGTCATCCGTCATCCGTCGCCCCGCCCGCCGACCGTCACCGGGTCGGCTTGGTGATGAGCAGCTCGGTGTTGTGGTCCTCCCCGGCGCCCAGCAGGGCCGAGACCCGGCCGTTGGGATCGTTGTACGCCAACTCGCGGTACAGCGAGGCCAGGTTGGTGTCCGAGGTGCTGCCGAAGTCCGTCGCGTACGGCGCGGAGGACTCGATCAGCGTGGTGAACAGCGACAGCGTGCCGTCCCCGTTGTCCGCGATCTCGATGATCCGCCCGTGCTGCGGGTAGTCGATGTGCGAGGCGGTGTTGATCTCCCAGAACGCCCGCTCCGGCACCGCGTGGCCGTGCGCCGTGATCTTGTTCATGTGGGTGTGTCCGTTCACCCAGCCGACCACGTTCGGGTAGCGCTGCAGCAGGGCGACCAGCTCGTTGCCGTCGTGCCGCTTCTCGAAGATGTTGCGCGGGTCGGGCAGCAGGTTGCCCATCGAGCCGCTGGTGTGGTGGCTGAACACCAGGATCAGCTCGTCGGTGCTGCCGCCGTTGACCCGGCTCCCGTTGGTGTCGTACCAGTGCCCACTGTGGTTCTTCAACTGCTGCTCCAGCCAGCGCAGTTGAGCGGTACCCAGCGAACCGTCGGCGAACCCGGCCTGGTTGGTGGTGTCCAGGCTGATGCCGAGGACCTTCTCCGAGATCCGGAAGGTGTAGTAGAGCTTGCCGCTGCTCACCATGTCCGAGGTGAAGCCGTGCCCGTACGGACCGGCGCCGGTGACGGCCGGGTCCAGGTGGGCCTTGGCGAACTGCTTGAGCGTGAACGGATGCCGGCGCTCGTCCGGGGTGATCCGGCGCACCGCGTCGCCGCTCGCGAGCAGCTTGCCGAGCAGCAGGACGGCGCCCGCCGGGTCGCGCCGCAGCGAGTCCATCAGCTGGGCGGCGGTCGCGTCGTCGCAGCCCTCCAGCTTGAGCCCGCCCGTGTAGAGCTCGTTGAGCAGCCCGAAGTCCGGCAGCGAGCCCTCGATGCTGTCGTCGTGGTTGCCGACCGTGGTGTACCAGGGGGTGTTCAGGCCCGGGGCGTCGAAGGGCCGGCCGGCCGCGGACAGGAAGCCGGGCACCTGCGGGAAGCCCTTCGCCTTGTAGACGTCGTCGTAGGCGAGTTCGGGGTTCCAGAAGGCCGAGTTGCCGGAGTTCTGCACACCCTCGTAGCGGGTCAGGTCACCGGTGTTCTGGGCCATCCGGCCACCGCCCATGACGGTGAGGTACCAGTCGAGTTCGGCCAGCTCGTGGTTGTCGGTGTTGTCACCGGTGGCCATCACCAGGCTGAACGGCATCCCGGTGTAGGGGCCGCCGTCGAGCGAGTTGACCCGCTCGACGAGGGCCGACACGCCGCGGGCGTTCAGGGCCTCCTGCGGCCGGTAGGCGCTGTCGTTGAACTTCGCCAGGAACTCGAAGCGCACCGGGGACTCGGTGTCCACCAGGTGCAGGTCGCTGAACTGGACGAAGCTGGCCAGCCCGGTCCGGCGGTCGTCCCGGCCGGAGCCCGGCGCCGCGAGGTCCCCGCGCACCACCAGCGGCCATCCCGGCCCGGCCGCCAGGCGCTTGTAGGAACCGGTGCCGGTCGGCGTGGCCACCTGCTCCAAGGTGGTCCCGGCGACGTTGACGGCCCGCGCGGCCGTGGTCGCCAGGGCCTGCTCCCGGCCGGCGGCCGAGGCGAACTGCGCGCCGCCCAGGGACAGCGCCGACCAGGCGGCGGCCACCGAGGTGCCGGTCAGGAACGTGCGACGTCTCATGCCTGCCACAGAAACCCCCACATACTGGCGCCCCGGCCGGATGCCCCGGTCGCCGGGTCGCGTCATGAACCCGCTAAATAACGGAGCGACAGATTACTCGCTGGTAGTCGCACGGAGCGAGACCCGTGCGAAGAACAGTTCGAGAACGCCGGGAGGCTCCCCGCTCCCGCCGAGGCCAGCCGCGCGCCCCCGCCCCGGCCGCCGCGCGGCCGGGTCGATGGGGGAGAATCGGCTGGTCCGGCCGGGGTGGCCGGGGCGGGCGTGATCGGAAGTGCGGAAGCGAGGCGCAGGTGGCCGCAGCGGGAGCCGGGGCGGGAGGCCGGGCCGGCCAGCTGAGGAGCAGCGGCCTGCGGCACGGTTGGACGACGGGCGCCTGCGCCACCGCCGCCACCAAGGCCGCGTACACGGCGCTGCTCACCGGCGAGTTCCCGGACCCGGTGACCGTCACCCTCCCCAAGGGCCAGCAGCCCGCCTTCGCCCTCGCCGCCGAGGAGCTGATCGCTGCCGAGGAGCTGATCGTCACCGGGGAGTCGACCGCCGCGGAGTCGACCGTCGCCGGGAAGCCCGGGGAGTCGATTGCCGAGAAGCCGGCCGCCGCCATGGCCGGGGTGGTCAAGGATGCCGGGGACGACCCCGACGTGACCCACGGCGCCCTGATCCGCGCGACCGTGCGGCTCGGCGAACCGGGTGCCGGCGTGGTGTTCCGGGCCGGCCCCGGGGTCGGCACGGTCACCAAGGCCGGCCTGCCGCTGGCGGTCGGCGAGCCCGCGATCAACCCGGTGCCCCGGCAGATGATCCGCGACGCCGTGGCCGAGGTGGCGGCGGCGCACGGCGGCGGCGGGGACGTGGTGGTCGAGGTCTCGGTCGACCACGGCGCGGAGATCGCCCGCTCGACCTGGAACCCCCGGCTCGGCATCCTCGGCGGGCTGTCCATCCTCGGCACCACCGGGATCGTCGTCCCCTACTCCTGCTCGGCCTGGATCGACTCGATCCGCCGCGGCGTGGACGTGGCGCGGGCGGCCGGGCGCACCCATGTGGCGGGCTGCACGGGTTCGACCTCGGAGAAGGTCGCGGTCGCGGTGCATGGACTGCCCGAGGACGCGCTGCTCGACATGGGCGACTTCGCCGGGGCCGTCCTCAAGTACCTCAAGCGCCACCCGGTGCCGCGGCTGACCATCGCGGGCGGCTTCGCCAAGCTGTCCAAGCTCGCCCACGGGCACCTCGACCTGCACTCGGCGCGCTCCCAGGTGGACAAGGGCTACCTGGCCGAACTGGCCCGGCGGGGCGGGGCGGACGAGGGGCTGGCCGCGGCGGTGGCGGCGGCCAACACCGGCCTGGAGGCGGTGCAGTTGTGCCGGGCGGCCGGGGTGCCGCTGGGGGACCTGGTCGCCGAGGCGGCCCGGGCGACGGCGCTCGGGGTGCTGCGCGGCTCGCCGGTCGCGGTGGACGTCATCTGCATCGACCGCGCGGGCACCGTCGTCGGCCGGGCGGAACCGCTCGGGGCCTGAGCGGCGTCAACTCGACCGGCTCACCGGTTGGCTCATCCGTTGGCTCACCCGTGCAGCGGAACCAGCGGAAGCTCAGAACTATCGTGCGGTGATGTGAAGATCCGCGACTCATACGGGGAGGGAAACGGACAAAAGTGACGCCGCGCCCGCTCTTGGTTCTGGTGCCATCTCAACCATGAGATATGGTCTGCCGAGTGACAGGCGACTACCTCACCCGTATCGGCACCCTCATCCGTACCGCGCGCCAGCACCGCGGCTGGTCCCAGGCGCAGCTCGGCGAGGCGCTCGGCACCAGCCAGAGCGCGGTCAACCGCATCGAGCAGGGCAAGCAGAACGTCAGCCTTGAGATGATCGCGCGCATCGGCGACGCCCTCAACAGCGAGATCGTCTCCCTCGGCTACTCCGGCCCGATGCACCTGCGGGTCACCGGCGGCACCCGCCTCTCCGGCGCCATCGAGGTCCGCAGCAGCAAGAACGCCTGCGTCGCGATCCTCTGCGCCTCGCTGCTGACCACCGGCCGCACCACGATCCGCAGCGTCGCCCGGATCGAGGAGGTCTACCGGATCCTCGAGGTGCTCACCAGCATCGGCGTCAAGAGCCGCTGGCTGAACGACGGTCGCGACCTCGAACTCACCCCGCCGGCCGAGCTCGACCTCGCCGCGATGGACGTCGAGGCCGCCCGCCGCACCCGCAGCGTGCTGATGTTCCTCGGCCCGCTGATGCACCGCGCCCAGCGCTTCGCCATCCCGTACGCCGGCGGCTGCGACCTCGGCACCCGCACCGTCCAGCCGCACCTGACCGCGCTGCGCCGCTTCGGCCTGGAGGTCGCCACCACCGGCGGCGCCTACCACGCCTCGGTCGAGCCGGGCACCCCGCTGGACCGTCCGATCGTGCTGACCGAGCGCGGGGACACCGTCACCGAGAACGCCCTGCTGGCCGCCGCGCGGCACGACGGCGTCAGTGTCATCCGCAACGCCTCGCCCAACTACATGGTCCAGGACCTCTGCTTCTTCCTGGAGAAGCTGGGCGTCCGGATCGAGGGCATCGGCACCACCACCCTCACCGTCCACGGCGTCCCGCAGATCACCTGCGACGTCGACTACACCCCCGCCGAGGACCCGGTGGAGGCGATGAGCCTGCTCGCCGCCGCCGTCGTCACCTCCTCCGAGCTGACGATCCGCCGGGTGCCGATCGAGTTCCTGGAGATCGAGCTCGCGGTGCTGGAGGGCATGGGCCTCGACTACGACCGGACCCCGGAGTACCGGGCCCACAACGGCCACACCCGGCTGGTCGACCTCACTGTGCGCCCCTCCAAGCTGACCGCGCCGATCGACACCATCCACCCGATGCCGTTCCCCGGCATCAACATCGACAACGTGCCGTTCTTCGCCGCCATCGCCGCGGCCGCGCACGGCACCACGATGATCCACGACTGGGTCTACGACAACCGCGCGATCTACCTCACCGAGCTGACCCGGCTCGGCGCGGACGTCAAGCTGCTCGACCCGCACCGCGTGCTGGTCCAGGGCCCGACCCGCTGGCGCGCCGCCGAGATGATGTGTCCGCCCGCGCTGCGCCCGGCCGTGGTCATCCTGCTCGCGATGCTCGCCGCCCAGGGCACCTCCGTCCTGCGCAACGTCTACGTCATCAACCGCGGTTACGAGGACCTCGCCGAGCGCCTCAACTCGATCGGCGCCCAGATCGAGACCTTCCGCGACATCTGACGGTCAGATCTGACGGCCAGTCACCCTGCTGACCGGTCCGGCTCGTTGAGACCGGTCAGCAGGATCGCCACGTCCAACCCGGTGTTCAGGTACTCCACGAACACCGGGTTGTTCAGTGCCCAGGGCGACCGCCGCTCCCGGACCACCCGGATCGCCCCGGCCGGGTCGTGCCCGAGGCCGACCAGCGCCTGCGCGGCCACCAGGCCCGAGCGGTTGTAGCCCGAGTGGCAGCGCACCAGCGTCCGGCGGCCCCGGCGCACGGCGGATGTGGTGAGCTCGGCCGCCTCCTGGACGGCGAGCAGCTGAGCGGCGGAGAGCCGGTCGTCCGGCACCTCCCGCACGAGGTGCTCCACCCGCGGCTCCGGGCCGTGCCCGGGGAGCGTGAACAGGCTCACCACCAGGTCGAACTCGCCCCGGACGACGGCGGGTTCCAGCTCCCCGCCGGGCGGGGTGTAGTAGTGCCCGCCCATCCAGAGCCCGGGGAAGACCTCGTTCCAGGGCTCGGAGGGCCCGGGGGTGTCGCGTTCCTTCTGGCGGGTTCGCATTGCGGCTCCCTGTAGCCCTGGCCCGTCCGGTTCCGTCCATCCGGTTCCGTCTGTCCGGTTCCGCCGGCCCGCCGCCGCGCGGCTACTCGCCGGTGGTGCCGTCGAGGTGCTCGCGCAGGAGGTCGGCGTGGCCGTTGTGGCGGGCGTACTCCTCGATCATGTGGGTGAGGATCCAGCGCAGCGAGAAGACCTCCTCGCCGTAGTGGCCCAGGACGTCCAACGACGGTGCGGCGGCGACGAGTTCCCGGGCGTGGTCGCACTCGCGGCGCCAGACCGCGAAGGCCTCCTCCGGGTCGGCGGTCTCGACGTCGAACTCGGCGAGGGAGCCGTCGGGGTGCTTCCAGAAGCCGGGCCTGGCCTCGCCGGCGAGGACGTTGCGGAACCAGCTGCGCTCCACCTCGGCGAGGTGGCGGACCAGCCCGAGCAGGGAGAGTCCGGAGGGCTCCAGCACCCGGGTGCGCAGCTGTTCGGCGCTGAGGCCGGCACACTTCAGCGCCAGGGTGTCGCGCTGGTGGTCCAGGAAGCTGGCCAGGCTGGCCCGCTCGTCGGCGGTTCGTAGCGTTTCGGTGCGCTGATCATCGGTCATCGGGCCATCGTGCCGGGCGCTCGGCGCGGCCGGCCCGCAATTCCACTGGGTGGACGCGGCTACGGCAACTGCTCCAGCCAGCGCACCGCGCCCGCCACGTCCGGTGCGACCGGCAGGCCCTCCGGTACCGGCGGGCGCTCCACCACGACCACCGGCAGCCCGAGTTCACGGGCGGCGGTGAGCTTGGGCGCGGTCGCGGCGCCACCGCTGTCCTTGGTGACGACCACGTCGATCCGGTGCTCGCGCAGCAGCGCCCGCTCGCCGTCGAGGGTGAACGGGCCGCGGTCCAGCAGGACTTCGAGCGAGGGCGGCAGCGGCGGCTCCGGCGGGTCCACCGAGCGGGCCAGGAAGTGCAGCCCGTCCAGGTGGGCGAAGGCGGCGATGCCCTGCCGGCCGGAGCTGAGGAAGACCCGCCGGCCGAGCCCCGGCAGCAGCTCGGCGGCGGCCGCCAGCGAGGGGACGGGGTGCCAACGGTCCCCGGGGATGGGCGCGAAGCCGGGGCGGCGCAGCACCAGCAGCGGCACACCGGTGGCGGCGGCCGCGAGGGCGGCGTTGTGCGACATCCCGGCGGCGAAGGGGTGGGTTGCGTCGACCACGGCGTCCACCGCTTCGGCGCGCAGCCAGTCGGCCAGCCCGTCCGGTCCGCCGAAGCCGCCGATCCGCACCTCCCCGACGGGCAGCCGGGGTTGCGCGACCCGCCCGGCCAGCGAGCTGGTGACCCGCAGGCCCGGCCGGCCGTCCAGCGCGGCGGCCAGCGTCCGCCCCTCGGTCGTCCCGCCGAGGATCAGCACGTGGGCGGGGGTGCGAGTACGGCCGTCGGGGGTCATGCGCCGCAGGGCTCGTGCGGCCGCTCGCGGTCCGCCGAGTAGAGGTGGCTGTCGCGGAACTGCTCGGCGGCGAGCGTGCGGCCGACGAGGATGACGGCGGTGCGCACCACGCCCGCCTCCTTGACCTGCCCGGCGATGTCGGCCAGCGTGCCGCGCAGCACCAGCTCGTCGGGGCGGCTGGCCATCGCGACCACGGCGGTCGGGCAGTCGGCGCCGTAGTGCGGGAGCAGCTGCTCGACCACGTCGTCCACGTAGCCGGCGGCCAGGTGCAGCACCAGCAGGGCGCCGCTGCGGCCGAGGGTGGCGAGGTCCTCGCCCTCCGGCATCGGGGTGGCGCGCTTGGCGATCCGGGTGAGGATGACGGTCTGGCCGACGGTCGGCACCGTCAACTCCCGCTTGAGCGCGGCCGCGGCGGCGGCGAAGGCCGGCACCCCGGGGACCACCTCGTACGGCACGCCGGCCGCGTCCAGTCGGCGCATCTGCTCGGCGACGGCGGAGAAGACGGACGGGTCGCCGGAGTGCAGCCGGGCCACGTCCCGGCCCGCCTCGTGCGCGGCGACCAGCTCGGCGATGATCTGGTCCAGGTTGAGCTGGGCGGTGTCGACCAGGCGGGCGCCGGGCGGGCACTCGTCCAGCAGCTCGCGCGGGACGAGGCTGCCGGCGTAGAGGCAGACCTCGGCGCGGGCCAGGACGCGCTGGCCGCGCAGGGTGATCAGGTCGGCGGCGCCCGGGCCGGCTCCGATGAAGTAGACGGTCACGAGGCGTCCTCCTGGGGGGTTTCGGGCTTGACGGCGGACCACTGGGTGACCGGCATGGCCTGCCGCCACCCGGTGAAGCCGCCGACCGGGACGGCGTGGGCGACGGCCAGTTTGACCAACTCGCCGCCGTGGCGCCGGTACCACTCGGTGAGCAGCGCCTCGGACTCCAGCGTCACGGTGTTGGCGACCAGCCGGCCACCGGGGCGCAGGGCGGCCCAGCAACTGTCCAGCAGGCCGGGGGCGGTGAGGCCGCCGCCGATGAACACGGCGTCGGGGACGGGGAGTTCGGCGAGTGCCGCGGGGGCGCGGCCGGTCACCACCCGGAGCCGGGGCACACCCAGCGCGGCGGCGTTGTGCTCGATCCGCTCGGCCCGGACCGGGTCGCGCTCGATGCTGACGGCCCGGCAGTCGCGGTGGGCGCGCAGCCACTCGATGGCGATCGAGCCGGAGCCGCCGCCGACGTCCCAGAGCAGTTCGCCGGGGGAGGGGGCGAGGGCGGCCAGGGTGGCGGCGCGGACGTGCCGCTTGGTGAGCTGGCCGTCGCTCGCGTACGCGGTGTCGGGCAGGCCGGGGACGAGCGAGCTGCGCGGACCGTCGCCGAGTTCGACGGCGATGAGGTTCAGCGGGTCGCCGGGCGGGTGCGGCCAGTCGTCGGCGCGGCCGTCGAGCTCCCGCTCGCGGGCGTCGTCGCCGAGCTGCTCCAGCACGCGCAGCCGGGCGGTGCCGAAGCCGCGCTCGGTGAGCAGCGCGGCGACGGTGGCCGGGGTGGCGGCGTCGGCGCTGAGCACCAGCAGGCGGCGGCCGGGGTGGAGGGCGAGCGCGAGGGTGGCCGGCGGCCGGCCGACCAGGCTGACCACCTCGGTGGCCTCCAGCGGCCAGCCGAGCCGGGCGCAGGCGTAGGAGACGGAGGAGGGGTGCGGCAGGACGCGCAGCCGTTCGGCGCCGACGACCTCGGCGAGGGTGCGGCCGATGCCGAAGAACATCGGGTCGCCGCTGGCCAGCACGGCGATGCGGCGCCCGGCGTGCTCGGCGAGCAGCCCGGGGACGGCCGGGCGCAGCGGGGACGGCCAGGGGAGGCGCTCGGCGGGGACGGCGTCCCGGGGGAGCAGTTCCAGCTGCCGGGGGCCACCGATGACGACCTCGGCGGACTGCAGCGCGGCCCGGGAGGCGGCGGCGAGTCCGGGCCAGCCGTCGGCCCCGATCCCGACGACGGTGATCGGAGGGGGCAGCTCGGGCACCGGGTGGCTCCTCGTCGTTCGTTCCTGCTGGCCGGGGCAGCCTACCTGGCGGTATCCGGGCGGGATCCGGCGAGGTGACGGGTTCTGGGCGGCGGGCCGCCGGCCGGCTGACAGGTTTCAACTTTCAGATTTCATCTTTCAACTTTCAATATCTGAAATCTGAAAGTTGTCAGCTGTCAGTTGTCAGCCCGCTCCGGTCGGCCCAGTCCCCCGAGGGGATCAGCGCGGGCTGGGCCCGCAGCCGCGCCTCTGCCGCCGGTCCGGCGAGGTAGACCCAGGCCTCGCACGGTTCGCCTGCCGCCGTCCGGACCGTCAGCCGGTGGCGTACGTACAGCCCCGTCCCGTCCGCCCGGCAGTCCTCCAGCCGGTCCAGTGCCGCCAGCGCCCCGGGGTACGCGCCGGGGCGGACGGTGACGAGCTCGCCCACGATCCGGCGCCCGGGCGCCGGGTCCGGCACCGCGTACGGGTACCCCGGTCCGTCGTGCAGGGCGGCGCCCTCCAGCACCGCCGGACGGATTCCGGCGCAGCGTCCGGCCAGGTGGACGGCGTGGTTGCGGCCGCCGCTGCGCAGGGTGCCGTACACGAAGAACGGCAGCGCCGGCTCCACCGGCGGGGCCTGCTCGGGCGCGGACACGGGTTCGACCTCCTGGCTGCGGGGAGCGCCCACGGTACGTCGCGCCGACCGGTCCGTGGAACCGACTGGCGCGACAGGCCGTCGATGCGCTGTCATATCGGATGTTCGGCCAGCACCGTCCTAGGGGGACACAGATGACATCGCCCGCCTCCCCGTCACCGGCAACGACCCCCGGCAGCACCCCGGCCGGCCCCACCGGCGCGGCTCCCGCCACTCCCGCGCCCGGCACCCCCACTCCCGGGCCCGCCACCGCCCGGCTCTCCGGCGCCGTCTGGGCGGCCCTCGCGGTGGTCTACGTGGTCTGGGGCTCGACCTACCTCGCGATCCGGATCGTGGTCGAGACGATGCCCTCCTTCTTCTCCGCCGCCGCCCGCTTCCTCACCGCCGGTCTGCTGCTGGTCGGCTACCTGCTGATCCGCCAGGGCCCGGCCGGTCTGCGGGTGAGCCGCCGCCAGCTGGCCTCCGCGGGCCTGGTCGGCCTGCTGCTGCTGACCGGCGGTAACGGCCTGGTGGTGCTCGGCGAGACCTCCGTCCCCTCCGGACTGACCGCCCTGCTGGTGGCCGCCGTGCCGCTCTGGATGGTCGTGCTGACGGCCTTCGGCGGCGGGGAACGCCCGAAGCGCGCCGAGCTTGCCGGGGTGCTGCTCGGCCTGGTGGGCCTGGGCGTGCTGTCCGCCCCGGCGATCGGCGGGTCGATCGCGCCGCTCGGCGTGGTCCTGATCATCGGCGCCACGCTGAGCTGGGCGCTCGGCTCGTTCGCGAGCAAGAAGATCCCGATGCCGGGCAACGTGCTCGCCGCGAGCGCGTACCAGATGCTGGTCGGCGGCCTGTGCGACCTGCTGGTCGGGCTCGCGCGTGGTGAGCAGCACGGCTTCGACCCGGCGGCCGTCTCCGGCCGGTCCTGGCTGGCGCTCGCCTACCTGGTGCTGTTCGGCTCGCTGCTCGCCTTCACCGCGTACGCCTGGCTGCTGCGCTCGGCCCCGCTGACCCTGGTCGGCACCTACGCGTACGTGAATCCGGTGGTCGCGGTGCTGCTGGGCTGGCTGGTCCTGGCCGAGCCGCTGACCGGCTCGACCCTGGCGGGCGGGGCGATCGTGGTGGTCGGGGTCTGCCTGGTGGTGAGCGTCAGCCGGCGTCCGGCCGGGCAGCGCCCGGAGCGCCCGGAGCGCCCGGAGCGTCCCGTGAAGGAGCGGTCCGGGCGCGGCTGAGCCGGTCGGCGCGACGGGCTCGCCGCCCCGGTCGGCCGGGGCGGACCCGGCTGCCGGTCAGAGCGTGTGCGGCGGCTTCCCCGTCCACCAGTTCCCCGGCGCCTCCGGGTCGCGGCTGGTCCAGTACTCGATGATGGCGCCGGTGAACTCCTCGGCGGACAGCGTGCCGTCCCCGTCGAGGTCGAGGTGGCGGAAGGCCTCCTCGGCGTCGTCGCGGCAGAGTCCGGCGAAGTGGCCGCGCTGGAAGACGAAGAACTCGCCGGCGTCCACCGTCCCGCTGCGGTCGGCGTCGGCGACGGCGAGGAAGGACCCGGCCAGGGCGCCGAAGATCTCCCGGGCGGCCTCCGCGTCGTCGGCGAGGGTGGCGGTCGCGGCGACGAACTGCTCGCGGGTGATCGCCTCCGTCCCGGCGGGTTTTCCGGCGAGGTGCAGGTCGTGCCAGACCGTCAGGTAGGCGCGGACGATGACGGCCTCCGCCTCCGAGCCCTCCTGGTGGCCGAGCGAGCGGGCCACCGAGTGGCCCATCAGCACGTGGTCCCGCTCGGTGAGCAGCCCGTCCCCGTCGGCGTCGAGGTGGTCGAAACCGTGATTGATCTTCGCGATGAGCAGGTCGTCCGACAATGTGCCCCCTCCGGTGGCATCCGTGCGGCACGTCGAGTGACGGCACGTCGCCAGCACGCTAACGCCTGGAACCGCGCTCGCGCAGCCGAACGACAGCCGAACGCCGGCGCCCGCCGCCGCCCGGCTCAGTCCTCCTGCTGGTCGGCCCGGACGTACGTCTCCGGCGGCAGGTCCACCACCCCCGCCGGCCCTCAGTGCGCCGCAGCCAGCAGCTCCCGGGTGTACTCGGTGTGCGGCGCCGCGAACAGCCGCTCCCGGTCGGTCGACTCGACCAGCCGCCCCCGGTGCATCACCGCCACCCGGTCGCAGAAGTGCCGGACCACCGCGAGGTCGTGCGAGACGAACAGGAAGGCGACGCCGAGCCGTTCGCGCAGCTCCATCAGCAGGTTGAGCACCTGCGCCTGCACCGACACGTCGAGCGCCGAGACCGGCTCGTCCGCGATGATCAGGCGCGGCTCGGGCGCCAGCGCCCGGGCGATGCCGATCCGCTGCCGCTGCCCGCCGGAGAACTCGTGCGGGTAGCGGTCCAGGTACCCGGCGGGCAGCCCGACCTGCTCCAGCAGTTCGGCCGCGCGCTCCCGCCGCCGCGCCGCGTCCAGGGCGGTGTGCAGCCGCAGCGGGGTGTCGAGGGTCTGGGCGACGGTGCGGCGCGGGTTGAGCGAGGCGTACGGGTCCTGGAACACCAGCTGGATCTCCCGGCTGAGCCGGCGCCGCAGCTCCCGGTCCGGGCGGGTGACGTCCTGGCCGTCGTACCGCACCCGCCCGCCGGTGGGGCGCTGCAGTCCGGCCAGCACCCGGGAGGTGGTGGACTTGCCGGAGCCGGACTCGCCGACCAGTCCGACCGTCTCGCCCGGTGCGATCCGCAGGCTCAACCCCTCCACCGCCCGGACCGGCTCGGCCCGCAGCGAGGGGAGGCGCCGCCGCCCGGGGAAGTGCACGGAGAGGTCCGCCACCTCGACCAGCCACCGCTCGGGGTGTCCGACCGCCGCCGGCCGGGGTGCGAACCTCCGCGTCGGTGACGGATCGTCAACTGTCGGCAGGGCACTGCCCGGTACCGAGTCCAGTCGCAGCGCCGCGCCCACCAGGGCGCGGGTGTACGGCCGGCGCGGGGCGGCCAGCAGCTCGGCGGTCGGCGCGGACTCGACCTCGGCCCCGTCACGCAGCACCAGCGTGCGGTCCGTCGTCCCCGCGACCACGCCGAGGTCGTGGCTGACCAGCAGCACCGCCGTGCCGTGCTCGCGCTGCAACTCGCCCAGCAGGTCGAGGACCTGGCGCTGGACCCGGGCGTCCAGCGCGGTGGTCGGCTCGTCCGCGATCAGCAACTGCGGGTCGTTCATCAGCGCCATCGCGATCATCACCCGCTGCCGCATCCCGCCGGAGAACCGGTGCGGGTAGTCGCGCAGTCGGGTGGCCGGGATGCCGACCCGGTCGAGCATCGCCGCCGCCCGCCGACGGGCCTCGGCGCGCCCGGCCTCCGGGTGGTGCAGCCGGTACATCTCGGCGAGTTGGGCGCCGACGCCGTGGAAGGGGCTGAGCGAGGTGAGCGCGTCCTGGAAGACGAGGGCGGCCCGGCCGCCCCGCACCCCGCGCAGCACGGACTCCTCGGCGCCCACCAACTCCCGTCCGCCCAGCCGGATCGAGCCGCTGACGGTGGTGGTCCGCGGGTCGTGCAGGCCGAGCACGGCCAGTCCGACGGTGGACTTCCCGGAGCCGGACTCGCCGACCAGGCCGAGGACTTCACCCGCCGCGAGGTCGAAGGACAGGCCGCGGACGGCGGTCACCGGAGCGCCGCCGCGCGGGTCGGCGAACTCGACCGTCAGGTCCCGCACACTGAGCACCAGATCGGCAGCCAGCGGCTCGGCGGCCACCGCCCGGGCATCCGCCGTCTGGGCATCCACCGCACGACCTCCCCGGGGATCAAGAGACTTCATCGTTCCGGCTCCTCTCAGCCCAGCCTGATGCGCGGGTCGAGCCAGGCCACCGCCAGGTCCGCCAGCGCGACGAACAACACCACGAAGCAGGCGGCGAGCAGCACCGCGCCGACCACGGCCGGCAGGTCCTGCCCGGACACCGCCTGGGCGGCGAACCGCCCGACCCCGTTCAGGCCGAACACCGTCTCGGTGATCACCGCCCCGCCGAGCAGCACCCCGGCCTCCAGCCCGAGCAACTGCACCAGCGGACCGGCGGCCCCGCGCGAGGTGTACTTCAGGTGGGCGCGCAGCCGCCCCAGCCCCTTGCCGCGGGCCGTGCGGACGTACTCCTCGTTCATCGTCTCCAGCAGCTGGGAGCGTGAAAGCCGGGCGAAGACGGCCGAGTTGACGAAGCCGAGGACGAGCCAGGGGAGCAGCATCCCGCCCGCCCAGGCGGCCGGGTCCTCGCCCGGCGGGGTGTAGGAGGGCAGCGGCAGCAGGCCCGTCGAGTACACCAGCGCCCACTGCGCGAGGTAGCCGAGGAAGTAGATCTGCACGCTCGCGCCGACCAGGGTGAAGCCGGACAGCAGCCGGTCGGTGCGTCGGCCGTGCCGCAGCGCGGAGACGAATCCGGTGCCGAGGCCGAGGACCAGCAGCACGGCGAGCGCCCCGGCGGTCAGTGAGAAGGTGACCGGCAGGTGCTCGGCCAGCGCCTCGGTGACGGGCTGGTGCAGCCGGTAGGAGTAGCCGAGGCAGGGGGCCGCGCAGTGGATGACCGAGCCGTCCACGTCGTTGATGTCCCGCCCGGCGACGACGCCGACCAGGTAGTCGGTGTACTGGGTGAGCAGCGGCTGGTCCAGGCCCATGCTCTGGCGCACCGCCGCGATCTGCCCGCTGTCGCAGCGCGGGCCGCAGGCGGCCCGGGCCGGGTCGGCGGGCGCGGCGTAGAAGAGGGCGAAGGCGGCGGCGGAGACCGCGACCAGGACGCCGAGCGCCTGGAGGGTCCGCCGCAGGGCGAAGGAGAGCATGGCCGATCCGGGGTCGACGGGACGGGGACGGGGACGGGGCGGGGGCGGAACGGGGACGGGGACGGAGCGGGGGCGGGAGCCGGGGGCCTCGGAGTGTCAGGGTCAGAGGCCCCCGAGCCGTCACGACTTCAGGTACAGCCAGGTCAGCCCGACCGCCCCGTAGATCGGGTGGATGAACGCCCCGCCGACGTTGCTGCCGCGCAGCTGGTTGACGGTCGGGTAGGTGAGCGGCAGCACCGGCAGGTCCTTCATCACGGTCTGCTCCAGCGCGTACAGCTCCTTGGCCTTGGCACGCGGCTCGCCGATCTGGTTGATCCGGTCGATCTCCTTGTCGACCGCCGGGTTGCGGTAGCGCGCCGCGTTGATGTCGCCGCCCGCCCGGCCGTCGAAGGAGAACGGGATCAGCGTGGACGGGGTCGGCCAGTCGACGGAGCTGGTCTCCTCGAACAGGTCGTACGGCGAGTCGGCCCGGTGCACCTCGTCCAGGAAGGCCTTGGGGTCGATCGGCTTGGGCACCACGGTGATGCCCGCCTTGCCGAAGCCGTCCACCAGCACCTGGGCGACGCGCTGCCCGTCCGGGGTGTTCTTGTACCCGTAGGTCAGGCTCGCCGGCGCCTGCTCGGCCTTGGCGAGCGCGGCCTTGGCGGCCTCCGGGTCGCCCTCGGGCTTGGCCGGGTTCAGGTCGTACTTCTGCCAGTCGATCAGCGCGGGCGAGCTGAGCGTGGTGGCGAGCTCGCCGGTCCGGGAGCCGCCCTGGACCTGCCGGGCCTGCTGGCGCGGGTAGGCGAGGTTCAGCGCGCGGCGCACCTCGACGTCCGGCACCCGCTCGTTGTTGATCACCAGCTGGCTGACGAAGGCGCCCCGGCGGCCGGAGACGACCAGGTCCTTGGCCTTGGGGTCGGTGTCGGCGGCCTGGTACAGCTCGGGGGAGAGCTCGTCGGAGGCGGTGGTGGCGTTGGCGCCGCCGTCCCGCCCGGAGAGGATCTCCTGGTTGCCGTTGAGCGCCTCCTTGCCGTACGTGAAGACGAACTTGTCCGGGTACTGGTTGCGGATCGGGTCGGTCTCTGCCTTCCAGGCCGGGTTGCGCTCCAGCACCATGCGGGTGTTCTGGACGTGCTCGGCGATCCGGTACGGGCCGCTGGCGAACGGCAGCCGGTCGTAGTCGGTGCCGGTGTCCTTGTCCCGGCGCACCGGCGAGGAGGAGGACTGCGCGGCCATGTACGGCACGTCGGCCTGCGGCTGCGGGAAGTGGAGGACGAGGGTGCGCTCGTCCGGGGTCTCGATCGCGGCGAGGTCGCCGTCCTGCGGGCCGGCGTACTTGGCGCGGGCCGCCTCGTAACTGGGCTCGCCGGTGAGCCACTGCGGCCAGTACGGCGGGCCGACCTCGTAGCCCTTGCCGAAGGTGCGCTCGATGCCGTACTTGACGTCCTGGGCGGTGATCGGCTTGCCGTCCTCCCAGGCCACGCCCTCCTTGAGCCGGTACGTCCAGGTGCGCCCGCCGTCGGTCGAGGTGCCGGTGTCGGTGGCCAGGTCGCCGACCAACTTGGCCTTCCCGTCGACAATCTGGTACTGCGTCAGCTGGCGGCCCCAGAGCAGCGAGGCGTTGTAGGAGGCGCCCGCGTAGACCTTCTGCGGGTCCAGGTGTCGGAACTCGACGCTGTTGTACACGTTCACCGTGCCGCCCGGGCGGGCGCCGGGGACGGCCGGGGCGGGGCCGGCGCTGTCCTTCTCGGTGCCGAGCGCGGCGGTCAGCGGCGAGGTCTCCTTGGCCGGGGCCGGGCCGGCGGCGGAGCCGGTGCTGCCCGCGCCGGCCGAGCAGGAGGTCGCCAGCAGGGCGGTGGCGATGACGGCGAGCGACGGTTTGGTCCAGCGCATGGCGAATCTCTCCTTGCCCCGGCGCGTTCGGGCCGGGGCGGGCTCGGAAGGTTGATCGGGTCGATCGGACGGAAGTGGACGGAAGTGGACGGAGTCCGATGGAATCCGATGGAATCGGACGGAACGGAAGCAGGCTCAGCGGCCGCGGCGCGGGTCCAGCGCGTCCCGGACGGCGTCGCCGAGCAGGTTGAAGGCGAGCACGAACACCAGCAGGGCCACGCCGGGGAAGACCAGGTAGGTGGGGTCGGCCTGGAAGACCTCCGAGCCGCGCGCGATCATCCGCCCCCAGTCGGGGACGGGCTCGGTGATGCCGACGCCGAGGAAGGACAGCGCGGCCTCGGAGGCGACGAAGGTCGGCACGGCCATGGTGGCGTGCACGATCAGCTGGGAGCGGACGTTCGGCAGCAGTTCGTGGACGACGATGTGGAACCGGCCCGCTCCCTGCGCCCGGGCGGACTGCACGAAATCCCTTTCCCGGAGCGATCGGACGGTGGCCCGGAGGGAAAGCGCGAGCGGAATCCAGCCGAACGCGGAGAAGACCAGGATCAGCACCAGGAACTGCATCCACTCCGGTTCCGCGGCGCCCGGATCGACCAGTCGGGACTGGATCACCGGGCTGAGCGCGAGCAGCAGGAGCAGCGTCGGAAAGGCCAGCAGCACATTGGCGAGGAAGCCGAACAGCCGGTCCGCGATCCCGCCGAGGTATCCGACCGCGACCCCGGCCAGCACGCCGAGCGTGGTGGTCACGGCGGCCGCGGCGAAGGCGATCAGCAGTGAGGTGCGGATGCCGTACAGCAGCTGGGTCAGCACGTCCCGGCCGAGGCCGGGCTCCAGGCCGAACCAGAACTCGCCGGAGATCCCGCCGTTCGGCAGCATCGGCAGGCCGCCGTCGCTGAGCAGGCCCGGAGTGTTCTGGCCGTAGTGCTCGACCGGGTTCTTCCCGTACAGGGCGGCGACCAGCGGCGCGGCCAGGGCGAGCAGCAGGAACAGCAGGACGACGGCGGAGGCGGCGGCGCCGACCCGGTCGCGCAGCACCCGGCGCAGCAGGCCCGGTGCGGCGGGCCCGGGGGCCGGGCCGGTAACTGCGACTGTGTCGACCGCTGCCATGAGAGGCGTACTCCCCGAATTCTCCGCCGCCCCGTGGGTGAGGGTGCGTTGGTGGGCATTTACCGATCGGCGCCAGGGGGTTTCCCGGGAGCCGTTCTGGCGACATCAGATCGGATGCGTCCGACGTTCCGCAAATCACCGGAAGGCGCTCCGCGGGAATTCCTTCCGGACTGTTTCGGGAATTGTGGCGGCTTCATTTCCCCGCAACACGGCCGTTGCAGGAGAACGGACATAACCCGCCGAACCGGACCGGCCGTTCCGCATTCTGAGACCTCCGCCACAGTCCCCGGGGTGTTGGTACGATCCCGGTGGACCGCGACTGGCGCGTAGGGATGGAATCGACCATCGGGAAGCGGTCCCGTGAATCCTCACGTCGTTGCCGAGCGCCTGGGCCGCCCGCATCCCCACCAGGAGACCGCCATGGCCCAGACCCCCGCACTCGACCAGAGTCCCGCGCAGCAGCCGCACACCACCGCGAGCCCGGCGGCCGACACCGCCTTCCGCAGCGCCCTCGACGTCGTGGCCGGCGTGGAACCGCGGATCGCCGCCGCCATCGGCCGGGAGCTGGAGGACCAGCGCGCCTCGCTCAAGCTGATCGCCAGCGAGAACTACGCTTCCCCGGCCGTCCTGCTCGCCATGGGCAACTGGCTCAGCGACAAGTACGCCGAGGGCACCGTCGGCCGCCGCTTCTACGCCGGCTGCCGCAACGTCGACACCGTCGAGGCGATCGCCGCCGAGCACGCCCGCGAGCTGTTCGGCGCCGAACACGCCTACGTCCAGCCGCACTCGGGCATCGACGCCAACCTCACCGCCTTCTGGGCCGTCCTCTCCCAGCGGGTAGAGAGCCCGGCCCTGGAGCGCGCCGCCGTGCGCAACGTCAACGACCTCACCGAGGAGGACTGGGCCCGGCTGCGCCAGGAGCTCGGCAACCAGCGGATGCTCGGCATGTCCCTGGACACCGGCGGCCACCTCACCCACGGCTTCCGGCCCAACATCTCGGGCAAGATGTTCGAGCAGCGCAGCTACGGCACCGACCCGGTCACCGGCCTGATCGACTACGACGCGCTGCGCGAGACCGCCCGCGAGTTCCGCCCGCTGATCCTGGTGGCCGGCTACTCCGCCTACCCGCGACTGGTGAACTTCCGCAAGATGCGGGAGATCGCGGACGAGGTCGGCGCGACCCTCATGGTCGACATGGCGCACTTCGCCGGCCTGGTCGCGGGCAAGGTGCTGACCGGCGACCACGACCCGGTGCCGCACGCCCACATCGTCACCACGACCACCCACAAGTCCCTGCGCGGCCCGCGCGGCGGCATGGTGCTCAGCACCGCCGAGCTCGCCGAACACGTCGACCGTGGCTGCCCGTTGGTGCTCGGCGGCCCGCTCTCGCACGTGATGGCCGCCAAGGCCGTCGCCCTCGCCGAGGCCCGTCGCCCCGAGTTCCGGGCCTACGCCCGCGCGGTGGTCGACAACGCCCAGGCGCTCGCCGAGGGCCTGCTGCGCCGCGGCGGCAAGCTGGTCACCGGCGGCACCGACAACCACCTGGTGCTCGCCGACGTCTCCGGCTACGGCCTGACGGGCCGTCAGGCCGAGGCAGCGCTGCTCGACTCGGGCATCGTCACCAACCGCAACTCCGTCCCGCAGGACCCGAACGGCGCCTGGTACACCTCGGGTGTGCGACTGGGTACCCCGGCGCTCACCACCCGCGGCCTGGGCGCCGTCGAGATGGACGAGATCGCCGCCCTGATCGACACCGTCCTGCGCGCCACCACCCCCGCCACCACCGCCAACGGTGCCCCGTCCAAGGCGAACTACGCCCTCGACGAGGCCCTCCGCGACGGCATCGCCAAGCGCGCCGCCGACCTCCTGGCGCCGTTCCCGCTCTACCCGGGCGTCGACCTGGTCTGACCGGACCGGAAGCGCCGGCCGTGACTCCGGGCCGCCGAACGGAAGTTCGGCGGCCCGGAGCCCAACCCCACTACTCCGGATCCCAACCCCACTAGTACTGAAGCGACTTGTACTGCAGGAACTCCTCCAGCCCGTGCCGCCCCAGTTCGCGGCCGAGCCCGGAGTCCTTGTAACCGCCGAACGGGGCCAGCGGGTTGAAGCGGCCGCCGTTGAGGTCGACCTGGCCGGTGTCGAGCCGGCGGGCGAAGGCGGCGGCGGTGTCGGTGTTCGCCGCCCAGACGCCGCCCGACAGCCCGTAGGCCGTGCCGTTGGCGATCTCGACCGCGTGGTCCTCGTCGCGGTAGGGGAGGATCGCCAGGACGGGCCCGAAGACCTCCTCCTGGGCCACCGTCATCTCCGGGGTGACGTCGGCGAGGACGGTCGGGCGGACGTAGTAGCCGGTGGGGAGTCCGGCCAGCGGTTCCGGGCCGCCGGCCACCAGCCGGGCGCCCTGGGCGAGCGCGCCCTCCAGGTAGCCCCGGACCCGCGCCAGCTGCTTGGCGTTGACCAGCGGGCCGATCCGGGTCTGTGGGTCGGTCGGGTCGCCCGGGACGTACTTCTCGGCGGCCTTGGCGGCGAGCGCGACCGCCTCCTCGTACTGGTCCCGGTGCACCAGCAGGCGCGTCCAGGCGCTGCACGTCTGGCCGGAGTTGGCGAAGACGTTGGCGACGTTGACGTTCACCGCCCGGGCCAGGTCGGCGCCCGGCAGCACCACGTTGGCGGACTTGCCGCCCAGCTCCAGGGCGACCCGCTTGAGCCCGCGCCCTGCTGTCTCGGCGACCTGCCGGCCGACCGCGGTGGAGCCGGTGAAGGACACCACGTCCACCTCCGGGTGGGCGGCGAGCGCCGCGCCCGCGACCGCCCCGGTGCCGGTCACCAGGTTGAACACCCCGGCGGGGAAGCCGGCTTCGTCCACCAGCCGGGCGAACAGCCGGGCCACCAGCGGGGTGTCCTCGGCCGGCTTGAGGACCACCGGGCAGCCGGCCGCCAGCGCCGGGACGACCTTGGCCACGATCTGGTGCAGCGGGTAGTTCCACGGCGTGATCGCCGCGACTACCCCGGCCGGCTCGGCGAGCACCACCGAGTTGCCGATCCGCTCCTCGAAGGGGTGCCCGGCGAGCAGCGTCAGGTACGAGCTCGCCACGGTCAGCGGCAGTCCGGCGTGCACGGCCCCGGCGAAGCCGACCGGGGCGCCCAGTTCGGCGACCACGGTCGAGGTGATCTCGGCCTGGGCGGCGGCCAGTCCGTCCCGCAGCCGGGTCAGCAGCGCGAGCCGGTCCTCGCGGGTGGCGGCGGCCCAGTCCCGGGCCGCCCGGCGGGCCGCCGCGACCGCGGCGTCGACGTCGGCCGCCCCGCCCGCCGGTACGGTGGCGAGCACCTGTTCCGTCGCCGGGTTGAGCACGGTGATCGTTCCGGAGTCCCCGGAGGGCCGCCAGGCGCCGTCGATGTACTGGTCGCCGTACTCCGGGTACTCCTGCTGCTGCACGGGTCTTCCTCTCAGCCGGTCAGCCGCTCTTCGGCCGGTCGCGCTCGTCGGAGGGTCAGTCAAGGCGGCCGGACAGCCCCGCGCAAGAGCCAATCCCGCCGAGGTGACCGGCCGGTTGCGTGGGTCCGGTCATCGTGGGGCGAACCGCGCGGTGTACGCGTCGAACGCTTCGATCCCGACCCGGGCCCGGCGCTCGTCCAGCCGCTCCGGGTCCTCGCACGGCCAGGGCACCGGCCGGCCGTCCGCCACCGCGCCGATCTGCGTCCCGTAGCACTGCTCGCGCCCCTCGTTGACGGCCAGCCGGTCCTGGAGGAAGGCCAGGTCACGGGCGCTCGCGGCGCCCTCCTCGACGGCCCCGGCCATCAGCTCCACCGCGCGCCGCTGGACGTCCAGTTGGCGGTCCGCGTGCTGGGCGATCAGCCAGGCGGCCCGGGCGCCCTCGGCGCCGACGGCCCGTTCGGTGGGCCAGCCGTGCGCCGCCATGATCTCCGCGAGCCGGTCCCCGTGCCGGGCGGTGAGCCGCCGCCAGACGGCCTGTTCGGCCAGGTCGGGGCTGTGCGCCAGCCGGGCGGCCGCGTTGTCCTCGGTCATCATGGCGACCAACTCGGCGGACAGTGAAGGGTCTTGAAGGTCCATCCGGCCGGCCTGCGTCGTCGTCATGTCGATCCGCTCCCTGCGTACGGGCCCGCCGTCCGGGCCGCCCGTGACAACGCTAGGCGCGGCGGATGCGACCAAGATCATCCGCAAGACCGGTGACACGGGGTGGCCTTTCGGGACAGAATGGACGTACGCCACCCGCCGGGCCGTGTTCACCTCCGGCCGCGGGGGCCGCTACCACCGGCGGTTCCACAATTCGAGACCCGAAAGCCCTCCTCATCCCCCGGGCACCCGCTGTAGATTGCAGCGAACTCCGTGGTGGGGCCTACTGTCGGTGGAGGGTCGACTCGTGTACGGCCGGTGATCCGGCGCGTCCCGGGGGCCGGGTAGGCCGCCACCACGCCGAGGTGTGGCTCAGAACCCGCAGGTCATCCGTACCGCTAAGGAGCATGCCGTGACCGACACCGCGTTGAAGGGCGAACCGCAGCAGCCCGTCGAACCCGCCGTGTTGGAGGACGTCCCCGGATGGTTCTGGGACCACGACCGGCACTCCTTCGAGTGGTTCCTCGGGCGCCAGGCGAAGCAGGGCGTCACCGGCGACCTCATGGAGATGGGCGCCTACCTCGGCCGCAGTGCGATCGTGATCGGCGAACACCTCCAGCCGGGTGAGGCCTTCACCGTCTGTGACCTGTTCGACTCGGACGCACCGGACGAGGAGAACTCCGACGAGATGGACCTCTCCTACCGGAAGACGCTGACCCGCTCCGCCTTCGAGGCCAACTACCTGTCCTTCCACGACGAGCTGCCGGACATCATTCAGGCCCCGACCTCGGTGCTCGCGGGCGGACGGGTCCCGGCCGGGGCGTACCGCTTCATCCACATCGACGCCTCGCACCTCTACGAGCACGTGGTGGGCGACCTCCAGGTGGCCCGGGTGGCGCTGCAGGACCAGGGCGTCGTGGTCCTGGACGACTACCGGGCCCAGCACACCCCCGGCGTCGCGGCCGCGACCTGGGAGGCGGTGTTCAACCACGGCCTCAAGCCGATCATGCTCACCGAGTGCAAGTTCTACGGCACCTGGGGCGACCCGGAGCCGTTCCAGCGCGACCTGCTCGACCGGGTGGACCTCGCCGTCGGCTGCGAGCTGGCCACCGAGACGCTGAACCGCCGGCAGGTGCTGCGGATGGCCGGCGGCTCGGAGGGCATCCACCCGTTCCGCCCCTCCCGCCACGAGCCGCGGGCCGTCGAGGCGCCGGAGCCCGAGAGCCTGTCCCGGACGGCCATGGACGAGGCCGCGCTGGAGCTCGCCGCCCGCCGCACCCGCGCCGCCGAGGCGCGCCGCCCGGTCAACGTCGCCAAGCGCGCGGCCAAGGACCTGCTGCCCCCGGTCGTCACCTCGGCCATCCGCCGCGCCCGCCGGGGCTGACCGGAACAGCTACGCCTGACCGGAACCGCCCCGGCACCCCGCCCCGGCACCGGTCCCACAGACGCCGAAGGGCCGGTCGGAAACCCGACCGGCCCTTCGAAGCACGTACCCGCTCAGACCCGCGAAGGCTCCGCGGTCCCGGCAGCCTCGGCAGAGGCCTCAGCCGCTGCCTCCGCCGCCAGCTCCCGGCGCACCTCGGCCAGCGAGGGGTTGGCCCAGGCGCTGGCGACGCCCCAGTAGTAGAACACCAGCCCGATCGCGGCCACGATCAGCAGGTCCCAGCCCTCCGGCAGGTAGCCGTGCCCGCCGAAGTCGGAGCTGCCGGCCCAGGAGATCCCGGCCATCACGAACAGGTAGGCGACCATCCAGGCGCCCGCCTTGAGGTGCGGCTTCAGCTCGCCGAACGGCTTGCGCAGCTCGTACCAGGCCCAGATCGGCAGACCGGCGGCCATCAGCAGGATGACCTTGCCGGTGAGCGGCCAGCGGGCCCAGTACAGGACCAGCGAGCCGAAGACCATGGCGATCGGCGCGATCACCGGCATGGCCTTGAGCTTCACCGGCCGCTGGAGGTCCGGCGCGAGGCGGCGCAGCGCCATCACGGCGACCGGGCCGGTGATGTACGAGATCACGGTGGCGACCGAGACGATCTCGGCCAGCGAGCCCCAGCCGCGGAAGACCGCGAGGAACAGGAAGGCGACCAGCAGGTTCAGCAGCAGCGCCGGGCGCGGGATGCCGGTCTTGGCGTCGACCTTGCCGAAGAGCTTCGGCAGGTGGCCGTTCTCCTGCACGCCGTGGATCATGCGCGAGGTGGTGGCGGCGTAGATCATGCCGGTGCCGGACGGCGAGACGAAGGCGTCCGCGTAGAGCAGCAGCGCGAGCCAGTTGATGCCCCAGGCGATCGCGAGGTCCGCGAGCGGCGAGGTGTAGGAGAGGCTGCTCCAGCCCTGCGACAGGTCGGCGGCCGGGATGGCGCCGATGAACGCGATCTGCAGCGCGACGTAGATCACCAGGGCGATCAGGATCGAGCCGATGACGGCCTTCGGCAGCGACTTGCCGGGGTTGCGGGCCTCGCCGGCCAGGTTCAGCGGGGACTGGAAGCCGTTGAAGGCCCAGACGATGCCGGAGACGGCGACGGCGGTGAACACCGCGCTCCAGCCGTTCGGCGCGAAGCCGCCCGGCTGGGTGAAGTGCGAGGTGTCGAAGTGCGCGAGGAGCAGCGCGCCGGCGGTCAGCGTCGGCACGACGACCTTGAACACGGTGATCGCCGTGTTGGTCTTGGCGAACAGGGTGATCGCGAACCAGTTGAGGGCGAAGTACACCAGTAGCAGCACGCTGGCGAGTGCCACCCCGCTGAGGGTGAGTTCCTTGCCGTCGTACAGGCCCTTGGCCCAGCCGAAGTGCCAGGAGCTCATGTACTGGACGGAGGCGGTGGCCTCACCCGGGATGACCGAGACGATGGCGATCCAGTTGGCCCAGGCGGCCAGGTAGCCGGCCAGCGAGCCGTGCGAGTACTGGCCGTACCGGACCATGCCGCCGGCCTTGGGGAACATCGAGCCGAGCTCGCTGTAGGTGAGGGCGATGGTGAGCGCCACGGCGGCGCCGATCACCCAGGCGAGGATCGAGGCGGGGCCGGCCAGCTTGGCCGCCCGCTCGGCCCCGAACAGCCAGCCGGACCCGATGATCGAGCCGAGCCCGACCGCGGTCAGGCTGATCGTCCCGAGCGATCGGCGGTAGTTCTGGTGTGATGCCGTCGACGAAGCTGGCTCACTCAACGTATCGGTCCTCTCGCTCGGGGTTCAGCGGATGGTGTCGGCGCTTTTACGGTTTTGAGTCGGTATTCCGGACAAACCCCAGCAGCCTATGGTTCCAAATGGGGCGAATACCTCAGAGGAAGCTCAAACCGCTCGATCGTTGCCATCTCGTGTCCGGTTTTCGGACGGACGGGACCGCTCAACGAGACCGGCGCCACACCGCCACCGGCGGTGGATCAGGGGGGAGGGCCGGCTCCGGGCCGGAAAAAAGAAATTCCCCGTGGGATCCTTTCGGATTCCACGGGGAATTTCTGCTGTGTCCGAGGGGGGACTTGAACCCCCACGCCCGATAAAGGGCACTAGCACCTCAAGCTAGCGCGTCTGCCATTCCGCCACCCGGACAGGGTGTGTGCTTCGGGGGTTTTTCTCTCGCCCCCTCGGCGACAGAGAGAACATTACCAGGCTTCCGGAGTGCTTCTCACCTGCGTTTCCTCGGCCCGAGCGCGGACCCGGGCGCGGACCCGGGCCGGGACGGCGTCGGCGCCCGGCCGTGAGGCCGCCGGGACGGCGCCGGTCCGGTGGGACGCCCGGCCCCTCCGGACTGGCTGGGACGGCTCGCGAGGGCGCTCGAACGCCGGGCGAAGCGGTGATGAGCGCGAAGCAAACGATCGGATTCGCCCCCACCCGCGATCGATCCCGATCGGAACCGATCCGACACGGGCAACTTGTCGACGGTGCCACGGCCGCACCGACCGCTCTCCTAGCCTCTGTGGACCGAGGGCGCCATGATGCGGATCGCCTGATTCCCGGGTCGCGGACGAAGGGCGGCTGGACGTGGAGCAGATCAGCGGGGCGGCGAAGGCCGAGCCGAGACGCGGCGCCCGGTCGGGCGTCCGACCGACCGGCGGCGGTCCGGTCGAGGGCGTGTGGCGCTTCCGGGTGCCCGCCGTCGAGGCCTCCGTGCCGCGCACCCGCCACGCGGTGCGGGACCGCCTGCTGGCCCAGGGCATGACCGGGGTGCGCTACCAGGAGCTGGTGGACGACGTGCTGCTGATCGTCTCCGAGCTGGTCGGCAACGCGGTGAGGCACGCGGCCGAGCTGTCGCCCGAGGTGACCACCGAGCTCTCGGTGCGCCGGGGCTGGGTGCGGGTCTCGGTCGAGGACGGCGATCCGTACCGGCCGAAGGCCCTGGAGAGCGACACCGGCCGCACCGGCGGGCGCGGTCTGCTGCTGGTGAAGAGCGTCACCCTCCAGGCCGGCGGGGTGTGCGACGTCGAGCGCACGGGGGAGGGCGGCAAGGTCATCTGGGCCTCGCTGCCCGTCCCCCCGGAGCCCGGGCCCTGAGGGGCGTCCCCACGAGGACGGGTGCCTCCATCAGCACGGCTGCCCCAACAAGGACGGCCGCCCCCGGGACGGGGACGGCCACCCGCACGGACACGCGTCCGCTACCAGTCCCGCCCGGCGATCTCCCGGATCCCCGGCAGCGCGGCCTCGAAGACCGTCTCGAACCAGACCGAGAACGGCCGCTCGGCCCGCAGCTCGCGCAGCTCCTGCGCGGTCACGAAGGCGAAGTCGTCGACCTCCTCCGGGTCCGGCTGGACCGGCGCGGTGACCAGCCCGACGAACAGGTGGTTCCACTCCCGCTCGATCAGCCCGGACGCCTCGTCCGGCAGGTCGTAGCGGACCGTCCCGGCCTCGCAGAGCAGCGCGGGCGCGATGCCCAGCTCCTCGGCGGTGCGCCGGGCGGCGGCGACGAACGGCGGCTCGTCCGGGTACGGGTGCCCGCAGCAGGTGTTCGACCAGACGCCGGGGGAGTGGTACTTGCCGAGCGCCCGGCGCTGCAGCAGCAGCCGGCCCTGGCGGTCGAAGAGGAACACCGAGAAGGCCCGGTGCAGCCGGCCCGGCTGCTGGTGGGCCCAGAGCTTCTCGGCGGTGCCGATCGTGCCGCCCTCGTCGTCGACCAGTTCCAGCAGGATCTCGGAGCCCGAGGCGGCGGTGGCCCGGGGGTCGACCGGCACGTCTGTCTCCACGTCCAGGCCGCTGTCGATCTCGGCGGCGAAGTGGGTCGGGTCGGTCGGCGGACTCTGGGGCATGGGGCCTCTTTCGGGAGGGGGAGCAACGGGAGCAACGAGTGCGTCGTGGGAACCCGTCGGGGTGCGCGGGACGCATCGCGGGCACCGGCGCCGCGCTCCAGTCTGCCGTATGGGTGGCGGTCCGGACGGGTCCCACGCACAACCGGGCGGATCATGACGCGGGGGCGTCCGGATCCTGGTAAAGAACGGTCCGGGACACCCCCGGAAGGGTCATCCGCCCCGAAGACCAGTTCGGTATCCGTTCCCATCCCGTTCGATCACTTCTCCTCCACCGAGCCGTCACCCCGGCGTCTCCGGCCGCGTTCGGGCGGGTCGCCCCGGTCGCCTACCATCGCTTAGGACACGCTGCCCGGATCTGTGCCGGTCCGGCGCGCCGCCTCCGGACCCGGCCGTACGCCGGTCCGAAGGGCAACAGCGCGGCCGGGCCCGTCGGCACATCCCCGCGCGAACCGCACCACGCACGACGGATCAGGAGACCCCGCATGATCGGCCTCGTTCTGGCAGCCGGCGCCGGCCGCCGGCTGCGCCCGTACACCGACACCCTGCCGAAGGCGCTGGTACCGGTCGACGGCGAGCGGACCGTCCTGGACCTCACCCTCCGCAACTTCGCCGAGGTCGGACTGAGCGACGCGGCGATCGTGGTCGGCTACCGCAAGGAGGCGGTGTACGACCGCAAGGACGCCCTGGAGGGCAAGTACGGCGTCAAGCTCCACCTGGTCGAGAACGACAAGGCCGAGGAGTGGAACAACGCGTACTCGCTCTGGTGCGCCCGTGAGCTGTTCGCCGAGGGTCTGCTGCTGGCCAACGGCGACACCGTCCACCCCGCCTCGGTGCAGCGCACCATGCTGGAGGGCAACCGGCGGCTGACCGAGGCCGGCGCCGCCCCCGGCATCCTGCTCGCCCTCGACACGGTGAAGAAGCTCGCCGACGAGGAGATGAAGGTCGTCGTCGACCCGGCCGCCGGCATGCGCCGCATCACCAAGCTGATGGACCCGGCCGACGCGAGCGGCGAGTACATCGGCGTCACGGTGATCAACCCGGCCGCCGCCGCCGACCTCACCGACGCGCTGCGCACCACCTACGAGCGCGACCCCCAGCTGTACTACGAGGACGGCTACCAGGAGATGGTCGACCGCGGCCTGCGGATCGACGTGCAGCCGATCGGCGAGGTCTCCTGGGTCGAGGTCGACAACCACGACGACCTGGCGAAGGCGCGGGAGATCGCGTGCCAGTACTGACCCGGCTGGTCCCGTCGCCGCTGTTCGCCGAGATCCGCCCGGGCGCGCTGGACTCGCTCGGCGGCATCCTGGCGGACCAGCGGCTGTCGGCCTCGGGCCGGATCGCGGTGGCGATCAGCAACGGCTCCGGCGCCGCGATGCGCGAGCGCCTGGAGCCGGCCCTGCCCGGCGCCGACTGGTACAACGTGGACGACGGCAGCCTCGACAGCGCGGTGCGCTTCGCCGAGGAGATGCGCGGCAAGCACTACGACGCGGTCGTCGGCCTCGGCGGCGGCAAGATCATCGACGCCGCCAAGTACGCCGCCGCCCGGGTCGGCCTGCCGGTGGTCGCGGTCGCCACCAACCTGGCCCACGACGGCATCTGCTCGCCGGTGTCCACCCTCGACAACGACGCCGGCCGGGGCTCCTACGGGGTGCCCGGTCCGATCGGCATCATCGTCGACCTGGACGTGATCCGGCAGGCCCCGCAGCGCTTCGTGGCGGCCGGGATAGGCGACGTGGTCTCCAACATCTCGGCCTGCGCGGACTGGGAGTTGTCACACGCCGTCACCGGCGAGCCGGTGGACGGACTGGCCGTGGCGATGGCCCGCTCGGCCGGCGAGAACCTGCTCCGGCACCCGGGCAACATTCAGGACCAGGACCTCCTGACGGCCCTCGCGGAAGCCCTGGTACTGTCCGGCATCGCGATGAACATCGCGGGCAGCACCCGACCCTCGTCGGGCGCCTGCCACGAGATCTCGCATGCCCTGGACGTGCTGTACCCCAAGCGTTCCGCCCAGCACGGCGAACAGGTCGGCCTCGGCGCCGCGTTCGCCAGCTTCCTGCGGGGCGAGCGCGAGCTGACCGGTCTGATCGTGGAGCGCCTGAGGAGCCACGGCCTACCGGTGACCGCCGCTCAAATGGGTTTCACCGAGGCGGAGTTCACCGAAGCGGTGCACTACGCTCCGAACACCCGCCCGGGGCGCTTCACGATCCTGGAACACCTCGACCTCTCCCCTTCCGCAATCAGGGACGCGTACGCCGACTATGTCCAAGCCGTCAACAGCTGACCCCTCCACCGCGGGCGCCGAGCGGCCCCCGGTGGACCTGACCCGCCGGCCCTCGATCGAGGAACTGCGCGCGGTGATCCACCCGGAGGGCATGCTCCAGCGCCGCAGCGCCGAGCACTGGGCCGGGCGCCTGTACATGCGGAAGATCTCGCTGCGGATCACCCGCGTGCTGTCCACCATGACGGCGATCACGCCCAACGGCCTGACCTACCTGATGATGTTCACCGGCATCCTGGCCGGCGGCGCGCTGGTCGTGCCGGGCATCACCGGCGCCGTCCTGGGCGCCCTGCTGATCCAGGTCTACCTGCTGCTGGACTGCGTGGACGGCGAGGTCGCCCGCTGGCGCCGGCAGACCTCGCTCACCGGCGTCTACCTGGACCGGGTCGGCCACTACATGTCCGAGGCGGCCCTGCTGACCGGCCTCGGCCTGCGCGCCACCGACCTGCTGCACCGCGAGGGCGGCGGCTCGCACTGGGAGTGGGCGTTCCTGGGCACGCTGGCCGCGCTCGGCGCGATCCTGATCAAGTCCGAGACGGACCTGGTGGACGTGGCCCGCGCCCGCAGCGGCCTGACGGCCGTCGAGGACAGCGCCTCGGTGCCGCGCTCCGCCTCGGTGGCCAAGGCCCGCCGGGCGGCCTCGCTGCTGAAGTTCCACCGCCTGGTCGGCGCGGTCGAGGCCTCGCTGTTCATCCTGGCGGCCGGGATCGCCGACGCCGTGCACGGCGGGCTGTTCTTCACCCGGCTCGCGGTGGTGGTGCTGGCGGCGATCGCCATGCTGCAGACCGTGCTGCACCTGCTGAGCATCGTCCTCTCGAGCAGGCTCCGATGAACGCGGCGACCGCGGAGAACTTCCGCCTCGGCGTCGTCATCATCACGATGGGCAACCGGCCCGCCGAGCTCAACGCCCTGATCGAGTCCGTCCGCGCCCAGGAGGGCCCGGAGGTCCAGTTCGCCGTGGTCGCCCAGGGCGCCAAGCTGCCCCCGCTGCCGGCGGGCGTGCGCACCGTCGAGCTGCCGGAGAACGTCGGCATCCCGGGCGGCCGCAACGTCGGCATCGAACTGTTCGGTCCGGACGGCCGGGACGTGGACGCCGTGCTCTTCCTGGACGACGACGGCCTGCTGCCGCGCACCGACTCGGCCCGGCTGCTGCGCGAGGCCTTCACCGCCGACCCGGAGCTGGGCATCGTGTCCTTCCGGATCGAGGACCCGGACACCGGGGTCACCCAGCGCCGGCACGTCCCCCGGCTGCGCGCCAGCGACCCGCTGCGCTCCTCCCGGGTGACCACCTTCCTGGGCGGCGCGAGCGCCGTGCGCTGCAAGGTGTTCGAGCAGGCCGGGCAGCTGCCGGCCGAGTTCTTCTACGCCCACGAGGAGACCGACCTCGCGTGGCGCGCCCTGGACGCGGGCTGGGCCATCGACTACCGGGCGGACGTGGTGCTGCACCACCCCGCCACCTCGCCGGCCCGGCACGCCGCCTACTTCCACAACGTGGCCCGAAACAGGGTCTGGCTCGCGAGGCGGAACCTTCCGGCCCCGTTGGTGCCTCTCTATCTGGGAACCTGGTTTCTGCTGACCATGGCCCGACGTCCCTCCGCGGAGGGGATGAAGGCCTGGCTCGGCGGATTCCGGGCGGGCTTCCGCGAACCGTGCGGTGCGCGGCGGCCCATGCGATGGCGGACCGTCTGGCGACTGACCAGGATGGGCCGACCTCCGATCATCTGATTGGATCAGATGATCGATCGCCGTGGCCGGTGACCACACACCGGCCGGAACCCCCCGTGATCCCAGGATCCCCATCGGCGCAAGGCCGGCGGACCCCCGCCGACCGGCCGCCCCGACCGATCCCGCGCGAAGGACGAATGTGTCGACAGTGAGTGAACCCGTCAGCCTCTCCGCCCCCACGGGGGCGGACGCGGGCCTGACCCCCAAGCAGCTTGCGGACAAGTACGGTCTGTCGGTGAGCGGCGCCCGACCCGGACTGTTCGCCTACACCAAGCAGCTCTGGGCCCGGCGCCACTTCATCTGGGCCTTCGCCACCGCCCGTCTGGTGGCCCAGTACACCGACGCCAAGCTGGGCCAGCTCTGGCAGGTCGTGACCCCGCTGCTCAACTGCGGCGTGTTCTACCTGGTCTTCGGCGTGATCCTGGCGAGCAAGCAGGGCTTCCCCGGGCACACCTACATCTCCTGGCTGTGCATCGGCGTCTTCGTCTTCCAGTTCACCCAGAACGCGGTGCAGTCCGGCACCCGGGCGATCTCCGACAACCTCGGCCTGATCCGCGCGCTGCACTTCCCGCGCGCGAGCCTGCCGATCGCCTTCACCGTGATCCAGCTCCAGCAGCTGCTGATCTCGATGGTGGTCCTGATCGTCACCGTGCTCGCGGGCGGCATCAAGCCGGGCAAGACCTGGCTGCTGGTCATCCCGGCGCTGCTCCTGCAGACGCTGTTCAACACCGGCATCTCGCTGATCTTCGCCCGGATCGGGTCCAAGACCAGTGACATCTCCCAGCTGATCCCGTTCGTGATGCGGGCCTGGATGTTCCTGTCCGGCGTGATGTTCAGCATCCAGGACAAGATCCAGAGCTGGTCGCCCGTCATCCAGAAGATCATGGCCCTCAACCCGGCCTCGGTCTACATGGACCTGGTGCGCCACGCCTTCGCGCCGATCATCTACAACAAGCACCAGCCCGTCCACCAGACCCTGCCGCCGCACCAGTGGGCGTACGGCATCGGCTGGGCGGTCGGCATGTTCGTCATCGGATACGTCTTCTTCTGGAAGGCCGAGGAGGAGTACGGCCGTGGCTGACACCGACCTGAGCAAGCGCGACGCCGTCCCGGCCACGAGCGTGGCCCGCGAGCCCACCGTCGTCGTCGACGACGTGCACATCGTCTACCGGGTGCACGGCGCCGGTTCCGGCAAGGGCAGCGCCACCTCGGCGATGAGCCGGATCCTCAGCCGCAAGCGCGGCTCCGGCGTGCGCGAGGTGCACGCGGTCAAGGGCATCAGCTTCACCGCGTACAAGGGCGAGGCGGTCGGCCTGATCGGCTCCAACGGATCCGGCAAGTCGACCATGCTGGCCGCCATCGCGGGCCTGCTGCCGACCGAGAAGGGCGGCATCTACACCAACGGCCAGCCCTCGCTGCTGGGCGTCAACGCGGCCCTGATGAACGAGCTCACCGGTGAGCGCAACGTCATCCTGGGCTGCCTGGCGATGGGCATGAGCCCGGCCCAGGTGAAGGAGCGCTACCAGGACATCGTCGACTTCTCGGGGATCAACGACAAGGGGGACTTCATCTCCCTGCCGATGCGCACCTACTCCTCCGGCATGGGCGCCCGGCTGCGCTTCTCGATCGCCGCCGCCAAGACCCACGACGTGCTGCTGATCGACGAGGCCCTCGCCACCGGTGACCAGGCCTTCCAGCAGCGCAGCAAGAAGCGCATCGACGAGCTGCGCGGCTCGGCCGGTACGGTCTTCCTGGTCAGCCACGACAACAACTCGATCCGCGAGGTCTGCGAGCGGACCATCTGGATCGAGGCCGGCGAGCTGGTCATGGACGGCCCGACCGACGAGGTCGTCGGCCGCTACGAGCGCGGCGAGCGCCCGTAGCGAACCCCTGGCACCGAAGGGCCGGCCCCGGAACACTCCGGAGCCGGCCCTTCGTCGTACGCCCCGGAGCCGGGTCCTAGCCCGGGTGGCCCGCCGCCGCGGGGGTGAGCGCCACCGTGCGCCGGGCGGGGCGCTCTTCTCGGGCGCGCCGCGTGGTGTCAGGCTGGGGGCGCGGGGGCGGTGTGCCGGACGTGACGCCCGCGCTCGGACGCGTGTCCGAGTCGGACCGGTGGTACCGAGCGGTGTAGAACGGGGGAGTGACTGCAGTGTCGGCTTCGGCCCAGCCCAGAGATACGCCGGTGAACCCTTCCGCGGGACAGACCCTGGACAAGGCGGGGGCGGAGAACTTCCCGGTCGCCCCCTTCTTCCTGCCCGCGGCCTGGCGCGACGACCTGATGGCCGTCTACGGCTTCGCCCGGCTGGTCGACGACTCCGGTGACGGCGACCTCGCCGACCCGGCCGCCACCGCCGCCCTGCTCGGGGTCGAGCGGCGGCCCCCCGCCACCCCTTCGGCCCAGTCCGGCCCGCCGAGCCCGGCGGAGGTCTCCTTCCGGCTCGCGCTGCTCGACGGACTGGAGCACGACCTCGACCGGGTGTTCGAGACGGCCCTGCACCCCGGCGACGCCGAGCCGCCCCGGCACCCGCTGCTGGGCGCCCTCGTCCCGCTGGTCGACCGGCACGGCCTGACGCCCGAGCCGTTCCGCCGTCTGATCGAGGCCAACCGGGTGGACCAGACCACCGTCCGCTACGCCAGCTACGACGACCTGGTCGGCTACTGCACGCTCTCCGCGGACCCGGTCGGCCGCCTGGTGCTGGCCATCGCGGGCGTCTCCACCCCCGAGCGGATCGCCCTCTCGGACGCCATCTGCACCGCCCTCCAGCTGGTCGAACACCTCCAGGACGTGGCCGAGGACCTCTCCCGCGGCCGGATCTACCTCCCCGCCGAGGACCTCGAACGCTTCGGCGTCTCCGAGGAGGAGCTCGCCGAGCCCACCGCGACCGGTGCGGTGCGGGAACTGATCGCCTTCGAGGCCGAACGGGCCCGCACCCTGCTCGACCGCGGCGCACCATTGGTAGGTACGGTTCGGGGAAGGCTTCGACTGCTCCTGGCGGGATTCACCGCAGGCGGCTACGCGGCCCTGGCTGCCGTCGAGGACGCCGGGTACGACGTGCTCGCCCGGCAGGCGAAGCCGGACAAGCGCCGCCTCGCAGCGAAGGCGGCGGCCATCTTCGCGAAGGGAAGGTGAACGCCCGAGTGGCGGCATCACCACTGGCGTCGGCCCCGGTCATGGCGGCGTACCGGTACTGCGAGGCAGTCACCGGACTGCAGGCACGCAACTTCAGCTACGGCATCCGCCTGCTGCCCGAACCCAAGCGGCTGGCCATGTCGGCCCTGTACGCCCTGGCCCGCCGGGTGGACGACATCGGCGACGGCGACCTCCCGGCCGACCGCAAGGCCGAGGCCCTGGTGCGCACCCGGGAACTGGTGGACGAGGTCCGCTCCGGGGCGGTCGCCGAGGACGACACCGACCCCATCAAGGTCGCCCTGGCCGACGCGGCCAGGCGCTTCCCGATCCCGCTCGGCGGCTTCGACGAGCTGATCGACGGCGTGGAGATGGACCTCAAGGGCGCCGAGTACCAGACGTACGAGGAGCTCAAGGTCTACTGCCGCTGCGTGGCGGGCGCCATCGGCCGGCTCTCGCTGGGCGTCTACGGCTGCGAGGACCCGGAGCGCGGGGCGCAGTACGCGGACACCCTGGGCCTGGCCCTGCAGCTCACCAACATCCTGCGCGACCTGCGCGAGGACGCCCTGACCGGCCGCACCTACCTGCCCACCGAGGACCTGGTCCGGTTCGGCTGCGAGCAGGGCTTCGCCCTGCCCAAGCCGCCGGTCGGCGCCGACTTCACCGGACTGGTGGCGTTCGAGGCCGCCCGCGCCCAGGCCGCCTTCGAGGAGGGCCTGCGCCTGCTGCCCCTGCTCGACCGCCGCAGCCGCGCCTGCACCGCCGCGATGGCCGGGATCTACCACCGGCTGCTCGGCCGGATCGCCGCCGATCCGGAGTCGGTGCTGCGCGGTCGGGTGTCGCTCCCGGGCTGGGAGAAGGCGTACGTGGCGCTTTCCGGGCTCGCCGGGGGGCGTTCTTGATTCTCGCCACGGTTCTGTCACGCTGTGTCAGCGGGGAATCACATCCGGGTGGAGCCGTGTTGACCACGGTGCCGTCCACGACGGTGCCGGCCGCGAGCGGGCCGGCCACAGCGATCGTCGCCGGGCGGTCCGGCGACTGCGAGGGGGAGAGCCGATGACCGGGCGAGCCGATGCCGCGCGCCCGGCCGCCGTCGTGGTCGGCGGCGGCCTGGCCGGGATCACCACGGCCCTGCGACTGGCCGAGGCCGGTCACCGGGTCACCCTCGCCGAGGGGCGCCCCCGGCTCGGCGGCCTGGCCTTCTCGTTCCAGCGCGGCGACCTGACCGTGGACAACGGCCAGCACGTCTTCCTGCGCTGCTGCACCGCCTACCGCGGCCTGCTGGAGCGGCTGGGCGCCACCCGGATGACCCACCTCCAGGACCGGCTGGACGTCCCGGTGCTCTCCGTCACCGGCCCCGACGAGGCCCCGGTGCGCACCCTCGGCCGACTGCGCCGCGCCGGTCTGCCCGTCCCGCTGCACCTGGTCGGCAGCCTCGCCCGCTACCCGCACCTGTCCCCGGCCGACCGCGCCCGGGTGGTCCGCGGCGCGCTCGCCCTCAAGGGCCTGGACCTCGCCGACCCGGCGCTGGACGGGCTCTCCTTCGGCGAGTGGCTGCGCCGCAACGGGCAGAACGACGCCACCACGGCCGCGCTCTGGGACCTGGTCGGCGTCGCCACCCTGAACGCCCGGGCCGACCAGGTGTCCCTGGCGCTCGCCGCGATGGTGTTCAAGACCGGACTGCTCTCCGACCCGGGAGCCTCCGACATCGGCATCGCCGCCGTCCCGCTGGGCGTGATCCACCACGACCGGGCGCTCGCCGAGCTGGAACGCGCCGGCGTGCGGGTCCTGCTGCGCGCCCGGGTCGCGGAGCTCAAGCCGGCCGCGCCCCAGCACGCCGTCCGGCTGGAGAGCGGCGAGCTGCTCACCGCCGACACCGTCGTGCTGGCCGGCGCCCAGGACACCGCGGCCGCCCTGCTGCCGCCGGGGGCCGTCCCCCACCGCCTGGAGGACTTCGGCACCACGCCGATCCTCAACGTGCACGTGGTCTACGACCGCAAGGTGCTGCGCCGGCCGTTCTTCGCCGCGCTCGGCAGCCCGGTCCAGTGGGTCTTCGACCGCACCACCCACTCCGGCCTGGCCGGTACCCCGATCGGCCGAGCCCACCCCGGCGCCCAGTACCTGGCGCTGTCCCAGTCCGCCGTCCAGGACGAGATCGACCTGCCGGTCGCCGAACTGCGCGACCGCTACCTGCCCGAGCTGGCCCGGCTGCTCCCGGCCGCCGCGGGCGCGGAGGTGCTGGACTTCTTCGTCACCCGGGAGCGCACCGCCACCTTCGACGGGGCGCCCGGCAGTGCCGCGCTGCGCCCCGCGGCCGCGACCGGGGTCCCCGGCCTGCTGCTGGCCGGGGCGTGGACCGCCACCGGCTGGCCCGCGACCATGGAGGGCGCGGTGCGCAGCGGCCACGCCGCCGCCGACGCCGCGCTGGCCGCGGCCGGCGCCAGGGTGCCGGTGGACCGGGGCGACGGACGGTGGCCCCGGTGACGGCGGGGCCCGCCGCCGGAGAGCCCGCCAGAGCCGACGGGCGTACCGTCGGCCCCATCGGCCGTACCGACACCGATCGCTGCGGCACCACCCGCGTCGACCCGGTCCGGGTCGACACCAGCCGCACCGACAGCACCCGGCCGCCCCGTGCGGTCCGGCAGCACGAGGGAGAGGGAACGCACGTGGAGTCACGCACCGGCTTCGCCGTCGGAGGCACGGCGCACGCCGAACCGGTCTCGGTGCCGGAGCTGCTGGCCCGCAGCCGGACGCTCTGCGCCCCGCCGCTACGGGCCACCGTCGCCCGTCTGGCCGCACCGATGGACACCGTCGCCGCCTACCACTTCGGCTGGATCGACCGGGACGGCACCCCGGTGGAGGGCGACGGCGGAAAGGCCGTGCGCCCCGCGCTGGCCCTGCTGTCCGCCCAGGCGGCCGGTGCGGCGCCCGAGGTGGGGGTGCCCGGCGGGGTGGCCGTTGAACTGGTGCACAACTTCTCCCTGCTCCATGATGATCTGATGGACGGTGACGAGACCCGCCGGCACCGGGCCACCGCCTGGACGGTCTTCGGTCCGGCCCAGGCGATCCTGGTCGGCGACGCCCTGGCGACGCTCGGCACGGAGGTGCTGCTCGACGCCGGGGAGACCGGCGGGGCGAGCCCCACCGACGCCGCGCGCGCCGTCCGGCTGCTCACCACCGCGACCCGCAGACTGATCGACGGCCAGGCCATGGACGTCGCCTTCGAACAGCGCGACAGCGTCACCGTCGCCGAATGCCTGGAGATGGAGGGCGGAAAGACGGCGGCCCTGCTGGCCGCCGCCTCGGCGATCGGCGCCGTCCTGGCCGGGGCCGACGACAAGGTCTCCGACGCGCTCCAGCGCTACGGCCACCACCTGGGCCTGGCCTTCCAGGCGGTGGACGACCTGCTCGGCATCTGGGGCGCGACCGAGGTCACCGGCAAGCCGCACTTCGGCGACCTGCGCCAGCGCAAGAAGTCCCTGCCGGTCGCGGCCGCGCTCGCCGAGGGCGGTGCCGCCTCGCGCCGGCTGGCCGAACAGCTCGCGGACCCGAAGGGCCGGGGCGAGGAGGGCGAGCCCGAGCTCGCCGCCCGAGCCGGGCTGATCGAGGAGGCCGGCGGCCGCGCCTGGACTCAGGAGGAGGCCCGCCGCCAGCACACGACTGCCCTCGCCGCCCTGGACGAGGTGCCCATGTCCGACGGGGTGCGCGAGCACTTCGTCGCACTCGCCGAATTCGTGGTGGTACGAGAGAGGTGACGTTACGTTGACAGCAACCGCGGACGGCCGGCTCGACCCTGAGTACGATCCCGAGCCGGTCGCGGTGGGCGACCGCCCCCCGACCCTGCTGGGTGCGGGGCGGTGGCAGCCCGAGGACACCGACCGGCCGCGGCCGGCCGGTGAGGCGGACCGGCAGCCCGGCGACGCGCGCGAGGCCCTCGCGCGCGCCACCACCCACCTGCTCTCGCTGCAGTCCTCCGAGGGCTGGTGGAAGGGCGACCTGGAGACCAACGTCACCATGGACGCCGAGGACTTACTGCTCCGCCAGTTCCTGGGCATCAGGACGGAGGAGCTGACCCGGGCCGCCGCCGAGTGGATCCGCTCCCAGCAGCGGGAGGACGGCACCTGGGCCACCTTCCACGGCGGACCGGCCGAACTCTCCACCACCGTCGAGGCCTACGTCGCCCTCAAGCTCGCCGGCGACGACCCGGACGCCCCGCACATGCTGGCCGCCGCGCGCTACGTCCGCTCCGCCGGGGGCATCGCGGCCGCCCGGGTGTTCACCCGGATCTGGCTCGCGCTCTTCGGCTGGTGGCCCTGGGACCGGCTGCCCGAGATGCCGCCCGAGATCATCTTCCTGCCCAAGTGGCTGCCGCTGAACATCTACGCCTTCGGCTGCTGGGCCCGGCAGACCATCGTCCCGCTGACCATCGTCTCGTCCCACCGCCCGGTCCGTCCGGCCCCCTTCGCGCTCACCGAACTGCACACCGACCCGGACCACCCGTACCCCGACCGGCCGCTCGCCCCCGCCACCAGCTGGGACGGCCTGTTCGAGCGCCTGGACAAGGCGCTGCACGCCTACCACCACCGGGCCTTCCGGCCGCTGCGCCGACTCGCCGTCGCGCAGGCCTGCCGCTGGATCGTCGAGCGGCAGGAGGCCGACGGCTGCTGGGGCGGGATCCAGCCGCCCGCCGTCTACTCGCTGATCGCCCTGCACCTGGAGGGCTACGAGCTGGAGCACCCGGTGATGAAGGCCGGGCTCTCCTCCTTCGACCGCTTCACCGTGCACACCGAGGACGGCATGCGCTGGATGGAGGCCTGCCAGTCCCCGGTCTGGGACACCTGCCTGGCCACCATCGCGCTGGTCGACGCCGGGGTGCCGGCCGACCACCCGGCGCTGGTCTCCGCTGTCGACTGGATGCTCGGCGAGGAGATCCGCAAGCGCGGCGACTGGTCCGTCCAGCGGCCCGCCCTGCCGGCCGGCGGCTGGGCCTTCGAGTTCGAGAACGACACCTACCCCGACATCGACGACACCGCCGAGGTGGTGCTGGCGCTGCGCCGGGTCGCCCATCCGGACCAGCCCAGGGTCGACGCCGCGGTGGACCGGGGCGTGCTGTGGAACCTCGGCATGCAGTCCAAGAACGGCGCCTGGGGCGCCTTCGACGTCGACAACACCAGCCTGCTGCCGAACAAGCTGCCGTTCTGCGACTTCGGCGAGGTGGTCGACCCGCCGTCCGCGGACGTCACCGCCCACGTGGTCGAGATGCTCGCCGAGACCGGCCGGGCCCGGGACCCGCGCACCCGGCGCGGCATCGAGTGGCTGCTGCGCGACCAGGAGGCGGACGGCTCCTGGTTCGGCCGCTGGGGCACCAACTACATCTACGGCACCGGCTCGGTGCTGCCCGCCCTGGTCGCGGCCGGCGTCCCGGACGAGCACCCGGCGATCCGCCGGGCGGTGCGCTGGCTGGAGGACCGGCAGAACGCCGACGGCGGCTGGGGCGAGGACATGCGCTCCTACGACGACCCGGCGCGCTGGGCCGGCCGCGGCGACTCCACCGCCTCGCAGACCGCGTGGGCGCTGATGGCGCTGCTCGCGGCGGGCGAGGGCCCGGACGGCCGGGCCAACCCGGCGGTGGAGCGCGGGGTCGAGTGGCTGGTGCGCACCCAGCTGCCCGAGGGCACCTGGGACGAGCCGCAGTTCACCGGCACCGGCTTCCCGTGGGACTTCTCCATCAACTACCACCTGTACCGGCTGGTCTTCCCGGTCACCGCGCTCGGCCGCTACCTCAACGGCAGCCCCGGGATGGTGCAGCCGGGCGGCACCCCGTCGATCGGGGCGGGGCGGTGACCACCGCCCCGCTGCTGGTGCTCTGCGCCCTGGGCCCCGAGGTGTGGGCCCTGCGCGGCGGTGACTGGCGCGGCGCGGCCGGCGGCTCCCCGGTCCTGGTGCGCACCGGCGTCGGCCGGCGGCGCGCCGGGACGGCCGTGCGGCGCGTGCTCGGCTCCGCCCCGGGCGGCTACGGCGCGGTGGTGGTGGCCGGCTTCGGCGCCGCCGTCGGACCGGGCGTGGCGCCGGGCGAGGTGGTGGCCGCCGACGGCGTGCGCGACGCCGAGGGCCACCTCTACCCGGTCGACTCCGGGCCGGAACTGGCCCGGGCGCTCAAGGAGCACGGTCTGACCGCGCACACCGGGGTGCACCACACCGCCGACCACGTGGTGCGCGGCATCGAGCGGCGGGCCCTGCACCTCCAGGGGGCGCTGGCCGTCGACATGGAGGCCGCCGCCGTCCTGGCCGCGCTGCGGGAGATGCGCCCGGCACTGCCCGTGGCCGTGCTGCGGGTGGTGGTGGACACCCCCGACCACGAGCTGCTCCGGCCGGGCACGCTGCCGGCCGGGGTGCGCGCCTGGCGCACCCTGCGGGCGACGGTACCCGCCCTGGTCGACTGGTACCGACAGGAGCTCGACACCCGCTCCGCAGTCCTGAACCACCCCACATCCTCGACGCTCCCCCAGGAGGCGAGCTAGCCATGGCCATGCCGTTGCGCCAGACCGTGCGGGTCGGCACCTACCTGATGCAGCAGAAGCTGCTCAAGCGAAGGGACAAGTTCCCGCTGATCGTCGAGCTGGAGCCGCTGTTCGCCTGCAACCTCGCCTGCGAGGGCTGCGGCAAGATCCAGCACCCGGCGGGCGTGCTCAAGCAGCGGATGCCCGTCGCCCAGGCGGTCGGCGCGGTCCTGGAGTCGGGTGCCCCGATGGTCTCGATCGCCGGCGGCGAGCCGCTGATGCACCCGCAGATCGACGAGATCGTCCGGCAGCTGGTGGAGCGCCGCAAGTACGTCTTCCTCTGCACCAACGCGCTGCTGATGCGCAAGAAGATGGACAAGTTCAAGCCCTCGCCGTACTTCACCTTCGCGGTGCACATCGACGGCCTGCGCGAGCGGCACGACGAGTCGGTGGCCAAGGAGGGCACCTTCGACGAGGCGGTGGCGGCGATCAAGGAGGCCAAGCGGCGCGGCTTCCGGGTCACCACAAACAGCACCTTCTTCAACACCGACACCGCGCAGACCGTCATCGACGTCCTGGACTTCCTCAACGACGAGCTGAAGGTCGACGAGATGATGATCTCCCCGGCCTACGCCTACGAGAAGGCCCCCGACCAGGAGCACTTCCTCGGCGTCGAGCAGACCCGGGAGCTCTTCCGCAAAGCCTTCGCCGGCGGCAACCGCAAGCGCTGGCGCCTCAACCACAGCCCGCTCTTCCTGGACTTCCTGGAGGGCAAGGCCGACTTCGAGTGCACCCCCTGGGGCATCCCCAACTACTCGTTGTTCGGCTGGCAGCGGCCCTGCTACCTGATGGCGGACGGCTACGTGCCGACCTACCGCGAGCTGGTCGAGAAGACCGACTGGAGCAAGTACGGGCGCGGCAAGGACCCGCGCTGCGAGAACTGCATGGCCCACTGCGGCTACGAGCCGACCGCCGTCCTCGCGACCATCGGCTCGCTCCAGCAGTCGCTGCGCGCCATCACCGAGACCGTCAGCTCCAACCGCGGGCGCTGAGCCGGGCCGGCGCCGCCCGGTACCGCAGCCGCTCCGTCCTGAGCTCCCGTCCGGCCCGGGCCGTCGTGCCCGGGCCGGCCCCGCCCCCTCGCCGGGCGGAGGCACCACCGCTCCGAGTCGTGAGGTGTACCCGTGTCACTGCTCTCCCGCGTCACGTCCCCGGCCGAGCTGCGCAAGCTCCCCGCCGCCGAACTGCCGCTGCTCGCCGACGAGATCCGCGACTTCCTGATCGACGCCGTCACCCGCACCGGCGGCCACCTCGGACCCAACCTCGGCGTGGTGGAGCTGACCATCGCGCTGCACCGGGTCTTCGACTCCCCGTACGACCGGATCGTCTTCGACACCGGCCACCAGAGCTACGTCCACAAGCTGCTCACCGGCCGCCAGGACTTCTCCCGGCTGCGGATGAGGGGCGGGCTGTCCGGCTACCCCTCGCGGGCCGAGTCCGAGCACGACCTGGTCGAGAACTCGCACGCCTCCACCGCGCTCTCCTACGCCGACGGGCTCGCCAAGGCCGCCCAGCTGCTCGGCCAGCACGACCGGCACACCGTCGCGGTGATCGGCGACGGCGCGCTCACCGGCGGGCTCGCCTGGGAGGCGCTCAACAACATCGCCGAGGCCCGGGACCGGCCGCTGGTCATCGTCGTCAACGACAACGAGCGCTCCTACGCCAAGACCATCGGCGGCCTCGCCAACCACCTGGCCACCCTGCGCACCACCCAGGGCTACGAGCGCTTCCTCGCGCTCGGCAAGGAGGCGCTGCAGCGCACCCCGCTGGTCGGCCAGCCGATCTTCGACGCGCTGCACGGCGCCAAGAAGGGCTTCAAGGACGCCTTCGCCCCGCAGGGCATGTTCGAGGACCTCGGGCTCAAGTACCTCGGGCCGATCGACGGCCACGACCTGGGCGCGGTCGAGCAGGCGCTGCGGCAGGCCAGGAACTTCGGCGGCCCGGTCATCGTGCACTGCCTGACCGTCAAGGGGCGCGGCTACCGGCCCGCCGAACAGGACGAGGCGGACCGCTTCCACGCCGTCAACCCGATCGACCCGTACACCTGCCTGCCGATCTCGCCCAGCGCCGGGGTCTCCTGGACCTCGGTGTTCGGCGAGGAACTGCTCGCGCTCGGCGCCGAGCGGCCCGACCTGGTGGCGATCACCGCGGCGATGCTCCAGCCGGTCGGGCTGGCGCCGTTCGCCAAGGCGTACCCGGCCCGGACCTTCGACGTCGGGATCGCCGAGCAGCACGCCGTCACCAGCGCGGCGGGCCTGGCCACCGGCGGGCTGCACCCCGTGGTGGCGGTCTACGCGACCTTCCTGAACCGGGCCTTCGACCAGGTCCTGATGGACGTCGCCCTGCACCGGCTGGGCGTCACCTTCGTGCTCGACCGCTCCGGGGTCACCGGCTCGGACGGCGCCTCGCACAACGGCATGTGGGACCTGTCGATCCTCCAGGTCGTCCCCGGACTGCGGCTCGCCGCGCCGCGCGACGCCGAGCAGCTGCGGGCCCAGCTGCGGGAGGCCGTCGAGGTCGAGGACGCGCCGACCGTGGTCCGGTTCCCCAAGGGCAACGTCGGGCCGGTCGTCCAGGCGGTCGAACGGATCGGCGGGACGGACGTGCTGCTGCGCACCGGGCCGGCGCCGGAGATCCTGCTGGTCGCCGTCGGCGCCACCGCCTCCGCCTGCCTGGACGCGGCCCGGCTGCTGCTGGCCGAGGGCTTCACCGCGACCGTGGTCGACCCGCGCTGGGTCAAGCCGGTCGATCCGGCGCTGGTCGAACTCGCCGCCGGCCACCGGCTGGTGGTCACCGTCGAGGACAACGGCCGTACCGGCGGCGTCGGTTGGGCCGTCGCCCAGGCGCTGCGCGACGCCGACGTGGACGTCCCGGTACGGGTGCTCGGCCTGCCGCAGGAGTTCCTCGGCCACGCCGCGCGCGGCGAGATCCTGGAGGAGACCGGCCTCACCGGCACCGGGGTCGCGGCCCAGACCGCCGTCTTCGCCAAGAACCTGCTACCGACCCGAGGAGCGAACCCGCGCCATGCCGGCTGACCCCGACCGCCCCGCCTTCGACCTCGCCGCCCTCCTCGCCGAACGCGGCGGCGAGCGCTACGAGTTGCACAGCCGCCACCTCAACCCGCAGCTGCCGCGGATGCTCCACACCATCGGCTTCGACAAGTACTACGAGCGCGCGCGGGGCCAGTACTTCTACGACGCCGAAGGCAACGAGTACCTCGACATGCTGGCCGGCTTCGGCATCTTCGCGCTCGGCCGGCACCACCCGGCGGTGCGCTCGGCGATCCAGCAGGTGATGGACCTGGACCTGCCGGACCTGGTCCGCTTCGACTGCTCGCCGCTGCCCGGGCTGCTGGCCGAGCGGCTGCTGTCGTACGCGCCCGGGCTGGACCGGGTGTTCTTCGGCAACAGCGGCACCGAGGCGGTGGAGACCGCGCTGAAGTTCGCCCGCTACGCCACCGGCCGCAGGCGCGTCCTCTACGCCGACCACGCCTTCCACGGGCTGACCACCGGCTCGCTGTCCGTCAACGGGGAGAGCGGCTTCCGCAAGGGCTTCGACCCGCTGCTGCCGGACACCGCCATCCCGCTCGGCGACATCGGGGCGCTGGCCAAGGAGTTGAAGCGCGGGGACGTCGCGGCGCTGATCGTCGAGCCGATCCAGGGCAAGGGCGTCCAGGCGCCGCCGCCCGGCTGGCTGCGGGCCGCCCAGGCGCTGCTGCACGAGCACAAGGCGCTGCTGATCTGCGACGAGGTGCAGACCGGGATCGGCCGCACCGGCGAGTTCTTCGCCTACCAGCACGAGGAGGGCGTGCTGCCCGACCTGGTGTGCGCCGCCAAGGCGCTCTCCGGCGGGTACGTGCCGGTCGGGGCGACGCTCGGCAAGAGCTGGATCTTCGAGAAGGTGTACTCCTCGATGGACCGGGTGCTGGTGCACTCGGCCAGCTTCGGGTCCAACGCCCAGGCGATGGCGGCCGGGCTGGCGACCCTGGAGGTGATGCGCGACGAGAAGGTGGTGGAGAACGCCCGGCAGGTCGGCGACCGGTTCCGCGAGCGGCTGACGGCGCTGGTCGACCGGTACGAGCTGCTCGCCGAGGTGCGCGGCCGCGGGCTGATGATCGGCATCGAGTTCGGCCGGCCCAAGTCGCTGAAGCTGCGCACCGGTTGGACGGCCCTCCAGGCGGCGCGCAAGGGGCTGTTCGCGCAGATGGTGGTCGTCCCGCTGCTGCAGCGGCACCGGATCCTGACCCAGGTGTCCGGGGACCACCTGGAAGTGATCAAGCTGATCCCGCCGCTGATCATCACCGATCAGGACGTGGACCGGTTCGTCGACGCGTTCACCGAGATCATGGACGAGGCCCACCGGGGCAACGGCCTGATGTGGGACTTCGGCCGGACGCTGGTGAAGCAGGCGGTCGGCAGCAGGTAGCGCGCGGCGGAGTGGGGAGCCGGGCGGGCCGGCTTCCCACTCCGTGGGAGACACCGCGTCAGAGCTCGGTCCGGCGGCGCCGGACGACCACCACGAGATCGACGACGGCGAACAGGGTGAGCAGCCCGAGGGCGATCGCGAAGCCGGTGAGGGTGCCCCGGCTGGGGGCGCCGTCGACCGGGGAGGAGGCCGCCCAGAACGCGAAACCGGCCGTGCCCAGCGCGAACAGCGGGGTGAAGGTCAGCGAGAGCAGGTAGCGGAGCTTGAGGTCGCTGCGGGCGGTGGCCGGCTCGGTGCCGCTGCGCCACCGCCGCGGGGTCGTGGTGCGCATCCGCGTTCACCTCCGGGCCGCGCGGGTGGGGGCTACGATTCCAGCGTACGTCCGAGGGGGAGAGCCGGGGAGGCACGATGACGGGGTCGGACGCCGTGGGAGCGGGCACGACGGGGGAGGACGCCGAGGGCTACGCGGGGCTGCGGACCGAGCGGGCCCGGGAGCTGGCCCGGCGGCACGGCTGGGCCTCGGTCCGGGTGCTGGAGCCCGGGCAGATGATCACCATGGAGTACCGGGAGGGGCGGCTGAACCTCGCGGTGCGGGACGGCCTGGTCGAGCGCAGCTGGGAGGGGTAGGGCCGCTCGTGGGGGCGGGAGCGGTCGGGGCCAGGTCGGTGTCGGGCGGCGCGGCCGGGCTGCGGGGTCGGGCGGTGGGGCTCAGCGCGCGAGCCGTCGGTGCAGCCGCTGTTCGGCGACCGCGACCAGGGGCTCCAGCAGGGGCAGCGAGAGCAGCACCAGCAGCCCGGCGGCCCAGCCGGCCAGCACGTCGGAGACCCAGTGGGTGCCCAGGTAGACCGTGGTGAGGCCGATCGAGCAGGCGGTGGCGGCGGCGATCACCGCGCCGGTGCGCCGCCAGCGGACGGCGAGGTAGGCGAGCACGCCCCAGGTCACCACGGCGTTGGCGGTGTGGCCGGAGGGGAAGATGGTGCCGCCGGAGAACAGCTCGGGGGAGCCGACGTACTGGGCGTAGTGCGGGCCGAGCCGGCCGGTGACGATCTTGACGGCGCCGACCGTGATGTTGAGCAGCAGCAGGGCGACCCCCATCACCAGCAGCGGGCGCAGCCGGCCGAGGCGGTGGGCGCGCCAGAACAGCCAGGCGAAGGCGGCGATCGCGCTCGGTCCGCGCTGCCCGGCCACCACCCAGCTGTCGAGCAGCGGCTCCAGGCTCGGCCACCGCTCGTACGGGCGCAGCAGCCGGACCGACCAGTCGAGGTCGACCAGGTCGGTGTTGAGCAGGACGCCGGCCAGCACCAGCAGGTAGGCGGTGAAGGTGGCGGCGAACAGGGCGGCCCGGCGGCGGCTCATCGGGGGCCAGCCGAGCTCCCCGCGGTCGGGGCCGGGGAGCTCCCGGCGGTCGGGAGCGCGGTGGGCGGTGCGGGCGGGAGCGCGGTCGGGGCCGGGGAGTTCCCGGCGGTCGGCGGTGCGTCGATCCGGCTCCTGTCGCGGAATGCGAGCGGCGGTACTTCTGGATTGCACGGGGTGACCATACCCATCCCGCCGGGGCCATTCCGGAGGGAATTGTCATTTTCCCGGGAAATCGACAATTGCGTCCGCCCCGGGTGACCCGGGGAGTGATTTCCACGATTCTCGGATCGAATGCCAGTGTGGTCTTCGAATGATTCTGCAAAAGCCCCGGTAAAGAAAACGGAGCGGGAGGCCGGTCCGCCCGGCTTCCCACCCCGTGGTAACCCTGTGTAGGTTCAGTGCTCAGTCCAGGGGGCCGCCCGCGACGTAGATCACCTGGCCGGAGACGAAGCCGGCGGCCTCACCGGCGAGGAACGAGATCGTGTTGGCCACGTCCTCGGGCTCGCCGACCCGCTGGACCGGGATCTGGGAGGCCGCGGCCCGCTTGAAGTCCTCGAAGTCCATGCCGACCCGGGCGGCGGTGGCCGCCGTCATGTCCGTGGCGATGAAGCCGGGGGCCACGGCGTTGGCCGTGATGCCGAACTTGCCCAGCTCGATGGCCAAAGTCTTGGTGAAGCCCTGCAGGCCGGCCTTGGCGGTCGAGTAGTTGGCCTGGCCGCGGTTGCCCTGGGCGGACGAGGACGACAGGTTGACGATGCGGCCGAAGCCGGCGTCCACCATGTGCTTCTGCACCGCGCGGGTCATCAGGAAGGCGCCGCGCAGGTGCACGTTCATGACCGTGTCCCAGTCGGACTCGGACATCTTGAAGAGCAGGTTGTCGCGGAGCACGCCGGCGTTGTTGACCAGCACGACCGGGGCGCCGAGCTCGGCGGCCACGCGGTCGACGGCGGCCTGGACCTGCTCGGCGTCCGAGACGTCGGCACCGACGGCCAGCGCCCGGCCGCCGGCGGCCGTGATCCGGTCGACGGTGTCCTTGCCGGCGGCCTCGTCCAGGTCCAGGACGGCCACCGCGTAGCCGTCCGCGGCCAGTCGGACGGCGGTGGCGGCGCCGAGGCCGCGGGCGGCGCCGGTGACGACCGCTACCCGGGTGGCGGTGCTCTGCTCGGTCATGCTCGCTCTCGTCTCTCTCGGGGGTGCCTCCGGGGGAGTGCCCCCGGGGAGGGAGCCCACACCCTACCGGCGGGTAGGGGCGGCGGCCAGGGTGGAGAGGCCCAGGTGACGGTCGGTAAGGACCGACCGGTCGGCTTTCTGCTGAGAACGGGTTACTGCAAGGGTGTGGCAGCGCGTAAATATGCCAATGTTGCCGAACCTGCGTCTACTATCCGCCCCTGCCTGCCAGCAAGGGCCCGCCGTTTGTATAGTGTCCGCCAGCAGCCACCGGCTGCACGGCTGGAGCGCCCTCCCTCATAGCTGGACGCCCACTCGCCGTTACTGCCCCACCCGGGTGTCCCACACACACCGGGTGTGACATCGGGACGGATACATGGTGCTGGGGGAGATCCCGACAACCCGCGTGTCCGCGCGACTGCAGCAGTCGCCCGGACACCTCATTCGCGTTGCACAGCAGGTTCACACCCGTCTGTGGTCCGAGCACGTCGGAGCCGATCTCACGGCTCCGCAGTTCGCGGTCCTGCTGGTGCTCGCCCTCGAACCGGGCGCGGACCAGCGGACCGTCGGCGAGCGGGCCTCGCTCGACAAGGCCACGATGGCGGAGATGGTCGCGCGGCTGGTCCGCCGCGGCCTCGTGCTGCGACGGCGCGACCCGGCCGACGGCCGGCGCAAACTGCTCGCCCTCTCGCAGAGCGGCGCCCAGGCGGTGCGCGAGGCCACCGGTGGTGTGGTCCGCGTCCAGCGGGTGCTGTTCGAGCCGCTCACGCCGGACGAGCAGGTCGAAATCGTCCGGGTGATGGCCAAGATAGCCAGGCTGGAACCCGCGGCGGTGGCCGTCTTCACCGACGCGCGGCCGATACTGGACGCCCAGCGGGCGATCGGCTACCTGATCAGGGTCGGCCAGCAGGTGCACACCAAGCTCTGGTCCGAGCACGTCGGTGCGGAGCTGACGGCTCCGCAGTACGCCGTGCTGGACGCCCTGGAGCTGGAGCCGGGCGCGGACCAGCGCACGGTCGGCGAGCTGGCCTCGCTGGACAAGGCCACGATGGCCGAGATGGTCAGCCGGCTGGTGCGCCGCGGTCTGGTGCAGCGTCGGCGCGACCCCTCGGACGGGCGGCGCAACCTGCTCTCGCTCTCTCCGGCGGGTCAGGACCTGCTGCACCGCTCGGCCGCCGGAGTGGCCGAAGTCCAGCGGCTGCTGCTCGCTCCGCTCGCGGAGGAGGAGCACGAGGTGGCACTCGCGCTCATCGCCAAGGCGGGCAGGCTCTAGCCCAAGCTTTGGTAACAACAGCCAAAACGATTCACCAAGTCTCCTGAAGCCCACGGCCGTCGGCAGCTGCTGACCGTCGGGGCCGGTGAATCCGGGCACGCCGAAGTGCCGCTCGTCCCTGACCGGAACGAGCGGTACTTCGATATGACCGGCGCTCAGGATTGCGTCGGTGTCATTGCCGTTCCCGGGGGCGCCGGGCCAGGTCGGCCCGCGCCCCCGCGGCGGTCATCAGTTCCAGTCGAACCCCTGCGGGTCCGGGCCGATCCGCTTGCCGGTGGCGATACCGGCGATCGCCGCGACGTCCTCGGCGTCCAGCTCGAAGCCGGTGACGTCCAGGTTCTCCCGGATGCGGGACGGGGTGACCGACTTCGGGATGGCGATCACGCCGTTCTGCAGGTGCCAGCGCAGCACCACCTGGGCGACCGTGCGGCCGTGCTTCCCGGCGATCTTCGCCAGCGCCGGCTCGGCCAGCAGCTCGCCGCCCTGGCCCAGCGGGCTCCACGCCTCGGTGGCGATGCCGTGCTCGGCGTGGAAGGCGCGCAGCTCCTCCTGCGGGAAGTACGGGTGCAGCTCGACCTGGTTCAGCACCGGGACGACCGAGGCCTCGTCCAGCAGGCGGGTCAGCTGCTCCGGGCCGAAGTTGGACACGCCGATCGACTTGACCCGGCCGCCCTCCTTCAGCTGCTCCAGGGCCTTCCAGACGTTCAGGAAGGTGCCGTGCATCGGGCGCGGCCAGTGGATCAGGTACAGGTCGAGGTAGTCGAGGCCGAGCTTCTCCAGGGAGGCGTCGAACTCGCGCAGCACCGCGTCGCGGCCCTGCTCGCCCGACCAGTCGCGGGTGCCCGAGTTCCACAGCTTGGTGGTGACGTAGAGGTCCTCGCGGGCGAGGCCGCCCGCCAGTGCCTCGGTGACGGCCGCTCCGGTGCCGGCCTCGTTCTCGTACACCGCGGCGGTGTCGATGGAGCGGTAGCCCGCCTCGAGCGCCGTGCGGACGGCGGGGGTCGCCTCGGCGTCCGGCACCTGCCACACGCCGAAGCCGAGCTGCGGGATCTGAGCGCCGTCGTTCAGGGTGACGCTGGGGATGTTGCTCACGGGAAGGGGTGCCTTCCTGGTTGTCCGTTGGTTCCAGAGGGGGCAACTGGTGCCCCGGCACGATTGTTCCCGCCGTTCGGGCGAATCTTTGGCGAAGCTTTACGACGGCGTGGCGTGCGCCGGGGCCGGGCTCCGGGGTGGTGCGCCGGGGAGCGGGGCGGGAGCGCGACGGGAGTGCGACGGGGTCGGCGGAAAACCTGTTGCGTGGATCACACCGGGCTTGGCAGGCTCGCGGACATGACCTCCTGAGACCTGGGTCCTTCGTACCCCTCCACCGCCCGTCCGGCCTCCCCGCCGGACGCGTCGCCGTCGCCGCGCCGCTGCGCCGCGCCTCCGGGTGTCCGTTCCCCCGCGACTTCGGACCGCCCGGATCTCCCCCTCCGCTCGCACCTCCTGCACACCTCGCAGCTCCCGCACCCTTCGCACCCCCCGCATCGGAGTGTCATGCCGCTCACCCCACTGCCGCTGGCCGACCCCGGCAGTCCCGACCTCTCCTCACCGCTGGCCTTCCTGCGCTGGCTGCAGCGCGCCCAGCGGCGCGGGCAGGTCCGCGCCACCTGTTGGGCGCTGCTCGAGATGGGCGCCCAGGCCGCGCTGCCGGTGCCCCTCGGGCGCGGCGTGCAGGCCGCCGTCGACGGTGACGCCGGCGGGATCTGGCGGGCCGGCGCGGTCGCGCTGCTGCTGGCCGCCACCGCCTCGCTCGGCACCGTGCTGCTGCACCGTCAGGCGGTCTGGAACTGGATCCACGCCGCCTGCCACGTGCGGCAGTTGGTGGCCGGTCAGGCCTCGCACCTCGGCGCCGGGCTGTCCCGGCGGATCGCCACCGGTGAGGTGGTCGCGGTCGGCAGCGGGGACGTCGAACGGATCGGCTGGTACGTCGAGCTGGTCGCCCGGGTGCGGGCCGCGGTGATCGTCTGGCTGGCCGTCAGCGCGGTGGTGCTGGTGGTCCAGCCGGTGCTCGGGATCGGGGTGCTGCTCGGCGTCCCGGTGCTGGCCGCCTCGGTCTGGCCGCTGATCGGGCCGTTCGAGCGGCGCTACGAGAAACAGCGCGAGCTCGGCGGCAAGGCGACCGAGCTGGCCGCCGACACGGTGGCCGGGCTGCGGGTGCTGCGCGGCATCGGCGGCGAGGAACTGTTCCTGGAGCGGTACCGGGCGGCCTCCCAGAAGGTCCGTGCGGCGGCGGTCCGCTCGGCCCGGCTGTGGTCGCTGATGCAGGCCCAACAGGTGCTGCTGCCCGGGCTGTTCGTGGTCGGGGTGACGTGGTACGGCGCCCGGCTGGCGGCCTCCGGCGAGCTCGGCGTGGGCACCCTGATCGCGGTGTACGGCGCGACCGCCTTCCTGGCCGCGCCGCTGCGGATCCTGGGCGAGGCGGCGCACGCCTGGAGCGTCGCCCGGGTCTCCGCCGGGCGGGCCGTGCGGGTGCTCTCGCTCAGCCGGACCAGCGGCGAGGCGGACGGCGTGCTGACCCGGCCGGGCCGGTCCGACCTGCACGACCCGGCCACCGGGCTGACCGCCCGGGCCGGCGAACTGACCGCGGTGGTCTGCGGGGACCCGGACTTCGCCGGGGCGCTCGCCGAGCGGCTCGGCGGACACGTCCCGCTGGCCGAGGGCGAGCAGGCCCAGCCCTCGGTGCGGCTCGGCGGCACGGAGCTGGACACCGTGCCGTTGGCCGAGGCCAGGGCGGCGGTGCTGGTGCACGACAAGGAGCCGGTGCTGCTCTCCGGCACGCTGGCCGAGCTGCTGGACGTCCCGTCCTCCGGCCGGGTCCCGGTCGCCGAGGCGCTCGCCGCGGCCCGCTCCGAGGACGTGCTGGAGGCGCTGGTGGACGGCTCGCCGGACTGCGCGGGCGACCCGATGCTCGCCCGGATCACCGAACGCGGGCGCTCGCTCTCCGGCGGGCAGCGCCAGCGGCTCGCGCTGGCCCGCGCCCTGCTGGCCGACCCGCCCGTCCTGGTGCTGGACGAGCCCACCAGCGCGGTGGACGCCCACACCGAGTCCCGGATCGCCGCCGGCCTGCGGGACACCCGGGCCGGGCGCACCACGGTGGTGTTCGCCACCAGCCCGCTGCTGCTCGACCAGGCCGACCGGGTGGTGCTGCTGCGCGGGGGCCGGGCGGTCGCGGCCGGGCGGCACCGCGAGCTGATGCGCACCGAACCGGCCTACCGGGCCGTGGTCACCCGGGACGAGGAGGCGGCGCCGGTATGAGCGGTGTCGGTACGAGAGGCGTCGCCGTGAGCGGCGGCGCCGTCAGCACCACCGGTGGGAGCACCACCGTCAACCGTCGGGCCCCGCACGCGAGGAGTACGTCATGAAGCCCCCCGTCCATCAGGAGCAGGGGCCGACCACCACCCTGCCGGTCGGCACCCCGGCCGCCGTGCGCGGGTACCTGGGGGTGCTGGCGAGGCGGCACCGGGGCGGGTTCGCCGCGGTGGTGTCGCTGCACTCGACGGCCACCCTGGCCGGGCTGGTCGGGCCCTGGGTGCTCGGCAGCCTGGTCGAGTCCCTGGCCACCGGCACCGCCGGCGCCACCATCGCGGTGGCGGTCGGCTGGTACCTGCTGGCGCTGGCGGTGCAGTCCGCCTTCACCGGCTGGTCGCGGATGCGCGGGGCGGTGCTCGGCGAGCGGGTGCTGGCCGACCTGCGCGAGGACTTCCTGGTCCGCTCGGTCGCGCTGCCGACCGGCGTGCTGGAACGCGCCGGCACCGGGGACCTGGTCTCCCGCGGCACCACCGACATCGACCGGCTGGACAAGTCGGTGCGTGAGGCGGTGCCCGAACTCGCCGTCGCGGTCGTCTCCTTGCTGCTGGTGCTCGGCGCCCTGCTGGTCACCTCGCCGCTGCTCGCGCTGACCTCGCTGGTCGGGCTGCCGCTGCTGCTGGCCAGCTCCCGCTGGTACTTCCGGCGCGCGCCGCAGTCCTACCGCAACGAGGCGGCCGGGTACGCGGCGGTCAGCAACGTGCTGGCCGAGACGGTGGACGCCGGGCGGACGGTCGAGGCGCTGCGCCTGGGCGAGCAGCGGGTCCGGCTGACGGAGCGCAAGCTGCGCGAGTGGCTGGCCTGGGAGCGCTACACCCTGTGGCTGCGCTCGGTCTGGTTCCCGACCGTCGACGCCGTGTACACCTCGGCGGTGCTGGTCACCCTGGTGGTCGGCGGGCTGTTCACCCTCAAAGGTTGGCTCTCCGTCGGCCAGTTGACCACCGGCGTGCTCTACGCGCAGATGCTCACCGGCCCGGTGGACCTGATCCTGCGCTGGTACGACGAGCTGCAGATCGGGCAGGCCTCGCTGGCCCGGCTGGTCGGCGTGCACGAGGTGCCGGAGCACGAGGGGGACGAGTCGGCCCGCCCGGACGGCCGTCGGGTCGAGGCCCGGGACGTCCGCTTCGGCTACCGCGAGGGCGCGGACGTCCTGCACGGGATCAGCCTGGACGTCGCCCCGGGCAGCCGGGTCGCGCTGGTCGGCCCGTCCGGGGCGGGCAAGTCCACCCTCGGGCGGCTGCTGGCCGGGATCTACGCCCCCGGCCGGGGCAGCGTCACCCTCGGCGGGGCGGCGCTGTCCCGGATGCCGGCCGAGCGGGTGCGGGCGGAGGTCGCCCTGGTCAACCAGGAGCACCACGTGTTCGTCGGCACCCTGCGGGACAACCTGCGGCTCGCCGCGCCGGAAGCGGACGACACCGAACTGCGCTCCGCGCTGGACGCGGTGGACGCCGGGGCCTGGGTGGACGCCCTCCCGGAGGGGCTGGACACCGAGGTCGGCTCCGGCGGCACCGCGCTGACCCCGCCGCAGGCGCAGCAACTCGCCCTGGCCCGGCTGGTGCTGGCCGATCCGCACACCCTGGTGCTGGACGAGGCCACCTCGCTGCTGGACCCGCGGGCCGCCCGGCACCTGGAGCGCTCGCTGTCCCGGGTGCTGGAGGGCCGCACGGTCATCGCGATCGCCCACCGGCTGCACACCGCGCACGACGCGGACGTGATCGCGGTGGTCGAGGGCGGGCGGATCAGCGAGTACGGCAGCCACCCGGAGCTGGTCGCGGCCGGCGGCCCGTACGCGGCGCTCTGGCGCTCCTGGCGGGACGAACGCTAGCGGGCGGCGTCGGGCGGCGTCGGGCGGCCCTGGGCGGGCGGTCGGCTTCGGGCGCGGGAGTGTAACGCGGGTTCGAAACCCGTACGGGGCCGGATTGCCCCGTGCGGGTTACTCCCTTGCCCGCAAGGGCGCGTAACCGGGCAAATCGCCGGCCCGGCCAGCAGACTGCTCCGGTGACCAAGACTTCAGACGGCTCATCCCGGGCGCAGCGCAGCGAGATCGGCGGGATCCCCACGCGGTACATCGGGATCGGCGTCATCGTGATCCTCGCGGTGTGGTTCCTGTTCGCCAACCTCGACAAGGTCAAGATCCAGTTCTGGGTGTTCACCGTGACCGCGCCGCTCTGGATCGCGCTGCTGGCGACGCTGGTCGCCGGCGGCGTGCTGGGCTGGCTGCTGAAGGGACGGCGCGGCCGGTGACCACCGCCCCCGAACCGGCCTCGACCGGTTCCCCGGCCTTCACCCCGCTGATCGAGATGCGCGGGGTCAACAAGCACTTCGGCGAGCTGCACGTGCTGCAGGACATCGAGCTGACGGTCGGCCGCGGCGAGGTCGTCGTGGTGATCGGCCCGTCCGGCTCGGGGAAGTCCACGCTCTGCCGGGCGATCAACCGGCTGGAGCCGATCGAGCGCGGCACCATCCTGATCGACGGCCAGCCGCTGCCCGAGGAGGGCAAGGGGCTGGCCATGCTGCGTGCCGAGGTCGGCATGGTGTTCCAGTCCTTCAACCTGTTCGCGCACAAGACCGTGCTGCAGAACGTCTCGCTGGCCCAGATCAAGGTCCGCGGCCGTGCCAAGGCCGAGGCGGAGGCCAAGTCCCGCGCGCTGCTGGAGCGGGTCGGCCTGGCGTCCCAGGCCGACAAGTACCCGGCCCAGCTCTCCGGCGGCCAGCAGCAGCGGGTCGCGATCGCCCGCGCCCTGGCGATGGACCCCAAGGCGCTGCTGTTCGACGAGCCGACCTCGGCCCTCGACCCCGAGATGATCAACGAGGTGCTGGACGTGATGCGCCAGCTCGCCAGCGAGGGCATGACGATGGTCGTGGTCACCCACGAGATGGGCTTCGCCCGGGCCTCGGCGAACCGGGTGGTGTTCATGGCCGACGGCCGGATCGTCGAGGACCGCGCCCCGGAGGACTTCTTCAGCGCCCCCGAGAGCGAGCGCGCCCGGGACTTCCTGTCCAAGATCCTGAAGCACTGAGGGCGGCGCCGTGAACCGTATGACGACGCCCGCCGCGCGGGCGCGCGGACGCCTGACCGCCGCCGCCCTGCTGCTCGCCGTGCTGGCGACCGGCTGCGGCAAGGCCGGCACCCCGCCGCCCAAGGGCCCCCAGCCCAGCGCGCTGCCCAGCTACCAGGTGCAGGACGCCTCCTCGATCACCGGCTCGTCGACCCTGGACGCGGCCCGCGGCCGCGGCCACCTGGTGGTCGGTGCCAAGGAGGACCAGCCGTACCTGGGTCAGAAGAACCCGGCCACCGGCGTGTACTCCGGCTTCGACATCGAGATCGCCAAGATGGTCGGTGCCTCGCTGGGCTTCCCGCCGGAGAAGATCCAGTTCAAGACCATCGCCTCGGCCAACCGCGAGACCGCGCTGCAGAACGGCCAGGTGGACTACTACGTCGGCACCTACACGATCAACGACAACCGCAAGAAGCTGGTCGGCTTCGCCGGTCCGTACTTCATCGCCGGGCAGTCGCTGCTGGTGCGCAAGAACGACAACAGCATCCACGGTCCGCAGGACCTGAACGGCAAGAAGGTCTGCTCGGCGGCCGGCTCGACGCCGTACCAGCGCATCCAGTCGCAGTACCCCAAGGCGCACCTGATCGGCTACGACACCTACTCGGCCTGCGTGGACAACCTGATCACCGGCCAGGTCGACACCGTCACCACGGACAACGCGATCCTGCTGGGCTACGCGGCCAAGGTCCCGGACGAGCTCAAGGTGGTGGGACCGCTGTTCTCCACCGAGCCGTACGGGATCGGCACGCCGAAGAACGACACCGTGCTGCGCGGGGCGCTGAACGACGCGCTGGCGCACCACGAGCAGAACGGCGACTGGAAGAAGGCCTTCGACGCGACCCTCGGCCTGTCCGGGGAAGCCGCGCCCACCCCGCCGCCGATCAACCGGTACTGAGAGGGCCGCGCCGTGAAAACGCTGACCGACAACTGGTCGACCTACTGGGACGGCTTCCTCGGCACGCTCTCGCTGTTCGCGGTGAGCGCCGTGCTGTCGCTGCTGCTGGGCGTGCTGATCGCGGGCTTCCGGGTCTCGCCGGTCCGGCCGCTGCGGGTGTTCGGGACGGTGTGGGTGACGCTGCTGCGCAACACGCCGCTGACCCTGCTGTTCTTCATCGTGGTGCTGGGGCTGCCCCGGTTCGACATCACGCTGCCCTTCTACACCTTCGCCGTGCTGGCGCTCGGCTGCTACACCTCGGCCTTCGTCTGCGAGGCGATGCGCTCGGGCATCAACACGGTGCCGTCCGGGCAGGGTGAGGCGGCCCGCAGCCTGGGGATGAGCTTCGGGCAGACGATGGGCCTGGTGGTGCTGCCGCAGGCGTACCGCTCGGTGGTGGCGCCGCTGGGCAGTGTGATGATCGCGCTGGCGAAGAACACGGCGATCGCCGGTTCGTTCAGCGTCACCGAACTGCTGGGCACCTACCGGACCATCAACGAGCTGGGCTACAGCATCATCTGGACCTTCGTCTGGATCGCCGTCGGCTACCTGATCATCACCCTGGCCATCAGCGCCGTCTTCAACCTGCTGGAACGACGAGTGGCGGTGTCCCGATGACGGTCGAATCCTCGGCGCTGTACGACATCCCCGGCCCCAAGGCGCTGGCCCGGCACCGGCTGTACGGCGGGATCGCGCTGGTGCTGATCGCGGCGCTGATCGGCTGGGTCGTCTACATGCTGTTCCACACCCACCAGTTCACCTACGCCAAGTGGGAGCCCTTCGAGTACCGGGGCGTGCAGGACCTGCTGCTGCGCGGGCTGGGCAACACCCTCCAGGCCTTCGGCTGGACGGCGCTGTTCGCGCTGCCGTTCGGCGCGCTGTTCGCGGCCGGGCGGCTGTCCGACCACCGGGTGGTGCGCTGGTTCTCCACGCTGGTGGTGGAGTTCTTCCGGGCCATGCCGGTGCTGGTGATGATCTTCTTCGTGTTCGTCGCCCTCAAGGTGCAGCCGCTGTGGGCGCTGGTGGCCGGATTGGTGCTCTACAACGGCTCGGTGCTGGCGGAGGTGTTCCGGGCCGGCGTGCTCGCGGTGCCCAAGGGGCAGCGGGAGGCGGCGTACGCGCTGGGCATGCGCAAGACCCAGGTGATGACCTACGTCCTGGTGCCGCAGGCCAACCGGGCGATGCTGCCGGCCATCATCAGCCAGCTGGTGGTCGCGCTCAAGGACACCTCGCTGGGCTTCCTGATCACCTTCGAGGAGTTCCTGCACGCGGGGAAGCTGATCGCCACCAACCTGGACTACGACCTGCCGTTCATCCCGGTGGTGATCGTGATCGCGCCGATCTACATCGGGATGTGTCTGCTGCTGTCCTGGCTCGCCCGCTGGGTCGAGCGGCGCAGCCGGCGCAGTCCGAGCGTGCGGGGCGGGGCGCCGGTGGCCAAGGCGGGGGTGGCACTGGGGCTGCCGCCGTCGGCGCAGTGAGGCGCGGGCGCCCGCAGCGCTGGGACGGGTGGTTCGGGACTGAACCATAGGTACGGATGGGGTCGAGGTCGGGACCTCCAAATTCCTCTTATGATTGCGAGGGCAGGCGGCAGACGACCGGGCGGAGGGGCCATGGAGCCGGTGTTCGACTCGCGGCACATCAGGACGTTCCACGAGGTCGTCCGGGCCGGGTCCTATTCGGCCGCCGCCCGGGAACTCGGCTACACCCAGCCGGCGATCACCCAGCAGATGAAGGCCCTCGAACGCACCGTCGGCGTCCCGCTGTTCACCCGCGCCGGGCGCGGCCTGCGGCTCACCGAGGCCGGCGAGGCGCTCTCCCGGCACGCCGAGCTGATCCTCGGCAGCCTCTCCGCCGCCCAGCAGCAGCTCGCCGCGCTCGCCCGGCTGCGCGCCGGGCGGGTCCGGGTCTGCGCCTTCCCCAGCGCCAACGCCACCCTGATACCCGAGGCGATGGCCCGGCTGCTCGCGGAGCACCCCGGCGTCCGGGTCGAACTGCTGGAGGCCGAGCCGCCGGACTCCGTCCAGCGGCTGCTGCGCGGGGAGTGCGACATCGCGCTGGCCTTCCGCTATCCGGGCGCGGCGACCGAGGTGCCGGACGGGCTGGACGAGATCCCGTTGATGGAGGACCTGCTCACGGTGCTGCTGCCGGTCGGGCACCCGCTCGGCCGTCGGCACGCCGTCCGGCTGGCCGACCTCGACGGCGAGCGCTGGATCGCCGGCTGCCCGCGCTGCCGGGCCAACCTGCTGCACGTCTGCGCGGAGGAGGGCTTCGCGCCCGACATCGTGTTCTCCACCGACGACAACCTCGCGGTGCAGAGCCTGGTCGCCGCCGGGGTCGGGATCGCGCTGATGCCCGCGCTGGTGCTCTCCTTCATGTGCCACCGCAAGGTCACCGGGCGGGCCGTCGAGCCGCACCTGCGGCGGCAGGTGAGCGCGTACGTGCTGCGCGAGCACCGGCGGATCCCGGCCACCGCGCTGGTGCTGGACCACCTGCGGCAGGCGGCGGCGAGCCGGGTCGGGTGCTGATCCCGGGGCGCGATCCATAAGCACCAGTGGGGGTGATGCTTAGAAACCCTCGTTGGACGTGATAGGTCGCTTGGTCCGAACCTGCTGGCATGACACCCCCAGCCACGGTCGGCAGCGACCGGCTCACCGAGCGGATGACCGCCCTGGTCAGTGGCATCCGCGCGGTCGTGGACCGCGGACTGCCACCCGAACTCACCGCGTACCTGGTCGGCGAACGCCTCGCCCCGCACCTGCTCGCCGCCCCCGACGGGCCCGACGCGCTGCTCACCCCCGCCCAGTGCGAGGGCGACCCGCAGCGCTACCGCCAGCACGTCCTGCACGCCGAGGCCGACGGCAGCTTCTCCGTCGTCGCCCTGGTCTGGCTGCCCGGACAGCAGACCCCGATCCACGACCACGTCTCCTGGTGCGTGGCCGGAGTCCACCGCGGCCAGGAGAGCGAGACCCGCTACCGGCTGATCTCCGACGGGCGCAGCTCCCGACTGGTCGAGACCGAGCACGTGGCCGGCCCGGCCGGGACGGTCGCCGCCTTCGCCCCGCCCGGCGACATCCACCTGGTGCGCAACGCCTGCAGCACCACCGCCATCTCCATCCACGTGTACGGCGCGGACGTCTCCCGGCTCGGCACCAGCATCCGGCGGGTCTACCGGCTCCCCGCCGACCAGGAGCGGTGAGCGGCGGCGTGGCACTGACCCTCCGGGAGCGGGCCACCCGCACCCGCTCCCTCCCCCCGCTCGGCGGGGACGCCCCCGGCCTGCTGCTCGCGGTGGTCGGGGTGGCCGCCGCGATCGCCGTCCACGCGGCCGTCCCCGCCGTGCCCAAGCTCACCGCCGCCGTCGTGCTCGGCATGGCGGCGGCCCACCTGCCCGGGCTGCGCCCGGTGGTCCGCGGGGTCGCCCGGCCCGGGCTGTCCACGGCCGGGAAGCGGCTGATGCGGCTCGGGATCGTCCTGCTCGGGCTCAAGCTCAGCCTGGACGACGTGCTCGGCCTCGGCTGGGCCACCGTCGCCATGGTGCTCATCGTGGTCGCGGCCACCTTCGCCGGCACGCTCTGGCTGGGCCGACGGCTCGGACTGCCCGGTGACCAGCCGCTGCTGGTCGCCACCGGGTACTCGATCTGCGGGGCCTCGGCGATCGGCGCGGTCAGCCAGGCGGCGGGCAGCGAGGAGGAGGACGTCGCCTCCTCGGTCGCGCTGGTCACCCTGTGCGGGACCCTGGCGATCGCCGTACTCCCTTTGCTGCAGCACCCGTTGGGGCTCGGCGAGCTCGAGTTCGGGCGCTGGGTCGGGGCGAGCGTGCACGACGTCGGGCAGGTGGTCGCCACCGCGCAGACCGGTGGGCCCGGCGCGCTGCGCGAGGCCGTGCTGGTCAAGCTGATGCGGGTGGTGCTGCTGGCGCCGCTGGTCGCCGGCGTGGCCGTGGTGGCGCGGCGCAACCTGCGCAGCGCGCGCCGGGCGGGAGCGGAGGGCGCGGCGAAGAGCGGCAGCCGGCCGCCGATCGTGCCGCTGTTCGTGGCCGGGTTCCTGGCGATGATCGTGCTGCGGACCACCGGGGTGCTCCCCGAGCGGGCCCTCGCCCTGGCCGGGGACGCGCAGGAACTGCTGCTGGCCGCCGCGCTGTTCGGGCTCGGCAGCGCGGTGCACCTGCCGACCATGGCGAAGACCGGCGGGCGGATCGCGCTGCTCGGACTCGGGTCGTGGGTGGTGGTCGCGGGCGTGTCGTACGCGGGGGTGCTGCTCACGACGTGAGCGGTGCGGCCGGCGTGATCGCGTGGGCGGGCCGGGCTCCTTCGGGGTCCGGCCCGGCTCGTTCACCGGCCCGGTTCACGGGGGGACTCGGTTATTGTCGGGCGGGTGATCGCCCTCACGGGGGCGAAGCTGCCGCCGAGCCCACTGAGGAGGAACCATGACCACCGCACTGCCCGAACGGGACGGCCACGAGGCCGTCGTCACGCTCGACCGGCGGGAGGGCCCGTTCGGCGAGGTGGTACTGCGGCGGCGCGGACGGCACTACGAGATCATCGCCAACGGCTGCTTCCTGATGGACACCGCCGACGGGCGCTCCGAGCGCCTGCTGATCCAGGCGGCCCTGGACGAGCTGGACCGCACCGGCGCCGACGTGCCCGCGCCGTCCGTGCTGATCGGCGGGCTCGGGGTCGGCTTCTCGCTCGCGTACGCGGCGGCCGAGCCGCGCTGGGGGCGGATCGCCGTCGTCGAGCGGGAGAGCGCGATCATCGACTGGCACCGCTCCGGCCCGCTGGGCGGCTTCTCCGACGGTGCGCTGGACGACGAGCGGGTCTCGGTGATCCACACCGACCTGCTGGACCACCTGGCCGCGGCCGACGGTGAGCGCTACGACGCGCTGTGCCTGGACATCGACAACGGGCCGGACTGGACCGTCACCGACTCCAACGCCGGGCTCTACGGGGCGGACGGGCTCGCGGTGCTGTGGCACCGGCTGCGGCCCGGCGGGGTGCTGGCGGTGTGGAGCGCCCAGCCGTCGGCGGCCTTCGAGGAGGCGCTGCGGGTCGCGGGGTTCTCGGACGTCGCCACCGAGGAGATCCCGGTCAGCCGGGGCGTCCCGGACGTGGTGCACCTGGCGCGGCGGGCCGGCTGAACCGGGGCGCCGCGCACGCCGGTTGAGGACGGTCGGGGCCGGCGCCCGGCGCTGCTAGCGTGGGCGGCCACGGTGCACTAGTGCGGTCGAGCGGGCGGTGGTGGTTGTGGTGGGGAGCGGGTCGCCTTCGGAGCGGATCACGGACGAGCTGCGGCGACGGATCGTGGCGGGGGAGTTGGAGCCGGGCGCCCGGGTACCCTCGACGCGGCGGATCATGCAGGAGTGGGGCGTGGCGATGGCCACCGCGACCAAGGTGCTGAACCGGCTGCGGGAGGACGGGCTGGTGCGGGCCCTCCCGGGGGTGGGGACGGTGGTGGCGGAGGGGCCGACGGCCGCCGGCGGTCCGGCGGCCCGGCCGCCCGTGACCGCTCCGGCAGCGGCGGCTGCTCCGACGGCTCCGGCGGCGGCTCCGGCCGCGGCGGGCGGGCGGCGGGGGAAGGGCGGGGAACGGGAGCTCGGCCGGGAGCGGATCGTCGCGGTGGCGGTCCGGGTGGCCGACACCGAGGGCCTGGCGGCGCTGTCGATGCGTCGGGTCGCGACCGAGCTGGGCGTGGCGACCATGTCGCTCTACCGCCACGTGCCCGGCAAGGACGAGCTGTTGCGGCTGATGTTGGACAAGGCCTTCGGCGAGCAGCCGCCCCCCGAGGCTCCGGCGCCGGACTGGCGGACGGGGCTGGACGGGATCGCGCGGCTGCAGTGGCGGATCTACCGGAGCCACCCGTGGCTGGCCTCCACGATGTCCTTCACCCGGCCGGTGCTGGCGCCCGACGCGGCGCTGCACACCGAGCGGTCGATAGCGGCGCTGGCCGGGACGGGGCTGAGCATGGCGGAGATGGCCCAGGCCTCGGTCAGCCTGGCGGCCTTCACCTGCGGGCTGGCGGTCCACTTCGAGCGGGAGGCGCAGGCCGAGCAGGACAGCGGGATGTCCGCGGACGAGTGGATGGACCGGCTGGACGACCAGGACCACGACCGGCTGATGACGGACCCGGAGCGGTTCCCGATGTTCGACGCGCTGAACCGGGGGCCGGAGATCGACATGAGCCTGGACGCGCTGTTCGAGTTCGGGCTGGCACGGATGCTGGACGGGGTCGGGGCGCTGATCGCGGCGCGGGGGACGGGCGGCGGCTGACCCGACGGACGGCTGACGGATGTCAGATTTCAGCGAACGAAATCTGACATCCGTCAGCCGTGAGGTGCATCCGTCGGTGGCTGCCGGTCAGCCGAACGGCCGGTGCTCCGGTGCCGCGTCCGCCTCGGGCTCGGCCGCTGCCTCCGGTCCGTCCGTGGCCGCGGCGGTGCCGGAGATGCCGAAGGGGTCGAAGTCCGGCGGCGGGATCATCACCGGGGTGCCCTTGCGCGGGGCCGGCTCCGCCGATGCCGCCGTAGGGGCTGCCGTCGGGGCCGCGACCGGGGCGGTCTGGGCCGGGATCAGCGGCGGGGTCGAGGGCGGGGGCGGCACGGCGGGGCCCTGGGCGGCGACGGTGGTGCCGAAGGGGTCGGGCTTCTGCTCGGCGGCGACCGTCGTCCCGAACGGGTCCGGGGCCGGGGCGCCCCCGGCGGGCTGTGCGGCGGGTGCGTCCGTGCCAGCGGTGGTGCCAGCGGTGGTGCCGGAGATGCCGAAGGGGTCGAAGTCCGGCGGCGGGATCATCACCGGGGTGCCCTTGCGGGGCGCGGGTTCTGTCGCTTCCGCCGCGGGGGCGGTCGCGGCCGGCTCCTCCGCGACCGGGGCGAAGGGGTTGAAGTCGGCGGGCGGGATGCGCACCGGGGTGCCGCGCAGGTGCACCGGCCGCTCCTCCGGCTCCGTCGCGGCGGGGGCTGAGGGGGCTGAGGGCGCGGGCACCGGGACCGGCGGAGCGGCCACCGGCGCGGGTGCGACCGGTGCCCGGAGCGTTTCGCCGTCCCAGCCGAACTGGATGCTCTTCAACAGCTCCGCGAACGCCTCGGTGTACAGCTCCCAGTCCTCCGGCCGGGCCGTGGACAGCTGGGCGCACAGCACCGTCCCGCCGTCCGGCAGCGGTACGAAGGCCTGGACGGCCGAGGTGACCACCCAGCGACGCTGCCCGTCGGCCGCCAGCGCCCCGGGCACCGGGACGGTCCGGCCCTCGACCAGGACGGCGGCCGGCCCGGCGGGCAGCAGCACCGTCCAGACCTCGGCGTGCCGTCGTACGGTGGCCAGCTCGGTGGCGAGGGCGGTGATCGGCAGCGGGTGCCGGGCGAGCGAGATGACCAGGGTGGCCTCCGAGGCGCGCCCGTCCCGCTCCAGCGCGCACACGCCCGCGTAGCGGACGCCCGCGTCCTGGATCAGGTCGGTCAGGGTCGCGGTGATCACCGCGAAGTCGCGGCGGGGCTCCGGGCCGGTGGCGCTGAACAGCTCCTCGGCGACCTCGGCGAGGTGCCCGGTCAGTTCGGCGGCCGCCGCCACGGTGGCCCGGTCGGCGCCGGCGGTGCCCTCGGTGCCGTCGGCGTCCCCGGTGGCGTCCGGCGCGAGCGCGGGCACCGTCCGGGCGGAGACCCCGGCGGGCCCGCCGGGGGAGGTCAGCGGGTGGAAGCCCGGCGGGACGACCAGGCGGACCTCGGCGCCCGCGCCGGTGGCGAGCTCGACCGGCTGCCGGGTCTGCTGGCCGGCCGCCAGTGCGGCCAGGGCCGGGGCGAACGGCGGGCGCAGCTTGGCGTCGGCGAACTCGCCGGTGACCGGCAGCTGGAACAGCGCGGCCGAGGTGGTGCCCCGGTCGGCGATGGCGCCGCGCACCGCTCCGCCGCCGTAGCGGTGGTGCAGCGCGGTCGTCACCCGGTCGGCGACCGGTGCGCCGGTGCCGGGCCGGGCCGTTCCGGCGGTGAGCACCGTGCCGAGCCGGTCGAGGGCCTCGTGCACCGGGCCGTTGGGTGCCAGCGGCAGGCCGAACAGCGCCTCGGCGGCGGGGTGTTCAGCCGGTTTCAGGGTGCTGAGCGCGGCCGCCGGGTGGCGTGAGGTGTGCTCGTCGAAGAGGGCGTCGGTGAGCGTGCCGAGGGTCGCGCTGACCTGCTCGGCTGCCGCGAAGGGGTTGGCCTCCGCACTGAACTGGACGTCCTGGGTCAACTGGTGAGCCCCCCGCTCTGCTCCGTCTGCCGTCGGTGGTTCGGACGGACCGGACCCGCCCGGACGGCGGGTCGTCAGGTCCCCGCCCATTCCTATCAGAGCCCACCGTCGTCACCGAACCGCAGGATCACCCGATGATCACGCCGGGGAGGTCCCGGCGGGACCCTCCGTGGGCTGCGCGGACGGTTCGTCCACGGGTTCCGCGGCCGCCGCTCCGGCCGCCGGGGCCCGACCCGAGGCGAGCGCGGTGACCGCGTCGAGGATGCCGGGCACGGCGAACAGCCCGGCGAGGTCCCGGACCAGCCGCCCGGACGGCCCGTCGGGCCGCTCGTCGGCGAAGAAGGAGGCCAGCTCGGCGGCCAGCGCGGGCTCCCGGGCGGCGGTGAGGGTCAGCGAGGCGACGAACTCCTGCACCAGGTGCAGCTGGAGCTCCTCCAGCGGGACGGACCGCTCGCCCAGCCACTCCAGCGAGGTGATCTCGGCGTTGGCGATCCAGGCCCGGACGGTCAGCCGCAGCCCGGGGCTCGGCGCCGGGACCGCCAGGTGGGCGAGGATCTGGTCGTGCGCGGCCCGGCGCACCTCGTCGATCACCGCCGAGGTGCCCGGGCTGGCCGCCACCGAGCCGCCCCGCAGCAGCGCGGCGAAGCCCGGCCCGTGGCTCTGCACGAAGTCCAGGTAGCGGCCCATCACCCGGAACAGCCGCTCCGACAGCGGGCCCTCCATCGGCTCCTCGAAGCGCGCCGAGAGCTCCCGGCCGGCGCGCCGCAGCGAGGCCTCGTACAGCGCCTGCTTGCCCGGGAAGTAGTGGTACACCAGCGGCCGGGAGGCGCCCGCGGCGGCGGCGATGTCGTCGATCGACACCTCCTCCGGCGGGCGCCGGCTGAACAGCTCCAGCGCCACGGCGATCAGCTGTTCCCGCCGCTCGTCCACGCTCAGCCGTCGGCGCGGCCGCTCGCCCGCGGCCCCCCGCTCGGGTGCGGCGGCGGTACGGGCTGCGCGGTCGGCCGTCGGGGACGGCGTACGGGAGGCCATGCTCGTCAGCCTATCCGGCGGCCGTCGGCGGGCCCATGCGGCCTGTCCTGCGGCGTTCCGCCCGGGACGGGCCCGGCGCGGTGCTACCCGACGCGGTGCTACCCGGCGCGGAGCTCCAGGTAGCGGCGGTAGGCCTCCAGGCCGTCGACGACGAAGGTGTCGCGGGCGAGGCGCTCGGCGAGCTCGGCCGGGGTGAGCCAGGCGTGCCAGGCGACCTCGGACACCTGGGGGGAGACCGGGCCGTCCCACTCCGCCTCGTACATGTCGCACCACCAGGAGAACCTGCCGCCGTCGGGCTCCCGGAACAGGAACTTGAAGAGCGGGCGCGGGGCGATGCCCTGCACCCCGAGCTCCTCCTCGGCCTCGCGGACGGCCGCCTCGGCGTAGCTCTCGCCGGAGCCGACCACACCGCCGACCCACATGTCGTACGCGCCGGGGGAGAACAGCTTGGTGTCGGTGCGGCGGTGGACGAAGATCCGGCCGGCCGGGTCGCGGACCATGATGAAGACGCAGCGGTGGGTCAGCCCCCGGCGGTACACCTCTCCGCGCAGCGCCGTCCCGATCACCCGGTCGTGCTCGTCGACGATGTCCAGCAGCTCTTCGGCGGGGTTGGTCACAGGTTCGGTCATGAGCGACAGGTTAGGGTTTCGGGGCCCGCTTCGAACGCGGGATCGATGAATCGGACGGCGACGAACGACCTGAGGGCAGGCACGCGGTGGTGGAGATCTGGGGCGAGACGGCCGAGGGGTTCGAGCCCGTACGGGAGGCCTTCGCGCGGAATTTCACCGGGAACGGCGAGCTGGGCGCGGCCTTCGCGCTGTACCTGCGCGGCCGCAAGGTGGTCGACCTGTGGGGCGGCGACGCCCGGCCCGAGGTCGGCGGCCGGCCCGCGCCCGCGGTGCCGTGGACGGCGGACACCGCCCAGGTGCTGCGCTCGGTCACCAAGGGCCTGAGCGCGGCGACCGCGCTGCTGCTGGCCGAGCGCGGGCTGCTCGACCTGGACGCGCCTGTCGCCTCGTACTGGCCGGAGTTCAAGGCGGCCGGCAAGGGCGAGGTGCCGGTGCGCTGGCTGCTGTCGCACCAGGCCGGGGTGCCGGCACTGGACGTGCCGCTGCGCCTGGAGGATGTGCTGACCTGGGAGCGAGCCGCCGCCGCGGTGGCCGCGCAGGAACCGGCCTGGGAGCCGGGGACGGCGCACGGCTACCACCCGTACACCTTCGGCTGGCTGGTCGGCGAGGTGGTGCGCCGGGTGAGCGGTCGGACGATCGGCCAGTACTTCGCCGAGGAGATCGCCCGGCCGCTCGGGCTGGACCTGTGGATCGGGCTGCCGGCCGGTGCCGCGCCCAGGGTCGGCAAGCTGGTCGACCTGCCCGCCCCGGAGGCGGCCCGGACCGGCCCGAGCGGGCTGCGGCTGCGGCCCAAGCAGTCCGTCCGGGACGCCTACCAGGACCCGACCTCGCTGACCGCCCGCGCCTTCGCCTCGGTGCTGCCCGGGGTGGACATGAACGACCCGGCGGTGCAGGCCGCCGAGATCCCCGGTGCCAACGGCATCGGCACGGCGCGTTCGGTGGCCCGGTTCTACGCGGCGCTGATCGGCGAGGCCGACCGCCCGGACGGCTCCGGAGTGCTGCTGCCGCCGCTGTTCGGCCCGGAGGTGCTGGCCCGCGCGGTCGGGCCGGTGGTGAACGGCCCGGACCGGGTGCTGATCGTCAACTCCACCTTCGGCCTGGGCTTCTGGCGGCACGGCCCGACCGCGCCGATGGCCTCCCCGGCGAGCTTCGGCCACCCGGGCCGGGGCGGCTCGCTGGGCTTCGCCGACCCGGAGCTCGGGCTCGGCTTCGGGTACGTCACCAACGGCATGCAGCCGGGCGTCACCGGGGACGTGCGCTCGCGCAACCTGATCCGCGCGGTGCGGGGGTGCCTGGGGCTGTCCTGAGCGGCGCGGCCTACGCCTGGCCGGTGTCGAAGCGGCTGATCTTCCCGCCGTTGACGGTGAAGCGCCAGGCGGTGCGCATCTCGCCCCAGGTCTCGTTGGTGAAGTTGGCGACCAGCGCGCGGCCGTCGTTCGCCTCGGTCTGGACGTCCATGTGGCCGTTCGAGGAGAAGATCTCCCGCTCGGTCCAGTCGGCGAGGTCGCGCTCGGAGCCGTCGTCGGACATGGTCGCGTCGGGGGTGAGGGCGGCCGCGAAGGCGCCGCGGTCGCCCGAGTTGACCGCGGTGACGAAGGCGCGGACGGCGGGGTCGGAGAGCTTGCTGGTGGCGATGGTCATCGAAGACTCCCGGAGTGGAGAAGGGACGGGAGTCCTTGTTTAGGGGGTTCGCGCGGGCCGTCCGGGCATGTCGGCGGCGCGTCGGCAAAATCGGCTGATTCATGTGCTTAGATCCCGAAACAGGCGATTTGCCCAGTAGACCCGCCGCGGGGAGTGGCGGTGGAGCGGGAGACCGGATGAGGTCTCCCGCTCCACTTCTGTTCACGGCGGATCGGCCTAGAAGAAGCCGACCGCGTCGGGGGAGTAGCTGACCAGCAGGTTCTTGGTCTGCTGGTAGTGCTCCAGCAGCGCCTTGTGGTTCTCCCGCCCGATGCCGGAGTTCTTGTAGCCGCCGAAGGCGGCGTGCGCCGGGTAGGCGTGGTAGCAGTTCGTCCAGACCCGGCCCGCCTGGATGGCGCGGCCGGCCCGGTGGGCGGTGTTGATGTTGCGGGTCCAGACGCCCGCGCCGAGCCCGTACTGGGTGTCGTTGGCGAGCGCGACCGCCTCGTCGAAGCCGTCGAAGCGGGTGACCGAGACGACCGGGCCGAAGATCTCCTCCTGGAAGACCCGCATGCTGTTGACGCCCTCGAAGACCGTCGGCGTCACGTAGTACCCGCCGGCCAGCGAGCCGCCGAGGTCGGCGCGTTCGCCGCCGACCAGGACCTTGGCGCCCTCGGCCTGGCCGATCTCGAAGTAGGACAGGATCTTCTTCAGCTGTTCGGCGCTGGCCTGGGCGCCGACCTGGGTCTCGGTGTCGAGCGGGTTGCCCTGGCGCATGGCGCGCACCCGGGCCAGGCCGTCGCCGAGCAGCCGCTCGTAGACCGGGGTCTCGATCAGCGCGCGGCTGGGGCAGGTGCAGACCTCGCCCTGGTTGAGGGCGAACATCGCGAAGCCCTCGACGGCCTTGTCGTAGAACGCGTCGTCGGCGGTGGCGACGTCGGCGAAGAACAGGTTGGGGCTCTTGCCGCCGAGCTCCAGGGTGGCCGGGATCAGGTTGTCGGCGGCGGCGCGGGCGATCAGCCGGCCGGTGCTGGTCTCGCCGGTGAAGGCGAGCTTGCGGACCCGGGTGCTGGCGGCCAGCGGGGCGCCGGCCTCCTCGCCGAAGCCGGTGACGATGTTGAGCACGCCCGGCGGCACCAGGTCGGCGGTCAGCTCGGCGAGCAGCAGCACCGAGGCCGGGGTCTGCTCGGCGGGCTTGAGCACCACCGCGTTGCCGGCCGCGAGCGCCGGGGCGAGCTTCCAGATCGCCATCAGGATCGGGAAGTTCCACGGGATGATCTGGCCGACCACGCCGAGCGGCTCGTGGAAGTGGTACGCCACGGTGTCCTCGTCCAGCTGGGAGAGGCTGCCCTCCTGGGCCCGCAGCGCGCCGGCGAAGTAGCGCAGGTGGTCGACGGCCAGCGGGAGGTCGGCGGCGAGCGTCTCGCGCACCGGCTTGCCGTTCTCCCAGCTCTCGGCGACCGCCAGTTGCTCGAGGTTGGCCTCCATCCGGTCGGCCATCCGCAGCAGCACCTGGGCGCGCTCGGCGGCGGAGGTGCGGCCCCAGGCCGGGGCGGCGGCGTGGGCCGCGTCCAGGGCGGCCTCGATGTCCTCGGCGGTGCCGCGGGCGACCTCGGTGAAGACCTCGCCGGTGACCGGGGTCGGGTCGCCGAAGTACTCGCCGCGCGCCGGGGGCGTCCAACCGCCGCCGATCCAGTGGTCGTACCGGGAGCGGTAGGCGACGATGCTGCCGGGCGCGCCGGGGGGCTGGTAGACCGTCATGCTCAGTGTCTCCTCGCGACGTCGGGCGCCCCCGGCGCCGATCGGGCCGGGGGCGGCACGCCGGACCGCCGCCCGGTGGGGGCGGTCCGGCGGGAGGGTGCGGACACGCAGTCGGGCCGGCGCCCCGCCGGGGCGCCCGCCGACGAGCACGATAACGCCGGGCGCGCGATGCGGCTACGGTCCGTACGACCGGCTCGTACGGACGGTGTGCGTTCCGGACGTTCACCGCCCCGGCGCGCGGGCGCGTTCGACGGCGCGCGGTCCCGGGCGCGCCCCGGATGGCGCCGGCCGGGGCGGGGACCGTCAGACCGCGTGGTACCGGCCGGTGCGGGCCTCCCAGCTCAGGTAGCCGGCCAGCCAGGTGAGCAGCCCGTCGGCGTACCGCTGGGCGATCGTGCTCTCGATCCGGGACAGGCCCAACTCCCGGTACACGTCGGGCAGTCGGCCGTGCAGCTCGGCGCAGCGCTCGACCATCAGCTGGGCCTCCGCCATGACCGCGGAGCAGGCCTCCTCGGCCGAGCAGTGGCGCTCGCGCTGGACGATCATGACCAGGTTGTTCACGTCGCCGCGCGGGGCTTCGAGCGGGAACGAGCGCACGTCGTTGCTGAGTGACGGTATGTCGGCCGCCAGCTGGCGCAGTTGCCGCAGCACCGGGTGGTGCAGCACGGAGGCGGGGACCTCGAACTGGCCGAGCCGTTCGACCATGTCGAAGATGGTCTCCATCGCCGCGGTGCCCCGTCTGAGCTCCAGGTAGCCGTCCCGGTCGGGCGGCCGGGCGGAGATCCGGCCGGCCGCCTCGGCCGGGTGGCTGGCGAAGTAGTACTCCCAGTTGTAGGCGGCGCGCGCCTGCCAGCGCGCGGGCATGCCGCGCACGCTGCGGCTCCACAGATCGGCGAAGGCGGTCTCGACCGGGGAGCGCTGGTCGGGGCGGGCGCCGTGCAGGACGGCGATGAGCCGTTCGCAGATCGGGGCGACCTCGGTCGGACGGCGGCCGAGCGGGCCGTCGAACTGGTCGTCGAAGAGGAAGTAGAAGCCCATCAGGTCGGCCGCCAGGGCGAGTTCCTCCGGTCCGGCGTCCGGGTAGCCGAGCGCGGCGAGGTCGACCACCTCCCAGTGGGCGTACCCGGGGTGGTCGGCGTCGGGGAGCAGCGGGTGGCGGGTCAGCCAGTCGCGGTGCACCGCGGTGGCGTAGGGGCCGTGCGGACTGCGGCGGTGCGGGAACGGAATCTGAAGTGAGTTGTCGTCAGACATCGGACTCCCGGTGCAGCGGTGAGTGGGGGCGCTTGTGGTTCGAGCACTGAGTGTGGGGGGAGTTGACGCGGCGGGGCGCTGGGGGTGAGGGTGGTTGCGCAAGATCATCAGCGCCTCGCGGGCCGTAGGGTATCTGATGTAATGATCGGACGTTAGGGATATAGGGCAATTGCCCTTGGCAAGCTATCCAAACCCTCGCCGTCCGTCCCAGCCTGCGCGAATGCCGCACGGCGAGCCGTACACGGCGCTAACCTCGGCTCCACGGACTGTGATGGGCCGGCTCCCCGCGCGCGGTGCGGAGTCGAGTCGGCGAGCGGGTGAGGCGGAGGCGCGACGGTGACCGATCAGGGCAACGAACTTCGGACGGGGAGCGGTTCCGACCGGGACGACGACGGCCCCGCGCCCCGGGTCAGGCTGCGCGACCGCGACAACGAACTGCGTTCCGTGGAAGCCGCCGTCGACCGGCTCTGCCGCGAATTCGCCGCCGGCGGCACCGAGATCGGCGAACTCCTCGCCTTCTCCGGCCGCCCCGGCATCGGCAAGACCAGCCTGCTGCACGAGGTCCGACGGATCGCCAGCATGCGCGAAGGGGCCACCGTGCTGTTCGCCCGCGGTGGCGAACGGCAGTTCAAGGAGCCGTACCACGTGCTGCGCCAGCTCCTCCAACCCGTCCTGACCAGGCTGGAGGCCGACGAGTTCGCCCAGGTCATGGGCACCTGGGAGGAGGTCGTCGGACCGGCCATGGGTCTCAAGCAGCCCAAGGCCGGCGCCCGCCGCCTCGACCCCCAGGGCGTCCGCGACGGCCTCGACTACGTCCTCACCCAGCTCGCACCGCGCCGCGCGCCGATGGTGATGATCGTCGACGACCTGCACTGGGCGGACGCCGAATCCCTGTCCTGGCTCGCCAAGTTCGCCGTCCGCTCCGGCGAACTGCCCGTCCTGCTGGTCTTCGCCTTCCGCGAGGACGAGAACGACTGGCCCGGCGAGACCCACGAACTGCGCCGCGGCGTCCTCGACTTCGCCCGCCGCAAGCACGAACTCAGCCGGCTCACCCTGAACTCCGTCTCCGACATGATCCGCGCCGAACTCGGCGACCGGGCCGAGGACGCCTTCTGCTACGAGTTCTGGAACGTCGTCAACGGCAACCCCTTCGAGGCCGGTCGCCTGCTCGACCAGGTCCGCGAGCAGGAACTCGAACCCGTGGAGGAGAACTCCCGGCAGCTGCGCGAACTCGCCGTCGACGCCACCGGGATGACCCTCAAGAGCTGGCTGGACCGGCTCGGCCCGGCCACCCTGCGCTTCGCCTGGGCCTGCGCCATGCTCGGCACCGACATCCGGATCGACCTGGCCACCCGGATCTCCACCCAGAGCGGCGAGGGCGCCCGTGAGTCCATCAAGCAGCTGCGCAAGCAGCGCGTGCTCACCCAGGCCCCCAACGGCAACCTCGAGTTCGTCCACCCGCTGATCGCCAGCTCCATCTACAACACCATGCCGGAGGCCACCCGCCTCGGCATGCACGGCATCGCCGCCGTGGAGATCGAGAACGCCGGACTCGGGCTGCTCGCCGCCTCCCGCCACCTGGTCGAGACCCACTCCGGCGAGGGCGACGACCGGATCGTCCGGAAGCTGCGCCGCGCCGCCGTCGAACACCAGCTGATCGGCGCCCCCGAGGCCGCCCAGCGCTGCCTGCACCGCGCACTCAACGAGCCGCCCGCCGACGACATCAAGGCCGAGGTGCTGTACGAACTCGGCTGCTCCGCCCTGCTCACCGACCCCGGCGCCACCGTCAACCAGCTCAGGCTCGCCCTCGACCCCGACGAGGGGCCGCTGCGCCCCGAACTGCGGGTGGACGCCACCTTCCGGCTCTCCGAGGTGCTCGCCCACAGCGGCGAGCTGGGCCAGGCCGCGCTGGTCTGCCAGGAGGAGGCCGAGCAGACCACCGACCCGGTCCGGCGCCAGCGGCTCCAGGCGGCGTCCTTCATGTGGCACGCCTTCCGCAAGTCCGAGGAGAACGGGCCCGGCCGCTCCGCCCGGCTCGAGGAGCTGTACCGCAACCTGGCCGGCCGGGAGGCCGCCGACCGGGCCGTGCTGGTGATGCGCGCCTGGGACCTGACCCTGCGCGGCGAGCCCTCCACCGACGCGCTCGCGCTCGCCGACGAAGTCCTGGACGGCGGCCGGCTGCCCAAGGGCCTCGGCTGGACCGACACCACCTGGGGCTTCGAACTGCCCTCGATGCTCTGCCTCACGTACATCTACAACGACCGCATCGCCCAGGCCGAGCGGCTGGCCGCGGACGCCATCATCCAGTTCGAGCTGGCCGGTTGGAGCGGCGCCCACCGGGGCTTCGCGTACTTCCTGATGGGGCTCGCCCGGTTCCGCCGCGGGCTGCTCGCCGAGGCGGAGGACTTCCTGCGCCGGGCGTACCGCATCTCCGAGCGGATCGGCGCCAAGCTGCCGCTGGCCTGGGACGCCGTCGGCGTGCTGGTGGACACCCTGATCGCCCGCGGCCGGGTCGACGAGGCCTGGGAGCTGGCCAACGAGTTCGGCTTCCACCCGCCGTACCACGCGACGGTCATGGTGCTGCCGGACGCGGCCTCGCTGTACGGCAAGCTGCTGGTCGCCAAGAAGCGGTACGCCGGTGCGGCAGCCGCGCTCACCGAGGCCGGGGCCCAACTGGAGGTCCGCGGCTGGCACAACACGGTCTGGGCGCCCTGGGCCGGGCACCTCGCCATCGCGATCTCGGCCGACGAGCCCGAGCGCTCCCGCGACTACGCCCAGAAGGCCGTCCGGGACGCCCGCACCTTCGGCACCGCCTCGGCGATCGGCAGCGCGCTGCGGCTGCAGGCCCGGATCGAGGACGGCCAGCAGGCGGTCGAGCTGCTGGAGCAGGCCGTGGAGCACCTCGGCCAGTCCCCGGCCGGGTACGAGCACGCCGTCGCGCTGGTCGACCTGGGCGCGGCGCTGCGCCGGGTCGGGCGGCTGGAGGACGCCCAGGAGCACCTGTACCAGGGCATCGAACTGGCCCAGCACTGCTCGGCGGAGAAGCTGGTCGACCGGGCCCGGCGGGAACTGGCCAACTACGGCCTGCGGCCCAACCGGCTGGGGGTGCACGACTTCCGGGAGACGCTGGAGGCGCTCAGCGGGCCGGAGCGGGACGTCGCCGACCTGGCGGTCAAGGGCGTGCCGCCGCAGCGGATCGCGGAGCGGCTCGGGGTGCACCTGAGCCTGGTCAACCGGCGGCTGGCGGCGGTCTACCGCAAGGCGGGCACCGGGCCGGACGGGTTGGCGTCGGCGCTGGGGCTGCGGCCGGAGCCGGGAGCGGGGCCGGACGAGGTCTCGGGCCTGGAGCCGGGGGAGGAGCCGGGCGAGGAGCCGGGCGTGATTCCGGGGGAGTAGCGGCCCACGGCCGCCCCCGGCGGACGGGGGCGCCGGGGCGGCGCGCGGTGGCGTGGGAGCGCCCCCGCCACGGCCGCCCTCGCTAGGCTGACGGACACCACGGGGGGCCGCCGCGACGCCGCCCCGGACGGATCGGGACACCGGGCGGGGCGGTACCGCCGCCGCCAGTGAGGAGCAGGCCATGGCGAGCGAGGCCACCACTGTGCGCCGCGAACCCCTCGACCCCTCGGGCGCGGGCGCGGCGATCCAGCGCTGGACGCTGAACTCCGGCCCGTACGAGGCGAGTGTGCTGAGCCTCGGCGCCACCCTGCACACCCTCAGCGCCCCGGACCGGGCCGGCCGCCCGGCCCAACTGCTGCTCTCCACCGACGAGCTGGCGCAGATCCTGGGCCCGGCGCGGCACTACGGCACGGTGGTGGGCCGGTACGCCAACCGGATCGACGGCTCCGTCGTCACCATCGACGGCGAGGACCACCCGCTCGCCCCGACCGGCGGCGGGGTCACCCTCCACGGCGGGCCGGACGGCTTCGCCCAGCGGATGTGGGCGGCGGAGCCGGTCGAGGGCGGTGTGCTGCTGCGGCTGCACAGCCCGGACGGCGACCAGGGCTTCCCGGGCGCGCTGGACGTCACGGTCGCCTACACCCTGTCGCACACCCCGGGAGCGGGCGGCGAGCTGGTGATCGACTACCGCGCCGTCACCACCAGGCCGACGGTCGTCAACCTGACCAACCACGCGTACTTCAACCTCTCGGGTGAGGGCAGCGGCGACGTCCTGGGCCACCTGCTCACCCTGGACGCCGACGAGTACACCCCGGCCGACGAGCGGCAGATCCCGTACGGGCGGACCGAGCCGGTGGCCGGCACGCCGTTCGACTTCACCGTGGCCACCCCGATCGGCAAGTCGGTGCACGACGAGCACCCGCAGCTGGCCGGTCCGGGCGGCTACGACCACAACTGGGTGCTGCGCGCCCGCCCGGCGGACGGCGGCCCGGCGCGGGCGGCGCTGCTGGAGGACCCGGTCAGCGGCCGCACCCTGGAGGTGCTGACCACCGAGCCGGGCGTCCAGGTCTACACCGCGAACAAGTTCCAGGGCGCGGTCACCGGCGCGCGCGGGGTGCCGTACGGCCCGTTCGCCGGGATCGCGCTGGAGACCCAGCACTTCCCGGACTCCCCGCACCACCCGGCGTTCCCGAGCACCGTGCTGCGGCCGGGGGAGGAGTTCCGCTCGACCACGGTGCTGCGGCTCGGGGTCAACTAGGGGACGTGCGGGTCCAGGTCCCGGCGCATGCAGAGCCGGGGCCAGCGGTCGAGGCCGTGCTCGGCCTCCTGGCGGCGGATCCGGCGCAGGCCGGGGGTGAGCTCGGCGTCGGTGAGCGGGCGGAAGCCGCAGCGGGCGTAGTAGGGGGCGTTCCAGGGGACGTCCGCGAAGGTGGTCAGGGTGAGCGCGGGGGCGTCGGTGCCCGCGGCGAGGTGCTCGATCAGGGCCCGGCCGATGCCCCGGCGGGCGTGGTCGGGGTGGACCGACACCTGTTCGACGTGCAGGGCGCCGTCCACCGGTTCGGCCAGCAGGTAGCCGGCGATCGTCCCGTCGGGGGCCTCGGCGACCAGGGCGGTGCCGTGCTCCAGGTAGCCGGCCAGCTGCTCCGGCGCCGGGGGCTCGTCCTCGGCGACCTCCGGCATCCCGATCTCCGCGAACGGGGCTCCGGCGGCCCGCTCCAGTTCGGTCAGCAGGGGCAGTTCGTCCTTCGTGACGGCTCTGATGCGCATGCGCCCAGTCTGCTGCAAGCGGCTTTCAGTCACGGACGGTGGTTCCGCCGGCCACCCCGGGGCGGGGCGAAACGGACAAAGATGAACACTGCGCCGCACTGTCCACTACCGTGCGGCCACGTCCCGGACACGCGGGTGTAACGATCGCGGTTTCTTGCAGAAACTTGCTGCAAGACCTTTCCGTCGATCTCGCGCCGCTGTTAACTTCCTTCCCGAGCCCGACGGCAGCAACGGTGCGGTCGGCACGAGGCAGCCATTATGCGCCTGTCTCGGAACATCTCGGGCACCCCCACCCTCCCAAGGAGTTCTCATGCGGCGTGGCATCGCGGCCTCTGCCCTCGTTGTGGCCCTCGCGGTCTCGATGGCTGCCTGTGGCAGCAGTGGCGGCTCCGGCTCCGACGGAAAGGCCGGCGGCCCGGTCACCCTCACTTACTGGGACACGTCGAACGCCACCAACGAGGCTCCGAACTACGAGGAACTGGCCAAGAAGTTCACGGCGGCCAACCCGGACATCAAGGTCAACTTCGTCAACGTGCCGTTCGACCAGGCGCAGAACAAGCTGCAGACCGCCATGGGGGCCAAGGGCGCGCCCGACGTCTTCCGCTCCGAGGTCGGCTGGACCGCCGCCTTCGCCAAGGCCGGCTTCCTGGAGCCGCTGGACGGCACCCCCGCCGCCGCCGACACCTCGGCCTTCCAGCCCAGCCTGATCCAGCAGGCCAAGTACGAGGGCAAGCTGTACGGCGTCCCGCTGGTCACCGACACCCTCGGCCTCCTGTACAACAAGGACCTCTTCGCCAAGGCCGGCATCACCGACGCCCCCAAGACCTGGGACGAGCTGAAGACCGACGCCGCCGCCGTCAAGGACAAGGCGGGCGTGGACGGCTTCTGGATGAAGGCCGCCGACGGCTACTACGCGATGCCGTTCCTGTTCGGCGAGGGCACCGACACCGTCGACGCCGCCGGCAAGAAGATCACCGTCACCTCGCCCGAGGCCGTCAAGGGCATCGAGACCTACAAGTCGATGTTCACCTCGCCCGGCACCGTCAAGGCGGACGTCACCACCGACGCCTACGCCCACATGATGGACGCCTTCAACAGCGGCAAGGTCGCGGCGATCATCCAGGGCCCCTGGGAGATCACCAACATCTACAAGGGCTCCGCCTTCGCCGACAAGAAGAACCTCGGCATCGCCCCCGTCCCGGGCGGCTCCAGCGGCAAGGCCGGCGCCCCCACCGGCGGCCACAACATCGCCGTCTACGCCGGCGCCGACGCGGCCCACAAGGCCGCCGCCGAGAAGTTCGCCGCCTTCATGACCTCGGCCGAGAGCCAGGCCTTCATCGCGCAGAAGAACTCCACCCTGCCGACCCGCACCGACGCCTTCACCGCCGACGTCAAGGCCGACCCGGGCATCGCCGGCTTCCAGGCCATCCTCGGCAGCGCCAAGCCGCGCCCCGAACTGCCCGAGTACAGCTCGCTGTTCGACTCGCTCGGCACCAACCTGGGCAAGGCCGTCCAGGGCACCAGCACCCAGGACGCGCTGAACACCGTGGCCACGGACTACGCCAAGCTCCTGCCGGGCTTCGCCAAGTAGTCCCCGCAGCCCGGCCCGCCGACCCCGGCGGGCCGGGCCGTCGGCTCCCCCGAGGCCGTCGGCTTCCGGAGGCCGCCGGCCTCCCCGAGAGATCCCGAGAAGGTGCAAACGATGTCAGTCGCCGTGCAGGGCGCCACCGGCAAGGGCAGCCAGGAGCGCGATCAGCGTCCCGGTCCGCTGGAACGCCTCAAGCGCTCCTACGCCAAGCACTGGTACGCCTACGCGATGATCGCCCCGGTCGTGGTGGTGCTCGGCGCGCTGGTGTTCTACCCGCTCGTCGAAGGCATCTGGCTCACCCTCACGGACGCCAACAGCCTCAACGTCGCCCGCAAGATCGGCGTCAACGAGATCCCGGCGAGCTACCAGTACATCGGCTTCCACAACTACGCCGACATCCTCTGGGGCCCCGGCTCGTACGACCGCTTCTGGTCCCACTTCGTGTGGACCATCGCCTGGACGGTCATCTGCGTCAGCCTGCACTACACCCTCGGCCTCGGCCTGGCCGTGCTGCTCAACAAGAAGCTGCGCGGGCGCGCCGCCTACCGGATGCTGCTCATCCTCCCGTGGGCCGTCCCGACCTTCGTGACCGTCTTCTCCTGGCGCCTGATGCTCTCCGACGGCGGCGTCGTCAACACCGTGCTCTCCGCGCTGCACCTGCCCGAGCCCGGCTGGCTCACCGACCCGTGGGCGCAGAAGGCGGCCGCGATCCTGGTCAACACCTGGGCCGGCGTGCCGTTCATGATGATCTCGCTGCTCGGCGGCCTCCAGTCGATCCCGGCCGAGCTGTACGAGGCCGCCGAGATGGACGGCGCCACCCGCTGGCAGCAGTTCCGCCACATCACCCTGCCCGGGCTGCGCAGCGTCTCCTCGACCGTCGTGCTGCTCGGCGTGATCTGGACGTTCAACCAGTTCAACGTCATCTTCCTGCTGTTCGGCAAGGGCGCCCCGGACGCCCAGCTGCTGGTCACCTGGGCCTACCGCCTGGGCTTCGGCCAGATCCCCCGGGACTACGCCGGGTCCGCCGCGTACGGCGTGATCCTGCTGTCCATCCTGATCGTCTTCACCGCCTTCTACCGGCGCTGGCTCGCCCGCAACGAGCAGGCCAACGGCTAAGGCGTGTCTGACACGCCCTAGGGGCCCGTCTCGCCCCAGGCCCCGGACCCAGTTGACCCACGAAGGCAGGTAACCCGATGAGCACCACCACCGAACGCCCCGCCCCCGCGGCGGCCGCGGCCCCGGCCGCCCGGCCGGCCAAGCACCGGCCGCGCGGCGAGAGCAGCCCGCTGTCCAAGGCGCTGTCCCACGGCGTCCTGATCCTCGCCAGCCTGATCGCGCTGTTCCCGATCGGCTGGATCCTCTTCGTCTCGCTCGGGCCGGACAAGAACGACTACCTCCACCCCGGCGACATCTTCGGCAAGCTCACGCTGTCGAACTACCAGCACGTGCTGGGCGACACCGACTTCTTCACCTGGTTCGGCAACTCCCTGCTGGTCGCCGGCGTCACCACCGTGTTCGGCGTGCTGCTCGCCGCGACCGCCGGGTACGCCGTCTCCCGGATGAGGTTCCCCGGGCACAAGCCGCTGATGTGGTCGCTGCTGGTCACCCAGATGTTCCCGATCGCGGTGCTGATCGTGCCGATGTACACGATGCTCTCCGCGCTCGACCTGCTGGACAGCTACGCCGGGCTGATCCTGGTCTACTCCACCACCACCGTGCCGTACTGCGCCTGGCTGATGAAGGGCTACTTCGACACCATCCCGGTGGAGATCGACGAGGCCGGCCGGGTCGACGGGCTCAGCCCGTTCGGCACCTTCTGGCGGCTGGTGCTGCCGCTCGCCCGCCCGGGCCTGGCGGTGGCCGCGTTCTACTCCTTCCTCACCTACTGGGCCGAGGTGCCGTTCGCCTCCACCTTCATGCTCAGCTCCGACAAGTACACGCTCGCCGTCGGCCTGCAGAGCTTCGTCAGCGAGCACGACGCCCAGTGGAACCTGATGGCCGCCACCGCCGTGCTGATCGCGATCCCGTCCGCGGCCTTCTTCTACCTGGTGCAGCGCCACCTGGTCACCGGCCTGACCGCCGGTGCCTCCAAGTCCTGAGGCCCACCGCCGTTCCAGCGCCGCCCGACGAACCGGCGCTGCCCGCTCCTCTAGTCCCCAAGGGATACCGTCCATGACCCAGAACCTGGCCGACACCTCCCGGCCTGCCGCCGACGCCGCTCACGAGGCGAACGTCGGCGCGTCCAGAGACTGGTGGCGGGACGCGGTCATCTACCAGGTGTACCCGCGCAGCTTCGCCGACTCCAACGGGGACGGCATGGGCGACCTGCCCGGCATCCGCAGCCGCCTGCCCTACCTGCGGGACCTCGGCGTGGACGCCGTCTGGCTCTCCCCCTTCTACGCCTCGCCGCAGGCCGACGCCGGCTACGACGTCGCCGACTACCGCGCCGTGGACCCGATGTTCGGCACCCTGCTGGACGCCGACGCGCTGATCCGCGACGCCCACGGGCTGGGGCTGCGGATCATCGTCGACCTCGTCCCCAACCACTCCTCGGACCAGCACGAGTGGTTCCAGCGCGCCCTGCGCGAGGGCCCCGGCTCCCCGCTGCGCGACCGCTACCACTTCCGTCCCGGCAAGGGCGGGAACGGCGAACTGCCGCCCAACGACTGGGAGTCCATCTTCGGCGGCCCGGCCTGGACCCGCACCGAGGACCCGGACGGCACCCCCGGCGACTGGTACCTGCACCTGTTCGCCCCCGAGCAGCCCGACTTCAACTGGGAGAACCGGGCCGTCGCCGACGAGTTCCGCTCGATCCTGCGGTTCTGGCTGGACATGGGCGTGGACGGCTTCCGGATCGACGTCGCCCACGGCCTGGTCAAGGCCCCCGGCCTGCCCGACCTCGGCGGCGGCGACCAGCTCAAGCTGCTCGGCAACGACGTCATGCCGTTCTTCGACCAGGACGGCGTGCACGAGATCTACCGCAGCTGGCGCAAGATCCTCGACGAGTACCCGGGGCAGCGGATCGGCGTCGCCGAGGCCTGGACCCCGACCGTCCAGCGCACCGCCAACTACGTCCGCCCCGACGAGCTGCACCAGGCCTTCAACTTCCAGTACCTGGGCACCGATTGGGAGGCCGCCGCGCTGCGCTCGGTGATCGACCTCTCGCTCGACTCGATGCGCCCGGTGGACGCCCCCACCACCTGGGTGCTGTCCAACCACGACGTCACCCGGCACGCCACCCGCTTCGCCAACGAGCCCGGCCTCGGCACCCAGATCCGCACCCCCGGCGACCGCGCGCTCGGCCTGCGCCGGGCCCGCGCCGCCACCCTGCTGATGCTCGCGCTGCCCGGCTCCGCGTACGTCTACCAGGGCGAGGAGCTCGGCCTGCCGGACGTCACCGACCTGCCCGACGAGGTCCGCCAGGACCCGTCCTTCTTCCGCCAGGCCGGCCAGGACGGCTACCGCGACGGCTGCCGGGTGCCGATCCCGTGGTCCGGCACCGAGGCCCCGTACGGCTTCGGACCGGTCGCGGGCGGGCCGTCCTGGCTGCCGCAGCCGGCCGAGTGGGCCGAGCTGAGCGTCGAGGCGCAGACCGGCGACCCCTCCTCCACCCTGGAGCTCTACCGCAGCGCGCTGGCCGTCCGGCGGGCGCAGTCCGACCTCGGCGCCGGCACGGAGGTCGAGTGGCTGGACGGCCCCGAGGGCACCCTGGCCTTCCGGCGCGGCGACTTCGTCTGCACGGTGAACACCACCGGCGAACCGGTGCGGATCCCCGCCCCCGGCCGACTGCTGCTCGCCTCGACCGAACTCGTGGTGGACGGCGGCGAGACCGTGCTCGCACCGGACAGCACCGGCTGGTGGGCGGTCTGACGTGGGTGCAATAGGCTCTGGGCCCGTGACTACGGCGCGACTCTCAGACATCGCGGCGCAGGCGGGGGTCAGCGAAGCCACCGTCTCCCGCGTACTCAACGGCAAGGCGAACGTCTCCGCCGCGACCCGGCAGACCGTGCTGGCCGCGCTCGACGTGCTCGGCTACGAGCGGCCGACCCGGCTGCGCCAGCGCAGTGCGGGCCTGATCGGGCTGATCACACCGGAGTTGAGCAACCCGATCTTCCCCGCCCTGGCGCAGGTGATCGAGCAGGTGCTCAGCCGGCACGGGTACACCCCGGTGCTGTGCACCCAGACGCCCGGCGGGTCCACCGAGGACGAACTGGTCGAGATGCTGGTCGACCGGGGCGTGGCGGGCATCGTCTTCGTCTCCGGGCTGCACGCCGACTCCACGGCGGACCACGACCGCTACGCCCGGCTGTCCGGGCGCGGGGTGCCGTTCGTGCTGATCAACGGCTACAGCGAGAAGATCGACGCGCCGTTCATCTCGCCGGACGACCGGTCCGCGATGTGGATGGCCGTCCAGCACCTGGCCGAGCTCGGGCACGAGCGGATCGGCCTGGCGGTCGGGCAGCGGCGGTACGTGCCGGTGCTGCGCAAGATCGAGGGCTTCACCGCGGCGATGCGGGAGGTGCTCGGGCGCAGCCGGGAGGAGGCCGAGGAGCTCGTCCACCACACGCTGTTCAGCGTGGAGGGCGGGCACGCGGCGGCCGGCGCGCTGCTCGACAAGGGCTGCACGGCGATCGTCTGCGGCAGCGACATGATGGCGCTCGGGGCGATCCGGGCGGTGCGCCAGCGCGGGCTGTCGGTGCCGCACGACGTGTCGGTGGTCGGCTTCGACGACTCGCCGCTGATCGCCTTCACCGAGCCGCCGTTGACCACGATCCGCCAGCCGGTCGAGGCGATGGCGACGGCGGCGGTGGACGCGCTGCTGGAGGAGGTCGGCGGGAACTCCGCCCAGCGCGGGGAGTTCATGTTCCAGCCGGAGCTGGTGATGCGGGGCTCCACCGGGGCCTGCGCGCGCTGAGGCCGGGCGGACCGGGCCAACTGACGGGCCCCGGAGGGCGGTTGCTCTCCGGGGCCCGTCGGCGTGTGGTGGCCCTTCGGCTCCCGCGGCCGGCTCGGCCTTCTCGGGCGGTCGCGCGGCCGGCGGGCGGTCAGCCCTCCTGGGCGGCCGGGCGGTCGGTGGAGACCCGGTGGCCGTCGGCCGCTTCGCCGGTCCGGGTCTCGGTGCGGCGGCCGCGGGCCAGGTAGTCGCGCACGACCAGTTCGACGGCGTCCTGCGGGTTCTTGGTGCCGGAGAGCAGCATCGCGTCGATCGCGAGGTTCGCGTCGAGGGTGATGGTGACCTGGGCCATGGTGACTCCTCCTCGGGTGCAGAGCAGCAGCATGCCCCGCGGGCCGGAGTTTGACCATGCGGAATCCGGGCGTTCGGCTTCCGGCGGCGGCGCGTCGCGCGGGTGCGTCGCGTGGGTACTTCCCGCGGGTACGCCGGAGCCCCGGGAGGAGCGAGCGAGCTCTTCCCGGGGCTTCGGCGTCAGCTGTTCGCGGTTACTCAGATACGTCAGACCCGGCCGGCGAAGTCCGGGGCCCAGTTGGCGACGGTCTGCAGGCGGACGCCCACGCTCGGGTTGGCGGCCTCGACGTACTGGCCGTTGCCGACGTAGATGCCGACGTGGTAGACGCCGGAGTCCTGGCCGTTGTTCGACCAGAACAGCAGGTCGCCCGGCTGCAGGCTGTCCAGCGACACGTGGGTGCTGGCGGCGGCCTGGTCGGCGGCGACGCGCGGGATGTTGATGCCCGCGGCGCGCAGCGCGGCCTGGGTCAGGCCGGAGCAGTCCCAACCGCCGTTGCCGGTGCCGCCGTAGACGTACGCCTGGCCGACCTTCGACTCGGCGAAGGAGACCGCGGCGGCCATGCTGCCGGAGGCGGCCGGGGCCGCGGCCGGGGTCTGCGCCTGGGCGGCCGGCTTCGACGCGGGCTTCTGGGCGGCCGGCTTGGCGTTCACGGCACCGCCGTTCGAGGCCTGACCGGCCTTCTGCGAGCGGTTGAACCAGGTGAAGTCCGAGCCGGACTTGGTGGCGGACTGGTCGGCCTGGGCCGAGGCGTCGTCACCGAAGGTCAGCTGCTCGCCCGGGTAGATGGTGTCCGGGCCCTCGGTGAGGGTGCTGCGGTTGAGCTCGTACAGCCGCTGCCAGCCGCCCTGGACGTTGTGCTTGTCGGCGATCGAGGACAGCCAGTCGCCGTCGACCACGGTGTAGCCGGCGGCCTGGGCCTGGGCCTGCTGCTTCTTGGCCCAGGTGCTGTTGGCGGAGTCGCCGGAGGCCTGCGCCTGGTCCTGCGCGGGCGCGGCCGGCTTGGCGGGCTTCGCGGCCGGGGTGCCGGTCTGGGCGGGCTTGGCGGCGGGCTTGGCGGCCGCGGAGCCGGCCGAGGTGTCGACGGAGGCGGCGGCGCCGCCCTTGGTCAGCCCGGCCTGGACGGAGCAGACCGGCCAGGCGCCGGGGCCCTGCGAGGCGAGGACCTTCTCGGCGACGGCGATCTGCTGGTCCTTGGTGGCCTGGTTGGCCTGCGGGGCGTAGGCGTTGCCGCCGAAGGCCGCCCAGGTGCTGGAGGTGAACTGGAGGCCGCCGTAGAAGCCGTTGCCGGTGTTGATGCTCCAGTCGCCGCTGCTCTCGCACTGGGCGACCTTGTCCCAGGTGGAGACGGGGGCGGCGTTCGCGGTGCCGGTGGTCAGGCAGGGGATGGTGAGGCCGACGCCCGCGACGCCGAGGGCGGCGATCACGCGACGGGTGCGGCTGGACAGGCGGTTGCCGTTGGAAGGCAGCATGAAGACGCGGTCCTCTCCCACGCCTGCGAGGTGAGCTGTCGGATTCGGGCTGGAGTTGCCCGGCCGCGCTGTGGGCGCGGCTTCACCCCTAGCCCTGGACCGTTTCGGAAATCGGTCCGGGGCGGCTTACCTGTGGTTCCCCCGCTCCTGCCGTGATGCGTTTTCGCGCTTGCCAGGACATCCGACGGCAGGACTCGGCGTCGCGGATGAACTGGGTCCGTGTGGTCACGAACGGGGAGCACGTTAAGCAGACTTAAGTTCAAACTGCAAATACCTGTGATGCACATCACGGTTTAGTGAGAAACTCCAAATGGCGCGAAATTCATGATCGGAAATGATCGTTTTCCAGCAATATCGCGGCGGATTCTTGCAACTGGCTCCGCCTCAGAAACGAGATGACGGAGCGTTGGAGTGCAACAGGGGTGCGCCGGTGAGCCGGGGGGAGCGGCAGTGAATCGAGCGCCGGGCAATGCGCCGGCCCTTCATCGACAAATGTGCCGGAAACGGACATTGCATGGCATTGCCCGCTTAGCTCCCTTTAGTTCTGCAGTGGGGCGAATCAGAACACGTCGAAAGGGCCCGGAACGAAGTCGTTCCGGGCCCTTGGGTGGTGCGGGTCCGCCGGCGGTGGCCGGCGGGGGTACGACCGGCCTGTGTCAGCCCTCCACGGGCCCTTCGGCGGCCGCGTGGGCGCGGCGGGAGCCCTCCCCGGCCCCGCCGGTGGCGGCGGCCTCCGCCTCGGCCTCGGCGAGCTCCTCCGCCGTCGGCGTCGGCAGCGCGGCCAGGTAGGTGGAGGCGATCAGCTGGCCGACGGTCGGGTAGGCGCCGAGCGGCGCCGCCGACGGGCAGCCGGTCTCCTCGGCGGCCGTGGCGAGCAGTTCGGAGTCCGCCTCAGGGCCGATGACGAGCGGGGCCAGTGCCGGGCGCTCGGAGCCGGTCTCCTTGAGGTGGTTGACGGCCGCGGCGACCGAGCCGGGCACGTCGAGCGCGGCGGCGACGACCGGGACGGCCAGCCGGGCGGCCAGCAGTACGCCGGTGATCCCGGCCGCGGCGGCCGCGTCCTCGCCGCCGACGGTGGTCAGGACCACGCCGTCCGCGGCGGTCGCGATGGCGAACAGCCGGGCCCGGTCGGCCCGGGCCAGCCCGGCCTCGGACAGCCGGACGTGGACGGCCTCGGCGAGCAGCGGGTGCGGGCCCAGGGCGTCGGTGACGGTCGCGCCGTACTCGGCGGCGAGGGCGTGAAGTCCGGTCAGGAAGTCGTGCGGGCCCGGGACCAGCGGCACCACGACGGGCGTCGGCAGTCCGGCCTCGGCGGCCGTCGCCAGCAGCTCCGCGACGGTGCGCTCCTCCGAGGCCTCGGTGCCGGCGGTCGGGAGGTAGCCGACCGCGGCCTGGACGCCGGTGTGCTCGCTGCGGACGATCGACAGCAGCTCCTCGACGACCGAACGGGACTCGGGCCCCGCGGACGCCGGAACGGCGAGCACCAGGGCCGGCGAGCCGGTGCGGATCTCGGGGCGCTCGGGGCGGCGGTGGCGCCCCCGCGCACGGGAGCCTGGAGTGCGGACGGGCAGTGGCGCGCCCGGGATGGCTGCGGTGCTCATGCCGGAGATCGTAGGACATCTGCCCGTCAGGCCTGCAGTCGGCTGCCGTACGGGTTTCGGGCGGCCGTGGTGCGGAGGCCGTGTCCCCGTCGTGCCGGTCCGGGCCGATTGCCTACAATCCGGACATTCTTCGCCCAAGCCCCGGACGAACCCGCGCAGTTGCCCAGACGTGTCCCGAGGGGCGGGCCGTTGCATGAGAAGTGCGTGAGATGTCTCACAGGCCGAGGACGGTCTGACGGAGCGTCACAGTGGTGCGACTCCCGGCATTCGAAGATCAACATTCAGCGGGGGGCCGCTCACGGCCGGTTATGGACGGGCCGTCGATTCAGTCGGCTATGTCCGTTTACGTACCGTCAGGAGAAGGGTCCGTGAAGAGTTCGCGGCGGCGGGTAAAAGGCCTTATGCACCTGCAATGTCCCGTGCTGATGCACGTGCACTGCGGCTATCATCGCGTCAAGTGAGGCGTTGTGCCGGGCCGGTACGGGGCCGGTCCGTTCGTTCGGCGGGTGCCGGGGCGCCGCGCTGGACGACAACTCCGGAGCTCTTCGGGAGACTTCTATGCACGACTCGCAGGACACGCACGGCTCCAACCACACCTACAACGGGATGGCCGCCGCCGAGCTCACGGGGGTGGTCTGGCAGAAGAGCCGGCACAGCAACTCCCAGGGCAACTGCGTCGAGTTCGCGGCCCTGCCGGGCGGCGACGTCGCGATGCGCAACTCGCGCTTCCCGGACGGCCCGGCGCTCATCTACACCCGGGCCGAGATCGCCGCCCTGCTGCTGGGGGCCAAGGACGGGGAGTTCGACCACCTGGCGGTCTGACCGGCCGCAGCTTCACCATCGGGGGGCCGTCGTGGGTGCTGACACCACGACGGCCTTTGTCTTTCGTGCGGTCCGGCGGCCCGTCACGCTCGTGACCGGTCCCACGGCGGACCGTCCGGCGGGGCCTGCCGGGGTGCCGGGGCCGCTGGCCGGTCGGGTGCGGGCCGGTGGGGCACGGGTCGGGCGGGCGCGGAGATCCGGCCGGCCCTCCGGAGCCGGGGCGGGCTGAAGGGCCCGGGGTGTGGTCCTCCCGGGTCGTCCCTCGGCCGGCCGTGCGCCGTGCGGCGCTAGGCCGAGCGCCGGTGTCGTCCACCGATTTCGACCCGACCGTCCAGGGCGTGACCGTCGAGCCCGCTGCTGTTGAGCCCACTGGCGTTGAGCCCGCTGGCGTCCAGCCGACCGCCGTCGAGTCCGTTTCCGTGGCCGGGCTCCGCCTCGAACATGGCCCAGACCACCTTGCCGCTGCCCAGCGGGTGCCAGCCCCAGGAGCGGCTGAACGACTCCACCAGGTGCAGTCCGCGGCCGGATTCGGCGACGAAGTCCGCCTCCCGGGCCACCGGGCCGATGCTGCTCGGGTCGCTCACCGCGCAGACCACCTGGGGTGCGCGGTGCACCAGGCTTATTCGGATCGGCAGCCGCCCCTCCGGGGTCGGCTGTGTGGGAAAGTCGTACTCGCCCAGGGCGCCGCCCGACGGGTCGGGCCGTGCGCCGATCGCATGCCGGAGCGCGTTGGTCACGAGTTCCGAGGCCACCAGTGCGACGTCGTCGAACAGCTCCATCAGGCCCCAGCGCTGGAGAGCGGTCCGGGCGAAGTCGCGCGCGGTTCTCACGGCTTCGAAGCGAGGAGCGAGCGTACAGGTGACCACATGGGGGTCAACCGCCAAAGCCGTACCGGTGCTCATGAAGAGCTCCTCCCATAAGGGGGCGGACACGGCTGGACCCGCCGGGGTCATGCCGGTCACCTCCGACTCGCTCGGCCGCTCGGCCGCCCCCTCGACCAGGCGCGCGCGCACTCGAACGCCCGATGGCGCGGGGGACGCCGTCGGGCCGGTGCACGGAGTCGCGCGTGGGGTCGACGCGGAGCCCGCGGGATTGCCAGGGATGTGCAGGTGCACGTGCACCATGGTGGTGTGCGCTCACTGCAGATGCAAGAGTCGATTCACGTGCAGTCGCACTATTGGCATATGCAAGCGCCGGATGCACGTGCATCCTGGTGTGCGGAGTGCGGAACTGATAGGAACATCCGTCAGTATCGGCACCGTGAGCGCTCAACTGATGGCAGACTGTGCGCTGTTTGCCCTAGGTGGAGGTTTCGACCGCATGACCACAGTTCAGCCGGGCGGCGGCTCGATGGTCCGCCGGATCCTCCTCGGCTCGCAGCTGCGACGCCTTCGCGAGGCACGCGGCATCACCCGAGAGGACGCGGGCTACGCGATCCGCGCGTCCGAGTCCAAGATCAGTCGCATGGAGCTCGGCCGGGTCAGCTTCAAGGAGCGTGACGTCGCCGACCTGCTGAGTCTCTACGGCGTCGACGACGGCCTGGAGCGGGAGGCCCTGCTCGGCCTCGTCCGCGAGGCCAACAAGTCCGGTTGGTGGCACAGCTTCAACGACGTGCTGCCGGGCTGGTTCCAGACCTACGTCGGCCTGGAGGAGGCCGCCCAGCTGATCCGCACCTACGAGGTGCAGTTCATCCCCGGACTGCTGCAGTCCGAGGAGTACGCACGGGCGGTTTTCGGCCAGAGTCGACCGGTCATCAGCGAGGAGGAGGTCGAGCGGCGGGTCAGCCTGCGGCTGCGCCGCCAGAAGCTGCTGACCGAGGGCACCAGCCCGCGCCTGTGGGCGGTCATCGACGAGGCGGCGCTGCGCCGGCCGGTCGGCGGGCCCAAGGTGATGCGCGGTCAGGTGCAGTACCTGATCGACGTCGCCGAACAGGCCAACGTGGTGATCCAGGTCATGCCGTTCCGCTTCGGCGCGCACGCGGGCGAGTCCGGTGCGTTCACGATCCTGCGCTTCCCGGAGCAGGACCTCGCGGACGTGGTCTACCTGGAGCAGCTCACCAGTGCGCTGTACCTGGACAAGCGGGACGACGTCGACGCGTACATCCAGGTCATGGAGCGGCTCTGCGTGGACAGCCTCACGCCGGAGCGCACCATAGACCTGCTGTCCTCGATCCTGAAGGAGCGCTGACCAACTCCCGGGCGGGGAGCGGGGGATCTCCCCGGTCCCCGTGTTCCGGGGAGCGCTCGAGAGACCGTTCGGCCGCAGGCCCCGTCAACCGCGGGCCCGCGGCCGTTCGCGTTCCGGCGGCAGCGGCTGCGGCGGGCGGCCCAGTTCCCAGGCCAGGTCGTAGCGGCGGAACAGGTCGGCCCGGATCGGCGCCAGCGGGATCTCCGCCCCCGGCAGCAGCACCCCGATGCAGCCGCCCATCAGCGCGCTGCGCAGCACCGCGTGTTCGGCGACCGGGTCCGTCGCGCCCCAGTCGACGAGCAGGCCCTGGAGGATCGCGCCGAGCTGCTGCTGCTCGGGTTCCTGGACGAAGGCGCCGGTGTCCGGGTCGAGGATCAGCGCCAGGTGCGAGCGCATCACCCGGGGGTGGTCCATGGCCAGGCCGAGGACGGCGTCGATCGCGCGGGCCAGCCGGCACTCCGGGGTGGCGTCCGGCGGCAGCTCGGCCAGGGCGCCGGACAGCGCCTGGTGCATCAGCCGGTGCGTGGCGGCCTGCATCAGCAGCCGTTTGCCGTCGAAGTAGTAGGAGAGCAGGCCGCGGGCGAGGCCGGCCCGCTCGGCGATGTCGGTCAGCGTGGTGCCGGCGTAACCGCGCTGGTCAACCAGTTCGACGGTGGCCCGCATGATGCGTCGGCGGGAGCGTTGCCGCATCTCCTCGTTGACCGAATCCCCGCGAGGTGCCATCGTGTCTGCTCCGAACGTTCGTTGACTCCGGGCCAATATACTTGCGGAGCCGGCAGCCGCGCCGTGGAACCGTGCCCTGGCGGGCGCCGTCCGGGCCAGCCGGTACAAAAGACGGCCGGCTCCACCAACACGGGGGTTTGGTGGAGCCGGCGCCAGTGCCCGACGGCCGGGGTCGGCCGGGGCGGGGGCCAGTGGGTCAGCGCTCGCTCAGGACTTCGGTCCGGGCGACGGACGGCCCGGCAGACGGATAATCATAATCCGGCACCGATACGGGAGTTGCCGTCCGGCGCCGGTCCACCAGGGCGCCGATCGCGGCCACGGCCAGTCCGACCACGGCGACCGCGGTGACCAGGACCAGCGCCGGCCGGTAGCCGTCCATTTGGGCCTGCGGGCTGTCGCCGCCCGCGCTCCCGGCCGTGATCATCGCGGTCGCCCCGGCCAGCACCACCGCGGTGCCGACCTGGATCGCGGTGTTCACCAGGCCCGAGGCCAGCCCCTGCTCCTCGTCGGCCACCCCGTCGGTGGCGGCGATGTTCACGGAGGGGAAGGCCAGCGCGAAGCCCACACCGAGCAGCAGCATCGAGGGCAGCACCAGGACCGGGTACGAGCTGTGCTCGTCCAGTCGCAGGAACAGGGCGAAGGCTGCGGCCAGGGCCAGCAGGCCGATCGGCAGCAGCCGGCCGGTGCCGAAGCGGTCCACGATCGGGCCCATGAACGGGGCCGAGAGCGCGATGAACGCGCCGGCCGGCAGCAGGCCCAGGGCCATCTGCAGGGCCGACCAGCCGAGCAGGTGCTGGAGGTAGAGCGTGACGACGAACTGGAAGCCGCCGTACGCGCCGGTCATCGCGAAGGCGACGATGTTGGCCCGGGCCACCGAGCCGTTGCGGAAGATGCCGAGCCGGACCAGCGGATGGGCGGCGCGGCTCTCGACCAGCAGGAAGGCGGCGGCCAGCGCGGCGACCACGAGCAGCGAGCCGAGGGTGCGCAGGCTCAGCCAGCCGGCGCCCTGGGCCTCGGTCACGGTGAACACCAGCAGCAGCACGGTCGTGGTGCCGGTGATCGCGCCCAGCACGTCGTACCCGCCCTTGGCGGGCTCCTCGGTCGGGCGGGGGAGCAGACGGACGGCGAACACCAGGGCGAGCAGCGCGACCGGGACGGGCATCAGGAAGGTCCAGCGCCAGCCGACCGAGGTGAGCAGTCCGCTCAGCACCAGGCCGAGCGAGAAGCCGCTGGCGCCGCAGGTGGTGTAGATCGACAGCGCCCGGTTGCGGGCGGGGCCCTCGGCGAAGGTCGTGGTGATGATCGACAGTCCGGCGGGGGCGGTGAAGGCGGCGCTGACGCCCTTGAGGAAGCGGGCCGCGATCAGCAGGCCGCCGTCGTCGACCAGCCCGCCGACCAGCGAGGCGGCGGCGAAGGCGCCGAGGGCGACCAGGAAGACCCGGCGGCGCCCGAGCAGGTCGGCGGCGCGGCCGCCGAGCAGCAGCAGGCCGCCGTAGCCGAGCACGTAGCCGGAGACCACCCACTGCAGGGTGGAGGTCGAGAGGTGCAGTTCGGAGCCGATCGAGGGGAGGGCGACGCCCACCATCGAGACGTCCAGGGCGTCCAGGAACATGGCGGCGCAGAGCACGATCAGGGTGCCCCAGAGGCGGGGTGTCCAGTTCAGCCCGCTGGTTGACGGAGCGTCGGGAGACGTGGCGGTCGCGGTGGTCATGGGGAGGACAGTACATGCACATGCATCCAATGCAAATGAATAAGATGTGAACGCATAAATTTACGATGCACGTGCTAATCTGGCGGCGTGGCTGAACCCGACCCCCACGAAGCCTCGGCGGAGGCCGGTCTCATCGCGGAATGGCGCGAGCTGCTGGCCCGCCACGCCGCTGCCGTCTGCGCGCTCGACCGCGAGCTCGGCGAGAAGTACGGGCTGGGCATGAGCGAGTTCGAGGTGCTGGAACGCCTGGTGGAGGGCTGCGAGGCCGAGGGCCGGGCGGCCCTGCGGTCGAGCGAGCTGGCGCCCACCGTCCATCTGAGTCAGAGCGCGCTCTCCCGGCTGATCGCCCGCCTGGAGAAGGGCGGGCTGGTGACCCGGGAGATGTGCCCGAGCGACCGGCGGGGCATCATGATCGCCCTCACCCCGGCCGGGCGGGAGCGCTACGATCAGGCCCGGCCGCTCCACCGTGAGGTGCTCGGACTGACGCTCGGCGGCCGGTTCGCCCCGCTCTGCGGAGAGTCCTCCGCTTCTGTCTGACGCCTAGTCAACTTCCGTGCTCGGTACGGCGGGTAGCTCACGGACGGGTGCGGTCAGAGCAGCGAGTGGAGCCCCGGGGCGACGGCCAGCAGGACGGCCGCGGCGGGTGCGGCCAGGGCGACGGCGGTCAGCCGCAGCCGGTGCGGCACGGAGAGCCGGGGGCGGCCCGCGAGCAGCCGGTCCACCCGCTTCGGGGACTGCGCCAGGCCGGGCGGGCAGGAGCCGAACACCCCGCGGTCCAGGTTGAGTTCGGCCAGCGCGAGGGCGGTGGTGTGCCGACCGTGCCGCCGGGCCGCCCGGTCGTCGGCGGCCAGCTCGACCAGCTCCGCGACCTGGTCCCGGAAGGCGCGGAACACCCCGATGCCGGGGAAGCCGGAGGCGAGCGCCTGGGCGAACTGCTGCAGCCAGTGGTGCCGGGCCCGGACGTGACCGCGCTCGTGGCTCAGCACGGCCGCCAACTCCCGGTCGGTGAGCTGTTGGAGGGCGCCGGTGGTGACCACCAGGCGGGAGTCCGGGCCGGGCAGCGACCAGGCCTCGGGGCGGACGTTCTCCAGCACCACCAGCCGTTCCCGGCGGCTCCGGGCGGCCTCGATGGCCTCGGGCAACTCGGGTGCCCGGGTCGCCAGTTGGGCGTGCCTGCGGTCGCGCAGGGCCTTGGCCGTCCGGACCTCGCGGGTGAGCGCCAGCACCGTCTGCAGCGCACCCGCGGCCAACACCGCGGCGCACAGCCGGCCCCAGCCCTCGGCGTCCTGCAGGCCGTACGCGGCCTCCACGCCGTGCGGGGCGCCGGCGAACACCCAGGCGCGCAGTGCGGGCTCGGCGGCGGAGGCGGCGAGGACCAGGCCCAGGGCGCAGCACAGCAGGACGGCCACCACGACGCACTGCCACACCAGCAGCGCCAGCACCGGTTCGCGCTCCACCCAGCGGGCCCGGGCCAGCAGCCGGGGCACGACGGTGGCGAGCAGCAGGCCGAGCAGCAGCAGGCCGATCAGGGCAGTCATCGCATGGGCTCCCCGAGTACGCACGGAACGCGACAACGCGCTCCCCGCCAACCTATGCGCTGCCAACGCCCGGTGGAACGGCTTTCGACGGGCCAGTGACCAACGCCACGCGCGGGTCCGGTACGGGCGGCGGGGGCGGCTGGGGGGTCGGCCGCGGCCGGGCGCGTCACATGGTCAGGAGCATCGCGAACATGCCGATCCCCATGGCCAGCCGGCAGGCCCGCGGCAGGCCGGTGGTGCCGAGGGCGAGGGTGCCGGCCGGGGTGCGCAGCAGCCGGGCGCCGGTCCAGAGCGCGTAGCCCCCGAAGTAGAGCAGCAGCGCGCCGGTCAACAGGGGCGCGCCGAGGGCGGCGGCGTGGTGGTGCCCGGCCGGGGAGGCGGTCATCGCGAGGGCCAGGTACGTCATGGCGAGCGCGCCGACCGCGTGGTGCAGCCGGTGCGCCCGGCCGCTGGGGGTGTGCAGGGCGGCCAGCAGGAAGACGGCCGCCGGGAGGCCGAACAGGCAGGCCCACACGGCCGCCGGGACGGTGGCCCCGGTGACGGCCATCGCCGCCATGCCGAGCCCCATCAGCGCCTCGGCGGCGTCGGACTCCCGGGCCAGCGCCGGGTGGGGGCGGTGCGGCCCGGGGGCCGCGGGGGCACAGGGGGACTGCCGCAGGCGGGTCAGGCAGTAGGCGCCGGCGGTGGCGGTGAGGAGGGCGAGGAGCCAGTTGACCAGGGTGGGACCGTGCAACGGCGGCCTCCCGGGGCGCGGACGATCGTCCCGTCCACGATCACCGCTCCGCCCCCGGCGCGGCCAGGGCGCGTACGGGGGCGCACTGTGGTGACCGCCGTTGTGCGTTCCACCCCGGGAGACCCGCGCCCCCGCCGAGCGCCCGCCGGGCGCCCGCCGGGCCGGCGGTTCCTCAGCCCTGGAGCCGCCCCGAGGCGACGATCCGGCTCAGGAACTGCCGGGTCCGCTCCTCCTGCGGATCGCCGAACACCTGCTCCGGCGGCCCCTGTTCGAGCACCACCCCGCCGTCCAGGAAGCAGACCTGGTCGGCGACCTCGCGGGCGAACCCCATCTCATGGGTGGAGAGGACCATCGTCATCCCCTGCTCCTTGAGGTCCCGCACCACCGACAGCACCTCGCCGACCAGCACCGGGTCGAGCGCCGCGGTGATCTCGTCGAGCAGCAGCAGCCGGGGTCCGGCCGCCAGCGCCCGCACGATGGCGACCCGCTGCTGCTGTCCGCCGGAGAGCCGGTCCGGGTACTCCCCGGCCTTGGCGGCCAGCCCGAGCCGGTCCAGCAGGGCCAGCGCCTTCGCCTCCGCCTCCGCCCGTCCGACCCGGTGCACCCGGCGCGGGGCGAGCGTGATGTTCTCCAGCACCGTCATGTGCGGGAACAGGTTGTACGACTGGAACACCACCCCGATCCGGCGCCGCACGGCGTCCTGGTCCGCCCGCGGGTCGGTGATCTCCTCGTCGTCCAGGAAGATCGCGCCGTCGTCGATCCCCTCCAGCAGGTTGACGCACCGCATCAGGGTGGACTTCCCGGAGCCGGACGCCCCGATCAGCGCCGTCACCGAGTGCTCGGGCACGGCGAGGTCCACGTCGCGCAGCACCACCTGGCCGCCGAAGCTCTTGCGCACCGACTCCAGCCGGAGCACCTGCGTCCCGCTCACACCGCACCTCCCTGCAGCTGCCGACGGTTCATCCGCCCGGTCAGCCAGTCGGCGACCCGGGTCAGCGGAACGGTCAGCACGATGAACACCAGCCCCGCCACCAGGTACGGCGTGAAGTTGAAGGAGTGCGCCGCGAGGATCTTCGCCGCGTACACCGCGTCGATCGCGCCGCCGATCGAGACCAGCCCGGTGTCCTTCTGCAGGCTGACCAGGTTGTTGATCAGTGGCGGGACCACCCGGCGCACCGCCTGCGGCAGCACCACGTACCGCATGGCCTGCGCATTGGTCAGCCCCAGCGAGCGCGCGGCAGCCCGCTGGCTCGGGTGCACCGACTCGATGCCGGAGCGGAACACCTCCGACACGTACGCCGAGTACGTCAGCACCAGCGCGGCCCCGCCCAGCAGCAGTGGATCGGTGGTCACCCCGGTGAGCCGCAGCGCCGGCACCCCGGTGATCATCACCAGCAGGCAGATGATCATCGGCAGCCCGAGGAAGAAGTCCACGTACGCGGTGGCCAGCAGCCGCACCGGCAGGAAGACCGGCCCGCGCAGCGTCCGCAGCACCGCGAGCAGCAGCCCGAACACCAGGATCAGCACGCCGCAGCCGAGCATCAGCTCCAGGTTGAGCCGCAGCCCGCGCAGCACGTCGGGCAGCGCCTGGCGGGCGTAGTCCAGGTTGAAGAAGGTCCGCCGGGTCACCTCCCAGCCGGGGGAGTTGACGACCAGTAGGTAGAGCACGACGGCCGTCGCCGTGGTCGAGGCGGTGGCGACCAGCGCCGAGCGGCGGGCCCGGGCCCGCCGGTACGCCTCGTGCGCCAGCCGCCGCTCGGACGGGCGGTACCCGTCGTCCCCGGCCGGGGAAGCCGCACCGGCCGGGCCCGCCGGGCCGTTCACCGTGTCGACCGGCCCGGCCGGGCCCCCCTCCGCGCTCACTTCAGCACCGGCGCCGAGACGGCGTCGGACAGCCACTGCTTCTCCAGCTTGGCCAGCGTCCCGTCCGCGCGCAGCGCGTCCACCGCCTGCGACACGCACGGCGTCAGCTTGGAGCCCTTGTCCAGCACCAGGCCGAACTGCTCGCCCTGGGAGGCCGATTCGAACTGCCCCACCACCTGGGCCTCCGGCACCTCGGCACCGGTGATGTAGAAGGCCGTCGGCAGGTCCACCACCAGCGCCTCGACCTGACCGTTCTTCAACGCGGCCTTCGCCAGGTCGTTGGAGTCGAACACGGCCGGCTGGCTGCTCGGCTTGATGGTGCCGGTGATGGTGTCCAGGCTCGTGGTGCCGATCTGGGCGCCCAGCTTGGCGCCCTTGAGGTCGGCGATGCTCTTCGCGCCCGCGGCCTTGGAGCCCTTGAGCGCGATGACCGCCTGGCGCACGTCGTAGTAGCCGGAGGAGAAGTCCACCGCCTGCTTGCGCTCGTCGCTGATGGACACCTGGTTGATGTCGAAGTCGAAGTCTTTGGCGCCCGGCGCCGTCGCCTTGCCGAACGGCGCGACCACCCAGCCGACCTTGTCCTGGGGGTAGCCCAGCTTCCCGGCCACCGCGTACGCCACGGCCGACTCGAAGCCCTTGCCGTTCTCCGGCTTGTCCTCGGAGAACCACGGGTCGTAGGCCGGCTTGTCGGTGCCTATGGTCAGCTTTCCGGCGGTCCGCGTCGCCAGCGCCCCGGGCGCGCAGCTCGCCGGCGACCCGGCGGTGGCCGAGGTGCCGGTGGCGGCCCCGTCGGACTTGGCGTCCTGCGGGGCGCACCCGGAGAGCGCGGCGGCGACGACGGCCAGCGCGGCGAAGGGCAGGACGGCGGACGGCTTGCGGAGGCTCATGGCAGGGCTCCAGGGGGCGAGGGACCGGGCGGGACGGGGGAGGGGCGGGATCGGGCGCGGCGCTGGGGGAGCCGAGCCGGGCGGGCCGCTTCCCGGCGGGTCACTTCCCCCCGGTGGCGGCGCCGGAACACACACGGCATGGTCGGCGTACGGGCCCGCGTCCGCGGCGCCCCGAGCCGGTCAGCGGCGGCGGGCCGGCCGCGGCCGGGGCGACCGCTGCGGCCGGATCAGCGACAGCGGCGACAGCGGCCCTGCGGGCGACAGCGGCGGCGACAACAGGCCTGCTGACGGGAGGGCGCCCGGAACGGGCCGTCGTGGCGCTCGGCCACCGTGATCACCTCCGCGAGCATGCGGGGAGATTCGCATCAGAACGGCGCACCTGTCCAGAACATCCAGGAAACCGTCCACATGCCGGACAACAGGGCCTGCCGACGGAGCTTTTGGCGCCGGGACGGCACCGCACGGAAGTTTTGCCGGTCGGACCCCCCTTGAACGGGAGAACCTCTCGTACTTATGGTGTCCTCGTTGAAATAACTCCTGTCGAAGTGAGTCCACGATGCAGAATCTTTCGCCAAGGCTCGCTGCGGCGGCCGACGCCCCGGTCTCGACCCTCGCCGCCCAGCCGGCGTGGCTGCGCCTGAAGGAGGCCGTCGAGACCCTGCGCCCGCTGCAGTCCAAGGACGGCTCCATCGACCTGTCCGCGGTCCAGCGCCACACCGTCGACCCGCTGGTCGCCACCGTCCGGTCGGCCATCGAGGAGCTCGCCCCGCACTTCCCGCACGACGCCGCCTACCTGGCCGCCGTCGACGCGGACCTCGCCAAGTGGGCCGACACCGGCTACCGGGAGCCCGACTTCCTGGACTCGCTGCTCGCCTTCCAGCCCGCCGACCAGCGCGAGGACGGCCTGGAGCACCTGGTCGTCTTCCCGATGTACACCCAGAACGGCAACCCGGACCGCAACCTGGAAGCCGTCCTGCTGCGCGTGGTGTGGCCCGAGTGGCTGGACGAGCTGGAGCGCACCCGCTTCGACAACCCGATGTTCGTGCCGATCACCTTCACGGACTTCACGGCCGGCTACGACACCAACTCCGCCGTCCTCTTCCCCGAGACGGTCGCCGTGCGCAAGGCGCCGGATCGTTTCACCTGGGGCGGCATCTTCTGCGACCGCGAGGCCGCCCGCTTCCGCGCCGTCACCACCAGCGCCGTCCAGCAGCTCGGCCTCGAGATCCCGGCCGACGCCGAGGGCCTGCTCGAGGACCAGCAGCGCGCGCAGGAGACCTTCGTGCTGTGGGACCTCGTCCACGACCGCACCCACAGCCACGGCGACCTGCCGTTCGACCCCTTCATGATCAAGCAGCGCAGCCCGTTCTGGATGTACGGCCTGGAGGAGCTCCGCTGCGACCTCACCACCTTCAAGGAGGCGGTGCAGCTGGAGACCGAGGGCAACCCGCACGCCCGCGACGTCCAGTACGCGATCCTCTTCGACCGGCTGTTCCGCTTCCCGGTCAGCGGCGACCGCGTCCGCAACTACGACGGCATGGGCGGCCAGCTGCTCTTCGCGTACCTGCACAAGCACGACGCGCTGCGCTGGCGCGACAACCGCCTCACCATCGACTGGGAGCGCGCCCCGCAGGTCACCAACGCCCTCTGCGCCGACATCGAGACCCTCTACCGCGACGGCATCGACCGGCCCAAGCCGGCCCACTGGATCGCCGCCTACGAGCTGGTCTCCCGCTACCTCACCCCGCACCCGGCCTCCACCTGGGCCAAGGGCCCGGAGGCCCTCCCGCTCGACATCACCGACGGCAAGGCCCTGAACAAGGCGCTGTGCGACGCCGTGCTCCCGGACGAGTTCCCGCTGAGCATGTTCTACGAGGCCCTGTCCAAGAAGCTCCGCGGCGTCATTGCCGCCACCGCCGGCATCACCGGCACCGGTATCCAGGGAGTCGCCGCGTGACCACCAACCCCACCACCAAGCTGGCCGGCAAGGTCATCGCCGTCGCCGGAGCCAGCGGCCCGGCGGGCCAGGCCGTGCTGCGCCGCCTCGCCGCCGAGGGCGCCACCGTGATCGGCGCCGACATCGACCCCCGGCGCCTCGAGTCCGCCCTGGACGCCACCCGGGTCGCGGTGCGCGGAGCGAAGGTGAGCGGCCAGGTGATCGACCTGCTCGACCCGCAGGAGGTCCACGACTGGGCCGACCACCTGGAGGCCGAGCACGGCCACGTCGACGGCCTGTTCCACCTGGTCGGCGGCTGGCGCGGCAGCAAGACCTTCTTCGACAGCCGCCTGGACGACTGGGACTTCCTGCACGACACCGTCGTGCGCACCCTCCAGCACACCTCGCTGGCCTTCCAGCCCGCGCTGGTCCGCAGCCCGGCCGGCCGCTACGCCATGGTCTCCGCCGCGGCCGCCCACAAGCCCACCGCGGGCGGCGCCGCCTACGCGGCCGCCAAGGCCGCCACCGAGGCCTGGACCCTCGCCATGGCCGACTCCTTCAAGAAGGAGACCACCTCCCCGGACGGCGAGCCCACCGCCGCGGCTGCGATCCTGGTCATCAAGGCGCTGGTCAGCCCCGAGATGCGGGCCGAGAAGCCGGAGGCCAAGTTCGCGGGCTTCACCGACACCGCCGACCTCGCCGGACACCTGGCGGACCTCTGGGACCGCCCCGCAGCAGAACTGAACGGACAGCACCTGTGGCTGACAGCCCGATGACCGACCTCACCCGTACGGACGCGGTACGGCGGCACGACCCCGCCGTCCGCGGCTTCGCCAGCGACAACTACGCCGGCGTGCACCCCGAGGTCCTCGCCGCGATCGCCCTCGCCAACGGGGGCCACCAGGTCGCCTACGGCGAGGACGACTACACCGCGCACCTCCAGGACGTCTTCCGTCGCCACTTCGGCGACAAGGCCGAGGCCTACCCCGTCTTCAACGGCACCGGCGCCAACGTGGTCGCCCTCCAGTCGCTGCTGCCGCGCTGGGGCGCCGTGGTCTGCGCCGACACCGCCCACATCCACGTGGACGAGGGCGGCGCCCCGGAGAAGATGGGCGGCATCAAGCTGCACACCGTCTCCACCCCGGACGGCAAGCTCACCCCCGAGCTGCTCGACCAGCAGGCCTGGGGCTTCGGCGACGAGCACCGCGCGCAGCCGCTCGCGGTCTCCATCACCCAGAGCACCGAGCTCGGCACCCTCTACACGGTCGACGAGATCCGCGCGATCACCGAGCACGCCCACCAGCTCGGCATGCTCGTCCACATGGACGGCTCCCGCCTGGCGAACGCCGCCGCGGCGCTCGGCCGCCCGATGCGGGAGTTCACCACCGACGCGGGCGTGGACGTCCTGTCCTACGGCGGTACGAAGAACGGCCTGCTGCTCGGCGAGGTCGTGGTGGTGCTCAACCCGGAGCGGGTGCGCAACATCAAGTACCTGCGCAAGACCTCGATGCAGCTCGCTTCGAAGATGCGCTTCGTCTCCGTTCAGTTCGAGGCACTGCTTTCGGGCGACCTCTACCTGCGCAACGCCGGCCACGCCAATGCGATGGCCAGCCGGCTGGAGGCGGCGGTCCGGAAGATCGACGGCATCGAGGTCGTGCGCCCGGCCCAGGCCAACGCGGTGTTCGCGATCCTCCCGCGCGAGGTCAGCGAGCGGCTGCAGAAGCGTTACCGCTTCTACTTCTGGAACGAGCACACCGGCGAGGTGCGCTGGATGTGCTCCTTCGACACCACGGAGGCCGACATCGACGCCTTCGCGGCGGCGATAGCCGAGGAGATGGGCCGCGCCTGACGGCGTACCTGACAGTGGATCGCCTCCGCCCGGAGCCCCGGGCGGAGGCGATTTGCATGTGGTGGGCCGGTCCCCGTACAGTTCCGGAGTCGCCGCGGGAGACCGGGGCGACAAAGCGGAAAGCGAATCCGATGAATGAAACTCCGGAAAACGGAGCGGAAAACATCTGATAAGCTTGAAACACGAAAGAACGAAGCGCCCGGAGGGCCCGCTGGAAGGCGGTCCGAAGGAAGCGTCCGTTCCTTGAGAACTCAACAGCGTGCCAAAAGTCAACGCCAGATATGTTGACATCCCCGGCCTCGATCGTCTGATCGGGGTTGGAGATTCCTTTTGAAACAAACACTAGCGAGGACGCAGTGCGCGGGATCACCCTATTCCGGTGGTTGCCGTGCCGCTCAACGCGGGTGTGGACCGGCTCTGCTTGATTGTGGGGCCGAGTATACATTCACGGAGAGTTTGATCCTGGCTCAGGACGAACGCTGGCGGCGTGCTTAACACATGCAAGTCGAACGGTGAAGCCCTTCGGGGTGGATCAG